>JARLHA010000038.1 GCA_031292485.1 Mucilaginibacter sp.
TTCTGATCTGCACATGAAAGTTAATAAAACATGGCTGCGCTTTGATAAATCATTTTTAAAATATAACTTTATGTAACCTATTGTATCTCTTTCAAGAACGTTTACCCGCTAAACGGCTATATTTTCATCATAGGAGACGCGATACTTCGCGTCTCCCGGCGGAAAGGTAAAAGCCGTGGCCCGGACGATTATAACTGTTATAATTTGTTCTTTAAACGCATCCATGAACTCCTTCGTCGGTTCGTTCATTGGGGAAGGGAAGTGTTTAGCGAACTATTTAATTTACTACTTTTATCCGGCATTAAAATCCTGTGTCTTTTTAATTATAGATCATGAGCGTAACTTTCGATGTGTTTATTAAACGGACAAGACTATTTTATACAGGCTTAGCAATAACTATTGTAAGCGCTATAGTTCTTGGCTTATGCGGTGTATATAACGTTCAGTATAAAACGCCTTTGGAACCTCTTTTTGATGCACTGATCATTATTGCCTGTTTTACCTCCATGGGCTTTGTATTGCTAATGAGTACGGGCATCGTCAGGACCTATTATAAAGTTGGTGAATTGGTGCTGGCGGACGATCATTTGGTAATTAATGGCGTTAAAATTGCGTTAAATGAAGCAAAGGAGATAGACCTGCAAGTCGCCACTGCCAGCATAAAGACCTTAGGCAATATGTTAGGCAACAAGATATCTGTAACAGGAAGCAATGATGAAACTTATCAAAATCGCTTCGTGGTCAGGGGATACAACAGATATATCGAATTGGAAAATATTTTAAATAAATGGCGCACGAACGGCGTGGCTTTTAACATACGTTATAATAATTTTTGTTAATTTCCTGGTGGCGAACCTATCAGTGGAGCACGAGAAGCCGGGCGCTTTCGGCCTTTACGCGGATTCTCGCGCGAGGAGGAGGATGATTTAGTTACTAAATGTGCTTTCTAAGTTACTGAAATACAAATAATCAAAACTAATAATCTGTAAATCTGCCCGATAGTCCCTCTGATGTCACGAGACATGAGGTCCTGTCTTAAAAAGCAGGTGTTTTTTAAGACACTATATAGCGTTAGGTCGGGCATTTTTTTGTTATAAAATGAATTATTTCCAGATAGTAGGTATATCGCGAAAACCTATTATACCTGAAGTTGGCTCCGCATTATCGCCATATACTGTCCATTCTATTTGACTGTTTTCATCCCGATAATAATGATTAAGTATTATTTCTTTGGTATCAAGCTTAGTTCGCAGGCGCGGTAACAACGGATCGAATCTTGACGGTCCATATTTATAAATAGGAGGCTGCCCTGGCATTGTCATTTTTACATCAACAATGTCCCTAACTGTATTATCACCAAAGAACTCACTCATTTGTGTAGATGATGGAATATGTTCACTTTTTAAGCGTTTGGTTTGAAACATAATATAACAATTTATATAATTGCATAACACAACCCCTGCGTTTTTTGCAAAAGTTAACAAACGATATTCTCTCGTTCCATTAAATTCATTATACCATATCTCAAATTCTATTAGAAGCTTTGGATGCTTGGGTCTATTAAATACGTCTCGTACCTCATAATCATTCATAGGCACCGAAATGAAATTATATCTACGGTAATATTTATGGTCGTTGGCTTGATGAGCGGTTGAACTTTTACCTACGTTAATTAAATAGACGACTTTTTCGACATCACCGTCAATTTCAATGGGATAAATCTGAATGTCCTCAATTCTTGGTTGAATATTGCTCTGTATGATTTGCTCGAGCCATTCCTTTGAGATCAATTTTCGTTCTATTGGCTCAATTGACGATGCAAGATGCTTGTTAATATTGTCTTCCTTTAGCCCATAAATGATTATCCCGCCAGCGGAATTTGCAAATGCAGATATGTCTTTTGATATCTCTTTAACCTTATTATCTTGTCGTTCTAACGCGCCAGCGCCTTTAAATTCAAGGTTAATACTTTCTTCAATTCGATCTTGGATGATCGATATTAAATATTCTTGGTTATAGGTCATATTCTTTATTATTCATCCAAATATACTATTCTAATATCAGGCTTGATGGATAATTTTCTTTATTAAATAACTTATCCCCGGTGCCCACTGTTCGTTGTTTCGCAACTACGGACGACTATGCTTTGAGATTTCGTAATTAACAAAACGAGTTTTTACCAGCCCTAAAACTTTTTATCCCAGTTAAAAAGGTTTTGGGGGCGTTTGGCTTCTATCAATATCCCATATTTTTTTCCGGTAATGTTATATTTAGTTTTAAGCTGCTCTTCGGTAAGTACGTCAAGCGATATAAACAGCCAATCATCCAATGTGGCCAAGTCCCCTTCAAAATCGTGGGTTTTCACCTTGTCGTTAATAATATACTGAAAGGTGGTATCGCTTTTAGTGATGGTATAGAGGCTGTCGTATGCAGCGGATTTTTTACGGAGGAAGGCTATATAGTGATTTCGGGCAAAAGCCTTTGTTTGAATCAGCACGACACCGTCTTTGGCCGAAGTTCCGTAGTAGTTGGTCGCATCCGTATCGGTTAAAACAGTTAGGCGTGCAACAGTATTGGGGTCGAAGGCCATAAATTGATCATGTGTTAATTTTACGCTATCGACAATAAAAATCGGATGGGGCCCTAATTTTGGCGCTGCGGGGGCATTCTGTTGCGCGAAAGGAAAAAGTGGCGCTATCAGCAATAAAAAAAGGATTTTTTTCATTTATAAGTGTTCAGGAAATATTTTATAAATATAAGAATCTGATTGCTAATATAAAATATGATATGCAGTAGGCTATTTGGCTGCCTGCTGTGCGTGGTTTCCAAACTACGGACGACTATGCCTGGAGACTTCGTCTCAACACCACCTTGCCGTTTTAGCAAAACCGATGTTCCTAATTTCAAGTTGAATTGATAATCTGACCATAACCCGCTATCTTCGTTCATCCGTAATAAAAAAACCTAAATACTTTAGTTATGCCAGATTCAACAAACACACTTCCCGAACAAATTATTGAAACGAGCCGGGCATTTACCCAAACGCTCGAAATGGAAAATGCGGTTTTCAGCGGCCAGCTCAATGGCGCTATTGAAATGACCGTGCACGCCTTTAGTGAGCTGATCGCACTTTGCAAAGCGGCGATAGCTGTTGCAAACGTTGACACTGCCAGGGGAAAGCAAAAGCTTGCAGACACCGCGCAGCAGGCGCTTTCCGACGTTCAGAACGCAGCAGGTCAGCCAAATAGTTCCCCAACGAAGATTACGCCTACCGAGGCTATGCTTGACTCTGCCGTTTTACAGGCCGTCGGACAGTCGTACCAAAACGCAGTAACCGCGCAGCAGCAAATGTATATCACGCAGCAGGCGGCCGCCACCCAAATAATAGCCACCATTTTAAGTGTTGCTACAGCAACACTGGGAGTAGCAGTTAAAGAGGCCGAAAGCGGCGGGCATTAAATTCGTTAGTTCTGTTTTTTTATCAGTCCTATGTCCGCACTTTCCAAACTACGGACGAATATGCCTGGGGACTGCGTCTCCATTGGAATTGGTTATGAATTTAAGCGCTGTATTAATTAAAATCAAGCGCATTTGCACACCTAAAAACTTAAAAGTAAATTTGTATAAACAGCCGAACTAACAAACCGGATTTTTATGGAGATTACTAAAGGTGAATTACAGCATATTTTGGATACGATGCCCGATAAGGTAGATGTGGAGGAAGTATTTGACAAAATATTGATCTCTGCCAAAATTGAACAAGCCTTACAAGAGTCGGAACAAGGGCTTGGTGAAGATTGGGAAGATTTTAAAACAGCATGGCTAAAAGAAAATTAGTCGCTATACAAATTTTACCGGTCGCGAAGCAGGATCTGCAGGAAATTGTGGATTTTATAGCACAGGGTTCAATTAAATATGCGAACCTGGAAAAGCGGCTGATTATAGAAGCGATAAATCGCCTTTATTATTTCCCGGAATTGGGAACGCCATTCAGTTATAAATCGGTAGAAGCACGACAACTGGTGTTCAGAAATTATTTGATCATATATCGTTTTAAAACTGAACAACTGATCGAAATCCTTACCGTTCATCATCATTCCCGCCTGATAGCGAATAACCCCGCTTTTAAAGATAAAGATTAATTGCCCCGATGTTCGTATTTTCCAAACTACGGACGAAATGCCTTGAAACTTCGTCTCAACACCGCCTTGCCGTTTAAGCAATACCGATGTTCCTAATTTCCAATTGAATTGATAATCTGAAAATAACCCTTCTGATGTCCGTAGTTTCCGAACTACGGACGACTATGCCTTGAGACTTCGTCTCAACTATCAAACTGGCCGCTAATAAACAAGCTGGCCTGGTTGTTTTTTGACCGGAAAACCCGCGGATTGGCAAAAGGGATATATTGATCTGGCTATAAACCCAACTGCGCAATATCAGCCATCGGCAGGAACATCTTTCCGCTGTCCGGTAGCAGGATAAATCCAAATTTTTCGTAAAATGCGGTTGCCTCGTCGTCTAAAGGGTCAACAACAACGCCAATGGATCCTAAACTTTCACCCGCGACGGTAAAACTTCTTTTCAGTGCATCTAACAAAAGTAGGCCACCTAATCCTTGTCCTTTATATTTTATATCGACTGCTAATCTTCCGGGTAGTGTAACGGGAAGTGCGGTATAAGATCCCGGCATCTTCTTTTTAATGGCTTCAGGCATCAGTTCAGCGGGGACAGATGCGTTTGAGAGCGTATAATAACCTTTTATGGTAGTGTTCTCAAATAGGGCGAAAACTACGCATAGCTTGCGTTTAACATCCTGGCTTGCCTGTGTATGCAGATATTTATCCAGCAGATCTTTGCCGCAGCTGAAATCCTTTTTATTTAATGTCGGATTCAGCAGGTCTAATTTAACGCTCATTTATTCTCCTGTATGAATAATTTATAACGTTCGGCAGCATCCCGCAATTTTCGATTCGGGCCTTGCGGGTTCATCAGCGCATTAAAAAATATCTCCTGGTCTTTTTCAGAGGCTAAAATGGTGTTGTGTTCACGGATAATGGTATTGGCTTTTTCCTGTACCGCGTTAATGATAAAATCGGTCAGCGTTCTAAACCCGCCCAAACTGGCCGCATACTCAAAAAGTTCTTTCTGTACTTTTGGTATTTTGGCATCAAACCTGGCTTTTTCTGAAAGTGTTAATTGCTTTTCCATGATCCGCTATTTTCTTAAGACAAAGATACGGAAATAATACGTACAGGGTAAAAGGAAAATAATTTATCCGCTATCCGGGACTTTCGAAACTACGGATCATTATGCCCTGATCCTATACGTTTACCTTCTCGCCTGATAAAGCCAAAGAATCTGGTTGAATCCTGCCATTAAAAAAAAGATAACGGGTTAAACGGTAACAGGCATAAACCACAACCGGCGCTGCCAAAACATCGATGGTATAATGCACGTGCTGTAAAAGCAATAAACAGGCAACAGCAATAGCGGCGATCAGCGCTATTATTTTATCTGTTCGTTTTTCAAGGCATAAAAAAATTGTAACCATTGTAGCGGTGTGCCCCGAAAAAAACAGGTCTTTGGTAATCACGGCGTTGTGGTAAAAAGCGCTGTTGACCGGGTCTGTCAAAAGGATTATGCCTTGAGGCGGGTTAAGCGCGACCAGGCTGAGGGTGACGAAACGCACGATATAAATGAATATATACGTCCAGCAAAAGGTGATATAAATGGAAGGGTTTTTGATGGTACTGGTGATGGTCAATAAAGCCATCCCCCAGATCAGCGTAAAAATTAAAACCGATACATTATGCGGCGGGACGCGTGCCAGCAGCCAGTCGTTTAACACTACTCCCTGCCTTTTTTGAAGGTAGCCAAAAAAGAAAGGTAAGGCATAAATTATGGCAAGCATGATTGCGGTGCCGGTAATCAGCTGATAGCGTTTGTAACGTAAATTCCAGGTAACGGTCCAGTTATCTGTTAGGGCAGGGGAAGACATATTTGGGCGCTGTATTAATGGGGTATCGGCAAAATGGAAACTTTAAAAACTACTGCCCAAAACTACTAACTAATGGGGACAATGCCTCGAACCAATGTCTCCGATTATTCGCAGGTAATAGCCTTAGCTCAATTTACCTTCACATCAATTTAAGTTCTTTTAGCATATCCTTGTCCGTTAGCACGGTAATTTTCATCCACACTTCTTTATCCGGGTTGCCGTCTTTATTAACTTTTACGGCAGTTACTTTGTCAATAAAATCCATTCCTTTAACAATTTCGCCAAACACGGTATAATTCTGGTCTAAAAAAGGTGTGCCGCCGATGGTGCGGTAGGTTTCGCGCTGGGCTTCGGTGAAATGCAGGCCAAGTTTTTTTTCAATGATGTCCAGTTGTTCGTTGGAATAGGCTTTACCGTCGACAAAGTAGATCTGGGTGGTAAATGATGCTTTGTCTTTATTATCATCGCGGCCCATGGCCAGGGCGCCCCGTTTATGGAACAAAGCCGGGTTAAATTCGGGTTGGATCCATTTTTGCTCGGGCTTTAAGGTTTTTGACTTATCGTAAAGGGAATCCGGGTCGCCGCCCTGTATAACGAAACCCTTCAAGATCCGGTTAAAGGTAGTAGCGTCAAAATAATGCGCTTTAACCAGTTTGATAAAATTATCGCGGTGTACCGGGGTTTCATTATAAAGCTTCACAACGCAATAGCCCTGTGCAGTTTCAATTTTTACATACTGGCTTTTTTGTTGCGCCATGGCAGGTAGCAGCAAACAGCATAATACGCCGGCAATAAGGGGTTTTAAAATTCTTATCATAAATTAAATTAAAGATACAAATAAGCTTTGATATGGCGGAATGTTGAGCGATCCACACTTTACTTTTGCATTCCGGATTTAAGTATTGTATTTTTAATTTATGATCTGCATAAAACATTCAATTAACCAATGGTAAAAAAAATGGCCGCAAATACCTTTAAACTAACGGTACATATGGTTTCAAGTCTTGATGGCTATATCGCCAAAAAAGACAATAGCGTTTCGTGGTTTGAGACTACTGATCGCTACGAGAAAGGTGTTACTGTTAGTGAAAAGGAAATGGGCGATTTTCTGAAATCGATAGATTGCTATATAATGGGGTCCCGGACTTACGAACATGCCCTTGAACTTTCAAAAGCACATGGCTGGCCTTATGGCGATTTGCCAACCATTGTAGTAACGCACAGAAACCTGCCCGTTGAGCGGCCCAATATTGAAGTTTATACAGGCGACCTGGAAAAATTGGTGAATGGACAACTGAAACCAAAGTATAAAAATGTTTGGCTGGCGGGCGGCGCAAAGCTTGCGCGGGAGTTCATCCGCTTAAAACTTGCAGACGAAATAAGGCTATCCATTGTACCCATTATGTTAGGCGACGGAACCCCGTTTTTTGACCATGCAGGACAGGAGCAGGAATTGCACCTTCAGGATGTTACCGCTTACAAAAATGGCATGGTGGAGTTGTGTTATGAAATAAAAAAGTAATAACAGGTGTATGCATGCCCGGGAGCTCTGTCTTCGCTTATTTACTCTTTAGCATCCCCGTTTTGATCAATTTCAGCGACTTTTCCATCTCCACATCTTTAACCTCACCTTTTAAACTTACAAATGGTTCAACCGGTACATCGGGTTTAATACCGATGTTGATATAATCGGTCCCGTTGGGCAGTGCATCGCGTTTGGCACAGATCCTGACCGTAAATCCTTTGGGTATTTCAAAAAATTCAGGCTGCCCGGATGTGCCCGCCGTGGTTTGGCCCACCCTTGTTACATTTTTGCTGCCGAGCAGGTAGATCAAAAAATCTTCGGCGGCCGAAGCTGTATTTGCCGAGGTCAGGATGAAAACAGGCATGTTTAACCGCTTTAAAGTATCGGCGATGCTGATGGTGTCGCTGGGGTGGACCTCCCAACTGTCTCGGGATAAATAGAGGGTTTTTACATCTTTCTTGTACAGCACTTTGTCGGCAGATTCCCAGGCGCGCTTGGCCGCGTTGCTGGTGCGGGCGCGCCATTGCGGCCCTAGCATAAACGGCTTGCCGGTAAGGTATTTGGCAATTTGTATGGCATAATCGTCGTTCCCGCCGCTATTTTTGCGGATATCAAAGATAAGGGTTTTGTGCTTCCTCAGCTGCGGCAATACTTTTTTAAAGCTGTCAACCATGGTCGAATCGCCGAAGGTATTGATGGCCACATAAGCAATTTTTGGCGACAGGCTTTGGTATTTAAAATCAAAATTAGCGGATTGTGCCTGTACCGGGTACCATTTAAGGGTATGCGCCCTGAACAGCAGATTTTGGTTTCGAAGAATAGTTACGTTCGTGGCTTTTTTTTCAGGGGTGATGATTGAAAGGGTTAGCGGCGTATTGTTAAAATAAAACCAGCCTTCGCCCGCCGAAAAATCGTTCCAGTTTTGCCCGTTAAACTTCACAATTTCGGAACCGACGGGGATACTGTCCTTCAGCGACACTTCAACCGCGGTCACATATCGTTTGCCCTGGTATAATATCGCTTCAACCGGAGGTGAGTCGATTTCGTTCCAATAAAATTGTTGAGTCATTACCGAAGTATGTCCGTCTTTTAGCTGTTTGGTAAAGCTGCTTAATACCCTGAAGTACTCCAGTACGTTTTTGGTTTTAAGGATTTTTGGAATGTACGCCCGGTATAGGCTATCCCAGTTTAACTGGGGCTGCCGGTCGAAAAACGCGAAGTTATAGTCAGCCTCTTTCCAGATCATCGAAAGGGCATAAAGTTTGTCCTCACTGCTAACAGTATCCTGCATCGATTGGGATTGAACCCTGGCGATACCACATATTACAAGGAAAAGGAATACGATAAGCTTTTTCATGACGGTTTATTTGTGGGGTTTAAGTTAATATAATCGTTGGAAAATCCGAAATTGTTTTTGGGAGGGGCACTTACAATGTCGTCGGCATCAAACTACGGATTGCGATGCCCCTGGACGATGTCTTTCTCAAAAACTCAATATCCTCCAAGAAGCCTTTTGTCATTCCTGCCTAATTTTTTAAATAAAACGGAACGTTCGTTCCAAAATACATTTATGTTTGCGGAACGATTATTCCAAATATTGAAAATTAATCCTATACAACATGAAAAAGTTAGCAAACAAAGTAGCAGTAATAACAGGGGCATCCAAAGGGATTGGCGCAGGTATAGCCAAAAGCCTGGCGGCCGAAGGGGCTTCCGTGGTGGTAAATTATGCGTCCGCAAAGACTGGTGCGGATAAAGTAGTGGCAGAGATCGTCGCCAACGGCGGTAAAGCTATCGCTGTACAGGGTAATGTATCCAAAGCAGAAGACGTAACCCGCCTTTTTGCCGAAACCACCAAAGCCTTTGGCGCGGTAGACATCCTGGTGAATAACGCCGGCGTTTACAAGTTTGGAGCGATTGAGCAGATCAACGAAGCAGATTTTCACCATCAATTCGATACCAATGTATTAGGATTGTTGCTGGCCACCCAGGGTGCACTTAAAACCTTTAACCAGGATGGCGGAAGTATCATCAACATCGGTTCGGTGGCGAGCAGTATTGCCCCGGCTGGCAGTTCTGTTTATACCGCCACAAAAGGCGCAATTGATGCCATTACCCATGTATTGTCTAAAGAGCTTGGTTCAAGGAAGATCAGGGTAAACTCCATCAACCCGGGCATGGTTGAAACAGAAGGTACGCATAGTGCCGGCTTTATCGGCAGTGATTTCCAGGCAGAACAAGAGCGTATCGCACCGCTGGGCCGTATAGGCCAGCCCGAAGATATCGCGCTGGTGGCCGTATTCCTGGCGTCCGAAGAATCACGCTGGTTAACCGGCGAAACCTTGCTGGCCGGCGGCGGGGTGCGGTAATTTGAGGAAAGAACCAGGAGTCAAGAACCAGGAGTCAAGATGAAAAAGAAAATGGCGAGGATTTAAGGTGCCGATAAATTTTAACAATCTGCACATCTGAAATCTGCACATTTGCACATCAATCCTGGCTCTTGATTCTTGACTCTTACTAAAATTGAATAGCTTTGCTTAATTACAGGCAAGGCTATTCCGCATTATGGCAAGAACAAAAGATTTTGATGAAAATGAAGTGCTGGGTAAAGCCATAGATATTTTTTGGCATAAAGGATATAACGGTACCTCGATGCAGGACCTGGTTGACGGGCTCGGCATCAGCCGTTCAAGCCTTTATGACACCTATGGCGACAAACATACGCTGTTTATGAAGGCATTGGAAAGCTATCAAAATGAAGGCTCTGGTAAAGTTGGTGCGATCATAAACAGTGGCGCATCATCAAAAGAGATCATAAAAAACCTGCTTGAATATATAATAGATGGATTGCTGGGCGACCAAAAACATAAAGGTTGTTTTATGGTAAACGCCGAGGTTGAAGTCGCCCCGCACGATAAGGAAGTTAGTCAAATTGTTTGCGCCAATGACCAGCAGGTGGAAGATGCTTTTTACCACGTGATCAAAAAAGGGCAGGATAAAGGCGAAATTACCAACCGGCAGGATGCCAGGGCGCTGGCCCGGTTTACCTTTAACACGGTAAAAGGCATCCGGGTAACGGCAAAATCAACGACCGATAAAACAGTGTTTGACGATATTGTCAGGCTGGCTTTAGCTATCCTCGAATAAATCGTTTGTCGCCGGTTCACAACTTCCAAATACTAATGCCTCTGCCCCTTAACTATTATGACCCTATATTCTCGTTTTTTATGAAAATCACCTAATCAATGCCCTCAATAGGATACACTTTTACCGGCTGGATTGATGGGCCTGCTATATAAGGGTTATGGCACAATTTTTATCCTTATATCAGCACAACTTAAAAACCCGTATTATGAAAAACACCGCAACTAAAACCACTATTACGCTAAAAGCTATTCAACGTGAACTAAAGGCCATTTTAGAAACTGACATCAGGAAATTTACTTCGCCCCAATATGTAAATATCAGAAATGCCGCATTCCTGCAATTAATAGCTATTTGATTATTGCCGGCACAACTGTGTTTGCAAGTCCATATCTTTATATCATCTATTAAAAACACTATGGAAAATACAAAACCTGCACCAATAACCTTTAGCGCCAATGAAGGGGAAAATATTTCAGTAGTTGGCGACACCTACCGTATCCTGGCCTCGGGTAAGCAAACAGGCGGGGCATTTGCAACTATTGATATGCTGGTACCGCCGGGCGGTGGCCCCGGGCCTCATTCGCACCCGGATTTTCAGGAAACCTTTTATATAATTGAAGGCGAAATTGAGGTGAAATCAGAAGTCTCCACCTATATCGCCACAAAAGGTTCTTATGTTGTTATTCCAAAGGGGGGCATCATTCATTGCTTTAAAAATAAATCGGACACCCTCGCTCATCTGCTATGTACCGTGATTCCTTCAGGACTCGAAGAAATGTTCATCGCCATCGGTACGCCGATTGAGCCGGGCACATTTTTACCGCCACCGCCAATGGATGCCGAAAGCATCGGACAACTGGTAAAAATTGCAGAAAAATATGGCCAGAAAGTTTATCCGCCCGATTTTTTAGGATAACAGGCGGCAAGTCTGCGCGGCTAATAATATATAAAATTTCTATTGGTTAATTGCCTTAATATCAAATAAGTAATTAGATTTGATTAGCCAATTTTATCTGTTATGAAAAAGATATCTCTGCTTGCCGTCCTGGTTATGCCTGCGTTCTTTTTTACAGGCTGCAAAAAAAGTTCAGGTAATTCTCCGGTTGCACCGTCATCAGCTGACTCTTACCTGCCGGTTACCGCAGGTTCATCCTGGGATTATTACGCACAGGTTGCAGGCTATACTGATACCATCAGCATAAAAATGACAGGTTCAACAACCAGAATAAACGGTGCCGATTTTTTTACGGCCACCGGTGTTTCGCATTTTAATAAAACGATAGTTGAGAATTTTTATGAAGCCAACCACCTTTATGTGGAGCGTTATACCATTGGAGGCGATATTTATGCAACCAATATTGATGTGGTTTTATTAAACGATTCGTTGGCTGTGGGCCATTCTTTTACCGCAGCTGTAACCACCATTGGCGGCGTTGACGTGCCGCTGATGAGGATAATCAATACCACAGTTGAAAAAAACATTACGAAAGTAGTCGGCGGACAAAGTTTTTCGGGAGTGATCCATACCCGGGTAGACTTGCAGTACAATACAGGTAGCGGTTTTGAAACCAACTCAATTTACGACTACTTTATGGCTAAAGGCATCGGCATTATTGAAATGGATTCAAGCGTGCCCGGCGGCGCTGTTGATGAAACCCAAACAATAATGAATTATACAGTTAAATAAACTTATAAAAGTTATTTTTTGCACAATTTTATGCCTAAAGCTACAGGAAAATAGATGGAGGTGCAATAAGAACATCGAATCCCATATCGCGTTATTATTAAAAAAATCAAACGGTTTTACCAGGTTGTTTTAAAATGCCATTCGCTTTGCTATTTTTACAGCGCGTTTGTAATTACCCGAAACAAACAGAGACCCTATGATAATTATAAAAAATTACCCCGAGTTTGAAAGCTACTTAGGTAAGGAGTTAGGTGTGTCAGGCTGGCATACCATTACGCAGGAGCAAATAGATAAGTTTGCCGATGCAACCATTGATCACCAGTGGATCCATACCGACGTTAAAAGAGCCCAAACAGAGAGCCCTTTTAAAGCGACCATTGCGCATGGTTATTTAACGGTTTCGCTGCTGCCTTATTTCTGGCACCAGATAGCAGATGTACAAAACCTTAAAATGCAGATCAATTACAGTATTGAAAGTATCCGTTTTGCGCAACCCGTGATAGTGAACAGCCAGGTGCGGCTTAAAGCTAAACTGGTGGCTATTGTTAATTTAAGGGGTATCACCAAAGCTACCATTGGTGTTGAAATGGAAATTGACGGGCAGAAAAAACCCGCTTATACAGGCGAGGTGGTTTTTCTTTACCATTTCATCGATTGAGTAATAAAAGCCAGGAGCCAAGAATCAAGAGTCAAGAGCCAGGAGTCACGAACAGAGAGAACCAGATTTGATTTTTTTTATAGCCAGTAGCAATTTTTATCCTGATTCTCGGCTTTTGACTCTTGATTCTTTCCCTCCGCGCAATATTTTCTTCATTTCAATGTTTACATTGTAACCTGTAAGTAATAAACCTTAATGAAGAAAATCTTTACCCTTATTTTAGCATTTGCAGCCCTATTCATCAGCAGTTGCAAAAAAGATTCAAAACAAAATCCGGTTACCAATTCAACTGACAACGATTACTTTCCATTAACGTCTAATTCAACCTGGAAATACCTGGTAACCGGGGCAGGCGGAAGTGATACCCTTACGGTTAAACTTGGCGTTGGTGCCACCGTTATCAACGGGAAAACCTATTATAATACCAATAGCATGTACCAGAAAATGGGCGGAAATGTCGGCTATTTTTTCAGAAAAAACCACCTGTATGGCTCCAACTCTTCTAACGCAACAGCCGGGCTAACCATTGAATTCGAGTTTTTGAATGATACCACCGCAGCCGGACATAGCTGGATAAGCTTACCCACGGTGAATGGACTGCTGAACAGTGTGCCGGTGCGTACTGTAAATACGATAAAGGAAGTTAACATCAGCAGAACCATCGGCGGGAAAACATTTACCAACGTTATTCATGCAGAGGTTGACCTTCAGTACGATTATGGGGGAGGATACGAAAGTTCGGCAGTTTACGAATTTTATTTTGCAAGGGGGATAGGTATGATAGAAAATACAACCAATATATCAGGAAATATTTATGAAAAAGAAAGTATTATCAGCTATGATATTGCCCCCGCGCTTTAATAGATAGTAACCTGATAACCGGGTTTTTACAGGGGAAATTACTTGATTGTTGATATGTTGAATGTTTTACCCCTGAATTATTTTTTTTATTATCAATATTTGAGCGATAAATTATTGATAGATCACTGATGCGCAAAAACTTATTTGTCATATTGGCTTTACTGACAATTGGTTTTTCAAGCTGTAATAAAAATCCTTATAAGGCCGCACCTCCTTTAACAGCGTATAGCTATTTTCCGCAAACCTATGGTTCCACCTGGCGGTACCGCGACTCGATTTTTGGGGAGGCTACCAATCCAATAGCTATTTATGGTATTAAAAACGACACACTGACCTATACCCTGAACGGCGCGACTACCGATTTTAACAGCAAAATAAGTTATGACGTGCAGGTGTCTTCCCGTCTTTTTTCGCCGCATATTGCCGATTTTTTTGCCGGTAATCATATTTACGAACTGATTGAACCCACCCTGGCCTTCGGAATGATTGATCTGCAAATTTTGAATGATACAGCACATGCAGGCTACACCTGGAACAGTACGCCTTCATTAACAACATTACTCCACAACAGCCCGGTGCGTACCATCAATACCATCGTTGAAACAGGTATCACGAAGATTGAGGCGGGAAGAATTTATACCAGCGTGACGCACACAGCGATTAATTTTCAGATCAATATTAATAACCAGGGATTTTACAATATCGCCCATTTTGATTTTTATCTTGCCGGCGATGTTGGGATCATTGAAAAAGACGCTTATTATTACGGCTACTTAAATGAAACGGAGACGATTGTTGATTTCCACATCGATTAGTGTCAATGCATAGCTTTAGTTATAAGTCAATCGTATGCTTTTCTGAATCAGGACTTAAGACACTCTGCTAAGCATCAATTCGTAATTGTCACGATGCCCTGTCGTCAAATTATCTCTTATTCCATAAAACTTTACAATCGCTCCACAACCGCTTCCGTATTTTTGTGTTGTAAAATAATATGAACACAAAAAAGATCCACCTCGGCGTATTAGACCAATCCCCGGTACGTAAAGGGCTAACCGCCGCAGAAGCCGTAAATGAAACCGTTGAGCTGGCAAAATTTACTGATGCCTTGGGTTACACCCGTTTTTGGGTATCCGAACATCATAATACCGGCGCACTTGCCGGTTCAACCCCCGAAGTCCTGATGGCACACCTGGCAGGGAAAACAAAAAATATCCGCATCGGCTCGGGCGGGGTAATGATGCCAAATCACAGCGCGTTAAAAGTAGCTGAAAACTTCAGAATGCTGGAAGCCCTGTTTCCAGGTCGCATTGACCTGGGCATGGGCCGCGCTCCGGGTACCGACCGGCACACTGCTGCCTTGCTTAACCCATCCAACCAGTTTCGCGAGCAGGATTTTATTGAGCAATTGTATGATCTGAATAACTTTTTTCATGACAGGGGCGACCCGGGTACGCCGATGGCAAAAATAAGGGCCATACCGCAGGTACAAACAGTGCCGGCCATGTGGTTGTTAAGCTCAAGCGGGCAAAGCGGCATATTTGCCGCGCATTTTGGTACGGGTTTTTCTTTCGCCCATTTTATCAACCCGAACGGCGGGCCGCAGGCCGTAGCTGCTTATCGCGAACGTTTTCAACCTTCCGAAGAACTGCATCAACAACAGGCCAATATGGCCATATTTGTTTTTTGTTCGGAAGATGAAGAAAAGATTGAGCGCCACAAGGCGCTGATGGATTACCGCTTTAACCAGTTTGAAAAGGGCGCCGGCATCGTGCCAATTGGTTACGACGATATTAAGCATGTTACCTATTCGGCAGGAGAACAGGAAAGAATATGGTATAACCGCAAAAGAGTAATTGCCGGCACTCCCGGCCAGGTGAAAACACGGCTAACCCAGCTGGCGGACGAATACGATGTGGATGAAATTATTGCGGTAACCATTACGGAGCATTTTGAGGACAGGCTGCAATCGTACAAACTGCTGGCCGAAATGTTTTTATAAGCTGAAGGCAGAAAGTCCAAAGCGGAAAGCTGCCTTGTGATTTAAACTTTACACATTGAAACGAAGCTTTCAGCTTTATGCTTTCAGCTTTGTGCTTCAAATCTGGCAGGATAGTTGTTTGATGTGCTAAACATCAAAACTATTTACTATGGAAACTACAGAAAAATCAATTGAAGTTTTAAATGACTTGATAGAGATCAATAACGACCGTGTTGCGGGCTTTGCACATGCTGTACATGAATTGAAAGAAAACGATGGCGACCTGAAGGTGCTTTTTCTGCAATTAAGGGAGGAAAGCAGGGAAAATGTTCATGAATTGAGCACTGCCATCAATAAAAATGGCGGCGAAGCAGAATTGGATATGAGCGGAGATGGCGCGCTGCACCGCATGTGGCTTGATGTAAAAGAAGCCTTTACAGGCCATGATCGCATGGGAATACTGGCAGAATGTGAACGTGGCGAAGATGCAATAAAAAAAGCCTACGAAAGCGCCCTGTCGCCCGATAATGAATTGCCACCCCAAATTATCGAAATGCTATTACGCCAGCAGCAGGATATTATTGCATCGCATAACCAGATCAAGGCTTTGAGGGATAGTGAAGCGTAGTTTGAATCGACTAAGAAAAAATGGAGGGTGTTTTAACAGGCATCCTCTTTTTTATACCGGATGAAATCAAAAAAGCTTTAAAAAATCTGCGGGCGGCAAAATGGGAATATTGTTAAAAGGATGCAGAATCAGTAAATCCTGGTCGCCGCTTACGATACAGGATGCCCCTGCAGTAACTGCAAGTTCAAGGAATTTGTTGTCTTTAGGATCGCGGCAATCCGAAAACTTTTCTACCGGCTCAATTGAAATGGAATTGGAAATGATATTTTCAATGAAAACTGATGCGCGTAATTAACGAAACATATTTCTCAAATTTAGGCCTTGAAAATACGTTAAAGTATTCAGACGCTATTTCTGATGATACTAATAAGGCGCCTTTTTGCCTCGCCCGTTTTAAAGCTAACCCAGGTATTGAATGTTCATTCATCAATGCGCTCAGTAATGTATTGGTATCAAATACCCAAAACTCAAGCTTCATCTTTTAATAATTCATCCAATTTTTCCTGAGTTAACCCATTAGCTGAAGCCTCTGCTGTAGCTTTTTTCATGATCGTAAAAAGCTGTTCATTGGCAGGTTTGCCGCTGAAAAAATCACTCAGCCAGGCATTAATGTATATTTCGGCTTTTCTTTTTACTTCTGTATCAGCATTCTCGAAAGCACGTGCAATATAGGGAGGAACAGGAATTGTTATATTTTCCATGGTTCTTTATTTAAGCATTATTCAAATATACCAAACATTTAACAGATCATAAACCGCCCTGTTTTGTTTTTACTTTTCAAAATAATTTAATTGTATCTTTGGGCAGATTATAAACATTTCTATTTTATACAATACTTCTGTGATTATTTTAATTTTCTTTTTGGCCCATTGGTTCCTTTCTTTATTCTTTCAGACATTTTATCTGCACCGCTACGCTTCTCATAAAATGTTTATCACCAATAAATTTAACGAACGTGTTTTTCACCTGCTGACGTTTATTTGCCAGGGATCATCATTTTTAAACCCGCGCGCTTATGCTATTATGCACCGCGAGCACCATGCTTACAGCGACACCGAGAAAGACCCGCATTCACCCTATTTTTTCAGGGATGTTTTTCAAATGATGTGGCGCACAGCGCAAAGCTATAAGCTTTATGAACAACGGTTAAAAGAACCGGAACCGCAATTTAAAGGCAATTATCCTGAATGGCGTTTACTTGACTACTGGGGCTCAACACATTTGTCGCGACTGGCTTTCGGCGCGTTTTACGTGGTTTTTTATATTGTTTTTGCTACCCATTGGTGGATGTTCTTGCTGCTGCCGATTCACTTTTTAATGGGCCCTATTCATGGCGCTATTGTTAATTGGTGCGGTCATAAATACGGTTATTCAAATTTTGATAATGGCGATAAATCAAAAAACACTACACCTTTTGATTTTTTGATGCTTGGCGAGTTGTTTCAGAACAATCACCACAAACGCCCCAATAGCCCTAACTTTGCTGCAAAATGGTTCGAGTTTGATCCGGTTTACCCGGTAATGAAAGTGATGCACTGGATCCATTTGATCAGGCTGCGGGAAGCGTATTTATAGTTGTGGTAAAAGGTTAAAGGCGAAAGGTTTGCCGGACTGTAAAATATTGAGGCTTGGTTTTAAGACCGGGCCTTTTTTATGAATACTAAGTTGAAATATAACGTCATAAAGCTTTCGCCTTTTACCTTTTACCTTTCATCTCTCCTTTATAATCCGTAATATTCAGCATCGCGTCGCAAAAGCTGTATTCGTGCTCCTGGTTGGAGCAGATGATGGTCAGCCTGTTTTTTGCGAACTGCTGTACCAGGCTAAGGTACCAGTCAATCCCCTGCGTATCTAAATTGGAAGTAGGCTCATCAAGCATCAGCATAGGCGTATCTGCACAAAAGGCCAGGGCCAGCTTTAGCCGCTGTTTCATCCCCGATGAAAAGTATTTGATCAATTTGTTTTTACTGCCCGGCAATGATAACAGTTCGATCAATCCATCTTTGCCTATCCCTTCTTTAAACGTCTTGAATTTAAAGTGAAAATCGATCATTTCATCAAGGCTAAATTCCTCGATCAGCTCCAGATATGGAGCTGCGATGCTTAAGTGCAGGTAAACCTTCTCAATATCGATGGGCTCTGTCTGAAAAAAGTAATCAATTTTACCGGCAGATGGCGCCAGGCTCCCGTTCAATACCTGTAATAAGGTAGATTTACCTGAACCGTTGGAACCAAGTATCGCATAAATGCTACCGGAATTAAAGGAATAATCCACCCCTCTGAAGATCCAGTCGCGGTTAAAACGCCGGCCAATGTTTTGAAGGGTGATGTTCATGTCAGTTTGCAGTTTTTTGTTTGCAGTTGGCAGCCTTTGCAAACTGCAAATTGCCCACTGCAAACTCTTTTTTATGAGTTCCCAAACCCCTTCATAATGCCCCGCTGCGAGTTTTGTACAAAGTTGATAATCTCGTCGCGTTCAACGGTTGGGTTGAATTCGGCTTCAATAATGTCGAGCGCTTTGGTGATATTATATTTTTTGAGAAAGATGATGCGGTAAATTTCCTGTATCTCATTTATAGTAGTAGCAGAAAATCCCCGGCGGCGCAGGCCAACAGAATTGATACCGACATAAGACAGAGGTTCGCGGCCGGCTTTGGTATAAGGTGGTACGTCTTTCCGCACCAAAGATCCGCCGGAGATCATGCTGTGCGCGCCGATCTCTACGAACTGGTGAACAGCTGAGGTGCCGCCGATAAAAGCATAATCATATACATTGATATGCCCGGCAAGCTGAACTGAATTGGCAATGATCACGTTATCGCCGATAACGCAGTCATGGGCCACGTGTACATAAGCCATCAGCAGGCAATTGGCGCCGATAGTAGTGGTGTTTTTATCCAATGCTGTGCCCCGGTTTAAAGTTACGCATTCGCGGATCACGGTATTGTCACCAACAGAAACAGTGCTTTGTTCTCCGCGATATTTCAGGTCCTGCGGAGGTGCCGAAATCACTGCTCCCGGATAGATCCGGCAATTTTTTCCGATACGGGCGCCATCCATGATGGTACTGTTTGAACCAATCCATGAACCTTCACCAATCTCAACATCTTTGTGTATGGTTACAAAGGGTTCAATTACCACATTGTCGGCTATTTTAGCCTGGGGATGAATGTATGCTAAGGGTTGGATCATTCTTCGTCAGTTTTTTGCTTTTTTACAATTTGTGCCATCAGTTCAGCCTCCACAACAATGCGTTCGCCAACCATGCCAATACCCTTCATTTGTGCAATTCCCCTGCGGATAGGGGCGATCAGGTTACAATGAAAGATAAGCGTATCCCCTGGCGTTACCGGTGCTTTAAACCTGGCATTTTCTATTTTAAGGAACAAGGTAATATAATTTTCGGGATCGGGTACCGTATTTAATACCAGGATGCCACCCGTTTGTGCCATTGCCTCAATCTGAAGCACCCCCGGGAACAACGGCATGCCCGGGAAATGGCCCCTGAACATTTCTTCATTCATGGTAACATTTTTTAACCCGACTACATGGCTCTTAGTCAGCTCGAGTATCTTATCGATCATCAAAAACGGCTGCCGGTGGGGCAGGATGTTCATGATCTGGATGGTATCATACACAGGCTTTGCATTCGGGTCGTAAATTTTTACATGCTTTCGGCTTCTTTCCTTTTTGATCAGGGTTTTAATTTTTTTAGCGAAGGCCACATTGGCCGCGTGGCCGGGCCTTGCTGCCATAATATGGCCGCGTAACGGAACGCCTACCAGTGCCAGGTCGCCGATCATATCCAGTAGCTTATGTCTGGCCGGCTCATTCTGGTGACGGAGCTCGATGTTATTTAAAATGCCCTGGGGCGCTACCTTAATGTCTTTGCGGTTAAATATCCGGGCCAGGTGGGCCAGTTCTTCTTCGTCAACCTCTTTGTCAACCACCACAATGGCGTTGTTCAGGTCGCCGCCTTTTATCAGGTCGTGCTTTAAAAGCATTTCCAGTTCGTGCAAAAAGCAAAAAGTGCGGCAGGAAGCGATTTCCTTATTAAATTCGGATATGGTTGAGATACTTGCATGCTGGCTTCCCAATACCTGCGAATTATAATCAACCATACAGGTAAAACGGTAATCGTCCAATGGCATGGCCACCATTTCAACTTTGCGGTCGGGTTCCGAATAATGAATATTATAGGGGATATGGTAATATTCCCGGTCGGCTTCCTGTTCTACAAAGCCGGTTTCTTTTATAGCATCAACAAACTGGATGGAGCTGCCATCCATTATCGGCGTTTCGGGGCCGTCAAGGTCAATCAGCACGTTATCAATCTCCAAACCGACAAGGGCGGCCAGTACGTGTTCAATAGTACTAACGCTGGCTCCGTTTTGCGAAATAGTGGTGCCGCGCGAGGTATCAGTAACATTATCACAATCGGCGTCAATTATGGGCGAGCCGGTAATATCTATCCTTCTGAATTTATAACCGTGATTTTCCGGTGCAGGGTTAAAAGTCATGGTAACCCGTTCGCCGGTATGTAAACCAGTGCCCGAAACCGAAACCGGCGCCTTAATTGTTTTTTGTTTTACGTTCATTTTATAAGACTGTTCATTGGTTCATTGGTTCAGTTGTTCATTGGTAAATAGTTCATTAATAGCCGCAAGATAGGACCAATGAACTAATGAACAAGTGAACTAGTGAACATCCTTTTTCAATTCTTTAATTATTTTTTCAAGTTCATCAATTCTTCTTTCAAGGGCGGGCAGGCGTTGTGTAACGATCTGTGAGCGCATGTGATCGGTATAAGGTGTTGCCGGCGAGCCCATCCACTTTTTGTTTTCTTCGGTTATGGTGCGGCTTATACCCGATTGCGCCTGGATCTGCGTTCCTTTGGCAAGGGTAATATGGCCCACAACGCCAACCTGGCCGCCAATAATACAGCTTTCACCTATTTTGGTACTGCCTGATATCCCCGTTTGTGCGGCCACAACGGTATTTGAGCCGATCTCAACGTTATGTGCTATCTGGATCAGATTATCCAGCTTTACACCCTTGCGGATAATGGTTGAACCCATAGTAGCTCTATCGACAGTAGTGTTTGAGCCGATCTCCACATCGTCTTCGATGATCACATTCCCAATCTGGCTTATTTTAGCATAAGTGCCATCCCCGGCAGGCGCAAAACCAAAACCGTCCGCACCGATGATGGTGCCCGAATGGATGATGACATTGTTGCCCAAAATACAATCAAAATATATTTTCACTCCCGGAAACAACGTTACGTTGTCACCTAATATTACATCGTCTGCAATATAGCACCCGGGATAAATTTTGCAATTATTGCCAATTTTTACATTTGGACCTACGTAGGCAAACGCGCCTACATAAGCGTTTTCGCCCACCATTGCAGTAGGGTGAATAAATGAAGGCTGTTCAACGCCAGTTTTATTGAGTTTCAGCGTGTTGTATTTTTCAAGTAATACTGTTATAGCGCTATAGGCGTTAGGGACTCTTATCAGCGTAGATTTTACCGGTTCAGCCAAAACCTGGTCGTTATTGATGATAACGACGGATGCTTCCGTGGTATATAAATACTGCTCGTATTTAGGGTTAGCTAAAAACGATAACGACCCTGCACGGGCCTCTTCTATTTTGGCAAGTTGATTTACCGGCACCAGGGGGTCACCCTCAACAGTTCCGTTTAGCATCAAACCTAATTCATGTGCGGTAAATTGCATCGGGCAAAGTTAATTATTTATTAAGAAGTCCGAAAGTCCGAAAAGTCCGAAAGTCCGGAAGAATTATTTTGCTATTTTTTTTAATCGGTTTATTATTTGGCAGCCATCGGCCTTTTTGTCTTTCGGACTTTCGGTCTTCCCGACTTTCGGACTAAACTAACTCCTTTCTATAACAAAGTATGTACTTTTTAACCGTTTTTGCTAGTGCTTCCAAATTTGAGTTATCACTGGCTGCGGTTATGTCTTTTATTGTACCATCTTTCATTAAAATACGGATGTTGCCGTCGCCCGACCGGTAAGCATTGTTCCGGATTGTATCATCAAATACAAAATACGATGCCTCATGTGCCGAAATATCATATTTGGCCATCGCTTTAGCGGTCAGCTTTTCTATAATTTGTTTATCAGGCGGCTGGTTGGTGATATCAACCTTATAAAGGTCGCGATACACCATATCCTGGCAAAGTTTCGAGAGTACCCAATCATCGTGCGTTGCCCAAACTTTTACAGCGGCCATAATATCGGTATCATCCAGGGTGGCAAAGGCTTCGAGGTGATGGCCCTCATTCATAAAAGCCCCGCTGCTGATAGGCTTTCTTAAAAAATGACTTAGCGCCGGCGTTGTAAAAACATTTTCGCCCATTAAAGTAAGTTCGCGGCTGCGTTTCATTATCCGCACTAAAAGCTGCTCGGCCGCAATCACGGTTTTATGCAGGTATACCTGCCAGTACATTAACCTGCGGGCAATTAAAAATTTTTCAACTGAATAGATCCCTTTTTCCTCCACTACGATGTGATCGTCTTTCACATTCAGCATTTTAATAATCCGGTCGGAGCTGATAACTCCTTCAGAAACGCCGGTAAAAAAGCTGTCGCGGTTCAGGTAATCCATCCGGTCCATATCCAACTGGCTCGACACCAGCTGGTGCAAAAACTCGCGGGGATAAAGGCCTTTAAATATTTCAATAGCCATTGTTAAACGGCCGTCAAACTGCATATTGAGCTTACTCATCAGCATGGCCGAAATATCCTCATGTGAGATGCCCTCGACAATGGTTTCTTCGAGCGCGTGCGAAAACGGCCCGTGCCCGATATCGTGCAATAGTATGGCGATGATAACCGCTCCTTCTTCCTCGTGCGAAATTTCGTGACCTTTATTGCGCAGCGTTTCAATAGCCATTCCCATCAGGTACATTGCGCCAAGGGCATGATGAAACCGGGTGTGCAAAGCACCGGGATATACCAGATGCGTCATCCCCAGCTGTTTGATGTAGCGCAGCCTTTGAAAATACGGGTGTTCAATCAGGTCAAATACCAGCTCGGTAGGGATGCTGATAAAGCCGTAAACGGGGTCGTTTATTATTTTCTTTTTATTCAAAATTTTTAATAGCGTGCAAAAATGTAAATAAAGGTAATAACCCTGTACTATATTTGTTAATTTTTGTTAATGATTAGTAATAGCCGTAACAAAAGCCGTGCTTTGTGGTTAATAGTCTGAACCCGAATTTGTAGAATTTATTGAATTAACAGAATTTTAAACGCAATAGCATAATTCCAAAAATTCTGTTAATTCAATAAATTCGAGTTCAGACATCTAAATAAAGATACCATGCAAGATACATCCATTTTATGGGCCGACGACGAGATCGACCTTTTAAAGCCGCATATACTTTTTTTAACGGAAAAAGGCTACAAAGTTACCACCGTTACCAATGGTGCCGATGCTGTTGAAATATTCAAAAATAATTATTTCGACCTGGTTTTTTTGGATGAGAATATGCCAGGTTTAACCGGACTTGAAACATTGTCGCAAATAAAAAACATCAATAATGATGTCCCCATTGTCCTGATCACCAAAAATGAAGAGGAGTATTTAATGGAAGATGCCATCGGGTCGAAAATTGATGATTACCTGATTAAGCCGGTAAACCCCAAGCAAATACAGTTAACCATAAAAAAGCTTACTGAAAATAAACGCCTTGTTACCGAAAAAACAACAATGGCTTACCAGCAGGATTTCAGGAACCTGGGGATGACGCTGAATGATAACCTCAGCTTTACGGAATGGGCTGATGTTTATAAAAAACTGGTTTACTGGGAGCTTGAGCTGCAGCAACTGGAAGATGCCGGGATGCACGAGATATTAACGTTGCAGAAAGCCGAAGCCAATACACAGTTTTGCAAGTTTATTGAAAGGAATTATCTGAACTGGGTAAAAAATCCGGAGAACGGTCCGGTAATGTCGCCGCAGCTGTTTAAAAAGAAGGTTTTTCCGCGGCTTGACGGGAAGGGCCCGGTATTTTTTATTTTGATAGATAACCTGAGGTACGATCAGTTTAAGATCATCAATTCCATATTGATCGAGTATTTCAGGCTGGAGGAAGAGGATACTTATTACAGCATTTTGCCTACAGCGACGCAATATGCCAGGAATGCCATTTTTAGCGGACTGATGCCATTGGATATGGAAAAACGGTACCCCGAAATGTGGCAGAACGATGAAGATGAAGGCGGTAAAAATTTATATGAAGGCGATTTTATCGCCGACCAGATTAAACGGGTTACCCGCAGGGATGTAAAGTTTTCGTATCATAAAATATTAAATATTGACGAAGGGCGCGCGTTGAATGAATCGGTAAACAACCTGATGAACAACGAACTGAATGTGGTGGTATATAACTTTGTGGATATGCTTTCGCATGCCCGTACCGATATGCAAATGATCCGCGAACTGGCCAGTGACGATGCCGCCTATCGTTCACTAACCTTATCCTGGTTTGAGCATTCGCCATTGTACGACCTGCTTAAATTTTTAGCGCAAAAACAAGTAAGAGTTGTATTAACAACCGACCATGGTACCATCCGCGTAAAAAACCCAAGCAAAATTGTAGGCGACAGGAATACCAACACTAACCTGCGTTACAAACAGGGCAAAAACCTAAACTTTAACCCAAAAGAGGTTTTTCATGTACGTAACCCGCATGATGCCATGCTGCCTAAATTGCATGTAAGCTCAAGCTTTGTTTTTGCCAAGGAAGACAGTTATTTTGTTTACCCCAACAACTACAATCATTTTATGAATTTTTATAACGAAACCTTCCAGCACGGGGGTATCTCGCTTGAAGAAATGCTGATACCAATTGCGGTTTACGGGCCGAAGTAACGCATATTAATTGTATTTTTGGTGATAGGAAAAAAACTTACGAAGTTTTAAAAACTTCGTAAGTTTTGCCGTATTTTAGTATTACATAATAAAAGGACAATGGAAGCAGCGACTATCAATATACAGTTAAATTTTAAGCAAATTGTAGAGGCTGTAAGACAGCTTTCACCATCTGAAAAATTTAAATTAAACGAAATTATCTGGGAAGATAATATTGAAATCCCCAAAGCACATCAGGAGTTAGTATTAAGCAGGCTTGAAAAAGGAGAACAAAACCCCGAGAGGCTTCTAGATTGGGACGAGGTTGTTAAGACGCTTTAATTGCAATGAAGTCTTAAATTGCAATGAAGTCTTACAAAATTGTACTTGATCGGGATGCTTTATCAGATTTGAAGGAAAGTGAGGATTGGTATAATAAACGGGTTGCCAATTTGGGAACTCGTTTTAAGAACGTTGTGAAAAAACAAATATCTGCATTACGTAAAAACGCCGGTGGGTACAACGTTCGTTATAGAAAAGTTCATTGCATGCCAATCAAAAAGCTCCCTTTTTTAGTTCACTTTACAGTCGATGAAGTGAATTTAACTATCAAGGTGCTTGCCATTATTCATACAAGCAGAAGCCCTGACATTTGGGACGATAAGACTCAAAATAATTAAATTAACTTTCAAGCCTATGATTTTAATATTAAAAAGCATTGAGGATATCAAATCGGTAAGAGCTTTTTTATCGAATCGTCAAAATAGAAGAGGGTTTGACGCAAAATTTTTCAACGGGAAATCAAAGGTTGATAAAGACGCATTAGCAATTCAACATCAACTAAGAGATAAATGGAATTAGTGTGATGGTACTCGATTCAATATCCGCATCTCAACTCCCCGCTATTGCATCTCAAATAATTGAATTTGCCGCAAATTCCCGTATCTTCTTTTTTTACGGCGATATGGGCGCCGGGAAAACTACTCTTATTAAAGTTTTATGCGAAAGTTTGGGAACTGCAGAACCGGTTACCAGCCCTACCTTCTCCATAGTGAATGAATATGAGGGGGCCACAGAAAGGATTTATCATTTTGATTTTTATCGCCTGAAAAACGAAACCGAAGCGCTTGATATGGGCTACGAAGAATATTTTTACTCCGGTGCGTATTGCTTTATTGAATGGCCCGAAAAGATCCCCAATTTGCTTCCCGATCATTACATCAGCATAAAAATTAAGGTGAAAGATGATGATTTGAGGGAGATAAACATCGAAAAGATTTAATTTATACTTAATTAGATTTTTTCCTTATCTTCATCAGCCAGAAAATACTACATAATGAGTTCAGGGAAATACAGCGGGTTTTCGGATATAGCCAAACAAGCGATGATGCAGCCCCAGGAGTCGATGCTGGAGGTGAAAAATAAAAAACACAAACTGTATATCGGCATTCCAAAAGAAATATCCTTCCAGGAAAACCGTGTTCCGTTAACGCCTTTATCCGTTGCCTTACTGGTAAATAACGGCCACGAGGTGATGCTGGAAAGCAATGCGGGAGCCGCCGCCAAATTTTCGGATAAGGACTACAGCGAACAGGGGGCTCAGATCATTTACGATACCAAAAAACTGTATGAAGCAGATATTATCTTGAAGATTGCCCCGCCAACCCTCGGCGAGATCGAGATGATGAAGCCGGGCCAGACGCTGATCTCGGCCTTGCAGTTATCCACTTTTAAAGCCGAAAGCCTTCATGCCCTCATCAACAAAAGGATAACAGCGCTTTGCTTTGAGCATTTGCGTGATGAAGGCGGATCGCTGAGCGTAGTGAGGGCGATGAGTGAAATTGTGGGAGCCACTTCCATCCTGATCGCGGCAGAATATTTAAGCAATATCTTCGATGGTAAAGGTTTGATGCTTGGCGGCATTACAGGTGTTCCTCCAACCGAGATCGTGATATTAGGTGCAGGTACCGTTGGCGAATATGCCGCCCGTACTGCTATATCCCTGGGTGCCGAAGTGAAGGTTTTTGATCCCTCTATTTATAAACTCCGCCGTTTGCAAAACAATATCGGCAGCCGGGTTTTTACTTCGGTGGTTCAGCCTATTGTGCTTGAAAAAGCGATCACTACCTGCGATGTGGCTATCGGCGCCATGCGCGCAGAAGATGGCCGCAGCCCCTGTATCGTGAGCGAATCAACAGTGAGCCGGATGAAACCAAATTCAGTAATCATTGATGTAAGTATTGACCAGGGGGGCTGTTTTGAAACGTCGGAAGTAACCAATCATACCCACCCGGTTTTCAGGAAATATGATGTGATCCATTACTGCGTGCCGAATATAGCCTCGAGGGTTGCACGTACCGCCACGTATGCCCTTACCAATATATTTGCCCCAATATTGCTTGATATTGGTGAACACGGCGACTTGAAGAACCTGATATGGCAAAAGGCCGGGCTGCGCGAAGCGGTTTATATTTATAAAGGACACTTAACCAGCAAACATATGGGCGAGCGTTTTTCTATCCCCACAAAAGATCTGGACCTGCTTATTGTATCTCATCATTAAACTATGAAACGGTTTGTTATTTTAGCAGCATTAATAGCCGTTAGTGCGGCGGCTGTCGCGCAAAAATACAAGTATATCGACAGCTCAAAAGTAATGGGCCCGTGGCTTTATTCAAATGATATAAAAGCGCATCCCGAAACCAGGCTGGTTGAAATAAAAAAGTATATCCCTGAAATAGCGCTCGATATCCGCTACGCCACCACTAATAATTTTACGCACCAGCAAATGTACAAGGAGGCAAGGGCCTTTGCCCGGCTGCCGGTTGTGCTGGCGTTAAAGCAGGTAGAAGCCGATCTGAAAAAACAAGGTTTGGGCTTAAAGATATATGATGCGTACCGCCCGTATGCAGTAACCGTACATTTTTACGAGGTGGCGCATGATACTAATTTTGTGGCCGACCCGCGCAAGGGCTCCAAACATAACCGGGGTTGCGCGGTCGACCTGACGGTGATTGATCTTAAAACGGGCAATGAACTGGATATGCCAACCGGGTTTGACAGTTTCAGCAAAAAAGCGGCCGCGGCATATATGGATTTGTCAAAGGCGGAAATAGCTAACAGGGCAATTTTAAAAGCCGTGATGGAAGCGCATGGCTTCAGAGAGATTGCGACAGAATGGTGGCATTTTGATTTTAACGGATGGTCGAAATTCCCCTTGCTTGATATCCCGTTTTCTGAAATTAAATAAGGGTTCGGAAAAAGCAATTCAAAACAATTTTTGTGAAAAAGCATTTTTAACATTGGGCAAGCCTCACCCAACCCTCTCCTTTGGAGAGGGCAGTAAGAAGAGCGATTTAAGTGCTCTCCTTTGGAGAGGATGAGTGAGGGTGTCGCCGTTTAGGTGAGGTATAAAAACAAGCGTATTTAATTTGATATGAGCACTTTCAGGAAGCATTATTTTTTAAAAAAAACATGGAAAATACTGGCTGCTACTTTTATGGGGTTTATTGAAGACAATGGTTTAAAACTAAGTGCATCATTAGCTTATTATACCATTTTTTCTATCGCTCCCTTACTCATCCTGGTTATTTCAATTGCCGGCCTGGTATTGGGGCCAAAAGCCGCCGAAAATAAATTATACCCCGAAATTGCCCATTATGTAGGCGCACAGGCAGCAGCACAGATACAGGAAGTTTTGAAGAACCTGCAGCTTTCAGGTAAATCAGGCACCACTGTGGTTATCGGTACCATAACGCTATTAATTGGCGCAAGCAGTACCTTTATTGAGATGCAGGACTCCTTGAACATGATATGGCGGGTAAAAGCCAAACCCAAAAAGGGCTGGGTTAAACTGATTGAAAACCGTTTTCTGTCATTTTCGCTGATTATCGGCCTGGGCTTCCTGTTACTGGCATCGCTCATTGTAAGCGTAGTGATGAATGCAATTACGCAGGATATTGGCCAATTTTTGCACGCGATAACGGCGCCGCTGGTAAAAGGGGTTAATCTGGGAATCACCCTGGCGGTTACCTCCGTATTATTTGCCATTATATTTAAAGTTTTGCCTGATGTGAAGATCAGGTGGAAGGATGTGATGTGGGGAGCCGTTTTTACCTCGGTTCTTTTTATGCTCGGGCAGTATTTGATTAATTTGTATATCCAGTATGCCGCCAAAACTTCGGCATATGGAGCAGCGGGCTCCATATTAGTGATATTGATCTGGATCTATTACACTGCGGCCATCGTTTACATCGGCGCTGAATTTACCCAGGTTTATGCCGAAGCTATCGGTTGTAAAATTGAACCGGCTGATTATGCCGTAAGCGTACAGCAAACAGAAATTATCAGGGAGGTGAAGGTATTGCCGCCTCAAAATCCTGAACTGGATGAAGTGTTGAAAAAAGGATAAATACTAATTTTCACAAATAAAAACGAATTACACGAATTGAAAGTAGATTTATTTGCTTTTTGAGATTTGTGACAATTCGAACTCATTCGTGTCAATCAACTAATACTCATCATGTATCCACGTAACAATCCTCGCCATTTCCGCGCGAACCTCCGATGCCGGGCGGATAAAGTTGTTGTTCATGAATGAGAAAGCCAGGCGCTTGCCTTTGCGGGTAACAAAGTAGCCGCCCTGGTTGTACACATTATTTAACGACCCTGTTTTAGCCCATATAAAAGGCTGCCCGTTATCTGTTTTATAGGCGTGCCTGATTGTTCCAACTACACCGCCTTCGGGTAACAGGCTATGCAATAAACTGTCATTTTTTACTTCATTATCTATTTTTACGAGGAGGGCAGTAATACTGCGGGGCGTAAATAAATTTTGCCGCGAAAGGCCCGACCCATCGGCCCATTGCGGCACATCGGGCAGATCGTTCAAAAAATGAACTTTTGCATAGCTCCTCACTGAATCGGAACTAAGAATTTTAAATTTTGCCGAAGAACAAACCAGCAATAACTGTTCTGCTATAAAATTGTCGCTTGGCTGCAGCATGTGCCGGTAAACGGTATCAGCATTGGCGCCGTAAATAGTTTTGGCGCTATCGGGCAGGGGTAATCGTATTTCGCCAACGGGCAGTTTCAGGGTATCCTGCAGCAAAGTAAGTGTTAATGCGATACTTGTTTTCCATGGGATATCCTGTACGAAATCCTTGGGTGGTTTTGCAGCGGGGTAAACAAACTTGTTGCTGATAAAATCGCGCTGAACGCTGAAGTTTGAAGGATGGTAATTGCTGTCGCACTTTAAAAATCTTTTAAAATAGGCGGGCCTCACCTGTATGGAATCGTTTTTATCCGCATAAAACTCCGCGACGTTATCTTCAAGGGGCAGTTCGGTAATTTCGGGCTGGTAATAATCATTGTAATCATTCCACGCCCAGCCATCCCCATAAAAGTTGCCGTTATAGTTGCCTGTTGCAAAAAATAGTTTTTTATTGCTGGACTTTAAAAAATTAATGGCTTTTATTCCTTTCAATCCGCTGTGCAGAAAGGAGGGGTCGCCGGCGCCCCAAAATATCAATGAATCATGGCGGGTAATATATTTTAATGCCGGGATACTGTCGCCCAGCATTTTAAGACAGGTGTAAAAAGTAAACAGTTTGGTATTTGATGCAGGCGTAAAATATTTATCAGCGTTTTGCTGCCATATCATTTTTTTATCATCCAGGTCGTACAGGGCGAAGCCGGTAAAGTGGTCGTTAAGGATGGCGGAATGTTTAAATTGTTTTTTTATTTTTCGTTTGCGGATATGGCCTGCAGCGGCATCATTGGTTTGTAACAACAGCGCACTGAGCGCCGTCATAATGATAAATACTTTTTGTCGCATCAGCGTTTTATATGATTAAATTGTATATTTAATATCCAAATATAAACTTTAGTTGACGCGTCTCTCCCATACGATAAAAATGTTACGGGTAACAGCAATACTGGCCTTTTTATGCTGTTGCAATGTGACTTCCCGCGCGCAATATTTCGAACTGGAAGGTGGCCGGAAACACGTTACTATCCCGTTTCGCCTCATCAGGGACCTGGTTGTCGTCCGTTTAAATATAAACGATAAAGGCCCATTTAATTTTGTACTTGATACGGGCGTCGGCCTGATGCTGATAACCGACCCTAAGTTAGTGGACTCGATAAACCTTGTCAATAAACGCACCATAAAAATAGAAGGGCTGGGTGAAGGCGACGACCTGGAAGCTTATATCACTTCGGCATTAAACGTGCAGATTCCCGGCCTGAAGAGCTATGATGTAGGTGCTGCCATATTGAAAACAGACCATTTTGGCCTTTCGAATTATGCCGGTATCCCCATACATGGCCTGCTGGGTTACGAATTTTTTAATAACCTTGCGGTTAAAATTAATTTTGCCGACAGCACCTTAACAGTATCGAGTCCCAAAGACATGCGCCTCTTTAACAAAGGTAATAAGGTTCCCCTGAAAATTGAGAACCGTAAACCTTATTTGCAGGCAAAGGTCACTTTTACCAATGGCAGCAAATCAACAGACAAACTCATCTTCGACCTGGGCGCAGGGCATCCGCTTTCCCTGGAAAATATTATTGAAAAGCATGGTCTGCCCGAAAAATTTATCGCTGCAAACCTGGGCGTAGGCCTTACCGGGCCTATTAATGGTTTTGTAAGCAGGGTGAAAGAAGTAGATATTGGGAAGTATAAAATCAAAAACGTGATCACCTCGTTCCCGATATCAAACGCAGACGAAAAATCAGTTGAACAACGCGACGGCAACCTCGGAATGGGGATATTAAAACGTTTTACATTGATCGTAGATTACCCCGACAGTGTGCTATACCTAAAGCCCGGGTCAAATATGGATGAACCTTATGAACACGATATGAGCGGCCTTGAATATTACTGCACTGGTAAGGATTTAAATCATGTGGTTATCAGCCGGGTCGAGCCTGGATCGCCCGGCGACGAGGTGGGGCTGGAGCCCGGGGACGAGATCATGGCCATCAACTTTAAATCGGTGACTAAAATGACGCTGGAAGAAATTGACGGTATTTTTAAATCAAGACCCGACCGTGCCCTTTTGCTGGAAGTATATCACGATAAAAAATTTGATAATGTGATCATCACTTTAAAGCGGAGGATATGAGTGAATGACGTGCAAATCTGCAGATGATTTGCAAATGTGCAGATGATTTCAAAATCGATGGATGTTTATGAGGCAGACCATGTGAGGGGCGACCACAAGGGGCGCCCCTGCGATAATATCACGGACGGCTCGTCTTGAAAATTGGTTTAAACCTTCTCCATGTTTTCTTTCATGGCTGGCTTCGCTGCAAGTAGTGCCAAAAATGTGATAGCTGCGGCTGCGCACAAATAGTAACCAACGTAAGGCAATCCGTATTTGGTGGCCAGCGCTATGGCTACTGCCGGGGTTAATGATGCCCCTAAGATGCCCGCCAGCGTAAAAGACAACGATGCGCCGGTATACCGCACGGATGCCGGGAAGATCTCGGCCAGGGCGGTTCCAAGGGGGCCGTAGGTCATCCCCATTAAAAACATACCAACTACCAGGAAGATCACCGTAATGCCCCAACTGCCGGTACTGAACAAGGGTGCGAATAACAGTCCGAAAATAAAAATCCCCACGGTAGCTATTGTGAGGATTTTGTTACGACCGTACTTGTCGGCCAAAACAGCCGATAGGGGGATTGCCAGGGCGAAAAACACATAGGCGATCATCTGGCCGATAAGAAAGCTTGTGCGTGAATAGTGTAATGTTTTGGTGCCCCAATCAAGCGTAAATACGGTGATCAGATAAAATAGCAAGAAGGTAGTGATGGTGACCAAAGTGCCAAGGATAAGCACTTTGGTGTGGTTAACAAAAATATTTACTATTGGAACCTTAACGCGTTCATTTTTTTCTATCACCTTTAAAAAATCCGGGGTTTCGGTTATTTTTAGCCGGACATACAAGCCCACAAAAACTAAAATAGCGCTGGCAATAAAAGGGATGCGCCACCCGTAACTAAAAAACTGCTGGTCAGTAAGTGTTTTGCTGAGGATAAGAAAAGTTGCGGTGGAGATTAACAGCCCGATCGGCGCACCCAACTGCGGGAACATACCATACCACGCTTTTTTTCCTTCGGGAGCATTTTCTGTAGCCAATAGTACAGCGCCACCCCATTCGCCGCCCAGGCCCAGGCCCTGCCCGAAACGGAATAAGGCCAGGAGTAAAGGTGCAATAATACCTATCGACTGGTAGGTGGGGAGCAGGCCAATTGCAACGGTTGAGGGTCCCATAGTCATTAATGCAGCCACCAGGGTGGCTTTACGTCCCTTCCGGTCGCCAAAATGGCCGAACAAGGCAGCGCCTAATGGCCTAGCAAAAAAGGCGAGAGCAAAAGTTGCCAAAGAAGCAAGGGTAGCAGAAGCCGGGTCGCCGGCAGGGAAAAATAGTTTCGGAAAAACAAGTACTGCCGCAGTAGCATAAATGTAAAAATCAAAAAATTCGATAGTGGTGCCTATCAAACTGGCCACCAGCACGCGCCTGGCCGAATTTCCGGTACTTTTTTGCTGACTCATTAAACCGCTCTTTTAATTGTGATAAAAACAAACCCAAACATATCACATTCCCTGCAATAATACGTCAATAAAATAAACGGGATTGAAAACCCTGCATCGGGAAAAAGTCTGACTTAAAACTTTGGACTCAAGACTTTTGACTTACCCCAAATACTCCCAGGCGCTTTGATAGCCCCCGATACCTTCAGCATAGCTGATGAGGCCGGCATAAAAGGGCAGGCGGCTAAGCGTGGAGCTGTCGCCGATGATTACCAGTTTTTTGCGTGCGCGGGTCATGGCCACATTCATACGGCGGATGTCAGCCAGGAAACCGATAGCGCCCTCCGCATTGCTGCGGGTTAAACTGATAAGTACCAGGTCACGTTCCTGGCCCTGGAAACTGTCGATGGTGTTTACCGAAACCTTGTCGCCATACAGATGCAGGCCCGGGGCATTTACCAATTGTTCTTTTAGCAAACGTACCTGCTCGCTGTACGGTGAAATAACGGCTACCGATGGGAAATCAGTTAAAGTATAGTGGTCGCCGATGGTTTTTGCCAGGTTTTCAAGATACCTGAAAAGGAAAGTGGCTTCTTCGGGGTTTGCCAGGCTGGTTCCGGCAGGTTTTTCATCAAATCCGCAACCCGCAGTATCAATAAACACCATAGGCAGGTCGACAGCAAAAAGCACCTGGTCGGCAACGGAATGATGAGCTTTGAGGGCGTTGTGATAAAACACGCCCGAAGAATAACCCATTATTGCCTTGTTCATGCGATACTGTTCTTCCAGCAGGATCACCGCTTCCGGGTGAAGGGAGATGCATTTTTCGATAAGGGTGGTGCTTAAGCCCCCGCGTGCCGCTTCGTTTGATTTTATGGTAGGGGATAACTGGCAATGATCGCCGGCAAGAATCACTTTCTGGGCCTTAAGGATAGGGATCCAGCAGGCCGGCTCAAGCGCTTGCCCGGCTTCGTCAATAAAAACTGTTCCAAACTGAAGATTACGGATAGTCCAATGATTGGCCCCGGCCAGCGTGGCTGTAACGACTTGCGCTTTGGTCACCAGGTCGTTAATGATAAACTCTTCTGTTTTGGCCACCTCTTTCATGATCTTATGGGCTTCGTCAAACAGGGCCTTGCGCTGGTCGCGCTCTGCTTTGCCAAAGCTGCGTTTGTACTTATGGCCGATGTTTTTGAACTCGGCCGCCTGCTTTTTAAGGCGTTTGCTTTCCTTCATATAAGGGTGCAGCGTCATCTGGCTGTCTAGGGTAAGGTTCATCAGTCTGTCCGAAACCCTCACCGGGTTGCCTATCCTGATGACATTCAGACCTTGCTGCGATAACTTCTCACTGAGCAGATCAACAGCAGTATTGCTTGGAGCTACCACCAGCACCTGTTGTTTTTGCTGTTTTACCAACTGGCTGATAGCATGTACCAGCGTGGTGGTTTTGCCTGTGCCGGGCGGCCCGTGAACGACGGCCAGATCCTGTGCCGAAACAATCTTTTCTACCGCAGCCTGCTGGGAACTGTTTAAACCTGTTGCAGGCAGTACGATTGGCTCCGGCATAAATACCGGACTTTTTTTACCCGTAAGTATTTGCGCCAGGCGGCCGTCGACGGGATTTTCACAAAGTTTGGCCGCCTGTTTAAGCGCGCCAAACATTTCATCATAATTGTTATTGTCAAATAATAGCTCAATACCCAGTTTTCCGTCGCGGCACCAGTCGGGCAGTTCTTCGCTGAAAATATTGATCTTGATGCGGTCGCCGCTGATGTAGGAAATGACGCCTTCCACGCGGTTATGTTTGGGGTCGTGATTGGAGAATAACACTGCCGGGCTGCCGAACCGGAGCTGGTGGATCACGTCGGGGTGTGTTTTTCTTTCTGCTTCTACATTCAGGTAATCGCCGCGGCTGGGCTCGGTGCCGGTGATGGCGATAGGGTACCATGCCAGCCCGGCGGCCCGCCTGTCGGTTACTGAAGTTGACGAAACCTGCTTTAAATAAGCCTCGCGATCCTCTGTTTGTTCAATTTTCAGCAGGTCGGCAAGGTTTTTGAAATAGTCCATTCGCGCAAAGGTAAAACAATACAAGCAGTGAAAGAATGCGGAGATAGCGCTGTTGAGAAATATTGGGGCCGGCCCAAGAATGTGAAAGCGTTTAAAAATGCCCTTTTTAAGCTTATTTGGGCCGATTTAATTTTTTTTAAAATTTATTGCGAAATTAAGCCGGAAATCATACTTTTGCACACTCCAAACCGGAAAATACTCCTGAGTAGCTCAGCCGGTTAGAGCATCTGACTGTTAATCAGAGGGTCGCTGGTTCGAGCCCAGCCTCAGGAGCTTGTAAATCAACAAGTTAGCCCCACTTCGGCAAGTGGGGCTTTTTTATTTGCAGAAAATTTGCAGAAAAAAAATCAAAACAGATACAAACGGCATTTTGCATAACTTTGTTTTTATACAGGTTTTAGGCTTATGATAGCTGATTTTAGTTGGGTTGTCTATACTTTTAAAACGCATGGTTGCGTTTTTTAAAGGAATCTGACTATAGTAAAAGGCTTGATTTCATTACCACCAAATTATGCAGCATCTAAAAGAATTTCTAATCCGCATCCAAACATTCGACCTACGTGTTATTGAGGATGATATTCAACTGGAATGGGGAACGAATGAAAAGAAGCATGTTAAAACTTATGATCTGACCTACGAAACCCAATATTACGATTCCTTTTCCTACAGAAGCGAACTAAGGGTATTAAAAGATATGGCCTTTTTAGACCTGCTAATCTTAAACAAAGACCTTATTTTGCTCCAACTGGCAGAATTATCTAAAGTCCGCAACCGCTTTAAGGAATTTTGGACAAATTACAACCAGCATTATTCGGAGATGAATTTGGTTTATCACCGCTCCTTTATAATTTCTGTCCGACTTGAATATTTATTTATTGTCAGCAATCTGCAATCTGACAGTGCTGATATAGAAGTAACCGCGAAGTTTGCGGAAGACCTGGGCGATTCTGTCAAGCTTCGGGAAAAGTTTTTAATGGAGCTGATCTATGCTGCAGAAAATTTTATTAAGCCGAAGATAACCGAGGTTGATTTTAAAAAAAGGATGAATGCCCAACTTCCGGGGCAGGAAGCGGCAAAGGTTGAAGAAGCTCCGGCAGAAATCGAAAATACTAACGAAGCGAAAGAAGTAAACGAACCGGCAATAGTAGTACAGGAAACTACCTACCAACCAGAACTAAGCGAAGAACAGGGAGCCATTGCAAAAATAGTGGGCTACTATCCGACCTTTAAACATGGGGCAGCCGTGCAACTGTTTGATTTATTAAAAGCCTATTTTGTTCCTGAAGATCACGCTGCACTTGAAAAGCTGTTACTATATGATGAGGCACCCGCTGCCCCTTTGGTATTCCGTGGCTTTGCAACCCAACTGGCCGATGCCTTTAAACAACTCTATGATGCTAACCTGATTGTCGGCTGCCGGAAGTCCGACCTGGAAAAATGGATCGCCCCGAAGTTCATGTACCTATCCCAACAGTCTGAACCCAGGGAATTGCCAGAGGGTTATTTGTCCGGCCTAATGTCAGAAAATACCCGTCCATGCAAATCTCCCATCCTGAAAATTGAGCAAAAGGAAGCTCAGTTTTTCATCCTGCCTACTCCCCGTAACAAAAAATAGCAAAAAAATGAGGGGGTAAGCGCAGGGTTACGGTTTACCCCCTTGTAACACTGCAAAACAAGCACTTACAATTGCAGCATTAAACAAAATTAATGCGCAATGAAAGACACACTCACATTTGACCAGTTACCCGAGGCGGTAAGTAGAATACAGGATAAGCTGGATAACATCGAACAGCTTTTACTTCAGCGGCAGGAGCAGCCGATGGGGCAGGACGAAATTATGCCCGTTGCCAAGGCTGCAATATTTTTAGACCTTGCTGTCCCGACCGTTTACAGCAAAGTATGCCGTAAAGAACTCCCTGTTAATAAGCGCGGGAAGCGCCTTTATTTCTACCGGTCCGAATTGACTGAATGGATTAAGTCTGGCCGTAAAAGAACGGCAGAGGAAATCAAGGACGAGGCCACCTCGAAATTTAGCCTTAGCGAAAAGAAAACCAAGTCAATTTAAGGCTCATGACAAGGATGATAATTGCAGGATTCACCTATAGTCATGGCATTAGGTTTATCGTGTTAAGGGCGAGTAAAAAGCCATTGGAAGACAACAGCGGATGAGGTCAGAGAAGACAACTCCGATGCGAAGCATCGGATAGGCAACGAGTAAAACACAAAGCGAAGCTTTGGTAAAAAGGCGGCACAGCATACCGCTTGCGGTATAGCTGTATAGTTGTCTATACCGGCCGGAGGCCGTTAACCAAAGGCATTTGCCGATAGGAAGCAAGTTTGTGTTTTTGGTACCCAAAAACTCCGTTGCAGCCTACGGCTGAACGGCAAACTTGCTTTTTGCGCCCGTTGGTTGCAAAAAGGGAAAGACAGAAAATAGGCTTGATAAAGACAGATTATAGCGTATGGAATTAGGAGTAAAAACAACGGCAATGCCAGTTACAGGCAAACCGAAACATAAGGGTGGCAGACCGAAAATTAACGTCAGACGGGAAGTGCATATCAAGGTCAGGCTAACCGCCACCGAGCATTTTATGATAGCCTCAAGAGCCAAAGAAGCGGGTATGAAAATCAGCGATTGGTTCAGGGCGGCGGCTAAAGCCGCGCGGGTTATCGCCCGCTTAAAACCGGAAGATTTACAGATCATGCGGATGCTCGCGGGAATGGCCAATAACTTGAACCAGCTAACCAAATTGGCGCACCGGGACGGCCTTTTAACGGTTGCCCGTAAATGCGATGGGCTGATGGTAGAGATTGACCAGGCATTAAAATATTTCAATAGCGATGATCGGAAAGATACCTAAACCCGGCAAAAGCTTCGGCGGCTGTATCGAGTATAACATCCTGAAAAAAGATGCGGCCATACTTTATGCGGATGGCGTGCGCATCGACAAGATTGCGCACACCATAGACGATTTTAAGATGCAACGGAAAATGAACCCCGGTTTAGGTCAGGCGGTTGGACATATTGCTTTGAGCTGGAGTCCGGAGGACAAAGAAAAGTTGAACGACGAAAAAATGGTCAGCATAGCCAAAGAGTACCTGCAAAAAATGAAAATACAGGACACACAGGTATTGATTGTCAAACACAAAGACCGGGCGCATCCGCACATACATATCGTTTATAACCGGGTAAATAATAATGGAAAGACGATAGCCGACAATTTTCAGCACCTTAAAAATATTAAGATCAGCAAAGAACTAACCTTAAAACACGGGATGCACATCGGACAGGGTAAGCAAAAGGTTAACCGCCCGCAATTAAAAGGGATAGACAAGCTGAAATATGAACTGCATGATACCATAAAAGCAGCCAGTAAAAAAGTGAGCAATATGGTTCAACTTAAACACGAACTGGCTAAACAGGGTATCGGGATGCAGTTTAAATACAAAAGCGGCACTTTGGAGATACAGGGTATCAGTTTCAGTAAGGGCAAGTATAAGTTTAAAGGTTCAGAAATCGACCGCAGTTTAAGCTATGGCAAATTAAGCAAAGCAATACAGGAGCAGGTACAGCAACAACAAACTCAGGCGAAGCCAGCCACGTTAGCCGATCAGTTAAGGCAGGTCATTGATGAACGACAGGGCAAAGAGCCAACCATCATTCACAAAGAGCCGCAGACCAGTTTTTTGCAGGAAGCTTTACAATTATTTGAACAGTTGCCAGGGGGGATTACCCCCGAACCGGATGACGCTTACCGGCGCAAAAAGAGAAAGGGTGAGGAACAAGATCAAAGTCATGGAATCAGCAGGTAGTAATTAACAAATTAATTAACAACAAAAATATTAAAGACATGGAAACCAACGAAGAAAATAATGTGCAGCAGGAGATTATAGACAGTATGGCTAAAAAAGTTACCACCCTCGAAAAAAGGCAGTCGAAAATTGAGGAACTTGATTTAGCTGCCCTGCCGTCCAAAGTAAACGAATTGGAAGCTAAGGTAACCGAAACAGCCGAAATGCGGACATTGGAAAACACCAAGCAGTTAGAGCGTTTTGATAAACAATTGAACGGGTTTGATGAAAAGATCAATGCCATACCTAAAGAGATACCAGTCAAGTATAATGTTCAGTTTGACACCAAATCAAAGTTTGTTATCAGGACAATTTTAGGTTTAGGGCTTGCGGTCGTCGTTATGCTCGCCATATCGATAAGCTTATGGATTGAAAATAGCCGCAGGGCTGATGAAACAAATAAATTTCTTATCCTGCGTGGCTTTTACCCCGATGTGGCGAAATATATTGACAGCGCTTATACGGCTAACGCCGACTTTTATATTAAAAAGTCAAAGGCTAATATTGATGAACAGCAAACGATGTCAGAAGCGGCATTTGAAGCGAAACAGGCCGCAGAGGAAAGTAAGTTGGCGAACGATAAGCTAAAAAAATTAAAGGGCAAGGCTGCAGTTACAAAGAAGCGGGCTAAGTAATTATTATTTTTGAATAAACAACAAGGAAAGGAGCTATGTGGCAACGATAATAAATAGTTCATCAATTAAGAAAGGGGTTGGCCCTGGAACGGTGAGGTTAAAAGTCATTCCAATAATCCTTTTGTGATAAAAAAGGTGGAAGAAGCCACTAAGACTATCTAAGGGTCGGCTTGCTAATGAAAAGAGGCTGTAAAATGAACTGTGTCAGTTAAAAATCAAAGAAGGATTTTTAACTTTAAGACGCAGAAAAATGAGACAAGAAGAATCGATTGACTATGAGTTGATCAAGAAACAAGCCCTTGAGCAATTTCGTTCGGGCAAA
>JARLHA010000039.1 GCA_031292485.1 Mucilaginibacter sp.
ACGATTCTTGCTGTAATTAATGCTATCCTGGCGATAAGTTAACACCGGCTGGTTGGGCAATATAGTGATGTTATTGCGAAGGCGGATTAATGTCCAATCGAAGCCGCCGGAGATAAAGATCTTAAATTGCGGGTTCAGTTTTACGCCCATCTGGAAAACATCAAAACCAACATTACTGGTCTTCCATTGGCGGTAGCTTAAAAACTGGTTTTGAGGCTTCAGGGTAAAGCTGCCATTATCAACCAGCGTAGCCAAACCCAGGTCGAACCGGGCAAAGGTGATGCCGACAAAAGCTTTCGGGTATTTGCCTTCGTGATGCCGCGTACTATCGCTTTTGTGGTGGTCGTGGAAGTGGATGGAAAAGTTCAATCCGTCGTCGCGTGCCGAGTCTTTGGCGATTTTAATGCTATCGGCAGTTTTGCTTTGTGCAAAGGCCGCTATCGCGCTGGCCAGTAATATCGTAGTAAAAAATAAGCGTTTCATGTATATAATGTTAAATGTTGTATGATTTATTTGTTCAACTGTAGCGATGGGTTTAAAACCCATCGCTACAGTTTTTGGAATCTTTTACTCCTTCTTTTTAATTCTTATAATACCCAGGTTAATGCCGGTAACATGGCTTTCACCGTCGTCATCAGCCGAAAATTCAATTACTTTGTTCCTTCGTTTATCCACTTTTGCTACCAGTACATTCACCAGTTCGCCAAAGCTGTGGATGCCACGCCTTGTTTTTATTGACAAGGTATCCTTTTGCATTGGCTTTACCTGCAATGCTGCAATTTGAGGCTGGGTGGTGTACGCCTGCACCGGGTCCGGCGCTTGTTTGGCAATCAATGGCGTTGAATTGTCGGGCACCACCGCCCTTGCGGGTTGTTGTTTTTGCACGCTGGCGATCATCTGCAGTTGTACAGGTTGTGTATTTGCAGCCGGTTTAGCAGTCGTATCAACTATTTTAATAACTGTGCCTGTTGTTGTTCTCTTTATTGGCGCTAACGCGATGCTATTGATATGATTTAAGTTAACCATACCAGCGGCTGGCTGCTGAACCGGGCTTATTGATGGTGTGCGTTTGGCAGGTAGCTCTGTTTTTGTTAGTCCGTTTACTGCATGGCGCCCGGGTTTTACAATCTCTTTTTTAGGGATAAATAACAGACCCGCACCCACCAAAACAATAATACTGGCGGCAACGCTTAAAAATGGCATAAGGGCAATTTTTCTTTTTGGCGGATCTAATTCTGCCGCGATGCCCGGCCATACGTTGGCCGATGGTTCCATTTCAAACCCCTCCAGTTTTGAGCGGAACAACTCATCCATTTCCTTATCCTGCATATCCATACTTTTTTCCCTCCAGTTTTATTACCTGTTCTCTTAATATACTCCGCGCCCTTGAGAGCTGCGATTTTGAAGCGCCTTCTGTTATGCCTGCTAACGCTGCAATCTCTTTATGCGAGTAGCCTTCAATGGCGTACAGGTTAAACACAATGCGGTATCCGGGCGACAGCTGCCGGATGAGCGCCAGCAAATCTTCTGCAGCCAGCTTAGCCGTAGCCAGCGGGTTTACGGATGATTCGTTACCGGCCTCTTCAATGTCTACCACCTGCATCATTTTATGATGCTTGCGGTAATATTCAATGGAGCTGTGCACCATGATCCGCCTGATCCATCCTTCAAATGAACCCTCGCCGCGGTAATCGGGCAGTTTTTGAAAAACTTTAATAAACCCGTTTTGCAGCATATCCTCAGCCTCCATTTTGTCGGTCGCATACCTGAAACAAACGCCCAGCATTTTCGATGCAAATTGCCTGTACAGCAATTCCTGTGCTTTGCGCTCACCGGCTTTGCATCGTTTTATCAGTTCTTCTATATGGTAAGTTTGCTCCAAAAACATATTATTTACAGGTAAGATGGAAAGCGGGGTACAATGGTTGCATGGTAATGAAAATAAAATTAACTAAATTTGAATATGAAAGTCATTACTTTAAATATACCCGATTCGGCAAATGTCGATGCAAAAGAAGCAGCAATGCTTTTAGCTGCAAGTTTGTACGAGAAAGGAAAGCTTTCCCTGGGGCAGGCAGCGGAAGTTGCCGGTCTTACCAAGCGCACTTTTGCCGAACTGCTGGGTAGCTACGAAGTTTCCATTTTTAATTATCCGGCAACCGATATCATCAAAGATGTAAAAAATGCCTGATGTTGTAATTGCTGATACCAGCTGTTTTATCATTCTTTCAAACATTAATGAATTAGATCTCTTATTAAAAGTTTACGGGAGAATTATAACCACACACGACATCGTAAAAGAATTTGGCGAAACGCTTCCAGAATGGATAATTGTCAAATCACCAATTGATTATCAAAAACAACAAATATTAGAATTACAGGTAGATAAAGGGGAAGCGAGTGCAATTGCGTTGGCGTTGGAAATTCCACATAGCATGGTTATTATTGACGATTTGCAGGCAAGATGCTTAGCTGAAAATCTCGGTATCTCAATCACAGGGACAATAGGAGTCATAATCAAAGCCAAATTAAATGGGATAATTCCTTCCATTAAGCCAATCCTGGGAAAAATTAAACAAACTAATTTCAGACTTTCATCAGCGGTTGAAGAAATTGCTTTGAAACAAGCGGGAGAGTAAGCTATATGAAAAAGTTATTGTTTGCGTTAATAATTTTTTTATCCCCGATCAGCCTTTTTGCACAACAGGCTGTAAATGAAATTTATACTCTGCTGAAACCCGACCGTGTTTTCGACGGACAGCAAATGCATGCGGGCTGGTGGGTATTAGTGAAGGGAAACCATATTGAAGCAGTTGGTGAAGTGTCATCGATAATAGCTCCAGCTTCTGCCAGAATAATCGATCTGAAAGGCACAACATTGATGCCCGGAATGATAGAGGGCCATTCGCATTTATTCCTTCATCCCTACAACGAAACAAGCTGGAACGACCAGGTGCTTACCGAAAGCCGGGCCGAACGAACAGCACGGGCTGTAGTGCATGCAAAAGCGACACTGCTTGCCGGTTTTACTACCGTACGCGACCTGGGTACCGAAGGCGCAGGATATGACGATGTGGGTTTAAAGGCAGCTATTGAAAAAGGCATTATACCAGGCCCGCGGATGCTGGTAGCTACCCGGGCCATTGTTGCCACAGGCAGCTATGGCCCGAAAGCGCTGGTAAATGAAGCTGATATATTAAAAGGCGCCGAAGAAGCGGATGGTGTAGACGGTATAACCCGTGCAGTTCGCTCACAGATAGGACACGGGGCGGATATAGTTAAAATTTATGTAGATTACCGCTGGGGACTTAACGAAACGGCCGAACCTACTTTTACCCTGGATGAATTGAAAACAGCCGTTGAAGTTGCCCATAGCAGCGGCAGGATTGTAGCGGTTCATTCGGGTACCACGGAAGGGATGCGAAGGGCCATTATGGCAGGCGTGAATACGATTGAGCATGGCGACGGCGGCACGCCGGAACTTTTTGCCATGATGAAGGAGAAAGGTATTGCCCTTTGCCCCACTATTGCAGCCACGGAAGCCATAGCGACTTATCACGGCTGGAAAAAAGGGATGGATCCCAATCCGGCAGGCGTTAAACAAAAGCATTATATTTTTACGGAAGCCCTGAAAGCGGGTGTTATTATTTGCATGGGCGGCGACGTGGGCGTTTTTGCGCATGGCGATAATGCCCGCGAAATGCTGCTGATGGTTGAATATGGCATGAAACCAATTGACGTACTGCGCTCCGCAACTTCAGTAAACGCTGATGTTTTTGGATTAAAACAATTGGGTAATATTAAAAACGGCTATCTTGCCGACCTGGTAGCTGTTAAAGGCGATCCATCTGAAGACATCAAAGCTGTAAAGCTGGTTAAACTGGTGATGAAGGACGGGGTTATCTATACCAATTAATATAAACCGATTTAGAAGTATAATATATGATCAAAGTGAGTCCGTATGCTTTTTTGAAAAGTATGAGTGTTTTTGGGTTGATAATGATTGGCACTTTGGGCTCAAAGGCTCAATCCATTACCATCCCCATCGAGACTAAAGACAACGCGCTGGTATTACAGGTAAGCCCGGATAAATACCTGACTACGGTGTATTTCGGCAAAAAGCTTTCTGATAAAAATGAATACGGCGCCATCGCCAAAGCCTTTCGCCTCGATGGCAATACCGAAGGATACAATTCAGCCTATACAACGGCCGGATCACGTAACCTGCTTGAACCTGCCATTGCGGTTACCCATGCAGATGGTAATCAATCGCTCGACCTGAAATACGTGAGCCATTCGGTATCAAAGATCAATGATGATATCAGCTTGTTAAGTATCCGTCTGAAAGATTCCGTTTATGATTTTGAAGTTACGCTCAACTACGAGACTTATTTTAATGAAGACGTTACCGAACAATGGAGCGTGCTCACCCACCACGAAAAGCATGATGTAACGCTCCGCAAGTACGCCTCAGCCAGCCTTTACCTGCAGGCGGGCTCATACTGGCTGAAACATTTTCATGGCGACTGGGCGCAGGAAATGCGTCCTGAAGAGGAACAGCTTGACCATGGCATTAAAACCCTCGATTCCAAACTGGGTAGCCGCGCCGATCTGTTTGAACCACCGGTTTTTATGGTGTCATTAAACAAACCGTCGGGAGAAGATGATGGAGAAGTTTTATATGGTAATATGGAGTGGAGTGGTAATTACCGCATGGATTTTGAGGTTGATCCTTTCAATAACCTGCGGCTTATAGCCGGGATCAACAATTATGCCGCCGCTTATGTGCTAAAGCCGGGCGTGGAATTTACAACCCCCAAATTTGTTTATACCCTGAGCAATAAAGGAAAGGGCGAGGCCAGCCGCAACCTGCAAACCTGGGCCCGTAAATATAAAATTGTGGACGGCGAAGGCCCGCGCTTAACCTTGCTGAATAACTGGGAATCGACTTTTTTTGATTTTGATGAGCATAAACTGGCTGCTATTTTAAAAGATACCAAAACGCTTGGCGTGGATTTGTTTTTATTGGACGACGGCTGGTTCGGCAATAAATACCCCCGCAATGGCGACCACCAGGGCCTTGGCGACTGGCAGGAAAACAAAGCCAAACTGCCCGATAATATTGCCTTTTTAACCAAAGCGGCAAGCAGTGATGGGGTAAAATTTGGGATCTGGGTGGAACCGGAAATGGTAAACCCTAAAAGCGAACTTTATGAAAAACACCGCGACTGGGTGGTAAAACAACCGCAGCGCCCCGAATATTATATGCGCAACCAGCTGGTGCTTGATCTGACTAACCCCAAAGTGCAGGATTTTGTATTTAATATTGTAGATAACTTATTCGTCAAAAACCCCGACCTGGCTTATATCAAATGGGATTGTAATTCGGTGATCTATAACGCGCATTCGGCTTATGAAAAAGAGCAGTCTAATTTTTATACGGATTATGTTTTCGGGTTGTATAAAGTGCTTGACCGCCTGCGCGCCAAATACCCTAAAGTGCCGATGATGTTGTGCTCCGGTGGTGGCGGCAGGGTAGATTACGGCGCTTTGAAATATTTTACCGAATACTGGCCAAGCGATAATACCGAACCGCTGGAAAGGATTTTTATACAATGGGAATATTCCTATTTCTACCCGGCGCTGGCCAGCTCCAACCACGTAACCAACTGGGGCAAGGAGCCGATCAAATTCAGGGTGGATGTGGCCATGATGGGCAAACTGGGTTTTGATATTGTAGTGGGTAAACTAAACCCGGATGAACTGCAATTCTGCCAGGGTTCGGTTAAAACTTACAAGGAGTTTTCAGAAGCAATATGGCACGGCGACCAATACCGCTTACAGGACCCAAGGGAAAACGATGTAGCCTCTATTATGTACGTCGACACTACAAAAAGCAATGCCATTATGTTCAATTACCTGGTGAATAACCGGTATGCGGCAGGCAGCAAACTCCCCATTAAGCTAAAAGGGTTAAACCCGGATAAAAACTATTCGATAAGCGAGGTGAATTTATTCCCCGGCACCCAATCATCCATCGCTAATGCAACCTATAGCGGTAAGTTTTTGATGACGGTAGGTATTAACCCTGATGTTAGAGATGGCAGGACGAGTGTTTTGATAGGGGTGAAGGAGCAGCAATAAAATTACCGATTCGATATATGAATCAGCATACAATTTCAAAATGCCCCAGCGGGGCTACCGCTTTGTAGGAACAAAATGAACAGGAATTATTGCCCCGTCAGGGGTTACCCAATTCGCGAAGGGTAGCCCCTGGACGGGGCAATAAAAAATTTAGATTCAATTCTACAAAGCGGTAGCCCCGATGGGGCAAGGAGTTTTCTTATGCTGAACCCGAATTAAATTGGAAAAAAAAATGAAAATAGTTCGCGATTATAATATTAATAACCCAACTGATGTGATTGAAGTTACATCGGCCAATTATATCGGGGATTTTGCTATCAGAATTTCGTTTAATGACGGAAATGAGGAACTGGTTGATTTCAAACCCTTTCTGCTCAAATCACTTCATCCCTCTATTTCAAAATATTTAAATGAAAACCTGTTTAAACAGTTTGAAATCATAAACGGCAATTTAAACTGGAATGATTATGATTTAATATTTCCGGTTCATGATCTGTACGAGGGCAGCATAAACTGACGAGTTTCAGTAGCTTTGCCATTAGAGGCACCGATACAGGGTTCAAAAGGGAATAAAAAACAGTGCCTAACTTAATGAGAATCAATATAGATATAGACGATAAATTGATGGCCCAGGCGCAGAAATTGACTAATATTAAAAATAAAAAAGTATTGGTTGATAATGCTCTGCGATTATATGTAACTGTTGAAAATCAAAAGAAACTGATATCGTTGTGGGGGAGAATTAAAGTCGACGAAAAATACGATCGATATATTCGTGGATTTTGAAAAATAGCCTACCCAATTTTGGATACTCTTCTACTAAAATAAATTGCAGTGGTACTGATGAAGAAAGTAAGGCAACTTAGTAGCCAAAGCCAATAACCAAGACCGATACCAGTTATGGTTGCATAGGTCGGAGCCTCATCCATAGGCAATTTATCTATTAAAAGAAATGATGCCGAAAGTAATGATGCCAATAAACTTAAAATAACAGGTACTTGAATTTTTTGTCGTAAAAATAAAATCCACGCAATAATCATCAATGGGTTTGCCAACCAGGAAATGCCATACGGTATAAATAATAAGCCGAGCCATCCAATTAATAATACTAACAAAGAAGATACTCCATTAGCGGATTGATCAGAATAATCCGTTTTATAGGCAACTTGAGTAAGTGAAAAAAGGAAGAATGCTAAACTTATAAAAAATGAATATTCTTTTTGAGATTCATAAATTTGATAGGCAAAAGGCTTAAATAGTAAAGATAATAAAAGGCAAGCAATAAGCCTCCAATCTAATTCTTAATCAAATTAAACTATTCTACACCAAAAACTCAAACAAAGTCTGTTCCCGGTTTAGTTCGATGACGTCGAAACGATAGGTTTCCATACGCTTTAACAGGGCGGGGTAATCATCTGCGGATTGCAGTTCGATACCTACCAGCGCCGGGCCGTTTTCTTTTTCAGATTTTTTGATGAATTCAAAACGGGTGATATCATCATGCGGGCCCAATACATTATTCACGAAGAGCTTCAGCGCACCGGGTCTTTGGGGGAAGCGTATGATAAAGTAATGCTTTAAGCCTTCATACAACAATGATTTCTCTTTAATCTCCTGCATCCGGGCAATGTCATTATTACCGCCGCTGATGATGCAAACTACTTTTTTGCCTTTGATCTGGTCCCTGCATTCATCCAGTACCGCTACCGACAAAGCGCCGGCAGGTTCAACTACAATAGCGTCTTCGTTGTATAACTTTAAAATGGTGGTGCATACTTTGCCTTCAGCGACCAGCAGCATCTCGTCCAAAACATTGCGGCAAAGATCATAAGTTAACTTACCAACGGTTTTTACCGCGGCGCCATCCACAAAACGGTCGATATCCGGCAGGGTTACCGGGCCGCCGTGTTCAAAGGCTTTGAGCATACTTGGGGCACCTTCCGGTTCAACTCCAATTAAAAAAATATCCGGGTTTTGTTGCTTTAAATAAGTGCCGACACCGGCTGCCAGACCGCCGCCGCCGATGGGCATTACCACAACTTCGGTTTCGGGTAAATCTTCCAGTATTTCAACGCCCACGGTTCCCTGGCCCTCAATTACGCTGTAATTATCAAAGGGAGGGATAAAGGTCATTTGGTTGGCCCGGGTATATTTCAGGGCCTCCAGCAGGCAATCGTCAAAAGTATCGCCGACTAAAATGATCTCCACATGGCCGCTGCCAAACATTTCTGTCTGGCTGATCTTTTGCTTCGGGGTGATCTCGGGCATGAAGATCACACCCTTTATATTTAGTTTATTGCAGGAAAACGCAACGCCCTGCGCATGATTGCCCGCGCTGGCGCAAACCACGCCGCGGCGCCGCTCATCAGCCGTTAACTGGCTGATCATGTTAAAGGCGCCACGAAGCTTGTAGGACCGCACTATTTGCAGGTCTTCGCGTTTTAAATAAAGCTCGCAGCCGTATTTTTCAGATAAACGATCATTATAAATCAGGGGGGTATGTTTAACCGTCCCTTTTAAACGTTCGTAAGCTGATTCAAAATCCAGGGTTATTTCCACATCACTATTGTCTCACTAACCTGTAAGCCACCAGGCTTAGCAGGTCGTTATCATCTATATCAAGTTTAACATCGGCCAGGGTAAGGAAGTTTTTATAAACGTCCTCCAGTTCTTTCTTATCAAGCGAATGCCCGAGGCGCTCCAGGTGGAACCTTAAGGCATGCCTGCCGCTACGTGCGGTAAGCACAATTGACGCGTTCGGAAAGCCCACGTCTTCAGGCTTAATGATCTCGTAATTTTCACGGTTCTTTAAAAAACCATCCTGGTGAATGCCTGAGCTATGTGCAAATGCATTGCTGCCTACAATAGCTTTGTTGGCCTGTACCGGCATCCGCATCTGGGTGCTCACCATGCGGCTGATCTCGTAAAAATTACGGGCGTTGATGTTGGTATGCAATCCCAAAGTTGGGTGCGTTTTTAAGATCATTACCACTTCCTCAATAGAAGTGTTGCCGGCCCGTTCGCCAATACCATTAATAGTGCCTTCAATCTGCCTTGCACCGTATTGTAAACCGGCAACTGAGTTGGCAGTAGCGAGGCCCAGGTCGTTATGGCAATGAACAGATATAATGGCTTTGTCAATATTCTGAACGTTATCTTTCAGGTATTTGATCTTGCCGCCATATTGTTCGGGCAGGCAATAGCCATTGGTATCCGGAATGTTTACTACGGTTGCACCGGCTGCAATAACGGCTTCTACCATTTGTGCCAGGAAGGCAACATCGGCACGCCCTGCATCTTCTGCGTAAAACTCGATATCCTCGACAGATTTTTTGGCGTATTTTACCGCGTCAACGGCGCGCGCCAGTATTTCCTCGCGGGTGCTGTTGAATTTATGTTTGATATGCTGATCTGAAGAACCAATGCCGGTATGAATCCGCGGGTGTTTGGCATACCTGAGCGATTCAACGGCTACATCAATATCGCCTCTGTTGGCCCTGGTTAAGGCGCAAACAGTCGGGTGATTTACCGATTTGGATATTTCAACCACACTTTGAAAATCACCCGGACTTGAAATAGGGAAACCAGCCTCGATAATATCCACTCCCAATGCCTCCAGCTCCCTCGCGATCTCTATCTTTTCAGAAGTAGTTAACTGGCAACCCGGTACCTGCTCGCCATCACGAAGCGTGGTATCGAAAACATAAACGCGGTTTGGATCGTGTATCATATTTTTTAGATTTTTAGATGCGAGATTTGAGATATGAGATTTTTATAAATCGCACATCGTGCACCCGACATCGGTTATTGCTTTTATTTTATTTTTTATATTACTGACGGAGACCCAAGAAAAATATCATATCTCAAGTCTTATATCTCACATCTCTTTTATAGCCACAAACCTGAGCCGTACATAGTCAGCGTACCAATTGCCGTCCGCTTCATAGTCTTTTTCGAGCAGATCGGTGATCTCTGATAATATCTGGTCCTTTTCCCCCTCATCAATTCCCTCAAAATAAGTAGGGCCAAACATGTTCAGCCACTTGGTAACCCCTATCCTGCCATCTTTCAATAAAGTCGGCCGGTCGAAATGTACTGCGAACGTTACCCGGAACCCGGCATTTTCCAGTTTGGTGGTATATTCACCTAATGAAGGAAAATACCACATTTTCTTTTGCGCCAGTTGATGGTGACCGTATTTTTCGAGCACCTGCTGTGTCGCCGCGATCATGTGCAGCATATTGCCTTTGCCGCCCATTTCGGCAACAAAACGACCGCCGGTTTTCAGGCTATCATAAACACATTTAATGGCCTCGTCTGCTTTGTGCACCCAATGCAACGTAGCGTTGGAGAAGACGGCGTCAAACGGTTGATCAAAATGAAAATCGGTGGCATCACCCACTAAAAAATCAATTTCAGGGTAACTACTTTTTGCTTTCGCGATCATTTCCGCAGAAGCATCCATACCTGCTACTTCAGCGCCATGATCATTGATCTCCTGCGTCAAATGACCGGTACCACAGCCGAGGTCGAGTATGCGCTCGCCCGGTTTAACATCCAGCAATTCCAAAACACTCTCCCCGTATTGGAATACGAAGTCGTGTTTGTCGTCATATAATTCTGCGTTCCATTTCATCTTTTAGTCATTAGGTCATTTGCTTCGCGTCATTGGCGCTTTCTTCATCTGCACATCTGCATATTTGCACATCCGCACATTAGAGATATTCCAACACCTTTTTTCCCATGGCCGTTGTGCCCAATATCTTGCTTTTGTCGGTTTCGCTGTCGGCAATGTCGCCGGTGCGGTAGCCTTCTTTAAGCGTTTTATCGATAGCGGCTTTAATGCTTTTTGCTTCTTCCGTTAATCCGAAGCTGATCTCCAGCATCAGGGCAACTGATAATATTGATGCCAGCGGATTTGCTTTGTCCTGGCCTGCAATATCGTGTGCAGAACCATGGATTGGTTCAAAGAAACCGGTACCGTCGCCAATAGAGGCCGATGCCAGCATACCCATTGAACCTGCAATTTGTGAAGCCTCATCAGTTAAAATATCGCCGAACAGGTTAGCAGTTAACACCACGTCGAACTTTTTAGGATTTTTTACCAGCTGCATGGCGGCATTATCGACAAACATGTGCTCGGTTTCCACATCAGGATATCTTTTGGCAACTTCCTGAACCACTTCGCGCCACAGGCGTGAAGTTTCCAGAACATTGGCCTTATCCACCGAGCATAATCTTTTTCCCCTTAGTCTTGCTGCTTCGTAGGCTTTGATCGCGATACGTTCCACTTCGTAACGGTGATAGATCATCAGGTCGGAAGCCGTGTCCGCACTGCGTTTTTTCTCGCCGAAATAAACATCGCCGGTTAATTCACGAAAGAATAAAATATCAGTTCCTTTAAGTATCTCCGGTTTAAGGCTTGATGCGTTTAGCAATTCATCAAACAACATAATCGGCCTTAAATTGGCATACAAACCTAATCCTTTGCGGATACCCAGTAATCCTTGTTCAGGTCTTACTTTGGCGGAGGGGTCGTTATCATATTTGGCATGGCCAACCGCGCCAAACAAAATGGCGTCGCTTGCTTTTGCTTTTTCCAGTGTTTCATCAGGAAGCGGGCTTCCGGTAGCTTCAATAGCCGCGTGGCCCATTAAAGCTTCATCAAAAGTAAACGTATGGCCATAGGTTTTACCAATCTGTTCCAATACTGCTTTGCCCCAGGTGGTTACCTCGGCACCGATACCGTCTCCGGGAATTACTAATATTTTTTTATTCATTTGTTGTTGGGTCATTAAGTCATTAGGTCATTAAGTCATTTTTAGACTTAACGAGATACCTCAAACTCTTCTATTAATTCTTTTTTACTTAAAATATAATCTATATCGTCATAGCCGTTGGTCATGCAGGCTTTTTTGTAGGGATTAACCTCAAAAGTTTCCTGTTCGCCGCTGGCGACGATTTTAATAAACTGGTCAACCAGGTCGATCTCCACTACCGCATGCGGATCAGCATCAACAGCATCGAATATTTTCTTTAAAAACTCATCGCTCACCTGCACCGGCAGCAAGCCATTGTTTAAAGCATTCCCTTTAAAAATATCCGCAAAAAAACTGCTTACCACGGCATCAAAACCATAGTCGGCAATGGCCCAGGCGGCATGTTCCCTGCTGCTGCCACAACCGAAGTTTTTACCGGCAACCAGGATCTTACCGCTGTATACCGGGTGATTTAAAACGAAATCCGTTTTTGGATTATCATTCTCATCAAAACGCCAGTCGCGGAACAGGTTATTGCCAAAACCTTCGCGGGTGGTGGCCTTTAAAAACCTTGCCGGGATGATCTGGTCCGTATCGATATTTTCGATAGGGAGCGGTACCACGCTGGTTTGTATGTGTTTGAATATTTTAGTTGCCATCTTTCTTTTTCATTATTGTCATTTGCTGCGCGTCATTGGGTCATTAGTCATTTTTGTTCTTCAACATTACAACATTCAAACCTTTCAACTTTTCAACATATCTCATAGTGCTCAACAGTAGGGAAAGGGTCATAAAAATGGTGTAATAACCTTTTCCATTCCTGGTATTCTTTTGATCCCCTGAAGCCTTCGGTATGATCGCTTAACTTTTCCCATTCAACCAGCAAAATAAACCGGCTGGCATTCTCTACACATCTTTTCAATTGATGCGACACATAACCTGCCATTTTTGATATGATCGCCTTTGCTTCGGAGAATGCTTTTAAGAAAGCGTCTTCCTGGCCGGGGATAATATTTAATATAGCTACTTCGAGTATCATTATATTCTCCTTCTTGTCTGAACTCGAATTTTTCGAATTAGTGGAATTTTTTGAATTATTTTTTGAATGTGCTTTAATTCAATAAATCGTGCTCACATAATTAATTTATTCGCGCCCGGACGATACTTTCTATTTAATAGTCTTTTGAACTGCAAACTTTTACTGCCGAAATTTATAAGCAAGCCTATTTTAATATTGTAAGCTTCCAGATAGTTGATGCCCTGCGCCATATGAACATCCTCCAGTTCAATCAATGCTTTCAGCTCCACCATTATCTCATCTTCAACAAAAAAATCAACCCGCCTGGTTCCGATTAACTCTTCTCTATAAATAACAGGCATTTCCATCTCTCTTACAAAACCCAGACCGGCCAAGCCCATCTCAATCTGTAACGCTCTTTGATAAATTACTTCCTGGAAACCATTACCTAAAGTAGCGTGTACCCTCATTGCGCAGCCAATTATTTTACTGGTTGAATCATTGAACTCATCTGCTGTTCTCTTGACGGCTTCCACTATTTCAAATCAATTCAAAAACTTAATTCCGTTAATTCTATAAATTCGTTTAATTCGAGTTCAGACAATTAAAAAGGTTCTTATATCTGTTACCACTCCCGTAATCGCTGAAGCTGCAGCCGTTAGCGGGCTTGCCAAAAAGGTACGTGAGTTTGGTCCCTGGCGGCCTTCAAAGTTCCGGTTGCTGGTGGATACACAGTATTTACCTGCCGGGATCTTATCCTCGTTCATGGCCAAACAGGCGCTGCAGCCTGGTTCGCGTAATGGAAAACCTGCTTCGCCAAGGATAATATCCAAACCTTCCCTGATAGCTTGTTCCTGTACCTGTTTTGAACCGGGAACTACCCAAACGGTAACATTATCTGCCTTGTGCTTGCCTTTTACAAATTCAGCTACCTGGCGCAGATCTTCAATGCGGGAATTGGTGCAACTGCCGATGAACACATAATCAATGGGTTTGCCCAATAGTTGTTCATCATCATGCAGGCCCATGTATTCCAGCGCTTTTTTGTACGATCCCTGTTCTTTTTGTTCGAAAGACAGGGTTTCAGGTACATGCTGGGTAACGCCAATGCCCATCCCCGGATTTGTTCCGTAGGTGATCATCGGCTCAATATCTTCGGCTTTAAAGCTTAATACTTTATCAAATTGGGCGTCGTCATCAGAATATAGTGTTTTCCAATAAGCAACCGCTTTATCCCAATCTTCACCTTTAGGAGCGAACTCCCTGCCTTTAACATATTCAATAGTGGTTTCATCCGGGGCTATTAAGCCGCAGCGCGCTCCCATTTCAATGCTCATATTGCAAACCGTCATGCGGCCTTCCATGCTTAAGGAACGGAAAGTATCGCCTGCATATTCCACAGCATAACCTGTACCGCCTGCGGCACTGATCTGCGAGATAATGTAAAGGATAATATCTTTAGCGCCTACACCTTTTTGCAGCTTGCCGTTCACTTCGATCTTCATCCTTTTAGGGCGCGATTGCAGTAAACATTGCGTAGCCAGAACCTGCTCCACCTGCGAAGTGCCGATCCCAAAGGCTATAGCGCCAAAAGCACCATGGGTTGAAGTATGGCTATCCCCGCAGACATATGTACCGCCCGGAAGGGTAATCCCCAACTCAGGACCTATCACATGTACAATGCCCTGGAAAGGATGGCCAAGACCATACAATTCCACTCCAAATTCCTTGCAGTTTTTGGTGAGCATATCCACCTGGTAGCGGGATAGTTCTTCTTTTATCGGTAAATGCTGGTTGATGGTTGGCACATTATGGTCGGCGGTGGCGACCGTTTGTTTTGGCCTTAACACGGGTAATTTTCTGGAACGGAGCCCGTCAAATGCCTGCGGACTGGTTACCTCGTGTATGAAGTGCGTATCAATGTATAAAATATCAGGAAAGCCCTCGTTGCTACTGACGACGTGTGCATCCCAAATTTTATCAAATAATGTCTTAGCCATTTTTCAAGTCTTTAGTCTAAAGTCCGGAGTCGTAAGTACCAGGCCGTTGACTAACGACTCAAGACTTACGACTACAGACTTGTTATTATGCTTCTACAACCTGGTTTTCAGGCCTTAAACTGCGTACAGTTTTGCCTGCCTGCCACATTTCGCTGTCGCGAAGTTCTTTTAACTCCACATCCAGTTTTTCGCGGTAATCCGGTTGGCTGTTAAGGTCGATAGAGCGTTGTGATTCTTTACCGGTGGCTACGCTGTTGTATAATTCTTCAAATACAGGTTTTGTAGCATCACGGAATTTTTTCCACCAATCCAAAGCGCCGCGTTGTGCGGTAGTTGAGCAATTGGCATACATCCAGTCCATACCGTTTTCAGCAACCAAAGGCATTAACGATTGAGTTAACTCTTCAACTGTTTCGTTAAATGCTTCAGAAGGTGAGTGACCATTGCTGCGCAACACATCGTACTGAGCAGCAAATACACCCTGGATACAGCCCATCAAAGTGCCGCGTTCGCCGGTTAAATCACTGAAAACTTCTTTTTTGAAATCGGTTTCAAATAAGTAACCACTGCCTACAGCAATACCTAATGCGATAACTCTGTCTTTTGCTTTGCCTGTAGCATCCTGGAAGATAGCATAGCTTGAATTTAAGCCGCGGCCCTGTAAAAACATCCTGCGCAATGAAGTACCTGAACCTTTTGGTGCAACCAGGAATACGTCAACATCAGCCGGAGGGATAATGCCGGTTTGCTCTTTAAACGTGATACCAAAGCCGTGTGAAAAATACAAAGCTTTACCAGCTGTTAAATGTTTTTTAACGGTTGGCCATAAAGCGATCTGTGCAGCATCGCTCAATAAATAGCAGATCACAGTTCCTCTTTCAAGGGCTTCTTCAATCTCAAAAAGGGTTTCTCCGGGTACAAAGCCGTCGTTTACCGCTTTATCCCATGTTTTAGTGCCTTTACGCTGGCCAACAATAACGTTAATGCCGTTGTCTTTTTGATTGAGCGCCTGGCCAGGTCCCTGAACGCCGTAGCCAATTACAGCTACCACTTCATTCTTTAATACTTCCTGTGCCTTTGCTAAAGGGAACTCTTCGCGGGTTACTACGTTTTCTTCAGTTCCGCCGAAATTTAATTTTGCCATCTTATTTTTTTTGATTTCACCGATGATTTTTTGATTTCACCGATTTTAGTTTATTGAATTATGGTTTCTTGTTTACTATTTAATATTGTTATTCGTCCGGTTTTTCAACCATTCACCACTCACCGTTCACTACTCACCTACTTCTTTGTTATAATTACTATCCCCGTTGCCCAGCCCATTTTTGTTAATATAATATCGTCACGGCTGTCGAGATGGGCAATTAACTGGGTTGCCTTTTCAGCATGACCAGTAGGCCAATTTTGCTGGGGTAGCATATCATCTATAATATAAATGCCACCCTTTTCAACCATATCCAGCACTTCATCCAGCAACAAATACTTACCGGGCCAGGTATCTGCAAAAACAAAGCTGAACTTTTTGCCTGCATTTTGTTTTATCCAGTCGGCGCCATCGGTACAGATCAGCCTTAACCTTTTATCAACCCCTAAATTCTCTTTGGCGATATTTAAAAAGGTTTCATCATTATCAATGGATATTAATGTCGATTTTTCGTCCATCCCATCCAAAATCCAGGTAGTCGACAAGCCTGTGCCTGTTCCCAGCTCCAAAAATTTACCGCCAGGCTTTGTAGCCGCCAGCGTTTTAAGCAACGAACAGGTCAATACTTCCGACGGCATGGTAAAACCATTGGCTTCGGTAGCTTCCTTGATAGCGTTGTATGCTAATGGATATTTTTGTTTTATTTCTTCTAACATAACTTCGGATTTCACCGATTTTTTTTGATTTCACCGATTTTGGGGTGTCATGCTGAGGCTCTCGAAGCATGCGGGCAATGGCCATTACGCACGCCCTTCGACAGGCTCAGGGTGACACCCCATTTATTACATCGAGAACACTTTCTGTCCCTGGTTTAAATATTCGTTTTCAATTACATCTTCCCCTGGTTCCAGTCTTTCAAACTCGCGTAGTTTTGAGTTAAAGCCTTCGCTGTCCTTAATGATAGCCACACGAGCGCTGCGTACAAACTCTATCAGCCCATAAGGCTGCAAAATGCTGATCAGGTTGTCGGTTTCTTCCCGGTGGCCGGTTGTTTCAAACACGGTGTAATCCTTGCGGATAACTACCGCGCGGGCGCCGTTCTCGCGCAGCAAACGCTCAACACTTACTTTTTCGGCAATTACATCTGTTGATACCTTGTATAAGGCCAGTTCCTGCCAGATCACATCCTCGTTGGTATGATAGTAAACCTTGAGTACTTCTACCTGTTTTTCAATCTGGCGGCAAAGTTTACGCACCACATCTTCCGATTCGGTGATCACGATGTTAAACCGGTGAATGCTTTCAATCTCCGACGGCGAAGTATTCAAACTGTCGATATTGATTTTGCGGCGCGTAAAAATGATCGCGATCCGGTTCAAAAGCCCTATCTGGTTTTCGGTGTAAACTGTTATGTTAAATTCCTGCTTTTCCATTTTAATCTTTTTTAAACATTTCTTGCCTCACCCTGCCCTCTCCAAAGGAGAGGGTTTTGAATACCTATTCCTTCTTAAAGCCCTCTCCTTTGGAGAGGGTTGGGTGAGGCTTTGGGTTTATTTTAACCTGATCTCACTTACGCTGCATCCCTGTGGTACCATTGGGAATACATTATTTTCCTTGGTTACCATTACTTCCAGCAGGTACGCGCCTTTGCTTTCCATCATTTCTTTCAATGCTGATTGCAGGTCGGATCTGTCTGATATACATTTTCCTGCAATGCCATAAGCTGCGGCAACTGCTACAAAATCGGGGCTTTCGATATCCACGAATGAATACCTGCGCGAGTTAAATAACTCCTGCCATTGGCGCACCATACCCAGGAAACGGTTGTTCAGGATAATGATCTTAATTTCCACCTTGCTTTGCATCACGGTGCCCAGTTCCTGTAAGGTCATCTGGAAACCGCCATCGCCAATAATAGCAATCACATCGCGTTCCTGTGCGCCGAATTTAGCGCCTATTGCCGCAGGCAAAGCAAAACCCATGGTACCCAAACCGCCGCTGGTAACGTTGCTGCGGGTTTTGTTAAGGTTGGCATAACGGCAGGCCACCATCTGGTGCTGGCCCACATCGGTTACAATCACCGCATCGCCTTTGGTTAATTCATTCAGTTGTTTGATCACCTCGCCCATGGTCATTTCGTCCGAGGTGGGGTTCAGTTCATTATCAATAACCGCTTCAATTTCCTGGCGGGTAAACTCTTTAAACCTATCATGCCATTCGGTAAGTACTTTACGCTCCACCAATTCAGTGAGCATCGGTAAGGTTTCTTTACAATCGCCCCAAACAGGCACGGTGGATTTTACGTTTTTGTCGATCTCCGCAGGGTCAATATCCAAATGGATCACCTTAGCCTGTTTGGCATATTTATCCAGGCGCCCCGTAACACGGTCGTCAAAACGCATGCCTATGGCAATTAATACATCGCATTCATTGGTTAAAACATTGGGGCCGTAATTGCCGTGCATACCCAGCATACCCACGTTTAAGGGGTGATCTGTCGGGATAGCACCTGCGCCCAAAATTGTCCAGGCGGCAGGGATACCACTTTTTTCGACAAACGTTTTAAATTCCTGTTCGGCACTGCCTAAAATTACGCCCTGTCCCCAAATGATGAACGGCTTTTTGGCCTGGTTTATCAGCTCGGCTGCCTGCTGAATATATTGCTGGCGAACAATTGGTTTCGGCCGATAGCTGCGGATATGGTTGCAGGGGGTATATCCTTCGAAATTAAACTTTTGGATCTGTGCGTTTTTGGTGATGTCGATCAAAACCGGTCCCGGCCTGCCGCTTTTAGCGATGTAGAAGGCTTTGGCAATTACTTCCGGAATTTCAGTAGCATCCGTTACCTGGTAATTCCATTTGGTTACCGGGGTAGTGATGTTGATCACGTCTGTTTCCTGGAAAGCATCGGTACCTAACAGGTGCGCAAACACCTGCCCGGTGATGCATACCAATGGGGTACTGTCAATTTGTGCATCGGCTAAGCCGGTTACCAAATTGGTAGCACCCGGCCCGCTGGTAGCGAATACCACGCCAACTTTGCCCGAGGTACGTGCGTAACCCTGGCCGGCATGGATGCCGCCCTGCTCATGGCGGACCAAAATATGGTTCAACTTTTCGTTATAATCATATAAGGCATCGTAAATGGGCATAATTGCACCACCCGGATACCCGAAAATGGTATCCACCCCTTCAATCATCAACGCTTCCAGCAATGCCTGCGATCCTGATTTTTCTTGTGATTTCACCGATTTTTCCGTGATTTCACCGATTTCCTGTGTGCCGATTGTTTGTGTTTCCACTGTATTTATTTTTTAAGTGATCTCACAGATTCTTATGCGATTTCACCGATTAATATTAGTCATTTGGTCATTGGGTCGTTAAGTCATTGTCGCGCGGTTAACTTTTCAACCTTCCAACATTTCAACTTTACAACCTCTTCCTTATTCATCCGTAACACAGCCTTCAGCGGCAGTGGTAACGGTTTTTGCATACTTATATAAAACGCCTTTGGTTACTTTCAGTGCCGGCTGGATCCATTGTGCTTTACGGGCCGCGAATTCTTCGTCGCTTATCTTTACATTAATGGTGCGGTTAATCGCATCAATAAATATCCGGTCGTTATCCTTAACAAAGGCAATACCACCCCCGTCATATGCTTCGGGAGTGATGTGACCGACGACGAAACCGTGGGTACCACCCGAAAACCTGCCATCAGTGATCAACGCTACCGAACTGCCCAATCCTGCACCAAATATGGCGGAAGTAGGTTTCAGCATCTCGGGCATACCCGGTGCGCCTTTCGGACCAACATTGCGGATCACTACCACATCACCTGCTTTAACGCGGCCGCTTTGTATGCCGTGGATCAGTTCAAACTCACCGTCAAATACCCGGGCCGGGCCTTCAAAGCTGGTGCCTTCCTTGCCGGTTATTTTTGCTACGCTGCCACCTTCGGCTATATTTCCGTATAATATTTGCAGGTGGCCGGTTGCCTTAATAGGGTTTTCAACCGGGCGGATAATTTGTTGTGTTTCAAATTCCAGGTCAGGTACATCCTGTAAATTTTCGGCTACCGTTTTGCCGGTAACGGTTAAACAATGGCTGTGCAGCCAGCTTTGGTCCATGCAATATTTCATCACAGCAGGTACGCCGCCAATTTTGTGCAGGTCTTCCATCATGTATTTACCGCTTGGCTTCATGTCCGCCAAAACCGGGATGCGGTTACTGATGGCCTGGAAATCATCCTGCGTTAGTTTTACGCCAACGCTTTTTGCCATGGCAATTAAGTGCAGCACCGCATTGGTTGAACCACCGAGAACCATAATTACCACGATGGCGTTCTCAAAAGCTTCGCGGGTCATGATGTCTGAGGGCTTGATGTCCTTTTCTAATAGGATCTTAATAGCTTTACCCGCTGCCAGGCATTCCGCATTTTTTTCATCGCTGATGGCCGGATTTGATGAGGAGTAAGGCAAACTCATGCCTAAAGCCTCGATAGCTGCAGCCATGGTATTAGCTGTATAGATGCCGCCGCAGGCGCCTGCACCGGGGCATGAGTGTTTGATAATTTCTTTAAAGTCGAGGTCGTCTATCTGCCCGGCAATTTTCTTACCCAGGGCCTCGAATGCGGAGATGATATTTAAATCTTCGCCTTTATAATGGCCTGGTTTAATGGTACCACCGTATACCATTATAGATGGCCTGTTTAAACGGCCCATCGCCATAACTGAGCCCGGCATGTTTTTATCGCAGCCGGGGATGGTGATCAGCCCGTCATAATATTGCCCGCCAACAACTGCTTCAATGGAATCAGCAATAATATCACGGCTCACCAGCGAATAACGCATACCTTCGGTGCCGTTGCTCATGCCATCGCTCACGCCAATGGTATGGAAAACCAAACCCACCATATCTTCTTCCCAAATGCCCTGTTTAACCATTTTGGCCAGATCATTAAGGTGCATGTTGCAGGTATTGCCATCATAACCCATACTTGCCACGCCCACCTGGGCTTTTTGCATATCGTCGTCGGTTAAGCCAATGCCGTAAAGCATGGCCTGGGCCGCCGGTTGGGTAGGGTCCTGGGTGAAAGTTTTACTGTAGCGGTTTAACTCCGTTGCCTGTATGGTATCGTTAGATGTACTCATTTTATAATGCTGTATCAGCTGTTATTAGTAAAATAATTTTTATAAAACCTTTTGGTCACCGGGTTTTATAAATTGGTCTTCGTAAGTTAGATATAGCGAAAAGGAATAGCAAGGATATAATGACAAATCTTCAATTGGTATTTAATTTTGTTTTAGTTAGATTTATCAATATAAAAGTACGTATAAATAACAGTTAAACGAATATAATATTTTACAATTTATACCAAAGTTCAAAACGGTATTCGGTATGGTTTTTATGCATGCATAGTAAAGTGTCGGTTTTCTGCCTGAAATGGGGAAAAGTATGTGCAAATGTGCAAATATGCGGATGTGAAGATGGGGGAATTATTGATGTTTTTGATGATGGTCAGATGCCTGGATTTTAATACATTTTGTCATTGCGAGCGATAGCGTGGCAATCGCGTAGCGGACAGGTCGTCGCCATGCATTTTTGTCTGAACTATGATTCGTAGGATTAGAGGATGGGTAGGATTTTTTTGGGCGGATTGTAATTTATTCTTCTTCACATTGTCGATGTCTTTACCGACAATACGGGTGATCAGGGTTATGTTGGGCAATCTGAATTGATTGGCTTTACAAATCTTTGAGTATATCGTTGAGTTTCTTAACTGCGTCGGCTTTAGTAATGGTGGCCTTGTCAGACTTATCAAATATCGACATCAGTAATATCGTAATGCCCTCATCAGTTTTATTGATATGACAATATAACACCCTGAACCCACCACTTTTACCTCCGCCTTTGCTTTTATCTTTTATTCTTACCTTATAAATCTTCTGCCCATACGGATCGCCACAATAAGGATCTTTTATTAAATCTGATATAGTACTATCAATGGATTCCTTTAGGGTATGAAACTTCTTTATTAAGGACTTAGCTTCTTTTTTAAAGTTTTCGGAAACTATTACAGTATTAGTCATTCCACAATTCAGACACGGGAATACCCTTTGAAAGACCTTTTTTAATTAAAACAGCCTCTTCCGCAGCATTTTTTAGCGATTGGAATTCACTTTCACTTAAATTATCTTCGTCATTACTGATACTCACTTTTAAACCGGCATTTTTAGTGAATTTAATTAATTCGGAAAGTAATGAACTATCGCCGTCGGGGATCTCTATAGTTAATGTTGTCATAGCTGATTAACGTTTTAAGTTCAACACAAATATAATAAAAGAATTAGAAAATGGTGCTTTTGTCGCCCGGTAGTTCCAGGGTAGATTACGAATCCAGACCAACGGACGGATAAAAAGGCTGGTGTTTTGTGCGTTTTAATCCAGATCCTTAGGAGCTGCCTAAAAACTATTCAGCGCAATTACCATACGCCAAAGTTCATCAATGGAAACTTGTAGCTTGTAGCGTGCGCTACAAGCGCTACAAAACGCTACAAAACTGAATATCAATACTTTAACTGCCGCAAGATTTTGTCAGTGACAAAATCTTGTCAGTAGTTTTTCCTGTTTCCGGGCAGTTTTTTGTGCCTCTCCGGTGTTTGATCAGGAATACATCCCCTGGAAAAACCTTAAAAACTCCGCCCGAATGATAGATAAATAGCTCTTGTTTTAATTTGATTATCAGTCAGGTACACGGTATTAGCCTGATGTATATTAGATAAACCCAGGTCGAAATTCAAACCGAATATATAACCGCGCTCTGTTTTAAACCCAATTTCCGATGTCACACCGTAATCGCCGGTTTTAAAATCGCCATTATTGCCAAATTTCACGCTTCCATCACTTTCCACGCCGCCGTCATTTATTTTACTTGTGCCAAATATGCTGTGTGAATAAAATGGACCTGCTCCCAAAAATATATTAGCCTGGTCCCCCAGGGGTATGTGCCCAATAAAATTAAAAGATCCTTGTAAATAGTACAATTCATAGGCTTCGGTTACCCCATAACTTCCAAAATTGTTGGTTTGTTCTTCGGTTTGGCCACCTTTGCCGGCAAATGAAAGCGCCGGGCCTATTGAAAAATAGTCGTTTATTTTATAATCTAAACTCACCCCGCCATAACCAACCGCATTGGGAGAGTTAGCCGTCAGGTTATTATTTGCAGTTTTAACCTGAAAAAAAGCAACGGCGCCTCCTCCTATTATTGAAAACGACAATTGAGCATCCTGATTACCATAGTATTGCGCAAATGACGCCGATGAGAGCAATACGAAACATAAAACAGTTAGAATTTTCTTCATTGTGAGGTGATAAAATTTAAATTAAGGTTCCCAAAAGTATAAAAAACTATTGGCATAGCAGGCTTTTTGCCGTATTACGCGAACATTATAACAATATTATGCACCAGAATCGGGCGTTTGTGGGCGCTTTGCTTTTTTTGTCTGGACTATGATTCGTATGATGAAAGGATGGGGAGGTTTTTTTGGGGATTAGAGTTTATTTCTTCCCATTGCCAATACCAGCCAGCTCGTCCATTAACCCGGGATTAAAAATCCGCTTTAATTGGGGTCGTGGAATACAGATCCCGACCAGGGGCGGGGTGAGTTTATTTCATAAACAATCCATTACGCAGCAACAGCATTCCCTGGCGGTTATCCCGGGGGCCAAAACTGGCACCCGAAAAGCGCAAGAAAGTGCAAACCCGGTATTTTTGCAATTAATTGATTGTCAAATACTTAACTCAATTTAAAATAAAATAGTGTAAACCTTATGTAAACCCTAATTGGGATAAAAACAGGGGACCTTATGCGCTATCCCAACTGCTTCTTATATTCCCTCCGCCAGTCGAAATAACCCCATAGGGCCAGGATGACATAGATGCCGTACATAATGGCGGTAAGTTCGAGGTGTTTGAAAATATAGATGCCTACATAAATAATATCTACAAAGATCCAGATGAGCCAGTTCGTCCGTTAGCCCGGGATTAAAAATCCGCTTTAATTTGGGTCATTGATTAAAGGTACCAACCAGGGGCGAGGTGAGTTTATTTCATAAGCAATCCATTACGCAGCTAAAGCATTCCCTCGCAGCATTCCCGGAGCCAAAAACCAGCACCCGAAAAGCGCAAAAAAGTGTAAACCCAGAATTTTTATAATTACTTGATTAACAAATACTTAACCAAATATAAAATCAAAAAGTGTAAACCTTATGTAAACCCTGATTGGATAAAAACACGGGGCCTTATGCGCTATCCCAGTTGTTTCTTATAATCCTTCCGCCAGTCGAAATAACCCCATAGGGCAAGGATGACGTAGATGCCGTACATAATGGCGGTAAGTTCGAGGTGCTTGAAGATGTAGATGCCTACATAAATAATATCGACGAAGATCCAGATCAGCCAGTTCTCCAAAACCTTGCGGGCCAAAAACACTTGCCCCACCAGGCTGCAGGCGGCGCAAAAGCTATCCAGGAAGGGATATGATGCCGGGGTGTATTTTAATAACGAGCCTAAAATAAAGGTGAAGATGATTACGGCGATGGTTGCATAAATGAGCTCCCTTTGCGTAACGATTAAAACGGGCGCTTTTTCTTCGTTAACCGGTTTCTGGTTCCAATAATACCAGCCGTAAAAGTTCATGATCATAAAATACACCTGCAGGCCCATATCGGCGTACAAATGCGCGTTAAAAAAAATGAAAATGTAAATCCCCACGCTTACTATAGCAATGGGCCAGTTCCAGATATTATTAATAGCGGCAAGCGCCACGCACAAAAGGCCCGTAACAACGCCCGTTATTTCGAGCCAGGTTTGCTGGTGCAACCAATCTTGCAGCGAGTACATGATATGCATTGCCCAAATATAAATAAAGTTTTAAAACAGAAATGGTTGAAATATTTTGGTTGGTGCTATTCAGAATGTCGCTGCTAACCTTCCTGTTTAATCAACTTATAAAACCTTCGTAATTTGGCTAAAGCCTTACTTTGAGATCCTTTTTTTCCGTCGGTTAAAACCGACGGCAATTAATGTAAAATAACATATAAATTATTGCCGTCCCTTTTAAGGGACGGAGGGTAAACAAAGTAGCAGTGGCTTTAGCCAAAATCGGATAGCTCCCCACAAATTAACAAGCACGGTATATTGCCAGACATCTTACCAGATTTCAACTCGTTTATCCGGGTCAACCCACATTTTATCGCCTTTTTTTATATGGAAGGCATCATAAAATTCAGGTACATCGGTAAAAGGGCCATTCACCCGCATAAAACCGGGGGCATGTTCGTTGGTGAGGATCTGGCTTAACAAGGCTTCCTTCCTTTCCTGTCCGAGCCACCCCAGGGCATAACCGAGAAAAAACCGCTGTACGGGTGTTAAACCATTAATGGATTTCCCCTCCTTATACTGGTCGGTTTTTTTAAAAGCATCCAGGCCAATCACAATACCACCCAGGTCGGCAATGTTTTCGCCTAAAGTTGCCTTGCCGTTTACATGCTGTCCGTAAATACTGTAACCATTAAACTGGTCTGTCAGCATTTGGGCGCGTTTGGCAAACTTTACTGAATCCTGCGGCTGCCACCATTCTTTTAAGTTACCTTTTGCATCGTACTGGCGGCCCTCATCATCAAAGCCATGGGTCATTTCGTGGCCGATGGTGGATGCTGCGGCATAACCATATACCACCGCGTCATCAATATCCTCATCCTTAAATCCGGGGATCATAAACTGTGCAGCCGGCAATACAATTTCGTTATTTGAAGGGTTATAATAGGCATTATAGGTTTGCGGGGTGATGTCCCATTCGGTACGATCGACCGGTTTGCCTAATTTGTTGGCGTCAAAGCGGTGCCAGAAATTGTTGGCCCGCATCACATTCAATACAAATGGCCCGCGGTCAATGGTCAGCGTCGAAAAGTCTTTCCAATGGTCGGGATAGCCCACCTTGGGCATTACTTTAGCCAGCTTATCATAAGCCTTTTGTTTAGTTGGCTCGCTCATCCAGTCCAGCTTTTCAATATGTTCCTTAAAGCTGGCGCGCATGGCCTCCACCAGGCCGACATACCGTTTTTTTGTTTTCTCGGGAAAATATTCTTTTACAAACAATTGGCCCAGCACCTCGCCCATCAATTCGTTTTCGTTATCAATCACCCGTTTCCATCGCGGCAGTTGTTCTTTTACGCCATATAATACCGTTCCGTAAAACCTGAAGTTTTCAGTATCAAAAGGTTTGCTAAGGTTGGAGGCGAAGGCAGAAACAAGGTTTTTCCGCAGGTAATTCTTCCAGTCGTCAATAGTAAACAGGGTAAGCGCCTTATTGAGCGCCCGGTAATATTCAGGCTGGCCCACAATTACGCTGTCCACATTTTTATAATCCATTTTTTTAAAGGTGCCTTTCCAATCAATAGCCGGGGTAAGTTTGCTTAAGCCGGCCAGGGGCATTTTATTATAATTATGATATGGATCGCGCAGGTCTTCCAGTTTGCGGCTGCTATCGGCCAAAAACTTCTCTAACTCGTAGGTTTTTTTTGTGGCTGCCGCCGCCGCGTTATGGCTTAACCCTGAAAGGTTAAAAACGATGGGCAAATGTTTTTCCTGGTAATCGGTACGGATGGCCACGCTATGCAGGTCAGTATTAAAATAATAATCGCGGTTGGGTAAACCAATGCCGCCCTGGTACAGTTGCAGCATATTTTTATCGCTGTTTTTTGCGTCCTGCCCAACCCCGCAGGCAATGGGTGTTTCAACCCCTATAGTTTGCAAATGCGCAAACTCATCAACCAGGTCGCTTATGTTTTTGATCTGACCGATCTTATCAAGTTCAGGTATAAGGGGATTCACACCTTGTTGTTCAATATCCAGGGTATCCATGCCGCTGTAATAAAAATCGCCTATCTTTTGGGTGCTGGTCCCCTTTTTGGCGTCGGCTTTCAGGGCGTCGAGGTTTAATTTCTTCAGCCGGTCTCTTAACTCTTCTTCCACCACATTGCCAATGCCCCATGAAGGATACGCCGCCGGAATAGGATTTTTTTTGAGCCAGGCGCCATTGGCATATTTAAAAAAATCATCGCCGGGCTTTACGGTGGTGTCCATGTTTTTTAATATGGCGTCGTTTTCGGCGTATATCTTCGCCCGGTTGTTACATGCGCTCACCATTAAAGCACAGCCTGCACTCATGATGATGGTTCTGAAAAGAAGTTTTTTAGTCATTTAAATAATGTGGTGTAGATAATAAAATACAAGCCTTGTATGAAATAACAGACAAATCCTTTAAAAATACCCCCTGATTAAGGCCCTGTCCTGAATAATGAATAATAATATCAATGATATGGCAAATCCTGTTTTTATGAGTAATAAGTTTGAATCGCTATGCTTAACATTCATTAAAAATGGCCTTTTATCAAACCTGTAAAAAGGTATTAAGTGCACTAATTTACTCGGAATCAGCTATAAAAACCAGGAATACAAGTATAAACCTTTCAAATGCTATATCATAATAGTTAAAAGTAAAAATTTAAGTACACATTATTTCGGCGCCATCGCGGTTTACTCTTTTGTTTGGCAAATGGTCAAAAATGTATCGGTCAGCCAATTTATGGCTTAACATTTGTTCTAAAATAAGCGGCCCTGCAACATCTGTGAAAAAATAAAGATATACATCTACCTATGTAAAAACTTTAAATTGAATTTCTCAGACGCCCAAGCTGAGGTTTTTTTGTTCTTTGTTTTGGGTTTAATCAATAGTTTAAATTAATTAGGGGAAAGGGAGCTTCAAAAAGGCTCTCTTTTTTTTATGCAACATTTTTTACTATGCATGCATAATATTATGTTTGTGTTTAAATCTGCATTACATGTATTTTGAATTTACCGAAGAACAGGAAATGATCCGCCAGGCGGCGCGTGATTTTGCACAAACGGAACTTAAGCCAGGCGTAATAGACAGGGATGAACACCAGACCTTCCCGGCTGAGCAGGTAAAGATGCTTGGCGAGCTGGGCTTTTTAGGAATGATGGTTTCGCCTGAATATGGCGGCGCCGGAATGGACGCCATCTCCTACGTTTTGGTAATGGAAGAATTATCAAAGATCGACGCCTCCGCTTCTGTTGTTGTTTCTGTTAATAATTCATTGGTTTGTTACGGGCTCGAAAAATATGGCAACGAGGCCCAAAAACAAAAATACCTGGTTCCGCTGGCCAAAGGCGAAAAGATAGGCGCGTTTTGTTTGTCGGAGCCGGAAGCTGGCTCAGACGCCACCTCCCAGCGAACTACTGCCATTGATATGGGCGACCATTATCTACTTAACGGCGTAAAAAACTGGATCACAAACGGAAATTCGGCATCCACTTACCTGGTAATTGCGCAAACCGATGCCAGTAAAAGGCACCATGGCATTAATGCCCTGATCGTTGAACGCGGCATGGAAGGCTTTACCGTGGGGCATAAGGAAAATAAACTGGGCATCCGCGGGTCAGACACGCATTCGTTGATGTTTACTGACGTGAAAGTTCCCAAGGAAAACCGGATAGGCGAAGATGGCTTCGGGTTTAAGTTCGCAATGAATACTTTGGACGGCGGCCGCATTGGCATCGCTTCGCAGGCTTTGGGTATTGCATCAGGCGCCTATGAACTGGCGATGGCCTATGCCAGGGAGCGCAAGGCCTTTGGTAAAACCATTGCCGATTTACAGGCCACCCAATTTAAGCTGGCTGATATGGCGACAGAGATTGAGGCTGCCCGCCTGTTATGCCTGAAAGCGGCATGGCTTAAAGATAGGGGCCTGCCCTATGCCCAGGCCAGTTCGATGGCGAAGTTATTTGCTTCGGAAGTGGCCATGCGCACCACGGTAGAGGCGGTGCAGATCCACGGCGGCTATGGCTTTGTAAAAGAATACCACGTGGAGCGCCTGATGCGTGATGCCAAGATTACCCAGATCTATGAAGGCACCTCCGAAATTCAGCGGATTGTAATATCAAGGGAGGTGCTGAAATAATTTGATAAAGTTTTGTAGCTTTGGGTATGTCAGACGGCAAAAATAATTTGCCGCATACTTATGCAAAACTGGAAACGAGATATGGCCCGGCTGATGAGCGTTAACAAACAATCATTAAATGAATTGGCGGAAATGAGCAAAGCCATGAGCCGAAAGTTGAGCCATGGCAGTAAACGGTTTTCACCTGATACACTACTTAACGAATTACCCCAGAAGAGATCCAATGAAGTATTATTTGATCGGGCAAAAGAAAAAATGCAATTTGAAGATAGAATGAACAAACTCAGAGAGATTTCAAACAGGTTAAAGCAAATAAATTATTGATATGTCGGATAAGGATCTTTTAGTCGTTATTTCGGAAATGTTACGAAAACAGGACCAACAAGCTGAAAAGCTTGAAAAGCATTCGGAAATATTAAATCAACACACGGGAATATTAAATGCACATACAGAAATATTAAATGAGCATACGTCTTTGCTAAAAAATCAGATCGATATTTCAAACAGGCAAATTGACACCATAAATCAGCAAACGGGATTGATCAACGAAATGAAGGACCTTCTTAAACAATTCATGGATGTCTCCGTTTCGCAATTTCAAAAACAAGACAAATTCAATGAAACTTTTTTAGAGAAATTGGACAGTCTTGCTGGTAAGTCCTGAAAATATAATTCCAACTTAATTTATTTACCAATGAAGTTCAGGTCTGCTATAATAGCATTGTTATTTTCTATTCTTATTTCCACCGCATCGGCACAAACAAAATTACAAAGCGGCATTTGGCGCGGAGCCTTAAAAAACTCGGCCGGCGGCGAACTGCCGTTTAATTTTGAAGTTAAGGATACCGCAGGCGCACAGCAAATTGCCATCATTAATGGTGATGAGCGGTATAAAGTAACCGATATTAAATCCGCAGGCGATTCTATTTTCATTCACATGCCCTTGTTTGATTCTGAATTTAAACTAAAGCTGGATGCATCCGGCTTAACCGGGAACTGGATAAAACATTTAGGCACCAGCGATGCTGTAATGGCTTTTACTGCCGCGCCAAATACAACCTGGCGCTTTTTTAAAGACCCGGAAAAACCAGCTTTTGATATCAGCGGCAGATGGTCGGCCATATTTGGCAGCGGCGACAGCCGGGATACGCTTGTGGGCGAGTTTAAACAAAACGGCGCCAAATTAACCGGCACTTTTTTGAGCACCAGCGGCGATTACCGTTATCTGGAAGGTACTGTTGCAGGTAATCAAATGTATTTATCGTGTTTTGATGGCGGCCATGCCTACATCTTTACAGCAAAAATTAACGATGCCAACACACTAAGCGAAGGTAAGCAATATTCAGGCTTTTCAGGGCTGGATACCTGGAGCGCTGTGAAAGACGCTAATGCCAAATTGCCGGATGCTTATTCACTCACCGCTTTAAAACCGGGCTATCATAAAATTGATTTTACTTTTAGGGACATTAACGGCAAAAAGGTATCCCTAAACGATGCCCGTTTTAAAAACAAGGTGGTTATCGTACAGATATTAGGCTCGTGGTGCCCTAACTGTATGGACGAAACCAATTATTTTGTAAGCAGCTATTATCCCAAATACCATAACAAAGGGGTAGAAGTGATTGGCCTCGCTTATGAGCGCACTACTGATTTTGCCAAATCGCAACGGACGTTACAGCAAATGAAAACGCATTTTAAGGTGCCCTATCCATTATTGATCACCGGCTTTACCCCTGCTGCCGGCGACCCGCAGAAAAGTCTGCCTATGCTGGCGGATTTTAAGGGCTTTCCCTCTACCATCATTATTGATAAAAAAGGCGAAGTGCGCAAAATACATACCGGCTTCAGCGGCCCCGGAACCGGCGTTTATTATACCGAATTTATTGATGAGTTTCAGAAACTGACGGAGGATCTGCTGGCTGAAAAGTAATTTGGTCATTTGCTTCGCGTCATTGGTCATTGGGTGGGTATTGGGCTTTAGCCAAAACTAACCGATACAATATGATGAAAGCCTGTCCACTGGGTTCAAAATATACCAGATCAACAACGCCGAAACCCGCAGCGAAATTAATCCGGCATCATTTTCGCCCGGGGGTAAAGTCAAGCGGGATCAGTAGTTTCACGCTTAAATTTCTACCCATATTAAACACGCCCACCCTGCCGGTAGTATAATTTACCGGGTAATATTTAAACCGGCTCATATAATCTATATAAGCGGTATTGAACAGGTTATTGCAAATAACATATAGTTTGCAAACTATTTTCCCCTTCGCAACAATATCGCCCCCTGCGCCAACATCAAATAAGGTATAGCCTTTGGTTGCCGCCTTGCTCGCCGCATATTCATAAGGCGTTAACGCGGTATTTAAACCGCTGTATATGGCGTACTGCTGGTAAACATCATCTTGCTGAAAACAACTTAACATTCCAAACTTCAGGTATGCATTTTTGATGGCCCCTCCTGCAGGGTTGACCGGAAATTTAAGATCGGCGGTAATCCTTGCCGGAGGAACAAATGGCAAATACTTCGTAGAATCCGGCGTGTGCAGCAGCCCGCCCTTAACATAACTTAGAGTGGTATTCAACTGCACCCATGATATGGCCGGCGGGTGAACATTAAAGGCGATTTCGCCGCCATATAATTGCGCACCGCCCTGCGTGTACTTATATACCGGCGCGGCGCCCAAACCAACAGCATTTAGCGAATTGTTGATGGAATCAGTACCCATAGAATTTTTCAAACCTCTCGCATAAATAAAATCACTAATGTTGTTATTAAACAGGTCCGCTTCAAAATCAACATCTTTTGTGTTTACACCAAAGGCGACATCCTCTTCCAAACTTGTTTCAGGCCTTAGCGTTGGGTCTCCGATTTCATAAACTACCGTACCATCATGTACACCATTTGCTGCAGCTTCGGCAACGTTGGGCGCCCGCCAGCCCCTGGCGATATTAGCCTTTACATAAGTGCTTTTCGATATATTACAGGTGCCGCCAAAACTGAACGATACCCCGCTGAAATGCGAGGTAAACCCGGGGAATTCATGAAAGCCATCAGGGGAGTTCGGCGCTACAGGCGCCTGTGTAGTTGAGTCGACCCAATGATCAGTGCTGTTAAACGTTCTTTCGTCATACCGGATGCCGCCGCTTAAATTAAGCCTGCCGATCTTTTTATTTACGATAGCAAAAGCGCCGATCTCGAAGAAATTATAGTTCGGTATCAGCAACAGCGTACCCAGGCTTTGCGATGCCTGATAAACTCCGTTGGTACCGGTCGAAAAATTGAACCCGTTTAAATTTGGCGAAATATACCGCAGATCATAAGTCGCAGCGTTTGACGAATAATAAATATCAGCGGTATTAGGTATGGTGGGATCATTGAATTCCTGCCGCTGATTTTTTTGCCAGGAGAATATTCCTTTTATACGTCCTCGGCCTACGGCAACGCTATTGTCCCAAACAATTTTGAGGTGATGTATTTTTTGATTGATCACAAAAGGCGTATAGGTCGTCTGTTCCTGTTGCGTTGGAATTTCGTAAGCCGGGGCTCCTCCATTAAGACCAGGGTAAGCAACCGGCCGCATTAATTGGCCGGATACCGAATCACGCGTACCATCCACTATGCCCGTCTGCAAGTTAAAATAGCTGGCATGTAACTGGGTGTACCCCCATTTGCGGTGCAGCCCGATGGTACCGTCGGTATTAAAATTGCTAAACTGCGAGTTGATCACATAACCGTCGTATTTATTTTGATAGGCATGTGCCATGGTGTTATCTACCCTCGCGCTCCAGGCTATCCCATTTTTGGTTCCTGCCAGTTGGAACATCCCTTTCATCAAGCCGTTATTGGTTTGGTAATTGAACAAAACATCGCCTTTAACCAGCCCTTCCGGCAAGGGATCTTCCGGGATCAGGTTAATCACACCCGCAATAGCATCGGATCCATACGCCAGCGAAGCGGGGCCTTTTAATATCTCATAACGGCTTACGGCATCAGGATCAGCCTCAATCACAAATTCATCAAACCAGGCCTGGTCAACTTGTTCTACCCCATCATTCACCGTTAAAACCCGGTTATAACCCAACCCACGGATTACCGGCTTAGAGATGCTTTGCCCATCAGTAATGCCCGATACCCCCGGCACTTTGGCAATTGCGTCGATCACATTCGTCGATGAGTTTTGAAGCAATTGCTCATAGCTCATCGTCGTGACCGACACAGGGGCATCTTTGCGCGCGGTAGCAGCAACAACGCCTGTAACAACTACCTCGTTTAGTTGAATCGCAGAAGCGTCGAGCTGGAAATCTTTTTTTATGCTTCCTTTTATAATTATCGATTCAATTTTAGATGCATACCCCGTTGCTGACACTTTAATAAGGTAATAACCATCAGGAATGCGGGTAAGTTTATATTGTCCAAGCGAGTCGGAAGCAGCTGATATATTCAGATCAGAAAAACTGATGGTTGCCCCGGCAACAGGCAGGTGATTTTTACCGCCCGTTACTTTACCGGTTAGCAATCCCTGCGCATTTGCAGCAAGGCTGCCGGCAAGAAAAACAAAAAAAAGAAATAGAGAGTAAGAAAGAAAACGTAATCTTCTTTTCATAAAATTCAGACAATAATTTTTTACAGTATTAATAGCCAGGCCGGCCCATTGTACACAATGCGCTACCTAAATACTTATGGTTACGTAATTCGGCGGGAAATTCAGGAAAATGAAAGATTTGGGGGCGGAGAGAAAATATCTTTGAAAGGAACAGGATAATTAAACCGGGAATTAACGACGCTAAAGCGATTGATATGATCCAAAGTAACGCAAATGGGTTCGTCATTTTTCACGTCCGTTACATACTTTACCTCATAAAGCTTAAACATTTTTACAGGCATCGACTTTTCACCCGAATTACCTTTTTCAACATCTCCAAGTTTACCTATGTAGCTATCCTCTTCGTTATCGCTTACGGCATAATAATATTTAATGCCGTTATGTATCCTGGTTTTTACAATATCATACATTTTCCCGGCAACAAGCAGTTCGCTTCCGTTTACCCGTTGAATACCTTCTTTTTGAGATGAAAAAACGATAAGCGATTTTGTTGACTCCGCACGTTCCCTTTCGGTATATTCCGCTTTTATTTTACAAAGCTGAATTTTCGCCCAGTAAAAAAAAGGTAAACCTACCGGGTTGAACCCGAGCAATAAAACCAACAATATCGAGATTACTTTTTTAATGAGGCCTAAATTATGAAATGATGATCAATCCGGCAACCGATATTAAATACCAGGTAAAATGAACCAGGGGACGTAAACAGTTTAAAAGTACCCATAAATATTAAATAGATGTTACTAAAGCAAAAATTTGTAACTAAACACAAAACAGGGCTTATTGTGCCGGAGTATCAGGACAGGGTGCAAAGGTCAAGAGCCGGAAGCCAAGAATAGAAATGCGTCTATCTTGATTCCCGGCCCTTTAATCCTGATTCTATATTTTTACTATACCGAAAAGGAAGTGCCGCATCCGCAAGTGCTTGCGGCGTTCGGGTTGTTAAAAGTAAAGCCACGGGCATTCAGGCCATCCTGGAAATCGATTTGCATACCGGCAAGGTATAAACCATGCGCTTTGTGCATATAAACCTTAATGCCATCAATCATAAATTCCTGGTCGCCATCTTTTTTCTGGTCAAAACCTAAAACATAGTTCATTCCTGAACAGCCGCCGCCTTCAACACCAACACGAAGGCCGAAATCGTCGCCGATTTCCTGCTGGTCCTTTAATTTAAACAATTCCTTTACGGCGCCTTCTGTAAATGTTACCGGTGCGGGCGCGGTTTCAACAGCAATACTCATCTTATTTTTATTTAAGTACACAAATATAAGGTAAATTGCAGATTTTTGTTGCACCCGGACTATTTATGACCGCTATTTAACATTCATCTGTATGAACCTTTTACCATTTTTATTAGATATTTTAAAATATACCTTCGCCGGCGTAGGGGTTGTATGGATTGCCTTTTACCTGGTGAAGCCATATCTTGAAAGAGATGAGAAAATACAATTGCTCGGGTTCAGGAAATCGATGAGTAGTCAGACGCTGCCTTTGCGCCTGCAGGCGTATGAGCGCCTGGTTTTATTTATTGAACGTATCAATCCGGCCAATATGCTGATCAGGTTAAATGCCACTGCTTATAGCGCACATGAATTACACAGTTTAATAATGGAGGACATCCGCAGCGAGTACCAGCACAACATCACCCAGCAAATTTATGTAAGCAGCCGTGCCTGGGGGGTAGTAAAAAACCTTAAAGATGATACCCTTGCGATGGTGGGCAATGCGGCAAAATCACTGCCTGAAACCGCAACCGGCCTGGAGCTAAGCAAAGCGATACTGGGATTTTTGAGCCAGGTGGAAAACAACCCTTACGAGGTGGGCACCGGCATGATGCGCAAGGACCTTGAGGAACTATTTTAGAGATCAGAGGTTAGAGATTGGAGATTAGGAAGAAAGACTTCCGTTCTTCTTCGCTAATCTCTAACCTCTGATTAACTAATCACTAAACAACATATGTCCGGAAAGAAACATACAACCACATCTGGTATCGAGATCAAAGAGGTTTATACCGAGCCTTCGGGCATGAATGAACTTCCGGGCGAATTTCCGTTTACCCGGGGGATACAAAAGGATATGTACCGGGGGAAACCCTGGACCATGCGCCAATATGCCGGCTTTTCCACTGCGGAGGAATCAAATAAACGCTACCACTACCTGCTGAGCCAGGGCACCATGGGGCTTTCCGTTGCCTTCGACCTGCCTACACAAATAGGGTATGATTCGGACCATGACCTTGCAGAAGGTGAGGTAGGAAAGGTTGGCGTGGCTATTGATTCGCTGAAGGATATCGAGATATTGTTCGACGGCATCGAACTGAAAAACATTTCAACGTCGATGACGATTAATGCAACTGCTCCTATTTTATTGGCCATGTACATCGCCCTGGCAAAAAAACAGGGGGCCGATCTGAAACAATTATCCGGTACGATACAAAATGACATATTAAAGGAGTATGCTGCGCGCGGTACCTATATATATCCGCCTGCTGCTTCTATGCGGCTGATCACTGATGTTTTTGAATACTGCAGTAAGGAAGTACCCAAATGGAACACCATATCCATATCCGGGTACCACATCCGCGAGGCCGGGTCAACCGCGGTACAGGAACTTGCCTTTACCCTGGCAAACGGCAAAGCCTATTTAAAGGCCGCTTTGGAAAAGGGGCTCGACATAAACGTTTTTGCAAAACGGGTATCCTTCTTTTTTAACTGCCACAATAACTTTTTCGAGGAGATCGCCAAATTCAGGGCGGCCCGGAGGATGTGGGCACATATTACCAAAGAACTGGGTGCAACCGTGGCGGGGGCACAAAAAATGCGCTTCCATACACAAACAGGTGGCTCAACGCTTACTGCGCAGCAACCCATGAATAACATCATCAGGGTGAGCACACAGGCTATGGCGGCTGTACTGGGTGGCACGCAATCATTACATACCAATGGTTACGACGAAGCGATCTCGTTACCTACAGAAGCTGCTGCAAAAATTGCTTTGCGCACCCAGCAGATCATCGCGTTTGAAAGCGGTGTGACTGATACGGTAGACCCCCTGGCCGGCTCCTATTTTATGGAGGCATTAACCGACGAGATGGAAAAAGCTGCATTGGTTTATATTGAAAAGATAGACGCGATGGGCGGTTCGGTAAAAGCCATTGAGCAGGATTATATGCAGCAGGAGATTGCGCGGTCAGCCTACGAATACCAGACGGAAATTGAGAACGGCGAAAAGATATTAGTTGGGGTTAACCGGTTTACTGAGCCCGAAAAACCCACCATAAATGTTTTTCGTGTAGATGATTCTATTCGTAAAATGCAGGCGGAAAAAATCGCGCTGGTTAAGCGTGAAAGAAATAACAAAAATGTGGAAAACTGCCTTGAACAACTTGGCGTTGCAGCAAAAGGAAAGCAAAATATTATGCCATATATAGTGAATGCGGTTGAAGCATATGCCACTTTGGGCGAAATCGCTGACACACTGCGAACTGTTTTTGGCGAACACTAACCCCCATATCTTAAAAATTCCGGGGTGCGCACATCAAAATTCTTTTTAAAAAAATACCTGATTTATTAAAATCTAACGAAACACTTATTTGATAATCAATATTTTAAGAACGAGATTTTGAATGGCGCCAATTTTAATTTTAGCGGGAGACAACGGCTCAATATTAAAACATCCAATCAGTAATTATTCGCATTTCGGAAGCGCTTAATATAATATTTTCCACCAAAACAGCACTATAAAAAATGAAATATGCCTGAAATATATTTCAACAAAAAGTGAAAATATAATTTTTTTATCCGCCTTTTTTTTGAATATTCGATGTTCCATAACAGGCCAAACGATAGTTCGCTGGCAGGTTGGAAATCAATATTTTAATAAAATCTATATGGAAAAAACTTGTACTAATGTTTGGAATAGCTGCCTTCAAATCATTAAAGATAACATACCGGCCCAGAGTTTTAAGACTTGGTTTGAGCCGATAAAAGCTTTAAGAATGGAAGGGAGTGTTTTAACCATTCAGGTGCCAAGTTTATTTTTTTACGAATGGCTTGAAGAACACTATGTGGGCCTGTTGCGGAAAACTATAAAAAAACAATTAGGCGATGACGGACGTTTGGAGTATAACATAGTTGTTGAACAGTCATCATCAAGTAAGCCCTATACCACAAATATACCATCAAACGGTAACGGTGCCGAAGCAAAAAATCAATCAATGCCCATACCCATTTCAATAAATAAGGATATAAAGAACCCATTTGTAATACCGGGTTTAAAGAAACTTAACGTCGACCCTCAGTTAAACCGCAATTATACTTTCAACAATTTTGTTGAAGGCGATTGCAACCGTTTGGCCCGTTCGGCCGGTTATGCAGTGGCGGCAAAACCGGGCGGCACCTCATTTAACCCTTTAATGATATATGGTGGCGTTGGTTTGGGTAAAACGCACCTGGCACAAGCTATTGGCAACGAGATCAAACAAACCCTGCCGGATAAGCTGGTACTTTATGTATCGTGCGAGAAATTTACCCAGCAGTTTGTTGATGCTTTAAAACACAATAACATTAATGATTTTGTGAATTTTTACCAGGCGATTGATGTGCTGATTATGGATGACGTACACAATTTTGCCGGTAAAGAAAAAACACAGGATTTCTTTTTCCATATTTTTAACCATCTGCACCAATCAGGCAAACAGGTGATCATCACTTCGGACAAAGCCCCGAAAGACCTGGCCGGCCTGGAAGAACGCCTGTTATCAAGGTTTAAATGGGGCCTATCGGCTGATTTACAGATTCCGGATCTGGAAACGCGTATGGCCATCTTAAAAAACAAGACCTATCAGGACGGCATCGAATTATCAAACGATGTAATTGAATACGTTGCTCATAACATTGACAACAACGTACGTGAACTGGAAGGCGCAATGGTATCCTTACTGGCGCAGTCGACGCTTAACCGCAAGGAAATTGATCTGGCGCTGGCCAAACAGATGCTGAAGAATTTTGTAAAAAATTCGTCCAAAGAAATTTCGATGGAATATATCCAGAACCTGGTTTGCGAGTATTTTGAAGTGCCGATAGAAATGGTGAAATCACAAACCCGCAAACGCGAAATTGTACAGGCAAGGCAAATTTCTATGTATCTGGCCAAGGCACATACAAAAAGCTCATTAAAATCAATCGGCCATTTCTTCGGCGGCCGCGACCACTCTACTGTGATCTACGCCTGCCAAACGGTTGAGGATTTAATTGATACGGATAAGAAATTTAAAGGCTACGTTGCAGATATCCAGAAGAAACTAAAAATGTCGTAACTGATCTTATTATAGAACTAATGGAGCCTTGCATTTTTATGCAGGGCTTTTTTGTGGTCATTTCGTTCGCTGTTCTGTAGACGCGAAGCTTCGCGTCTACATTTGTATTCTTTTAATAACATGCTGATATGGGAAATTACCTATCTTGTATTAAATAAGATTAAATGAAAAAGATACTCATCATCGGTTTATTGATCCTGTCAAACAACATTTTCGCCCAACAAGCCGACACCCTCGCCATCAAACAAACCGTCAACACGCTGTTCGATGCCATGCGCAAAGGCGACAGCACCCTATTAAGATCTGTTTTCTCAAAAGATATGATCCTGCAGAGTGTATCCAATGATAAAGATGGCAAAGCCATACTGTCTACCGAAAATGCCTATGGCTTTGTAAAAGCCATAGGAACACCGCATGCTGCAGTTTATGACGAACGCATCGTATTTGACGGGATTAAAATTGACGGCGACCTGGCCAGTGTTTGGGCACCCTATAAGTTTTATCTGGGCGATAAATTCAGCCATTGCGGTGTGGATGTTTTTCAGCTGATGAGAACGGCGGATGGCTGGAAGATCATTTATATTGTGGATACCCGGAGGAAGGATAATTGCATTCCGTAGAGACTCAATATTTTGCGTCTCCTGTGTAATTTATTGAAGATAACTGGAACAAGCCAATATTTGATTTTCGCTCAATTGGGGAAAATCGTTGATTATTTCTCCATGGGTCATGCCTGAAGCAAGCCATTGCAAAACGTCGTACACAGTTATCCTGGTTCCTTTAATCACAGGCTTGCCAAACCTTATTTCAGGGTTGACCTCGATATATTCCTTGTAATCAATTTTCGCCATATACAAATTTACGTAATTAGTTATAACAATCACATTACCCAAACAATATCTCAAAAACCTCCTCAATCCTGCTAACAACTTTTATGTCAATTTTGTAGCGGGAAAGATCTATCCCTTTTTTATCATGCCCCCCTGATGGAAGGTTATATTTGGAGATAAAAATTTGTTCAAAGCCCAGTTTCTGCGCCTCGGCAATGCGCTGTTCAACGCGGTTAACCGCACGAATCTCGCCTGATAAGCCTATTTCGCCTGCGAAGCAGGTTTTAAATGGGATCGGGATATCCTGGTGCGAAGAGATAATGGCTGCTGCAAGGCCCAAATCAATAGCCGGGTCCTCCACGCGGATACCGCCGGTAATATTTAAAAAAACATCTTTTGCGCCCAGGTTAAAACCGCAACGCTTTTCCAGCACGGCCAGCAGCATGCTCATCCGGCGGGTGTCAAAGCCCGTAGCGGTTCGCTGAGGGGTGCCATAGGGCGACGGGCTCACCAGAGCCTGAGTCTCTATCATCATCGGGCGCATTCCTTCCAGCGTTGTTGAAATGGTGATGCCACTCAACGGTTCATCCCGCTGTGATAATAATATTTCTGATGGATTGGATACTTCGCGCAGCCCTTCACCCAGCATTTCGTAAATACCCAGCTCAGATGCCGAACCGAAACGGTTTTTTACGGTTCGCAGGATGCGGTACACATGATGACGGTCGCCTTCAAATTGCAAAACGGTATCCACCATGTGTTCCAATATCTTTGGCCCGGCTATCATCCCGTCCTTAGTGATGTGCCCGATCAAAAATACCGGCGTGGAACTTTCCTTGGCAAAGCGCAATAGTTCGGCGGTGCATTCCCGCACCTGCGAGACACTCCCGGGTGTTGATTCAATATGCGCCGAATGCAGGGTTTGGATCGAGTCGATCACTACCAGGTCCGGCTCCAGCTCTTCAATTTGTTTAAAAATGTTTTGGGTAGATGTTTCGGTAAGGATAAAGCACCCCTGCCCCATTTCAGCTTTCTGACTGCCAACTACCAACTGCCCACTGCTCACTGACACTAACCGTTCCGCCCGCATCTTAATCTGGTGTTCACTTTCTTCGCCCGAAACATACAACACTTTTATCCCCGGCATGTTTAAAGCCAGCTGCAGCATCAGGGTTGACTTGCCAATCCCCGGCTCCCCACCGATCAAAACCAGCGACCCTGCCACTATCCCGCCGCCTAAAACCCTGTTAAACTCATTATCAGGCGTCAGGAGGCGATGTTCTTCCTTAAAAGTAATATCTGCCACCTTTACAGGCTTATTCGCCCTTTGCAGCGTGGTAGAAGCCGTTTTCCAGTTGGGGATAGACTTATTATCCTTCTCGATCACTTCTTCCACAAAAGTGTTCCATTGGCTGCACGAGGGGCATTTGCCCAGCCACTTAGCTGACTCATGCCCACAGCTCTGACAGAAATATGCGAATCTTGTTTTAGCCAATTTGTTGATGTGCGTTTATGTCCCGCATGTGCGGGACGCAAATGTGCAGATTTTAAATTCATTTTACTAATAATATTAGTAAAATATTATCCTTTCGCCTACTAATAATTTGATTTGAAGAGCTAATTGATAGTAGCTTCCGGCTTCTTCTTTAGATGGCATCAGGTTGTTATCCGGATAACGCCCCTGTACAGCATACGCATTAATATCTAAAGGATCAATCGCTCCAAAAACAGGGTCAAAGTTGGCACACTGATTCAACAAAGCAATAATATTATGTGTTTTTTCTACATCCAATCCTTTATAGATCAAATATGCTTTTAGACATTTTTCCACTGCTTGCTGACAATGAAAACAAGCATTGTCTAAAATCACAGGTTCGATCTCCAGTAAACGTTGGGCACTTATCAGGTCATGTTCTGCTTTGTCGAGCCATGATTCTATGTAAGCTTTGAGTGCGGGCGTCATAATATGATGCCCTCTCTGATAGCAGTACGTACAATATGGCCCGGTAAATCCTGTTTTTCGAGTACCTCTTCTTCACTATTAATCAAAAGGTCGATAGGCGCTTTAATTGCATTAACAATTGCATGGTCAAGCAAGGTGCTCAACTTAATTTTTTCGCGTGGTGGAAAAGTCTGAGGCGTAATAACCAACAAGTCATAGTCGCTGAATTTATCCCCATCGCCTCTTGCACGAGAGCCAAATAACAAAACACGGGAGCCAGGCAGGTTTGCTAAAACCGTTTCCCGAATTGTTTTATAGATCGACTGGCTGTCCATATGCCAAATATACACATTCGGAATAACAAAGAAATTAGCTTGTGTTTTTATTGAGGGCGAAAATTTAGGTTTAATGGAGCAATATAACAACCGGACGTTTTCTTTAAACAAAAAAATGCAGATGCCTCCTCGACACCTGCACATTCGTAAATCGTAATTCTAAAATCGTAATTAAAGCTTAATCTCTTCGTCCTTCGCTGAGAAAAAATGAAACTCAGTGATCTGGTAGGCCGGGTTGCTTTTAACCTTTATCCATTGGCTGTATTTAAAATACCATTTCCACTGGCGGTTAAAAAAGCCTTTTTTAATATAGGCCTCAATATAAGGGTGAACCACCAGGGTGATCTTCTTTTCGTTTTGTTCTACCAGGATGTAATTGAAGTTATTCTCAATATCATCCAGTAATAGTATCGTCGGGCGGATAGTCCCGGTACCGTTACAGGCCGGGCAAACTTCGCTGGTCACAATATTCATTTCGGGCCTTACGCGCTGGCGGGTAATTTGCACCAATCCGAATTTGCTTGGCGGCAAAATGGTGTGCTTTGCCCTGTCATGCGACATTTCGGCCCTTAAATAATCAAACAGGTCCTTGCGGTTAGTCGGTTTGTGCATGTCGATAAAATCGATCACCACAATACCGCCCATATCGCGCAGGCGCAGCTGCCGGGCTATTTCTTTTGCAGCCTCCTTATTTACCTGGAAAGCGTTTTCCTCCTGGTTCTCCTTGCTGGCTGTACGGTTACCGCTATTTACGTCGATAACGTGCAGGGCTTCGGTATGTTCAATCACCAGGTAGGCGCCGCCTGCAAGGTTCACCGTTTTACCAAAGGCTGATTTGATCTGCTTATCAACCCCGTAATGCTCAAATATAGGAACACTGTTTTTATGCAGTTTTACTATATTTTCCATCTCGGGCGAGATCTCATGGATATACGACCGGATCTCTTCGTGGAGGCCGGTATCATTGATATAGATATGCTGAAAATCAGGATTCAGGATATCCCTTAACAACGTCGACGTACGGTCAATTTCGCCCAGCACTTTTTTTGCAGGTTCAACAGAAGGCAAACGGGTAACGAATGATTCCCATTTGGCAATCAGGTCCAGCAAATCCTTTTGCAGTTCCGCAACACCTTTTCCTTCAGATACAGTGCGTATAATTACCCCAAAATGTTTGGGCTTTATACTTTCCACTATCTTGCGCAGGCGGTTGCGTTCGGTATTACTTTTTATCTTTTTTGAGATTGACGTAACTTCCGAAAAAGGGACCAATACCACGTACCGCCCGGCTATCGATATATCCGAACTTAAACGAGGACCTTTGGTTGAAATAGGCTCTTTTGCAATTTGTACAGGGATAAGCTGATTTTTGGATAATAACTCAGAGATCTTTCCCCCTTTGTTAATATCGGCATCAAGCTTAAAATTATCCAGCAGCTTCGACTGATAGCCTCCGCTCCGCACTTGCTTGGTTAGCTTTAACAGGCTTTGTACCTGCGGGCCAAGGTCAAGATAGTGCAAAAAGGCATCCTTCTCGTAGCCGACATCCACAAAAGCTGCATTTAAGCCCGGCATTATCTTTTTGATACGGCCGAGATAAATATCACCAACAGTATAATTGTTGCTGACTTGCTCTTTATGAAGCTCTACAAGCTGCTTGTCCTGTAATAATGCAATAGTAGTCCCGCCTGGGGATGAATCGATAATTAATTCCTTTATCAACTGCTACTCCATTTCTTAAAGCAGTTATAATAACCGCGTGTTAATAAGTGGGTAAAAAACAAAATCACCCGTGTTAAAACAGGGATATAAGCCTGGGGTAACAGCTTATTTCTTTTTATGTCTGTTCTTTCTCAAACGTTTTTTACGTTTGTGGGTAGCCATTTTGTGTCTTTTACGTTTTTTACCGCTCGGCATAATGTTATTTTTTAAGTGTTACTAATTCTTTAATTCCTTAATGTATTCATCAATTTGCTTATCAAAGGCAACATCTGTTACAATGGCCCTGCATTTTTGATAAGCATCTATTGCTTCTTTTTTCATTCCCAGCTGCTTATAACTTTCCGCAAGGTAAAAATATGCATCTGGCATCGCCTTTTGGGCAATTACGGTTTTAAACCTTTCCACCGCTTTTTCATATTGGTGCGACGTTACTGCGAACTTACCCAGGTTTAAATTTGCATTTATATTTTTCGGGTCCTGCTGCACAACTTCCAGCAACAGCATTACCCCTTTTGGCGGACCGCCGCCATCCTGTCCAATCCCTAAGCTGAACCCGTTTACATAAGCAACGCCCAGTCCTGTTTTTGCATCCAGGTTTGTGGGCTGTAGTTTAAGTGCGTTTGTATAGCATTCAATCGCATTATTTATAAACGCGGGTTGCTGCGTAGTATCCTGCACGGCGCTGTAAGCGTCATTAAAACGGCTTCCAGCTTTCGACCAGCTTTCGAAGGTGTTTTCTTCAAGAGCAATTGCCTGGTAATAAAATGCCGACGGTGCCGCCTGGTTTACATCGTCCCACTGTTTGGCAAGCTCCTTTTGCAACAACAATTTTTGAGCGCCGCCGCCAGCGTTTTTCAACCGGCCTTCGGTAGCGCTTATTTGTGTAGCCAGGGCTTGCCCGACAATTGCTTTGGATGCAGCCGAAACCATTTCAACGGTTACGTTAGCAACCGGCCTCTTTTGTTCAGCGGTTGTGTTGGTATGCCCGTCTGCTTGTTCCGGCTTTATCAACCCTTTAACAGGTAAGTGGTACAAATAGCCAATAATAGCCACAACTATTACAATTACAACTATTTGCTTTTTGTACATCACCTATAAATTATTTGCTTACTTTGTTACCAACTCTTACCTTGTCAACAAAGGTTTTAGCAGGTTTAAAACTAGGCACAAAGTGCTCAGGGATAATAATTGCAGTGTTTTTTGAAATATTACGCGCAGTTTTTTTAGCTCTTTTCTTTACAACAAAACTTCCGAAACCCCTTACATAAACGTTTTCGCCGCCAACCATTGAATTTTTTACTACCTTAAAAAACGCCTCAACTGTTTCCTGAACATCAACCTTCTCGATCCCTGTTTTGGATGAGATCTCAGTTATAATTTCTGCCTTAGTCATATCTGATTTTCTTTTATTTTTTTTATAAATACTTAACTGATTTGGGGTTGCAAAAGTATCTCTTTATTCCGTAAGATTGAAATAATTAACATATTTTTTTTATTACTGTGCAAAATGGGGTATAAACACGAAGAATTAAACGTTAAATATGCCATTTCATTGTTAATTTGCACTAAATGAGTTTTAGTGACGACCTGGTACAATGGTACCAAAATAATAAACGCCCACTGCCCTGGCGCGACACCCATGATGCCTATGTGATATGGCTGTCTGAAATTATCCTGCAGCAAACGCGTGTTGAACAGGGGCTTCCGTATTTTTACCGTTTCCTTGAAAAGTATCCGGATGTAGGCAGCTTCGCCGCTGCAAGCGAGGATGACATATTAAATTTATGGCAGGGGCTGGGTTATTATTCGCGGGGACGCAACATGCTGAAAACAGCCAGGATGGTACAGGAGGAATATGGCGGTATTTTTCCCGAATCGTACGATCAGTTGATAAAACTTAAGGGCATAGGCGAATATACAGCCTCCGCCATTGCATCTTTTTCCTCCAACGAGGCAAAAGCAGTTGTTGATGGCAATGTTTACCGGGTTTTGGCAAGATATTTTGGCATTAGCGAGGCAACAAACAGCCCGAAGGGTATAAAAACATTCCAATTGGCAGCCAATGATCTGCTCAACAAACAAAACCCCGGCCTGCATAACCAGGCAATGATGGAGTTCGGGGCTACGCTTTGCAAGCCAAAAAACCCGGCGTGTGGCATTTGCCCGGTAAGGGAGGGCTGTTACGCACTTGCAAACAATGTAATCGACGCACTGCCTATTAAACTAAACAAAGTAAAGATTCGCGAACGTTACTTTAACTATTTTTTAGCGGCCGATGAACATACCCTTGTGATGAACCGGCGTAATGATAAAGATATCTGGGCCAATATGTACGATCTCCCGTTAATTGAAACAGCAACCCTGCTCCCACCCGAAGAGTTGCTGGCCTTACCCGGGTTAACTGAATTATTTGGTGATACCATTAAAATTGATGAAATATTCCCGGTAAAAAAACACGTGCTTACCCACCAGCGGCTTTTTGTACGGTTTATTAAATTGCAAAAGCAACCTATTAAATTAAAAGAAGAATGGTTTAATACAGATATTAATAATTTGAAAAAATTAGCGCTACCAAAAGTTATTTTTATATTTTTAAAAAATATTTTTAATTTATAAAATAATTTTTGTTGCTTTAAAATATGTCTGGTGTTAACAAGGTAATTTTGGTAGGTCATTTGGGCAAGGACCCGGAAGCCCGTCAATTAGAAGGCGGTGTTTCCGTAGTCAGTTTCCCGCTGGCTACGTCTGAAATTTTTAATAAAGAGGGCCGGAAGGTGGAGCAAACCGAATGGCACAATATCGTAATGTGGCGCGGCCTCGCCGATGTGGCTGCTAAGTTTCTTCAAAAAGGAAAACTGGTTTATATAGAAGGCAGATTGCGCACCCGCTCTTTTGAGGACAGGGAAGGCATAAAAAAATACACGACCGAAGTAGTAGCTGAAAACTTTACCCTGCTTGGGCGTAAAACTGATTTTGAAAACGGGAACGGCCAGGGGAAACCAGCCGCTAGGACTGGAGAAAGTTTTGATGGCAGCAGCAGCATTCCTGATGACCAGGCCTATTAACTAAGTTGCAATATGTTTGAGACGCCAGCCTGCATTGGTTGGCGTTTTTTGTTTACCATTGCAAATTAAGTGATGAATTTTCTTTCGGCAACGATGGAGAAGTCGTTTAAGCGCGGATAGTTTATAAAGATTATAATATCGAACACCGAATATTGAATTTCGAATGATGAATTAAAAGAAGATAATTCATCATTCGAAATTGGGTCATTCAAGGATTATCTTCCACCCGGAGGGCAATGTTCCCTTAAATATTTTGTATATAATGTGCGCAGGTAAGTAGTGGTTCCCGGGCCCTCAAATATACCATGTGAGCGGTTAGGGAACGACATCAGCTCAAACTGCCGGTTATATTTAACCAACTCATTGATCAGCATTTCAGCATTTTTATAGTGTACGTTATCATCGCCGGTACCGTGGATATACAATAAATTACCTTTCAGGTTTTTTGCATAAGTAATGGGCGATCCTTTTATAAATACCTGGCGGCTTGCGTCGTCAATAGGCACGCCCATATAGCGCTCCTGGTAAATGTTATCATAGGTGAGTTGCCAGCCAACTGCCGCAATCGCGATACCTGTTTTATAAATTTCAGGGTGCTGAAACATCAGGTTCAAGGTACATGATCCGCCGCCGCTCCAGCCCCAAACCGCAACACGGGTTGAATCAACAAAAGGCCATTTCAGCACCTCTTTGGCACCCATGGCCTGGTCCTCTATATTAACAAGGCCGATATTCTTATAGATGGATTTCCGCCAGTCGGCGCCTTTTGGCGCAGGGGTGCCGCGGTTATCCAGTGAGATATAAATGTACCCATCCTCGGCCATGTTACCCGTATAAAGGAAGTTACGGCCGCTGCCCCACGAGTCGGTAACTGTTGCCCCTGCAGGTTCGCTGTACACATAAAACACGACAGGATATTTTTTGGTAGCATCAAAATTAGTCGGTTTTACCATCCAGCCATCCATTTCAATCCCGTCGACAGTTTTTACTTTAAAAAACTCCGGTTTATTTTTTGCAGCCTGGTTCAGTTTGATGACCTTACCACTAATATGTTTGTTATCGGGGAGGCTCACTACCTCGCTGGTATGCGGGGTGTAAATGTTCGAAAAGGAGTGCAACGCGATCTTACCATTTGGCGAAATCTCGTATCCATGCGTTCCCGGCTGATCAGCGGGGGTAACCCTTTCGGCATTGCCGCCTTTTATTTTGATCCGGTATAAATATTTTTGGGTGGCATTATCAGGCGAAGCCATAAAATAGATATAACCACCTGCATCATCGATCAGCGTCAGATCGATCACGTCATAATTGCCTTTGGTGATAAGCGTTTCTTTGCCATCCAGGTCAATTTTGTACATGTGCCGCCAGCCATCTTTTTCACTCAGCCATAAAAAGCTCTTGCCTTTATTAAGCCAGTTCCAGCCAATTGGGTCACGGCCGTCACCGGCATCAATCCATGCCCTGGCCTGCTCTTCATGCACCAGCGTCGCTGCACCATCTGAGGCGTTTACAAGATATAATTTACTGTCGTTTTGTTCGCGGTTTAATTGCTGCAGGATAAGCTGGCTGGAGTTTTTCGCCCATTCCATTCGCGGAATGTAATGCTGTATGGCATCGCCGGGAACATTCATCCAGGTGGTTTTTGCTGTGTTTACATCAACAACCCCCAGTTTGCATGAACTGGGGTCCTCACCAGCCACCGGGTATTCAACCGGCACCACATAGGGGTATATAGAATCTGTAGTGTTCAGCATCTCATAGTTTTTGATCTTGCTGGCGTCGATCTGCCAGTAGGCGATGGCCCTGCTGTCAGGCGACCAGCGGAAACCATCACGGCAATCAAATTCCTCTTCGTAAACCCAGTCGAAAGTTCCGTTAATGAGTTTTTTGGTGCCATCGGCGGTCAATTGCTTTTCGCTGCCAGTTGCCAGGTCCTGTACAAAAACATTGTGTTCGCTTACGTAGGCAGCTTTTGTACCATCCGGAGATAGCTTTGCAAACATCAAGGATGATGACGGCCGGGCGGTGCCCAATTGTTTTAAAGTTTTGGCGGTAAGATTATATACCCAGTAGTCGCCACGGGTATTGTAACGCCATACCCTTTTGCTGTTGGTAAAAATCAATATTTTTTGCCCGTCGTCTGAGATAAAAAAGTTTTCAACCCTTAACGCCGGCTTACCTGCAGGGGTAAGCATTTCTTTGGTTAATAAAACCGTTTTCTTTGCACTGTCGCGGGTGTCCAGTTCAACCAGTTGGTCGCCCTCCATCGAATAGTACTGGTAACCATCAGTAGCCCAATGCGTTTTGTTAAACTGGGCCTTCAGTGCTGATCCTGAAAATAAAAGGAGTAAAAATAACAGGCAGGTTCCAACCAGGCGGTAAAATTTAATATTCATCAATTTTTAGTTTAATGTTGTTCAATAAGTAATCACGCTTTAAATTTTGCGTTAAATTAGTGTTTTAAAAGGTTATCTAAATTACGAATGTCACGAATTTATCCGAATTTCACTAATTGGGGTATTGCTGTTTATCCACCAAAAAATGCAGCAACCTGGTCCTGGCAAAAAAAGAAATTAAGATTGATGAAATTCCTATAAATTCGCAGCGATTGTTCCCGGTAAAATTATTATCCTTTTTAATGAAAAAACTTCTTTTCGTTTTTATCATCTTCCTGAACTGTACAACATTTTGCTTCGCGCAAAAGGTTGACAGGAATAAGTTTATTAAAGACAGCCTTGACTTTTACATCAACCGCGCGCTTACTAACTGGCGGATTCCCGGCGCGGCGGTTTGTATTGTTAAGGATAATAAGATTGTTTGGATGAAGGCCTATGGTATTAAAGAATTAGGGCAGGCTGATAAAGTAGATATCAATACTTTATTTATGATCGGCAGTAATACCAAAGCTTTTACGGCTACTTCGCTTGCTATCCTGCAAACGCAAAACAAGCTCTCGCTGGATGATAAAGTGACCAAATACCTTCCCAAATTTAAACTTGACGACGCCCCTGCCGGGCAAATGGCGACTATTAAAGATTTGTTATGCCACCGGTTGGGTTTTCAAACTTTCCAGGGTGATTTTACTTTTTATAATACCAACCTTACCCGCGACCAGATCATTACAAAACTGGGCCAAGAAAAAGCTGCTTACCCCTTCCGAACCAAATGGGGCTATACCAATGCCGCTTTTTTAACCGCCGGGCAGATCATCCCGGTAGTTACCGGCAAGCCCTGGGAAGATTTTGTGAGGGAAAATATATTTGCGCCACTGGGCATGATCAATACCCTCGCCCTGAGTGCCGATATGCCCAAATCACTCGACCGTACCGTTCCCCATACCTTGATCGACGGGCGGCTGTCGCCTATTCCTTTTTGCCAGATCGATGCCCTGGCGCCGGCCGGCGCTATCAGCTCATCTGTGAATGATATGAGTAAATGGGTACTTGCCCTGCTCAATGATGGTAAGGTTGGCGCAAGGCAGGTGATCCCGCTGGCTGCCATCAAAGCGACACGTGAGCCGCAGGACATTGTCGGCAGCGTAAGCCATCTTAATGGCGAGGAAGGGTATGAGCTTTACGGTTTGGGTTGGTTTTTACAGGATTATGCCGGCCACCACCTGGTGATGCACGATGGCGGGGTAAACGGCTACTTATCGTCGGTTACGCTGGTTCCCCAGGAACACCTTGGGATCATCATTTTAACGAATACAGATCAGAATGACCTGTTTGAAGCCCTGCGTTGGGAAATTATGGACGCTTATTTTAAAATGCCTTTCCGGAATTACAGCGAAGCGTATCTCGAAAAATTTAAAGCCGGTACCGCTGTTGAAGAAGCGAATGATAAAAAATTGAAAGATACCGTCGCTTTAAATCACCCTACAGCATTGCCATTGACTGCATATATTGGTAAATATGTTAATCCGCTATACGGGAACCTCACTATTACGCAAGGTGAAGGCAACGATCTCGAAATGCGCTTTGAACACCATACGCATATGTTCGCCCACTTGCAGGCGCTTGGAGGAAACCGTTTTTACGTAACCTTTAGCGACCCAACCCTTGGTAAAGCCGTTTTCCCGTTCTACGTTCAAAATGGCACAGTAACCGGGGTTAAAGTTAAAGTGGCGAATTTTGTGGAGTATAATCCATATGAGTTCAGGAAGGTTCAGTAGATGGATGTCGGAATGCGGAAGTTCGATTTCGGAAGTTATCTTTATTGCAATATTTAAAAATCCGAAATTATGGAATGGTATAATTATGTAGCTTGTTTTTTTGCCGGGGCCTTCCTGGCCAACGCGGTACCGCACTACATCAAAGGCGTATGCGGCGATAAGTTCCCAACACCTTTTGCAAAACCGCCGGGAAAAGGGCTGTCATCGCCACCAATAAATGTGCTGTGGGGGCTTTTAAATCTCGTTATTGGTTTTGTTTTGCTTAGAGCCGGAAAAGTTCGGCAGGACCCAGACAATACCTGGCCTTTAATTTTTGGCGGCATAGCGCTGATGAGTGTATTGGCGAGCAAAAATTTTCAGAAGAAGGATAAGGAGTAAGAAACGACATTGCTCAATTATTTCCCGGTGGGCTGGTATTTTCCACCTTATCCGTCTCTTTTCTTTTACGCTCAATGAAATTTACAATTAGGCGGCTACTGGTCATCATAAAGTAGCTGATCAGCACTTTAACCAGCTCTGTTATTATAATACTGGCGCGCGGGTAATTTTTAAAATGAACGGTGTCGTTGATCTGCTGATAATAACTATATAGTTCTTTCAAAAACAGCGGCAAGCTATCAGCAAACATGGCAATACCCGCCAGCATAATAACAATCTTTAATACCGTCGACCTGTGTACGTTGATTTCCAATTTTTCTTCTTTTATACTGTTATCTAATTTAAGTATCCCGATAAGCCAATCCGTTCTAAACAGAAATGCGATGATCATAAACAAATAAATACTGATTGCAAAAAACAGAAAGCTGATCGTCAGCCAGTTGTTATCTAAAGGCTGGTTAAACGCCATAAAAACAGAAGAGATCAATTGCACAAGGGGGTAGTAGATCTGTAATACCAGGTAAATGCCGAAAATTTTTAAAATGATGATCCAGAGGCTGCGTGGTGTCATGATAAGTAATTATTTGGTTTGATAAATGTATAGGTTTGGGACTTATTTCGCAAATCAGGCGGTTATGCATTTTTACAGCAATGCACCTCTAAATGATAGCAAATAACCGCCAAAGAGGCGAAATCATCCGCGGTAACCGACGAGCGGCTAATCAGCCCCGACAAAACCTCATTTACAGTCGATTAAGCAGGGAGATATAGCAGTAAATCAGCAAATTACCTGTTCATCGGTTAATATCAATGGCTTTGTCTATTCGTATAAACCCGTAGTCTATTCCGTTTTTTTGGTGGCGAAAAAGGTTGTTGTTTTGGATATTGAAAATAACAAACACACACACCAAATTAAAATATTAAGACAATGAAAACACTAATTTTAACCATCGCCATCGCAGTTTCAACACTATTTGGAATCAGCCAAACCACTTATGCCTCCACCGGGACACAACAAGTAACTCAATTAACAGATGTAAGCAACATCAGTGAAATTGAAGTACACGGTAATGTGCAGCTTTATCTATCAGACGGAAACATTAACCAGGTGAAAGTTTACAACAATTACTATGCTGAAAACGCATTGGTGCAGGATGAGAATGGCGTATTGCGCATCACGTCTTATAGCCCTGAAAAACTGATGGTTTGGGTTACCGCTAACCAACTGGCTAAACTATCCGCTTATGATAACGCCGAAGTAAAATCATTCGGTAAACTCTCAACCATCGACCTGGATGTAAAACTATTCAACAACGCTTCCGCAAAACTGGATATGGATACTTTTTCAGCAAGTTTCAGTTTAGAGGGCTGCACAACGGCAGAGTTAACCGGTAAAATCACTAACGGAAACATTCAATACACACACGCTTCAACTTTAAACACTACCGGTTTGGATGTGTCACATTTAGTAAAAACCGCAAAACCCCATAGGTTCGGCCATGTACGCCCAACAGAATTTGCTTCTTTATAATAACCGGTTTTAAAATACCCCACCAGTTGAAAGTGCCTCCCTGATTGAAATCGGGGAGGCTTTTTTGTTGATAATGACTCCGCAATTACGCCGCCTTGCGATCTGTTAAAACAAAGCTAATGCTCGTTAACCTAACGTGATTTGGATATAGGGAATTAGCATACAATTTCAAAATGCCCTATCGGGGCTACTGCTTTGTAGAAACCAAATACCAGGGATAATTGCCACGTCAGTGGCTACCCTTGGCGAATTGGGTAACCGCTGACGCGGCAATAATAACGTCTGAACATCGTGCTACAAAGCGGTAGAGGTTGTCTCAAAAGTCGGTTTTATAAAAAGCTTACCAAATAATATTTGCCTCTGTGCTATTTGCGTTCTTGTCTCCGTGACCTCTGTGGTTAAATTTCACCACGGAGGGCGCGAAGAAGACACAGAGAGGCGCAGAGTTTTTATAGCGCAAAATATAATTTTGTATAACCCTTCTTTATTTCACTTATGAGACAGCCTCA
>JARLHA010000040.1 GCA_031292485.1 Mucilaginibacter sp.
CGCGCTCTTTATTAAGCGCATCCCATTCTTTGTACGGCACCAGTACACCTGTCTTTTCGCCTTTGGCATTTGTTACAATTTGTACGCTCATACTTCAAATTTACGAAAAAATTAAATTACCAAACACAAGCATGTTGAAACAGGTTAGGACGCCCTAACTGCCAACTGCCCACTAATAACTGCAAACTGAAAAAGAGGGCGTTTCCCCGCTGGTAGAAGCGGGGTCAGGCTTTCCGCTGCAAGTCCTCGCCCCGATGCTTAAATTTTGGTTTTTAATAAGCATTATCCATCGGGGCTGTGGGCTTTTCGCTGCAATCCTTAACGCGAGGCGTCGGTGCGTCCCTTTCAATCATCTCGTTATTGCAGTGAAGCGACACGCTTCACTGGGGGGGAGCCGGACACTATTTAAACAATAGGTTTGTTTTTTTGCCTTTTTACAAGTTCAAAGGAAGTTGGAAATTGTTCAACAGTAATATTATTCCAACTTTTCCCAAATTCTACGAGTTTTAATAGTGGTGCAAAAAACAGTCTTCTCTCCTCGATAACCGAGTCGAAATTAATAATATTGTCAAGAACGGGATTGATTTTATTTTTGTCTGCTATTGGTAAGACACTTTTTGCTAAAAAAATGTTTTTATCTAAATCATAATCAAATAGTAAAAACTCATCGTAATTCGGTGCATCAGGTTTAAGAATAGGGTCAATTTCAAGCATACCCTTGCCTTTGCTATTAATATCGGAGTCAACCATAAATAAATTAGTCCAAAGCCAGCCTTGTTTAGGTTTTAATTTGGTATCAAAGTGCTCAAGTTCACCTTTAACTTTTGGTTTTTTAGGATAATAATTTCGCCTTTGGTATTTACCATTATCCCATTTATCGGCGCTATAAAAGTGTTTGGGGCATAATTTTTTTTCGGTATATGCGCACAGCCCTTCTTGGCAATAAAATAGGTTCATAACTACATCCCAATAAAATCTAAAGGCAGCAGTATACTCCACATGATCGGATGCTCCTAAGCCTTGGAGCCAAGTATAGTATTTAGTAGAATAAGAACAAACTTTTGTAATTTTACGCATATTAATCAATGTTCCAGTCAAGTAGTGCAGCTAATTTCATGTATTCGTCAATAAGTTTGGCTTTCTTCTTTGGATCAATACTTTCGCCTTTAATTTCTGCATCCATCTCAGCTAATTTTCTCAACGAAATACGCCTTTCTTCATTTCCTTGCCTATTTAAATCAAATAGCTTTTTATAATTTGAATCCCAACGCAATAGCTTCGGATTAAGAATATATGATTTTTCGTTTCTTGGTTTCGTTGTGTCATAAAATTCCCTTCTATATACCTTCCCTGTTTTTTCATCAAATTTCAGCTCTACGATTTCCCATGGATCAAAAGCTGATGCAACCACCGGTGAATGAGTAGCAAAGAAAAACTGATTGTTGTTAGGTGCAATATCCAAGTATGATTTAGGAAGAAGCCATTGTATATTAGGATATAATGAAGCTTCCGGTTGATCGAATAATATTATTGATTCTTTTGGTCTAAGATAAAACAAAGGGATTGCTGTCAACATTATTTGTTTTGTGCCAGTGCTCAAAAAAGGATAATCAACTGGTTTTCCGTCATTCTTGCCTTTTATAATAATATACCTTTCCTTTGTTGTGGATTTTAAAGGATAATTATTAATATCTGTTTCAACTTCCAAGCTAAAATATTCTAGAATAGGATTTAGGCATTTGTCCGCTAATTCCTTTATTGGATTAGGATTATTTTCTGCCCATTTTTCAAATTCCTCACGTAATTTGTCGACATTACTAATTTTATTTTTGATTATATTATGGGAAAATTCTATCTCTTTTGCTTGATATTCTGATATATACTCAGAAACATGATCAAATACAATTTGCCAAATATATTTGATGTTCTCGCTTGTAAAATCCCAAGTGTCTTTTTCTTTATAGGAATCACTAATCAAATCACCTTTAATTGGATTTATAAGTTTTTGAGGTTCGTCGTTGTTGTTAATTATATTTTGTGGCCCAACAACACTAAATGGAAAACTTATAATTTTGTGAGTCCTGTTCTTTAATTTCGCGCCTAATTCTTTACGAATAAAAACGCTTAGATCTTCAATTGGCTTTGCTGGTTTTCTTGAATAGTCAACTCCGTTAAATTGAAACGGAACATCAGTCGAAACCTTTGAAAAAGTGTCATTGCCTACTCTAAATAGAATTTCAACACTTTTGTTTTTTATTTTGGCCTTGTCGAAGCATTGTTTATCATAGTCGCCATCCTCACAAGTAAAATATTTTATTAAATTTAATAAAGTTGTCTTTCCAGTTCCGCTTTGGCCTATAAAACAAATCTTATCTAATGGTTTACCGACTTTCGGATGTCCTTTAGGATAGGTCAAGTCTATCTTTAATTTCGCCTGAAAATTTAAAAAATTATTTAACGTGATATGGGTAATTTTCATTAAAGTATAGGTTTATAAGGTCAAATACCACAGGACATACAATCCGGATCTTTCATAACTTTGGCGCCATACCATCTTAATATGGATGGCTTATTAAAATTGTACTCCAACTTGCTCCAGTCTTCATAAACATATTCACGCCGATTGGCCCATATATAAAAGTCCGCCACCAAATCTTCTTCTAAACTTGAGATACCACTGTTCGTTCCCCTTGATAATTCAACCAGTGCAAGCTTAACCATGAAATTTGTAATAGGAGCAATATCAGATGCGAGACCGACCTGCACAACGGCATTTAGGCTTTCCTCACTTGTATAATCAGGTAAGAATTTTTTAGCTTGTCTTTCTTTTTGAGAAATTTCTTCTTCTGTATTTCTTAAGTCTTGTGAATATAAACAATTATAGCAGGGCCCCAAACGAGGCCTAACCCGTAGTACGTCACCACCGATCGCTCTGGTAATTGCTCTGCCGAAGATTGCAGGTGTATTATATTTCAAAGCTAAATCGTTCAAGAAAAACCGGCTTTTATCGTTATCAGATGCAGCGATTATTAAATCGACTTTCGATAAAGCATCAGAGCAAATTTCGCGATGCTCGTTCACATCAATTTCGTAAGTACTTACCTCGGCATAAGGATTTTTCTGCAATATATAATCTCTTACAGCAAATGTTTTGTACCTGCCTAAATCATTAATTCCGCACACATGCCTGGCTACATTTGATAGTTCAAGCCGGTCAAAATCTATTAATACAAATCTGCCTACACCTGCTTTAGCCAGTTCAATTGCAATAGGTGATCCACCGCTACCTATTCCCACAATTCCAACCGTTTTGTTTTTTAAGACCGATGTTTCTAATAACCCCTTACTTCTTGAGTATAATTCCGATTGTTCGGGAATGAATTTTATCTCAAAGGAATTTGCTTCGCCTGCCTGGCGTGAGTACGCGGTATGTTTTAAGTACCCATCTTCATCAATGGCAAATACAAGTTTGATTTCCCCATCGTATAACGATTCATTATTTCTGAATTCATTAATATCACACAAATGGAATGTTACGTTAATAATATTGCCGGACGGAGGGGTTATTGGTTTTTTAACAAAAGCGTGAATAACTGTATTATTATCCATGCCATAAGCATACCCTTTGATTGGTTTATACAACTTATCATTATATAACTGCCTTATATCGTTTTCCAGAACAAAAATGAAGTTAACCATTAGCATTACATAAAAAATCCATCCTTGTATATTTGATCAACTACCACCTCATTCGGTCTGTTTTCGGTTTCTGTTGGACTTTTGAGTATCAATTCACCAGTTGCAGGATCAAATGTCAACTTCTTCACTGATGAATTTATATTTTTTTTAGCAAGTTCGTCCTGAACTTGTTTTGGATCTGTATTTTCTGGCATGATTTCAAATTTGATGTTGTAAAAAATAATCCATTTGCTGCCCTGTTCTGATATGCCCTTCAAGAGCCTCAAGCCAGAGCCTAACCTTTATTAATACCTTATAAAATGTAACATTTGAATTCCATCTTTCTGCTTTATAAGTGCATATTTTGGGATACCCATCTTTGCTACCTAATAAATGCATTGTAGCGCTCGCCCCATATGAATTCAAATCCTTTCCATAAAAGTCCTTTACGGGGTTCGGATATGTAATAACGACCTCTGGAACGGAATATGGCATATCTGTTGGGATATACAATCTTATTTTGTAAAGTGATCTATCGTTAGTATACATATATCCTTCTATACAATCGTTTGTCCCCACTTTGACCAAATTTAAATTTGGAAAATATTGAGACAAAATATCAAACTCTTTTTGCAACCTGACTTGTTGCTCATACGTCCAAGCCATAATTATTTACGCTCAATGTGAAATCCAAATATCATTCGTCTAAACTCCTTAAATATATCGAACCGTGTAATAAAGTATTTTTTTTCAGAGTCTGATTCTATGATGTGGGTTTTAATAATCTTTTCATTTTCTTTTTCAAGAATTAATGGGTTCGGATTTTCTTTGGAAAAATCATTTGGGTATCTTATTTCAATATCTTTATTTTCACATTTAAAAGTTATGCCAAATGTTTTATCGTCATTCTGAATAATTTCAACATCACTACAATCAGGATCGTTTTGAATTTTTAAAAATTCATTTTTTAAAAACTCTTGGCCTTCTTTTGTTTCAAAAAAGCTATTTTGAACAAAAGATATTTTTTGACTTTCTTTAGCATCTTCAACCTTATTCCTGGCTAAGTCCACTATGAATGGGGTTTTCTGGCTGGTTGGTTTTGTAAATATTGGGTTGTTATTTTCTTGTGACCTTATTGGGCTAATTTGCTCAATTACATTCCATAGGACTTGTTTATAGTTTCTATTAAAATCATTAGAAAACAAAAAGCCATTTATTTTAACTGTATTCGTCTCCCTGATATTACAAATGCTAATAAAAAATCTATTTAAGTTAGGCATTCTTAAAGCGTTGCGCATAGTATTTACATCGCCGCCACTCGGTTGATCTAGACCAAGTCTGTGATGGGAATGCCAAGAACCAATATGTTCTAAAGCATGATTATTGTTAATGTAATTGCCCGTTTTATGCAAATAACTAATGTCCTGATAAAATGATGTTGTTGATCTCGACGTTTCGGGGCCTGGGCCTGTCACAAAAACAACAACCGGCATTCCATGTTTGGTCCAAAAACCAAAATAATCTCCCCCGGTTTCTAAATCAGGATAATCTGAAACGCAATTAGCTATAAAATTTAGTTCGCTTTGATACGCCGTGGCAACTAATTCGTTCATAATTTACATTTTATACCAAACTTAGTAATATAATTTTAATAGATTGTCATTTGAATTTTAAATACGCCTATTGTGACGCCCATATCAAGAAAGCACTGACGATCCAGCGGTTAATACTATGGGTACCACCCGCTTTAACCAGCGCTTCTCCGTTCCGACTAAGTGAAAATAGGAAAGAAACGTTGTTCCGATTTCGTTTACTAAATCATTTTTAAAACACTGTTAATCATCATCATCTTCTTCTTCGTTGTTTAGGTGATCATATTGATGTTCTTCAAGATATTCACGCGCAGCTTTTCGTCTTGCCTTCTTATTCATGCTGGCCTCAGCCAATTTACCTACAATAGCCAACAATACTATGATTATTATTATCCACCACATACAGATTTGAATTAAGGAATTTTGTCAAATATTTTGTTTAATATCTATGTTCAGAGATTCACCCAGTCAATTACAGATACTTTTAGAATTCAGGTCAAAGCATCCAGAATTAAGTAGATAAGCATATTTAATCGTTACAACTTGATTATTTAGTAAAACTAATTCGAGCATTCAAGTGTCACAAGGGTATCTAACCAATTAGACTTTTCATGCTGATAATAATGATGGCCGCACGTGCAATAGCTATTCTCTTTACCGGGTTTGTAGCCACTGCAACTACATGACTTACATCTACCATGTCCATCAATAATCTCTTCTTGATTGTTTTGACTGATAGTATCAGTTTCGGTTTCTTTGTTTTCTAAATCTGTAAGTTTATGAAGGCCTTCGTCTAAACTAAATTTTGGAAATAGATTAATTTTTTTCATTGCTCAAAAAGAATAGGTCACTTAAATAAGGTTTAAATACAGTCTCCGAATGATCATAATATTCAGATTTTCAATGATCTAATATACAATAATATTTATATAAATCAATAGTAAAGAAAAATAAAATTATTGAAATAGGCACTTGTTAAATACTAATAAAATTAGTAAATTAAGGGCATGGAGCAACGATTTAAGAGCCTGTCGGTATTCGAATTTCAGGCCCCCATGCTGCCGCAAGTGTTTTTTTTCGCTGCCGCAAGCCTCCCGGCTTGTGGCCCCCTGACAGGTAGCCCGCCGTCCCGCTGAAACAGGCTGGCTTGCATAGCCGGTTACCTAAACGCGGACCACAAGCGAGGACGCTTGCGGTAGCGGTGGGGCATTGGCGCTAATGTATTGCGTTTAGGTTCCGCACCTACGGCACGGGAATAGCTGATTATTTTTTTTCTACCAATATTGGCCTCCGATGGAGGCCGATCACTATCCGCTGTCCGAAGTGTTCCACTTCGGATTAACTATGCCTGTTGCCTATCACTACCGTCTATTTCAGGGAAAACCTGATAAAGCAGCATCTTTACCATCCTTACCCACCGGATGGAGGGTGTTCCTCCTGGATTTGACTATCGTTTATACCAATTTTCAATTTGAATGCCTTCAAGTTGCTCAAAATGTTTGGTGTTATCTGTGACGAGTGTTAAATTGTTTTCAACCGCCGTTGCGCCGATCAACAGATCAAATTCATCATTGTGGGGTTTACCTATTTTTCGTAAACGTACTTTCTCCCTGGCGTAACGCCTGATGCTGCCAAAAACCGGGATAATAGAGATCCCGTTTATAAATTCGTCGACTGCTTTATGGGCTTTTTCCGGATTGCCGCTGTTTTCGGCGCCAAATCTTAATTAGATGACCGTAATTTCTGAAATAAAAAAAATTTGTGCGGCCTTTTTCCCGCAGGGTCTCTCGCAGAGGACCCTGCGCTGCGAAATGCCTCCCGAACGCAGGGTCCTGTTCCAGAGACCCTGCGGAGACACAAGTTTTCCGCGCAAATAAAAAACACAGATACTGGTATCAGGCAGGTATTGCATCAGAAGTTGATACCTTTTTCACGGAATTTCCTGGAAGCTTTAATCGTTTCCGCAATTTCTTCTGCCGGCCTATCGTCAGGGAAGGCTCCGAACGATTTGTAAAACGCCTTTTCCGTATCGTTCGTTTCCTTGTTTAAGGATTTGGTCAAACGTTTTATCAATTCCATTTTGGTGAAATTGTCCAATCCTTCAAACAAGCCGGAATAGGTATTTACAATATTTCTGTTGACGGTTGTCATGTAATTGCGGTTTATGCAATAAAATTATTACTTCATACAAAAATAGTGATAAAAAGTAAATGGTTTAAAGTATAAATTTAAAAATCGGGACGATTGTTCGCTGTCCGAAGTGTCTGCTGTCCGAAGTGTTCCACTTCGGATTAACTATGCTTTGAGTCTCCGACTCCACCGCGCCGGCTAAAGTTTTGGGCTGCTAAGTGCCCGGATAATGCCGGCGTTTACCGGCGCTTCGCGTTAGGGGGTGAAATGGATACCGGCCGGGTCGGGGGTTTAGCGCTGGCCGCGCCTAATGCCTCGCAGGCGTATGAATGTAACACCCGGCCCCCTTTTTCTACCAAAAGGGGGAAACGCCCATTTTCTGAGTCTAAAGTATTGAGTCAAAAGTCGGGAGCGTTTTGTTTCGGTTACACATCCTGGTTGGCACTTTTTAGGGGGAGGCTTTTTAAAATAAAAGCCCCTTTAACCTAAAAAAGCCGGTTATCCGGCTTTTTTCTATTTCAGTTATATAACTTATTTGCAATACTTTTCGGGCACGGGAAATTTCTTCAGTGTTTCCCTGGCCGCCTCAGTTTTTTTGGTTACGTACGACGAATCACCATAGTGCTTAACATCGCTTTTTGCGGAAGCAGCGTTACTTTTGGCTGTGGTATAATTTGAATTTTGTGCCATAATTATTGATAGTTTTAATATACAAATATACCTTTTTATTTTCTGTTTGTCAAAAACGCATTATAATTCACATTCTTTTTGAAAGGCTCCCAGCCTTTATTGGTCAGCCCTTTAATCTCAAATTCTTTATTTATCTCATCTAAATTTCTTGAGATCCCCATTTGATAAAGTCTTGTTCGCACGGCGTCGCTTCCCTGCGCAAAAATTAAATGATTACCATGCCGGTAACAAAAATCATTAATTGAATGGGCTACCGTTGCCAGAACTTTGTCCCTATCGTCGTTATTGCTGGTAACCGCGTCATTTATACCACCCTTATCATCAACGTCGCCAAAAGCAAGGTTATAAATTAATACGGGTTTTTCTTGTGCCACGGTAAAGGTGATCATCTTTTTGATTTGCCCGTTTGGGCCTTCACTGTAAAATTCATAGTCGGTAAACTCTTCATTCGGGACATAATCATAGCGCGGCAAATTCATATCGTTATAAGTGAATCGTAAAAATACAAATTGAAGTCAGTTGTGGTTAAAATTGTTGTAATTAATTTGTATGAGTAGACAGCCCGGGCCGCAGGCAACGCCCATTTCTGAGTCTTGAGTCGGGAGTCTATAGCCCGCCCGCCGGCTGGCAGGTCAAAAGTCAGGTGTAATTTAAGTTCTTCTGCCGGCGGGAAATATATCGTTTTTTAACAACGGCGGAATGGGGCGTACACAGCGATTGACGATGATTGTTTAATTTGCTTTATTTAAATAACTTTGTGTAGATAGATTTAAAACCTGTAGGTATGGACCTGATCATAGATTTTGATAAGATTAAAGATGCCGGCAAAAAAGCTTGGTTGCTGAGTACTTTAAAGCTAATGGGGATTGATTACCAGGAACTTGAAAAAGCCCAGACACTGGAACAGTACAACGAAGACCTTTTGGCCGGAGATGCTGAAATTGAGCGCGGCGATTTTAAAACCGCCGCCGATTTAAAGATTGAAGCCCGCAAATGGTAACTGTTTGGAGCAAACGGGGGCTTTGCAGTGGGCAGTTAGAAGTGGGCAGTTTGCAGTAAGCGTTAGTAAGTTTAGCACCCCGGCAACAGGTATGCTTCGGCAAGAACCAGAAAAAAACCGGCAAGGCGGTGTGGTTGGCAGGGCATAGCAAATTGCGAAGCACTCTTGAGGGCCAATGAGAAATAAATTACCTGGCGCGCTTTTGAAAAATACCATTACCGGATCTCGTACCGGATTATGCCAAACGAAATCCGTATCGTGCGATTAAGGCATACCAGCAGATCGCCGCTTAAATTTTAATCTTTTTTTTCTTTCCCTACAAGGCCTCTCCCAGGGCGAACCGGCTTTGAAATAACCCGGATAAATGAGCAAAAGTGCTGACAAGATCTTGTCACTGACAAAATTTTGTCAGCACTTAAGTTGTTAATTATCAGCGGTGTTTCACTTTGTTGCAGGGTGTTGCATGTGTTGCGCAACACACAGCTGATGGGCGGTTCCGGTGCCGGTTATCTGCGCCGGGCAAAGAAACGGGCTACTTGTGCATGGGACAATTTGTGCATTTACCGGCGCGTCGCGTTAGGGGGTGAAGTGGATACCGGCCAAAAGCGTAAGGCCTGCAGGCGTATGAACGGAACACCCGGGCCGCAGGCAACGCCCATATTTCAGTTTGCAGTCAGGAGTTCGCAGTGGGCAGTTTTGCTTCTACGCCAAATTCGGAGGTAACGACAACCTTAAAGCTCATTTAACAGATCCCCGGCATCCTGGAGCTTGATTTTACCTTCTTTGTAGAGCTTGATCTCTTTTACTGATTGTTTCAGGCTGTTATAAATTGCCTGTTCAGATTTATTTAAAGGCCGCCCGGCAGGATTGGTATCCTGCGCTATTTTGTAATTTAATCCAAAGGCATCCAAAACGGCCTTAATGGCTTTTTCGGTTTTCTTGTCCTCAATATTTACAGTCAGCGTTGTCATTACAACAAATTTAAAAAATATTTTTTGGAAAGGAGAATTGGAGTTTAAAGTCCTAAGGCCCGAGCCGAAAGTCTATGTTTTTACCCATTTTCGCGGGTTTTAACGTCGAAAATACCGTAAAAACACGCTTTTTTTTCAGCAAAATTTAGCCGAAATTTAGGTTTTAATAGCCGGTAATGCCTCCGGCAGCTATTTTGTGTACCCTAAATCTTAAAATTATGGCCAATTTTTATGAAGATGTAATTAAAAACGATCCCCGTTTTAATTCAACCAAGTGTATTAATGATGTAAATTTACTGGAGCCGGTTACCCGCGCGCTGGTGCAGCAGATTATTGCCGCCGCGGCTGAGCAGGGCGTGGCGCTGATGGTTTTTGAAACTTTCCGCAGCCAGGCCCGGCAGCAGCAGCTGTTTAACCAGGGGGTAACCGAGCTGCGCACCGTTGGGGTACATAACTACGGCCTGGCCTGCGACATTGTAAAAAACGTTGGGGGCGAACCCTCGTGGGACGGGAGTTTCGCGGTACTGGGGGAACTGGCGCATGCCAACAAAATGATTTGGGGCGGCGACTGGGGCCACCCCGAAGTGAAGCATACCTTTTACGACTGGGACCATGTGCAGCGCTGCACCGTGGCCATGCAGCCGCAATTGTTTGCCGGCACCTGGTACCCGGCGGATGATTATAACCCGTATTTGTAAAAAGTGGGCAGCAGGCAGTGGGCAGTTGGCAGTTGGTATTTTCGGGGTTAAGGATTAATTTGTGCGATTGAATTATTGGTAAAATGCCTTTTGCAGCGCGCCAGGGGCATATTGGCGGGTGTTCCCTGCCGTTACCTGCCGTTCCCTGGTGTTCCCTGGTGTTCATACTGTTCAGGGGGAACACCGGGTTTAGCGCAGGCAAAAATGTGACCTTTATCATTTCCTGCACCGGCTTAATAGGGGAACTTGCGGCCTGATTTACCAGCATATGCAAACAGCCGTTTATACCCGCCTTAGCCAACCCCGTACCCGTAACAACAACCGCATCGTAAGCGCCTGGCTGGGCGTGGGGGTGGGGATGCTGATGGTGCAGATCCTGCTGGGCGGTATTACGCGCCTTACGGGCAGCGGCCTCAGCATTACCGAGTGGGACCCGCTGATGGGGGCCCTGCCCCCGCTGAACACGCATGCCTGGCAACAAAGCTTTGCGCATTATCAGCAGATTGCCCAGTTTAAGAAACTTAACAGCCAGTTTACCCTGGCCGATTACCAGTCGATCTTCTTCTGGGAGTGGCTGCACCGTGAGTGGGCGCGGCTGATGGGGCTGGTTTTCCTGGTGCCATTTGTGGTATTGGTACTGCAAAAGCGGATCAGCCGGGTTATGGTAAAGCCGCTGGCCATCCTCTTCCTGCTCGGCGGACTACAGGGGGCCATCGGCTGGATCATGGTACAAACCGGCCTTAACAACACCGATACCGCCGTAAACCCGGTGGCGCTGGCGGTGCATTTTATTTGCGCGTTGTGCCTGCTTAGCTGGCTGGTATGGATGCTGCTGCAACTGGCTGTGCCTGCACACCAGGTGGTTTACCGCCCGGTTTTGCGCAGCCTGAACAGGGGGCTGCTGGTATTGCTGTTCGTCCAGCTGATCTACGGGGCCCTGATGGCGGGCAGCCATGCGGCACTGAGCGCACCCACCTGGCCGGATATTAACGGGGCGTTTATCCCGGACGGCCTGTTTGGCGGTGCTGATTGGGGCCGCAAACTGTACACTAACCCGCTGGTGATCCAGGTGGTACACCGGTCGCTGGCATACCTGATTGGTTTGGGCACTTTATTATGGTTTTACCTGGCAGGGAAAACGGTAAGCAGGGGCTGGCTGAAGAAATTCAGCAGGGTGCCGTTGCTATTGGTTTTTATGCAGCTAACGCTTGGGGTGCTGGCCCTGGTGAATAGTCCGTTTGTGGGGGCGATCGGGTTTTCGGTGGCGCACCAGTTTGTGGGCATGCTGCTGCTGGTGTCGTTATTAGTGACGGTGTTTTTGTGCGGGAAGAGAGGCGTGATAGCGCTTCATTGACCGATAGCTTTAGGCCCTTTTTAATATTTAGTTAAATCCCTAAATTAGTACTGCAAAACCACTGCTGACATGGCAAATCAACCCAACATCCGCCTCGCTGTCCCCTTTTTTATGGTAAAAGACATGCAAACATCCCTGCATTTTTACGTAGATCAGATGGGCTTCACGCTCACTAACCAATGGACGCCCCGCGGCAAAATTGAATGGTGCTGGCTAACGCGGGAAGCTGTGTCGCTGATGCTGCAGGAGCCGCGCGATAAGGAGAAGTTTGACGCCGAAGGGCCAAAGGGGAAAGGTATTTCTATCTGCTTTCAATGCGCAGATGCCCTTGCTTTGTACCACGAGTTTGTTGCGAAAGGAGTGGAGATAAAAGAGCCCTTTGTAGGCAATAATATGTGGGTGGTTTGCTTTACTGACCCGGACGGTTATAAGCTCGACTTTGAAAGCCCGACGGATGTGGCGGAGGAAACGATTTATTCGGAGTGGGCGAAATAGGGAATGGGGCCAAACTTATTAAACTACTTTTTCCTTTCGGGCTTTTGGACTTTCCCGACTTTACTGACTTATTCCTATCTTGCCCAATTCTAAATCAAGCGTATGTACGATATTTGTTGTGTAGGGCATATTACTTCGGATAAGGTGGTTAATAGCCGGTCGGTTATGTTTATGCCGGGTGGTACGGCGTATTATTTCTCGTGTGCGCTAAGTAAGTTTGATGTAAACTATCTGTTGGTTACAGCGCTGGCTCCGGCCGAGATGCGATATGTGGATGAGCTGAACGCAAAAGGCGTCGAAATAAAGGTGCAGTCCAGCGCCCACACAGTAGCGTTTGAGAACATCTATGCTGAAAACCAGGACGAGCGGACCCAGCGGGTTACTCAAAAGGCTGATCCGTTTACCATGGCGCAACTGGCCGGTGCAGATGCCAAAATATTTCACCTCGGCCCCTTGCTGGCTGACGATATTTCGCTGGAACTGATAAGGGAATTGGCTAAAAAAGGAAAGATCAGCCTGGACGTACAGGGTTACCTGCGGGAAGTTGTAGATTTTAAAGTACATGCAGCTGGTTGGCCGCAAAAGGTAGCGGCGCTGCAATATATTGATATTCTGAAAGCTGATGTAGCCGAACTCAAGGCATTAACCGGTTGCGCAACTGTTGAAGAAGGGGCTGAAATGGTGGCGGGGTGGGGCGTAAAAGAAGTGATCGTTACCAATGGCAGCAGCGGTTCAGTGATTTTTAGTGCCGGCATGTTTTATACTATCCCGGCTTATCAACCTGAAACTATCATAGATGCTACAGGCTGTGGCGATACTTATATGGCCGGGTACTTATACCAAAGAAATAAAGGGGCTGGTATACAGCAATCGGGGGAGTTTGCTGCGGCAATGGCGGGTTTGAAGACTGCCGGTGCGGGGGCTTTTGTGGGGACTGAGGAGGATGTGGTTGGATTTTGGAAAAGCTTTAACGAATAAAAAAAGGCCTGAGAATTTCTCCCCATGCCTTTCATAGATTAAACAATGTAATATTTTTATTCGCCCGATGATGCGTGCTCATGTACTCCTTCTTCGCGGAAAAGTTTCGCGCTGAAATAGTCGTTGTTCATTTTGCTGATGTTGGTCATCTTGATCTCTTTAGGGCATTCAGCTTCGCAGGCGCCGGTATTGGTACAATTGCCAAAGCCTTCGGCATCCATCTGGGCTACCATAGCCTGTACGCGGCTCCAACGTTCAGGCTGACCTTGCGGCAACATCGCCAGCTGGGTAACCTTCGCCGAAACAAACAGCATCGCCGAAGCATTTTTACAGGCTGCCACGCAGGCGCCGCAACCAATACATGTTGCAGAGTTGAAAGCTTCGTCGGCAATTACTTTGGGGATAGGGATGGAATTGGCGTCAATAGTAACGCCGGTATTAACCGAAACAAAGCCACCAGCCTGCTGGATCCTGTCGAACGATGAGCGGTCAACCGCCAAATCCTTAATTACCGGGAAAGCAGCCGCGCGCCATGGTTCAATCACAATGATCTCGCCATCGTGGAAACTGCGCATGTGCAGCTGGCAGGTGGTAATAGCACCCTTAGGCCCATGCGGGCGGCCGTTGATGTACAGCGAGCACATCCCGCAGATCCCTTCGCGGCAGTCATGGTCGAAATGGATAGGCTCTTCTCCCTTGTGGATCAGGCCCTCATTCACCACGTCCAGCATTTCAAGGAACGACATATCAGGTGAAATGCCTTCAGCCTTATAAGTTACAAACGCGCCTTTAGTGTCGGCATTCTTCTGCCTCCATACTTTCAGGGTTAGATTCATGTTGTTATTTTCCATATGGAAATAGTTCTATTACTAATTAAATTAACAGACGGTCTTCATTTTCAAAACTCCCCTCTCGAGAGGGGGTGCGCGGGGATGTGTTGTGGCGGGGGTGTGTACTCCGATAGCAATAATAACACACCCCTCCACCCCTCTCAAGAGGGGAATCGCACGGCCCCGGCTTTTAACTTACGGTTTCATTATCCCGATCGCTAAACACCGTCTTACTTATAGCTCCTTTGGGTAAGATGAACAAACTCAAAGTCCAGTATTTCTTTATTTAATACTTCAGGTTGATTATCGCCTTTGTATTCCCATGCGGCAACGAATGCAAAATGGTCATCGTCGCGAAGGGCTTCACCCTCTGGTGTTTGCGATTCAAGACGGAAGTGGCCACCGCATGATTCACGGCGCATTAAAGCATCGTCGACCATCAGTTCGCCCAACTCCAAAAAGTCGGCTACCCGGCCTGCTTTCTCCAACGCGGGGTTAACTTCTTCGTTTTCGCCCACTACAATGGCGTTTTTCCAGAAATCTGCCCGTAAAGCACTAATCAGGCCTTTGGCTTTGGTCAAACCTTCCGCAGTTCGTGCCATACCGCAGTATTCCCACATAATGTGGCCAAGGTCGCGGTGGTATTCGTTAACGGTTTTAGTGCCTTTCAGGGATAGCAGCTTGTTGATGCGCTCAATAACTTCCTGTTTCGTTTTTTCGAAGGCAGGGTGCTTAGCGTCCACTGGTTTTGGGCCGATGGTAGCCAGGTAATCGCCTAAAGTATAAGGGATCACAAAATAACCGTCGGCTAAGCCCTGCATTAATGCAGAAGCACCTAAACGGTTAGCACCGTGATCGCTAAAATTACATTCGCCTAAAGCATATAAGCCGGGCACGTTGGTGCTCAGGTTATAATCAACCCACAAGCCACCCATGGTATAGTGAACGGCGGGGTAGATGCGCATAGGTTGTGTGTATGGATCTTCGTTGGTGATCTGGTAATACATGTCGAACAGGTTGCCATATTTTGCAGAAACAGCATCCTTGCCCAAACGGTGTATCGCGTCGGCAAAGTCCAAAAATACGGCTATGCCCGATCCGCCAACACCACGGTTGTCGTCAACCATTTCCTTGGCATTGCGTGATGCAACGTCGCGCGGAACCAGGTTACCAAATGACGGATATTTTCTTTCCAGGAAGTAATCCCGGTCTTCTTCTTTTACTTCGTTTGCTTTAATAGCGCCTTTTTGCAATTGTTTGGCGATTTCTACCGTTTTTGGCGCCCAAACCCGACCGTCATTACGCAATGACTCCGACATCAGCGTCAGTTTTGACTGGTGGTCGCCGGTTACCGGGATACAGGTAGGGTGGATCTGTGTAAAGCATGGGTTAGCAAAATACGCGCCGCGTTTATGGGCCCTCCAGGCTGCGGTAACATTTGAACCTATAGCATTGGTCGACAAATAAAATACGTTGCCGTAACCACCTGTACATAACAATACGGCATGAGCTGAATGTGTATCAATACTGCCGTTGATCAAATTACGCGTAACAATACCTTTTGCCTGACCATCAACCAAAACAACATCCAGCATTTCGGTGCGGGTGTACATTTTTACTTTACCCAAATGGATTTGGCGGTTTAGTGCCGAATAGGCCCCCAGCAATAACTGTTGTCCGGTTTGGCCCCTGGCGTAAAACGTACGCGATACCTGCGAGCCGCCAAAAGAGCGGTTATCCAGCAAGCCGCCGTATTCGCGAGCAAATGGTACGCCCTGGGCCACACACTGGTCGATGATGTTTACAGATACCTCCGCTAAGCGATAAACGTTGCCTTCACGGGCACGGTAATCGCCTCCCTTAATGGTATCATAAAACAAACGGTAAACGCTGTCGCCATCGTTCTGGTAATTTTTGGCGGCATTGATACCACCCTGCGCAGCAATAGAGTGCGCACGGCGCGGGCTATCCTGGAAACAAAATGCTTTAACATTATAGCCCAGTTCGGCCAGCGATGCAGCGGCTGACGCACCTGCAAGACCGGTACCCACCACAATAACGTCATACTTTCGTTTGTTGGCCGGGTTAACCAGTTTTAAGTTAAATTTATGCTTGCTCCATTTTTCGGCTAATGGACCTTCAGGAATTTTAGCATTTAATAAACTCATTTTTTCAGTATTTACGATTTTAGAATTACGAGTTACGATTTTGGATTGCTGAATTCATCATCCCGAAACCGTCCTTCGTAAATAAAATATCTTGTTATCTTGTGAAATAATAATAAACAGGCATCGCTGCGAAACCTAATGGGATAATTACCGCAAACAGCCATGTACCTATAAAGGAAACTATCGGCGTATATTTACGATGTACCCATCCAAGCGTGCGGAATGCGCTTTGAAATCCATGTTTCAGGTGAAACGATAAGGTGCCCATCGCTATCACATAAAATATCACGTAAATCAAATTGGTGAAACTGCTTTCCACACGTGCATGCAGGTCTTTTACCCTCACGATCTCGAAATTATTTTCGGTAGTAACCGATTTTTCGAAATTGGGTGATGTTGGGATATAAGGAACCGCTGTTGTTTCGTCAGTCGCCAAATTGGTTTTATACTCAATAAATCCAACTTTGCCGCTGTATTTATAGTTGTACCAAAAATCGCTCATGTGGATCACGATGAACAAAAACAGGATGGAACCCAGCAGCCCCATGTTTTTTGACGACCAGCCAGCGTTTGTACTGCTAACTTCAGCATAACGTACCGGCCTGGCTTTGCGGTTTTTAATGGTTAAAACCAGCGCATAAATGGCATGTACCAAAATGCTCAGGTAAAGCAGGTAAGCAATAACTTCAATAGGTGGGAAATGGGTAAGGAAGTTGGCATAAACGTTAAAGCCAAAACCGTTATCGTTTTTAAATAACAACAGGTTACCCCCAAGGTGCACAATTAAAAACGTGCACAAAAACAAGCCCGTTAAAGCCATGATCAGCTTCTTCCCCAACGATGAGTTAAAGGTTTGTTTGAATTCGCTCATTATAATTCAGATTTATTTGGCAAAAGTATTTATTAAATGGCAAAAGATATAAATGGATTTGGCTTATTACCGGGCATTTGGTTATTTAGAAACAATCTAAAAAAGTAGTGTTAAAAGCCAAGTGTCTGCGAAGGTTTTATTGTTACAACAAAATGCATACATCAAATTTTACGTAAAAAACTATTTCTCGCCAATATTGCTTTTTTTCCTGATTTTTGGTTCTTTGTTCTTCACTCTTTAATCAATCGCCAGTACCTTATCTTTTGCTATCGCAAAGATCCTGTCGCTTTTATTGCTGCGGATGGCAACCCTGCCGGTAAATTTGCCGAAAGAAGGCAGAATGGCCTGTTTAGCACCAAAAGCAAAGCATGGCAACGTGATATGCTGTCGTGCCTTGCCCGCCAGGCTGATACCCGGGTGGATATGTCCGCAAAATACATAGCCTGGGGCATCTTTCAGGTACTCATCAATAAGCGGATGATGCAGCATCAGGAAGGGCCCTATGAGCAGCTCATCGTGTATAATAATATGGAGGTTATGGTAATGCGTCTCATCGATGATATCATGGTTCCCTTTGATCAGGATGATCTTCAGTTTGGGGAACTGGCTTCGCCATAAAATAAACCAGTCCCAGTCGGCATTCATATCGCTATGAAAAAAATCACCCAGCAAGATCAGTTTTTCGGCCTTGTGCTCAAAAATAAGATCCGATAATACGGCCAGTTCGTTTTGTTCCAGATCAAGCGGTACGGCTATCCCTGCTTTGCGGAAATGCCCTACCTTACCCAAATGCACATCCGCAGCAATCAAAGCTTTTTCCTGTTGCCAGTAGATGGCTTTTTGAGGTAATAGATAAAGATCCTGATTTTTTAGTTCGAAATGCACAGTCGTACCCAATATCATCCCGCAAAAGTAATGAAGCCAATCGGAAGTTCGATTGAAGTGATATAGTTAATTTAAACTACAGTTGAAGTGGGCATAGAATTAGTTTAGATATTCCCCCTTTAAATATGCCCCATAGGGGCTACCGCTTTGTAGATATATAAATAATAAATGAAAATTGCCACGTTAGTGGCTACCCTTGGCGAATTGGGTAGCCGCTGACGCGGCAATAAATGGGGGTGAATTAAGTTCTACAAAGCGGTAGCCCCGATGGGGCAATTGTTTTGTAGATAGAATTTAAGTTAAGATTAATCCAATTCCGAAATCGAAAATCCGACTTCCGAAATTCAACTAAAGATTTCCCCTTACTTCCTGTTCTCTTTCAATCGCTTCAAACAAGGCCTTAAAATTACCTGCGCCGAATGATTTGGCGCCTTTGCGCTGGATGATCTCGAAAAACAAGGTTGGCCTGTCTTCTACCGGTTTGGTAAAGATCTGCAACAGGTAGCCCTCATCATCCCTGTCCACCAAAATGCCGAGGCGTTTTAATGGCTCCAGGTCCTCATCAATATGCCCCACACGGTCAAGCAGTTCATCGTAGTATGAAGTAGGGACGGTTAAAAACTCAATACCCCGGTTTTGTAGCTCGGTTACGGTTTCGACAATGTTATGGGTGGCCAGGGCAAGGTGCTGCACGCCTTCGTCCTCATAAAACTCCAGGTATTCTTCAATCTGGCTTTTCTTTTTGCCTTCGGCAGGTTCATTTATCGGGAACTTTACATAGCCATTTCCATTGCTCATTACCTTGCTCATCAGGGCCGAGTATTCGGTACTGATCATTTTATCATCAAAGGTTAATATGTTTTTAAAGCCCATTACCTCTTCATAAAAGTTAACCCACTCGTTCATTTTATGCCAGCCTACGTTGCCCACACAATGATCAATATACTGTAAACCGGTTGAAGTCGGGTTGTAGGTGCTTTCATGCTTTTGATATCCCGGCAGGAAAATACCCTTATAGTTTTTGCGCTCTACAAACAAGTGCACGGTTTCACCATAAAGCTTAATGCCACTCATCCGCACTTCGCCGTTTTCATCCTTTAAAGTTTGGGGTTGCAGGTATGCTACAGCACCACGACTGGTGGTTTGTTCAAAAGCATCATAAGCATCATCAACAGATAAAGCCAATACCTTTACCCCATCGCCATGTTTTTTAATATGCTCGGCAATTGGATGTTCAGAATGCATTGGTGTTGTTAATACTAAACGTATTTTGCCTTGTTGTAATACATACGACGATCTGTCGCGCACCCCTGTTTCAGGCCCTGCATACGCCAAATCGCTAAAGCCGAAGGCGGTTTTATAGAAGTAGGCAGCCTGCTTGGCATTGCCCACATAAAATTCAACATGATCGGTACCGTTCAACGGTAAAAAATCAGCTGTCGGGTTTGGTTTTTCTATGGTTAATGTTTCCATTGTTTTCTTTGTTGAAATGTTGTAATGTTGGAATGTTGTAATGTTATTACGTGGTTGGATTTTTATAGTCGACAGGCTAACTTTTCAACCTTACAACATTCCAACCTTACAACAGATTCTCACATCCAGCTCTTATAATAATCCCCGTCCTCAATTTTAATTGCATCCTCAGTCAGCATCAGCGGTTTAAAAGGGTCTATCATCACCGCCAGTTCGTCGGTTGATTCCTTGCCGATGGATTTTTCCACCGCGCCGGGGTGCGGCCCATGCGGGATGCCGCCGGGGTGCAGGGTTATTTGTCCTTTTACCACGCTTTTGCGGCTCATAAAGTCGCCATCTACATAATAAAGCACCTCGTCGCTGTCTACATTGCTGTGGTTGTATGGGGCAGGGATAGACAGCGGATGGTAATCGAATTTGCGCGGCACAAAGGAGCAGATGACAAAATTATGCCCCTCAAAGGTTTGATGTACCGGCGGCGGCTGGTGCAGGCGGCCCGTTATCGGCTCAAAATCATGGATCGAAAATGCCCAGGGGTAATGGAAGCCGTCCCAGCCAATAAAATCAAAAGGATGTGTGCCGTAGATGTAGGGATAAATGAGGCCCTGTTTTTTGATGAGTACTTTAAAATCGCCTTTCTCGTCGTGTGTTTCAAGGTCGGTGGGGCGTTTAATATCGCGTTCGCAGTACGGCGAAGCTTCTGTAAGCTGGCCGTAAGCGTTGGTATAGCGTTTGGGTACCCGTATCGGGCTAAAGCTTTCCACAATAAACAGGCGGTTATCCGGCGTATCAAATTCCATTTGGTAAATGGTGCCACGCGGGATCACCAAATAATCGCCATAGGCAAATTTGATATTGCCATAACCGGTTTTCAGTGTGCCCGATCCTACATGGATAAACACTACCTCATCGGCCTGGCTGTTTTTGTAGAAATAATCCGTCATGGATTTGCGCGGGGCAGCCAGCGAGATATGCAGATCGCTGTTAACCAGTACAGGTTTGCGGCTTTTTAAATAATCGTCTTCCGGCTCAATTTTAAAACCGATGAGGCTGGTATGTTTCAGGTGCTTTTCGCGGGCTATCTTCGGTTCCACAGAATAGGGTTCGCCCAACTCCTTTACCAGCGTTGGCGGGTAAGCATGGTACACCAGCGAGTACAGGCTGGAGAAACCTTCGGTAGATACCAGCTCTTCGGCATATAAACTACCATCGGGCTTACGGAACTGCGTATGCCGCTTTGGCGGGATAGCTCCTAAAGTATGATAAACAGGCATGGGGTTATTTTTGTTGGAATGTTTTAATGTTGTAAAGTTGGAATGTTGAAAAAGTCATCAACCCAAACAATTCAGTACAAAATATTTAACAAGCAGAAAGGTTGAATAGTTTTAAGCCGGATGTTGTATTAACATTACAACCTTCCAACTTTACAACCTTTCAACAGCCTTACAACAAATTAGTATTGCGCCAAAACGATCTTAGCGAGCACAGCATCCCTGAAAGAAGAAGCATCACTCATGGAAGTGAGGCCCAGGGAAAATAGAAAATGCCTTTGTATGCTCATAACGGTTAAGCAAAGTTAGTTGTAATATATGTTAATTGCAATAGGAGGTTGATTAGGTTAATTGAGTTGATTAAGTGAGTGGTTGATTGGGTTGGGTAGTCCGAAAGTCGGGAAGTCCGGAAGAAGCTTCAACTATCGATGGGTAACCCGTGGAATTTGGCTGAAGCCAATATTTTCGCGCCACTTTACCCGTTGGTTAAAACCGACGGCAATGAACCTGAAATAGCTTGTAAATTCTTTTAATTCATTGTCGTCCCTTTTAAGGGACGGGGCAAGGTAAACAAAGAGCTTGGGGCTTTAGCCAAAATTTGGGGATCAGCAGCAAAATGAATTGAACGTCCTTCTATCAACCCAATCTAACCTAATCAACCCAAAAACAACGTAATCAACTTAATCCACAGGGAAATCGCTTTTAAAACAGGGGGCTCCGCTGGAGCCATTAAAATTCAATCGTGCATACTATAAACAGGTAGTTCCGCTGGAACTATTGCCGCTTTCTGTTTAAAACTCCAGAGGAGTCACCTGTTTATAGCATAATTAAAGTAGCTGACGGCTCCGCAGGTGCCTCCTGATAGCCATTAATTTTTAAAAGCGATTTCCCTGACTTAATCCAACTTAATCAACCCAATCAACTAAAAATTATTAAGTTTGAAAAACCAATAATACAAATCCATGAAATTAGTATCCTACAAAACCGAAGACCGTGAGCATTTGGGTGTTTACGTAAAAGGGCATATTTACAACCTTAACTCCTGCGATAAGCTGCTCCCCGATAACATGAATGAATTTTTATGGGGAGGCGATGAGCTGATGGAGCGCGCGCACCGTATTAATGATGCCATTGCCGCAGGTACGCTGGAGGCTAAGGAGGAATTGTTTTTTGAGATGATGGCGCCTGTGCCGCACCCAACCTCGTGCAGGGATGGTTATGCATTCAGGCAGCATGTGGAATCGGCCCGCCGAAACCGCAAAGCGGCTATGATCCCGGAGTTCGACCAATACCCGATATTCTACTTCACCAACCACAACGCTATACAGGGCATCGGCGAGATAGAATGTATGCCCGATCATTTCGAGAAACTTGATTTTGAGCTGGAAGTGGCCGTGGTATTGAATAAAAAGGCCCGTAACATTAAAGCCGCAGATGCTGATAGCCTGATAGCCGGCTACATGATCATGAATGATATGAGCGCCCGCACCCTGCAAATGGAAGAAATGCTGCTGAACCTTGGCCCTGCCAAAGGCAAGGATTTTAGCACCGTAATAGGCCCCTGGCTGGTAACCCCCGATGAACTGGAGAAATACAAAATAGCCCCAAAAGCCGGGCATACCGGTAATGCTTATAATTTGGAGATGAAGTGTGCCGTAAACGGTATCCAGGTATCAAAAGGCAATATGGCTGATATGGACTGGACCTTCGCCGAAATTATTGAGCGTGCTGCCTACGGCTGCGATGTGCTGCCCGGCGATGTAATCGGCTCCGGCACGGTAGGCACAGGCTGCTTTTTAGAACTTAACGGCACCGGCCTGCTTAACGACCCCAACTATCAAACCCAATGGCTAAAAGACGGGGACCTGGTGGAGATGGAAGTAACTGGTTTAGGCATGCTGGGTAATATTATTAAAAAGGCTAACAGCGATTTTTCGATCCTCAAACTAAAAAAATAAACTAAGTCCAAATAAACAAGCAAGTCATGCTGAACTTGTTTCAGCACCCCACACGCTAAACCGCGCGCTAAGTAAACGGGCGCTGAACCGCTTGCCTGGTCGCCACCTGTCAACTGCTCAGCAAGTGAGATCCCGATATGCATCGGAATGACGTGGTGGATATTGGTCGTTCGTTCTATTTTAAGTACTGGGTAGATGTGGAACAGAACGGAATAAAAATGTAAATAGGTCATTAGGTCATTGAGTCATTGGGTCACTGGGATGGTGGGTGAAGCAGCCTTTATTTGCCATGGACTATGGTTCATCGCCCATCGACTTAAAAAACTGTTTCACTTTGTTCCGGCATTGTTCAATATCCAAAAAAGAACGAACGACCTGAAAACATAATTGCCGAAACCGTGCGGCATATTTTGATCGCTAATTTGTTTATCTTCACAAATTGCAAAGTAACCGGGCCTGATGAGATTTTACATTATATTTATCAGTATTTGTTTAATAACTGCAAACAGGTGTTTTTCGCAAACCTGCGTAATAGCCAAGATAACCTATAGTGGCAGGGATACCAGCATTGTTATCGGCGCTGATACCAAATTCAATAATTATGTACTGAATAAAAAAACAAACGAGTTTGATACCACAGTTTTTTACGCGCATAAACTGTTTAACCGCGGCAAAATTACCTATGCCACAATAGGATATGGCCCCGAAGTTCAAAGACGGGTTGCTGACAGTGTGTGCCGTCTCAATTTGTCGGTTAATAGTACTTACATTATTTATTTTCACGAATACAAAAGGCAGTTGTTGCTTTATTTGCAGGATATTAAAAAGCATTCACTTAAGCTGTATAACCGGGTGTTGGCAAAAAATCAACCTTACATCAGCCAGACTATTTTCGCGGGGTTTGACCACGGGAGGCCATTTTTGCTGCACTTGTTATTTTCAGTAAGTCCGTTTTATGGTATTGATATGCAAACTGAAAACGGCCCATTGGCTGCTGCGGGCGACCTCGACGCTATACAGTCTGCCCTTGATATGGATAAAACTTGGGCGGGCGGTACACTGGCAGGCATAAGAAAACTCTTAAAGATGGAAGCCATTGCCCGTCCTGACAAAGTTGGGCCTCCTTTTGAGTTTTATATCATCCATAAAACTAAAGCAGAGACGCTTACCTATAAACAATAAAAACGCAACATTGGAGAGGGTTTAAGCTGGTTGCCCTATCCAATTTAAGCTTAATTTAAGTTCGAAATTTAAAACATCTTTCTGTATCATGCCACCTTCTAAAACAAAACTAACGACTTGTTTTTTATCCCAAATAAACCTCACATTTGCGGCATGCTCACCATCAATTTAAAAGATCTTTCGCCGGTTGAAATTCAAAGCTATCTTAACAGCGCCATTGCCCCAAGGCCCATTTGCTTTGCATCAACTGTGGGTAAGGATGGCAGCATCAACCTGAGTCCCTTCAGCTATTTTAACCTGTTTAGCGTAAACCCGCCGGTTTGTGTGTTTTCGCCATCGCGCAGGGTGAGGGATAATACCACCAAGCATACGCTGGAGAACCTGCGTGAAGTGCCTGAATGTACCATCAACATCGTCAATTATGATATGGTGCAACAGGTTTCGTTAGCGAGCGTTGAGTACGGCAAAGGGGTGAATGAGTTTATCAAGGCAGGCTTTACCATGCTGCCGTCTGATTTGGTAAAACCGCCCAGGGTGGCGGAATCACCGGTGCAGTTGGAATGTGTGGTGAAGGATATCATTTGTTTGGGCGCTGGCGCTGGTGCAGGTAACCTGGTAATTGCCGAAATTAAGCTGATGCACATTAACGAAGCGGTGCTGGATGCCAATAACAAAATAGACCAGCTAAAAATGGAGCATGTGGCCCGCCTGGGCGGCGACTGGTACTGCCGCGTAACCCCGGATAACTTGTTTATTGTAGCCAAACCCAATAAAAACATGGGCATTGGCGTTGATGCCATTTCGTTTGCTATCCGCAATTCAAAAATATTAACGGGCAACAACCTGGGCCAGCTGGGTAATGTGGAAGTATTGCCCAATGATGGAGAGATCAGCGCTTACGCCCAATCGCCCGAAATTAAGGAACTGCTGGATGCAACCATCGGCGACAGCCAAACCCGAGAAGTGCAGTTGCATTTAAAGGCTAAAGAATTACTGGATGCCGGTAGGGTTGAGGAGGCCTGGAAGGTGCTGCTGATTGTCTGAACCGGGATTTATGGGATTTTCCGGATTAATCAGATGCTTTGCGAACGGGAATAAAAATCGTGAAAATCTGATCAATCGGTTTAATCCTGGTTCCGACAATTATAAGACGTTAAGTTGCTTTAATTGCTTGCTCAATTCTTCTGCTGATGTAAAATGGATTGATTTGATGCCCATCTTTTCGGCAGCTAAAATATTGCGGTAATTATCATCAATAAATAAGGCTTCTTCGGGTTTCACGTTGTGCCGGTCGAGTAATATTTGATAGAATGCAGGGGTGGGTTTACGCATTTTCTCAGCGCCTGATACCACAATACCATCAAACCAGTTTAAAAAATCATACCTCGCCTGCGCTACCGGAAATGTCTCTGCCGACCAGTTGGTGAGGGCGTATATTTTATAGCGCTTGCTTTGTTTAAGCTGTTTAAATATCTCAACGGTACCATGTAACGGATCGCCCAGCATTTCATCCCACCTCGAATAAAAAGCCCGGATATTGTCTTCATGTTCCGGAAATTGTTTTATCAATATGTCGGTACCTTCCTGTAATGAGCGCCCGGCATCCTGTTCTTCGTTCCAGTCGGAAGTCGCGACATTAGCCAGGAAGTTTTTCATTTCTTTCTCATTCGCAAAAATAGTACGGTACAGGTAATCCGGGTTCCAGTCAATTAATACCGCGCCAAGGTCGAAGATGATGGTGTTGATCATAGGGGGCAAAGATAACAAAAAGCGGAAAGGGAGGACGGTACTGGTACCGGAAGTGTGTTTGTTTCGCGTTGTTTCATTTACACCCGGTATCCAAAAAAGAACGAACGACAAAGAATAAAAGCGGTCTGACAAAAAGCTGTCTGTGAGGACACAGACAGCGGGGTAGAAAAAGTCCCTTCACACCCCGTTGTTTGTGTCCTCACAAACAACTGCAATATTTTAGGTTTTATACTTCCTGATCTTGTTTGGATCCTGGCGATTATCTATGAATAAAACAAGTTCGATTTCTTGTTTAACGTCTTTTACCCTATAAAGCAGAGACACTTGTTTTAATATAAGTCCGACATGCATGTTTTTTACCCTGCCAGCCTTTTTTCCAATGTAAGGTTTGTCTTTAAGTACTTCAAGATATTCGTTTACCCTTTTTTTGAAATTTGTAATTTCCTTTTCGGTCCAATGTCTGTTTAGGTATTCTATTCTTTTTTCGAAACTCACTAATGATTTGGGTGACCATATAATTGAATAACTCATAAACCAAGCCTTTTCACTGCCTCTTCGTGTGGTATGCCTTCACCTCTGTCCAATTGCTCAATAGCAGTAAACACATCTTGCTGCTGTTCCTCGGTTAAATCATCAAACCAATCATGGTCAGCTTTTTTAAGTATTTTCTTTACTTTTTTTATAAGGCTGATGTCCTCAATATCCAATATGGCTTGTACCAAACTTAATTTTTCTGCCTGTAAATCCATGATGCCTTGTTTAATAACACTAAGTTACGATCTTAATCATTCTTCAACAAATAATCCTTAAATCCGGCAAAATCCTTACCTAAAGCAGTGGCATGCTTTTGTTTTTGACTGAGGCCGGCAACCTGCTCAGGAACATCGACCTTGTCACCAATACTTTCCGGGAAAACATCCGGGAATTTGCAGGGGTGCGCGGTAGATAAAAATATACCTGCGGCATCCCTTTTGTAGTTGTCCTGTTGCCAGTCGCGCAAGGCTTGCCAGGCTATGGCTGTATGCGGACAGGCTACGTAGTTATAGTTATCAAAAATAAACTTAATGGCTTCCAGCGTTTGCTCATCGTTATAGCTGTAGCCGGTTACCTGTGTTTTCAGGGCTTCGGCATCTTCCTTAAACATATCGGCAATGCGTACCCAGTTGCTTGGGTCGCCCACATCCATGGCATTGCTAAGGGTAGCTATCGATGGTTTGGGTTGATAAACGCCTGTTTTTAAAAACTCAGGAACGGTATCGTTAACATTGGTAGCCGCGATAAAGTGCGAAACGGGCAAACCCATCTTCCAGGCCAGTAAACCAGCGCCAATATTGCCAAAGTTACCGCTCGGTACGGAAAATACAACCTTGTTAATGTCCCGTTTCAACAACTGCGCATAGGCATTAAAATAATAAAACGTTTGCGGGATGAGGCGCGAGATATTGATAGAGTTAGCTGATGTCAGCCTGAATTTTTCATTCAGTTCCTTATCGGTAAAGGCCTGTTTAACCAGGGCCTGGCAATCATCAAAGGTGCCGTCAACCTCTACCGCGCGGATATTCTGCCCGTTGGTAGTTAATTGCAGCTCCTGGATGTCGCTTACCTTGCCTTTAGGGTAAAGGATAGTAACGCGGGTATTGGGCACACCCAAAAAGCCTAAAGCAACTGCGCCGCCGGTATCGCCTGATGTAGCAACCAGCACATCCAGTTGTTTTTCGCCTTTCTCTAAAAAGTAGCTCATTACCCGACTCATAAACCTTGCGCCGAAATCCTTAAACGCCAGCGACGGCCCGTGCCAAAGTTCCAGTACAAATACGTTCTCTTCCAGCTTGACCGCTGGCGCTAAAAAGCTGATCGCATCGGCGATGATCTCCTTCAGGTCATCTGCGGGAATATCATCACCAATAAGGTTTTGCGCCACGTGGAAAGCAATCTCCGGTAGGGTATAGCCATCAAGGTTATTTAAAAATTTATCATCCAGTCGCGGGATATTTACAGGCATGTACAGGCCCTTGTCCTGTGGCATACTGTTAAAAACGGCTTCTTTAAAACTTACCCGGGTTGCCGGGTTCTTGGTACTGTATAATTTCAATTTGATTTACGATTTTAGAATTACGAATTACGATTTGTTATTTCGGATTTCGGAATTTCGATTTTTCACTGTTGTTTATTTTCAATGGTGTTCAAGAGGGCTTTCGCCGTTTCGGATTTATTTTATTCTAATATTTTATAATTTTCTCATCTGCACATCTGCACATCTGCATATCCGCACATCTGCACATCATCCTATCGCCCTCGGCCCTTTATCATTTATCGTCGATACATAAATGTTCGAGCCTATCTTAATGCCTGTTAAATGCTGTTGTAGTTTTTGGGTGAGGCGGTGCGCGGTGTCTTCGTCCCTGGTAAAAGCAAAAACCGATGGACCTGAGCCTGAGATGCCGAAGCTTACTGCACCCATTTCCATGGCTATTTCCCGCATTTTGTAAAAATCGGGGATCAGCATGGAGCGCACGGGTTCAACCAAAATATCTTTCATGCTGCGGCCTATCAGGTCGATGTCGTTTAAAAACAAACCGCTCACCAAACCGGCAATATTGCCCCATTGGGTAACGGCATCCTTCATCTGGATGTTTTTGCGGATGATCTGCCTGGCTTCGCGGGTAGGGACATCCACATCCGGGAAAATAATGGCGCAATATAAACCCTCAGGATGCGGTAACCTAACCACATCCAATGGCTCGTAACTTCTTATCAACACAAAACCACCCATCAATGCAGGCGCAACGTTGTCAGCATGACCATGACCGCAAGCCATTTCCTCGCCTTTCATGGCAAAAGGTAACAGGCTGGCGACATCGGTTTCATCGCCCAACAAAGTTTTAATGGCGAATAAACCTGCCACCGTACTTGCAGAACTTGAGCCCAAACCGCTGCCTATCGGCATCTTTTTGTGCAACTCGATATCCAAACCTATATCGTTACGCCCAATACTTTTTAAATAATGCTGAACGCTTACGCTCACCGTGTTTTTAGCAGGATCCATCGGCAGGCGGCCGTTGTCGCCGGTAATCTTGCTGATGGTAATACCCGGTTTGCCGGTCATTCGCATTACCACTTCGTCGCCGGGTTCATTTACTGCAAAACCCAGCACGTCAAAACCGCAAACTACATTGGCAACGGTTGCAGGGGCAAAAACTTTTATATTATTCTCGTTCATGATCTATGCTCCCACATTTATTAAATCTGCAAATACACCTGCCGCAGTCACTTCAGCGCCTGCGCCAGGGCCCTTTACCACCAACGGGCGTTCCCTGTACCGGTCGGTAGTAAAGGATATAATGTTATCACTGCCGGATAGGGTATAAAACGGGTGGTTTTCATCCACCATTTGCAGGGTGATCTCCGCTTTGCCTTCATCAAGCTTGCCAATGTAACGCAATACCTTATTTTCTGCCGCAGCCTTTGCTTTTAGGTTGCTAAAGAAAGCATCCTCTGCTTTTAATGCTGCATAAAATTCTTCAACGCTTTGTGCTTCCAGGCATGCTTTGGGCAATACGCTTTCAATCCGTACATCCGCTTCTTCCATGGCATAGCCTGCATCGCGGGCAAGGATCAGGATCTTGCGCATAAAATCCTTACCACTCAGGTCGTCACGCGGATCAGGTTCGGTATAGCCCTTATCCTGCGCCTCTTTTACCACATCGTGGAAGTTGGCATCACCTTTAAAGTTATTAAAGATGAAGGAGATGGTGCCCGATAATATCGCTTCGATCTTCGCCACCCTGTCACCACTGTTCATCAAGTCCTTTAAGGTACGGATGATGGGCAGGCCTGCACCCACGTTTGTTTCGTAAAAGAAATCAACGCCGTGGCTGTGCGCGGCATCATGGAAGGTTTTATATTGTTTGTATGATGCCGAATTACCTATTTTGTTGCAGGTGATGACAGATATATTGGCTTTAAATACTTCTTCGTAAAACTCAACCGGTTTAGGGCTGGCGGTATTATCAATAAATACGCAGTTGGGCAGGTTCATGCTCTTCATTTTGGCAACAAACTCCGCCAGGTCGGCCGGGTGCATGGATGCTTCCAGTTCAGCCTGCCAGTTATCCAGCGAAACACCATCACTGTTGAATACCATTTTACGGGTATTGCTGATGCCTGCTATTTTAACCTGTATGCCGTTATGTTCCTGTAAATAAGCGCTGTGGGCATTCAGTTGCTTAAACAGGGTTTGGCCGATATTGCCGGTGCCCAAACAAAAGGCATGTAATGTTTTGGTAAGCTGGGTAAAGAAGCCGTCATGTACTGCGTTTAGCGCCTTTGCCAAATCGTTTGCCGAAATAATTACAGAGATATTGTATTCTGATGATCCCTGCGCAATCGCCCTTACATTTATACCGTTACGGCCAAGGGCATGGAACAGCTTGCCGGATACCCCCGGGGTTTGTTTCATATTTTCGCCAACGATGGCGATGATGGCCAGGTTTTGCTCGATAACAACATGTTCCAGCTTTTTGGCAACCAGTTCCAGTTCGAATTCCTGCTCAATTAAATCGCGTGCACGTTCGGTGTCACCGGGTTGTACGGCGAAGGTAATGCTATGCTCTGACGAGGATTGGGTGATGAGGATCACGTTGATCTGTTCCCTCGCCAGTAAGGAAAATAAGCGCCCGCTAAAGCCGGATTTACCCACCATGCCGCTGCCTTCCAGATTAAGGATGCTGATGTTATTAATGGAGGAGATGCCTTTTATAGGCAAGTTGGATGGTTTGCAATCATGACGGATAACGGTCCCTTCAAAATCAACATCAAACGTATTTTTGATGACGATAGGGATCTTTTTCATAAACGCCGGGATCATGGTTGGGGGGTAGATCACCTTTGCGCCAAAGTACGAAAGCTCCATCGCCTCGGTATAAGTCAGTTCCGGTAAGGAAAATGCTTTTTTAACCATGCGCGGGTCGGCAGTCATCATGCCGTTCACATCGGTCCAGATCTGTATTTCATGGGCATTTAACGCTGCGCCCAATATGGCTGCGGTATAATCGCTGCCGCCGCGGCCCAGTGTGGTGATTTGTTTGGCTTCGTTGGCCGATATAAACCCGGTAACGAAGATCAGTTTATCACTATTCTCGTGGAAAAAGCCACGGACTAACAGGTCAGTCAGGTCCATATTTACTTTTGCCTGCCCGAATGAACTGTCAGTTTTGATAAACTCTGTCGCATCAACGCTGATAGCGCCGGGGAAATGCTGCGCGGCGATCTTGCCGATCATAAAGGTGGAACAGCGTTCGCCGAAGCTGAGCACCATATCGCGGGTTTTAGGGGTTAGTTCCCGCAAAGTGAGGATACCCTGTAACAGGTCTTCCAGCTGGTTAAATAATATTTTAAGACGGGTAAAGGCAGGGTTCTGGTTTTGGATATCTAACAGTGCCTTAATAACGTCAAAATGGCGTTTTTCCAGTTCGGCTAATTGGGCCGTAAAATCTTTTCCTTCAGCAGCGCCTTCGGCCATAGCCACCAGCAGGTTGGTTACCCCGCTCATGGCCGATAAAACCACTACGGGTTTTTGTTTATTTTTGAGCTCGCCCTCCAGAATATTTAACAGGGTTTGGATACTTGGCACTGAGCCTACGGAAGTACCGCCGAATTTTAAAATCTTCATTATTACGTAAATATTAAACAAAAACGCCTTCCTCTTTTGGAGGAAGGCGCTCATTTGGTTTTTTATGTTTTTACACCATACGACTATCTTCCTCCGTGTTTTACCCCGGTGGTTGTGATTGTTGTTATAATGGTGTTGTTACTGGTCATATTATCGGGCGTAAAGTAAGCGGAATATTTTTGATTATGCAAATGGTATTTTTTTATTTTTTAATACCCGCCATACAACTCCGGCTTAAACCGCTTGGCCAGTAAGCCTGTTGCCAGGTCGGTATCTATCTCAGCTACAAAAACGCCCGGTTTGCCATAAGGCTGGTGAGCGATACAAGTCCCGCTTGGGTTTATTAATGAGCTGGCCGATTCAGGATAACGCATCCCGTAATTGGAACTGGCAAAATAGATAGTATTTTCCAAAGCCCGCATCATCATGGCTTTTTCATAATAGGGGTTGTTTTTATTTCCCCATTCGGTCAGTTCTTCATCAACATTACTATCGCTTCCAGAGCAATGCGGGTGAAATACTATTTTGGCGTCGTTCCTGGCCGCCCATCTTACCGATTCAGGGTACCTGAAGCCTTCGTGGCAAATGGTAATACCAAATTTAACACCATCTGCTTCAAAAATACTGCGTTCAGTACCGGGGATCCAAATATTATCTTCGCTGGGATCTAACTGGTTTTTGGTTTGATAGCCCATTACTTCGCCTGTTTTTGAAATTACATGCGCCAAATTGAATTTACCCTTTGGGGAGTACCAATCCATCGGCAATATAATGGCGATATTATTTTCAGTAGCTATTTCACAGGCTTTACCCAATGCTGCCTGCATATTTTCAGGCGTAGCTGTTTCCACTTCAAACTCTTCGAGGGGGTAGCCGGGAATATATGATTCCGGGAAACAGATGATATCCGCCAGCTGTGCCGCAGCGTCTTTTACCAGTTTCTCCAAATTAGCTAATCCATCTTCAATGGACTTTGGAAATGCAGGAGAGGCTATCGCTACTTTCATAGGAATGGCTAAATAGAGCTATTTGTCAGAGTTTTTTTACTTCATCGGTTAAGTCATCCACAGTTGGAGCCTTTGCCCACGATTTAACCAGCTTTTTATTTTTATCATAAAGCGCTGTAAACGGCGTGGTATGCACATCGTAAAAACGTTGTACCACCATCGAGTAACCTTCAGTGCCGACAGTAAAATTCGGGTATTTTTTCAGGTCGAAATCCCTTACAAAATTACGAATGGCTTGTATCTGCTGCACAAAAGTGATCATGATAACCTGCGTGTTTTTAAAGTCCTTCATTTTGGGCTTCAACTCGTACATCAAATGCTGGCAATGGCTGCAATCCGGCGAAAAATAGATGATCAATACCGGCTTGTCCTTTTTTAAATTCGTTGGCGTTACATATACGCTGTCGGTAGTTAAAATATGATAAGATGGTATGTTTGTTGGGATAGCTTTGTTTTGTGCGGAGCTGCAACCGGCAGCTATAATCATTCCAAAAAATAAAAGTAATTTCTTCATAAAATTCATTTGCAGGTCATTGTGCCACATAGTTACGGATTTTTTAAGCTTCGAGCAATTCTAATTGCCAGGCAATATGTTCTTCAGTTACCGGATATAACGCGTTTTGACGGATGGTATGATAAACCGCGTCAAATAAACCATTGTAGTGGCCTTTCGGCGCTTTTAGCCATTCAACGTTTGGCTTGTTGTTGAGGTCCATCAATACCAGTTTGCCCTCGCTGCCTTCAGGTTCAATGCCATACGCCGGGTCGTTGGGCAGCATGCCGCCGTCAAGCTGTGCTTCCTGTACATCGCACCTGTCTTTAACAAAGCTTCCCAATGTGCCGTGTATTGCAAAGCCAGGCAATACTTCGGCGATCAGCAAACCCGAAGTAATAAATACATTCAATTGGTTGGGGTAGATAAAATGGTAGGTAAAATAATCAGGTACTTCGGAGCCTTCCCGGTAAATACCGGTTGTTTTTGTGAAACTCAACGGTTTGCCAAACAGGCAAATCACATTATCGATCAGGTGCGGTCCCAGATCGTAAACCAGGCCTGCGCCGGGAGTGGAAGCTGTTTCTTTAAATATTTTGGGGCTAAGGGCGCGTTTGTATCGGTCCATCCTGAAATAAACTTCTATCAGCTGGCCCAGCCTGCCGCTTTCAATAACTTCTTTTACCTGTAAAAAGCCACTGTCCCACCTGCGGTTCTGGTAAACCAATAAATACAGGTTTAACTTTTTAGCCAGGTCGAACATCACCTTCACATCGGCGCCGTTTGTAGCTGCCGGTTTTTCAAGCAGTACATGTTTGCTGGCATTCAGGGCTTTCATCGTCAGCTCAAAATGAGTGTTGCCGGGGGTGTTCACAATAACCAGTTCAATCTCATCATCGGCCAGTAATTCATCTACCGAATTATAGCTGATCACATCCGGATACCTTAATCCGGCTTTCTTCTCATGCCTTTCAACTACGGCTTTAAATTTAAAACCGGGGTTAGTGGTTAAAAAGGGCGCCTGGAATATTCTGCCCGACATTCCGTAGGCCATCAGGCCGGTAACAATTGGTGTTGACATAGGTTGTGTTTATTACGGTGTAAATATGCACATTGCACGGTAATAATTTAATTTAAGTCTGATATAATTTCTCTGCCTCTATAGTTCCGTTTCGCCTAAGCTAAACGGCGGAGCCATCATGAATGCCTATAAAAACAAATTACTATATGAATAATTCTCTCCAATAGAGAGGGCTTCGATGCAAAACGGTCAATTTTCGGCGTTATAACCTCGTTACTGGCTCCCTCTCCTTTGGAGAGGGTTGGGGTGAGGCCGAACGGGCGCTTAGTCTCCTATCGGGCTTCCGTCAGGCATAATTAACATAGGTGCAGGTTTAAACTGGTCAGGGTTTTTATTAAACACTTCAATTTGTGATAGGCCGAATAATATGCTTGCCTTTTCTTCGCTTGCAGCAATGTTTAGCCTTGCCTGCATCCATTTTTTCAGGTCATCGATCTCCATTAATGCTATCCCCCGCACGCTTTCGGCTGCCTGCGGGTCCGCAGTAAGGGTAAGTAACTGTTTCAATACCAGCCCATTTACCAACCGTTGCAATTCGCCTTTATAGCCTGTTGGCTGTGGTGCTTTCCATGTTTGGGTAACCAGTTTATCTAAAACGGGTATTAAGCCGGGCTGCGTATTATCTCTCGATTTATACTCAACCAGCCGTTCGGCCCGCTGGGGGTTAAGCATAAATTCAATGGTGGTGCCCGCTGCCGATTCAGCCGCTGCCATGGGATCAAATGTAAGCCCCGTGCGCGATTTAAATAATTCTCGTGTACGCGGGTAACCATCGGGCCTTGGGGGTATTTTTTCAATAAGTTTTTCAGGCAGTGCTAAAGCATCAGGGCTTAAGGTTGACATAAGTGCATCAAAGGCCTTCCACTGATCGGCTGGCGGGATCAATTTCGTGACGGTTTGACCATCATTTTTTATAGCATAAGTATAATACACGCCTCCCAGCATTTTTGATGCTGCTTCCACCTGATAACGGTGCAACAGGTAAACCGGTACCAAAACTTCTTCTAAAGTGGCCATTGGCACATCGGGCCGTATAGCTTTTTCCGAGAAATTATCCAGTAAATGTTTACGGATAATCATTAACCTGTTCAGCTCATCGGCCGCGTTTGTGCCGTTGTCCCACAAGTGTGCCTGCGGATGTGCCCCATCTGCCGGGCGGGCATCTTCATCAGTAATATACAAATAGCCTTGTTTCAGTGTTTCGCTGATGATGTCCTTTAAAGCTTTATCCTCATTAGTTCCCGCCGGGAAATCCTGGTATCCGTAAAGGATGGCGCGCTTGTCCCAGCCGCCAATCCCGCTGGCATAAGCTTTTGAAAGGTCAACTGTTCCGTCAGCCTTCAAACTGAACAAAGGCGCAGGGTAATCCATAACCGAGGCCCTGTTATTTACACTTGCCGCAAAATTGTGCTGCAGGCCCAGGGTATGGCCAACCTCATGGGCGGCAAGCTGGCGCAGGCGTGCAAATACCATTTTCATCAGTGCGCTGTCTGCAGGTTTACCATCTTCATAGGGTTGTAACAAACCTTCGGCAATTAAAAAGTCCTGCCTCACCCGCAGCGAACCCAGGGATACCTGCCCTTTAATGATCTCGCCGGTGCGGGGATCAATAATAGATTCACCGTACGACCAACCCCGTGTTGAGCGGTGGATCCATTGGATAATATTATAGCGGATATCCATAGGGTCAACGGTGTCCGGTAAAGTTTCCACACGAAACGCGTTTTTATACCCGGCGGCTTCAAAGGCCTGGTTCCACCACGAGGCTCCTTCTATAAGCGCATTCCTTACAAGTGGCGGCGCTCCCGGGTCCACATAATAAACAATAGGTTTTTTAGCTTCGCTCATTGCAGCGGACGGGTCTTTTTTTTCAAGCCGGTGACGGGTAGCCATGTGTTTAACTATCGGTTCATCAATAGGCGTAGCATAATCCATATAACTTACATCATACAATCCCGAGCGCGGGTCGAACCTGCGCGGTTTGTAATTGCTGTCCGGCAGTTGGATAAATGAATGGTGCATCCTTACCGTTACAGCGTCTGCATCTGGTGTAACCGAACGGATCTCGTTGCCCTTCGCTTTCCCGGTAAGGGTGATGATCGCCTCAAATTCTGAATTGTCCGGAAAATCTTTAGTGTCCGGGAGATAAACTGCCGACCGTGATTCATCAATGTTATAGCTTCCCTGGCCGCTGCTGCTTAGCCTGTCGGCAATATGGTGTGCATCACGCAGTAAAAATGGAGTAAAGTCAATCAATACTTTGTCGTTTTCTTCAGCTTGTACTTTAAATCCCCATAAAACTGATTGTGCAAAAGCTTCTTCAACCGATTTTCTTTCTTCTGCGTTGTTGCTTACTGCCCGGTAGTCATAGTTTGGTTGGATCAGCAGTACCCTTGGGCCGCTTTTTATGAACTTCACAATGCGGCTTCCGCCTATCTGGCCGCGGTCTAAACCAAGGTCGTTTGAGCCGATGCCTGCCGGTAAAGAGTTTACATATAAAAATTCTGTGTTAAATTTATCTACCTCTAACAGGATATGGCCATTTTTTTCGTCCCAGTAAAAGTTAAAATAGCCCTTGTACGGTTTAAGTTTTTGGGTTACGGAATCAATTTGACCGGATTTTTGCCCTTTAACATATAATACTGTGCTTAAAATGAACAATAGGATCAGTTGTATTTTTTTCACGATTAAGGTTTTGAAATAAGAAACTAAAATATTACTTTTATTTATATTAACCAATATTTAACGGGAGGGTAACAAATCCATAAGCCTAACCCCAGCAAAAATGCTCCTGAAAGATTTTAATTATTTTTAAAAAGATTTAAACTTTTTAATTTCTCGTTGCGTATAAAGCAATATAAATACTGTATGATGAACTATAATAGCAGATCCGTTAGCGTGTTACTGGTTGATGACGACGAAATAAACAACTTCATCTCCATAAAATTAATAAAGAAAGCTTTATTAAACACAGAGATCATGGCTTGCCTTAACGGTAAATTCGCTATTGATCAGTTGGTTGAGATTCAGCGGAATGATCCGGCCAAATTGCCCGATTATATCCTTTTAGATATAAATATGCCCATAATGAACGGTTGGGAGTTTTTGGACGAATACAAACGCCTTAACATTGACCCTTCAGGCAAAACCAAAATTTTCATTATCTCTTCTTCTGTTTTCAGCAACGACATTAACAAAGCCCGTTCGTACCCGCTGGTTAAAGATTTTATCTCCAAACCGCTTAATGTTGATAAAATAGTTGAGCTTTTTAAAGTTGAAGACCCCGCTTAAGCAGGTTCAACCTTAAAGTGGTCATCCTGGTAGCTTACTTTTCCCACAGGTAACGATTTGGCGTGATAAAATAAGCAAGTCCAGCCTTCTTCTGCCGCTATTTTCCCGTATTCTTCGCGTAATTGCATCGCCTTGCGGCCATCATAATCATATTTTGCAACAAACTTCCTGATCAGTTGCTCTGGCTCCGGCAGTTCATCGCCCCCAAAAAAACACTTTTCGCCCTCGCTTTCCAGCCAGAAAACCTGGTGAAAAGGCGAATGTCCGCCTGATAATTCATACCGGATGCCCGGTTGTAAAATGCCGGATCCGTCAACAAACACCAGTTCAACGCTGGCCTCCAATGCTTCGAAAATCTCTTTATGATAGGATGATGACTTGCCTGTTATAGCGGTTTCCCATTCCTGTTTTTGTATCACATGTCTGGCATTCGGAAAACTTGGCTGCAGTTTGCCATTACGTTCAACAACCAATCCTCCCGAATGGTCGTAATGCAGGTGCGTCATTGACACAAGTGTTACCTCGTCAGGGTTGTATCCTGCGTTCATAATGTGCTGGTGGATGTTTAATTCATCCCGGGTATCTTTATAACCAAGGCCGGTATCCAACACGATCAGTTCATCCGCTGTTTCAACCAAAAAAGGGTTTACATGGATAAAAAGAGAAGCTGGGCGGTCGCGGTAATTATCAATTTCGGGGTTAAAAGGGATAAATTTTTTGGTAGCGTCTACTGAATAGGAGCCTTCGCACAAAGCATGTATTTTCATTGATATTATAAGTCTTTTTTTAGAAAACGATTGTTGAATAAAAATGGGGACATGTAAAATACCGCCCAGGTTTTCCGTAGCGATGGGTTTCAAACCCATCGCTACCCGGTGATAATTATTTTTCACCACTCACGGCTCACTATTCACCACTCACTATTCACTAATTTTCCTCTATATTTACTGTTTTTTAGCAAAGATATGAATAAACGCTGGGCATTACGGGATAACGCAGATCATGAGGAAGTAAAATCCTTAGCCGATGCCCTGAATATCGACCCGGTGTTAAGCGCGTTGCTCATCAGCAGGGGCATAAAGACCTTTGAAGATGCCCGGCTTTTTTTTCGCCCCGACCTTCGGTTGCTGCACGATCCGTTCCTGATGAAGGATATGGAAAAAGCGGTTTTACGGATAGAAGAAGCAATTTCAAGGGGAGAAAAGATCCTGGTATTTGGCGATTATGATGTTGACGGAACAACGGCCGTATCGGTTGTTTACAGTTTCTTCAAAAAGCGCTATAGCAACCTCGAATATTATATCCCCGACCGTTATATGGAAGGCTACGGCATTTCCTTTAAAGGGATAGATTACGCCGCCGAAAATGGTTTTACATTGATAGTAGCGCTTGATTGCGGAATTAAATCTGTTGATAAGATCGCGTACGCGAATGAAAGAAGTATCGATTTTGTCATCTGCGACCATCACCTGCCGGGAGATGAATTGCCTGACGCCATTGCCATACTCGACCCAAAACGGCCCGATTGTGAATATCCCTACAAAGAACTCTCCGGCTGCGGCATTGGTTTTAAACTGATACAGGCTTATGCCGAAAAAAATGAGATCCCTTTGGATGAGGTTACCTGCTATCTCGACCTCGTTGCGATCAGCATCGCTTGCGACATTGTACATATTACCGGCGAGAACCGGATTCTGGCCCATCTTGGCTTGCAAAAAATTAATACAGACCCATCCATTGGGGTTAAAACTTTAATGGAGGTTGCCGGAAGAGGTACCTATTATACCATATCCGATGTTGTTTTTTTATTGGGTCCCCGCATTAATGCCGCAGGAAGGATTGACGATGCCAAACACGCTGTCGAACTGCTGATCACTACCGATGTTGAGGTCGCTAAAGAAAAAAGCCTGCTCATCAATGTAAAAAATACCGAGCGTAAGGGGCACGACCTTTCCATTACCGATGAGGCATTGAGCATTATTGATAACAATGAAGAACTGATCAACCGGAACTCAACTGTAGTATTTAATGAGCATTGGCATAAAGGCGTCATCGGTATTGTTGCTTCGCGATTAACCGAGAAATATTACCGGCCAACCATTGTACTCACCCGTTCAAACGGGCATGTGGCAGGTTCGGCACGTTCAGTACCGGGGTTCGACCTTTATGAGGCGCTTTGCGGCTGCAGTGACTTGCTGATACAGTTTGGTGGCCATAAATTTGCAGCCGGCCTTACTATGCAACCTGAAAACGTGGAGGCCTTTGCCAGCCGTTTTGAAGAAGTGGTGAGCGCAACCATTAAACCTGAACAGCTGATCCAGCAAATTTCCATAGATGCTGAATTGCATTTAAGCCAGATCGAACCAAAATTCTTCAGATTATTGAATATGTTTGCACCCTTCGGGCCGGAAAATATGGCGCCGGTTTTCCTCAGTAAAAATGTGTATGTTAGCGGGGTTGCAGGCCTTGTAGGAGAAAATCATGTGAAGATGACCGTGATCCAAAAAGGCTCGCCCGGGTTTGAAAGTATAGCCTTCGAACAGGGCGAACACCTGCCTAAATTAAAAAAAGATGTCCCTTTTGATATTTGTTATACTATTGAGGAAAATATCTGGCGGGAAAAACGTTTTATACAATTAAATATAAAAGGTATTCGATTTACGAGTTAAGATTTTAGATTTACGATTGCTTCAAGTGGAGTAATTTTAAACATCAATCAAATCGTAATTCGTACTTCGTAAATCGTAAATAAAAAAAATGATTCTTCGGGCAGATAATTTATTAAAGAAATATAAACAGCGAACTGTTGTAAACGACGTTTCATTCAATGTGGCACAGGGCGAGATCGTAGGTTTACTCGGGCCTAACGGCGCAGGTAAAACCACTTCGTTTTACATGATCGTAGGGCTGATAAAACCCAACGAGGGTGAGATTTTTTTAGATGATGAAAACATCACCCACGACCCGATGTACCGCCGTGCGCAAAAGGGCATCGGCTACCTGGCGCAGGAAGCATCGGTTTTTCGGAAGCTTTCTGTAGAGGACAATATAAAAGCCGTATTAGAAATGGGCAACATGAGCAAAGAGCGCCAAAAAGAAAAACTGGAGGAACTGATCGACGAGTTTAGCTTGCACAAAGTGCGCCGTAACCGCGGCGACTTGCTGTCAGGCGGTGAACGCCGCCGCACTGAAATTGCAAGGGCGCTGGCAGCCGAGCCGAATTTTATTTTGCTTGACGAACCATTTGCCGGGGTCGATCCTATCGCGGTGGAGGAGATCCAATCAATGGTTGCTAAATTAAAAACGCGGAATATCGGCATCCTGATCACCGACCACAATGTACAGGAAACCCTTTCGATAACCGATAGGGCTTACTTGCTTTTTGAAGGGAAAATATTGGAATCGGGGGTGCCCGAAGTTCTGGCCGCTAACGAAATGGTGCGTAAGGTTTACCTGGGAGCCAACTTTGTGCTGAAAAGAAAAACGTTCGATCACGTAAAGTAGCCTATGGAAATTTTTAACTCCGTATTTACATGGTTTATGAAAAAGCGTATCCACCAGATAGAGCTTTTTATGAAATATCCGAATGAAGTACAGGAGGAATGGTTTGAGCAATTGATAGCAGGTGCTGAAAATACCGAATGGGGTAAAAAGCACGGCTATAAAAGTATCCTCAACCTGCACGAATTTAAAGAGCGCGTACCGATACAAACTTACGATACGCTGAAACCCTATATCGAGCGGATGCTGAAAGGCGAGCAAAACGTTTTGTGGCCATCAGAAATCCGATGGTTCGCCAAATCATCTGGTACGACAAGCGACAGAAGTAAATTTATCCCTGTGAGTGAAGAAGCCCTGGAGGAATGTCATTTTAAGGGAGGCAAGGATCTGCTGACCATTTATTTTAATAATCAACCTAATTCACGCATGTTTACCGGCAAAATCCTGACGCTCGGCGGCAGCTACCAGGTAAGCGAACTTAATGCGGATGCTTCTTTCGGTGATCTGAGCGCCGTGCTGATGAAAAACCTGCCCCTTTGGGCCGAACTTCACCGTACACCAGACATGGATATTGCCTTGCTGGAAGATTTTGAGGAAAAGATTGAGAAGATGGCCCGCGCAACCATTGGGGTAAATGTGACCAGCCTGAGTGGTGTGCCCACCTGGAATATTCTACTATTTAAACGGATACTGGAAATAACCGGCAAAAAAAACCTGCTGGAAGTATGGCCCAATCTTGAAATGTATTTCCACGGCGCAGTAAATTTTACGCCATACCGCGAACAGTTTAAAAAGCTGATCCCGAATGATGATATGTATTACCTGGAGAACTATAACGCCTCCGAAGGTTTTTTTGGCATACAGGATACCCGCGAACCGGGAGAAATGTTGCTCATGCTTGATTATGGCATTTTTTACGAGTTTTTGCCCTTAGAGGAACTCCATAAAGAAAATCCGACTACACTTACCCTGGACGAAGTGGAGCTGGATAAAAATTATGCCCTCATCATCAGTACCAATGCCGGATTATGGCGGTATATGATCGGCGATACCGTGAGGTTTACATCGAAATTTCCGTTCCGGATCCAGGTTACCGGGCGCACAAAACATTTCATCAATGCTTTTGGTGAAGAATTAATCGTCGACAATGCCGAACGTGCTTTAGACGAAGCCTGCCAGCAAACAGGCGCCATCATCCGCGACTATACCGCAGCGCCTGTCTACTTTAATGGCGACGACAGTGGCGCCCATGAATGGATCATCGAATTTGAAAAAAAACCTGCCGAGTTTGAGCGGTTTGTAGATATTTTAGATGAAACCCTGCGCCGCATAAATTCCGATTACGATGCTAAACGTTTTAAGGATATGGCCCTGCGCCGCCCCATCGTTCGCAAAGCGCCCAAAGACACTTTCTTTAACTGGATGAAAGAACGGGGCAAGATCGGCGGTCAGCATAAAGTTCCGCGCCTGGCCAACAACCGCGAATATGTGGATGCGATATTGAAGATGATGGAGTTGGTGGGTTGAGATGGCTATTTTAGGGATACAGCTTAATAATGAAGTATTTCGATATCGTAACGTTAGTGTGTAGTCTTCTTTTCAATAGATAAAACTTCAAAAGTTGCCTGTAAATCGTTATATTTGTTGTAAGCCAAAGTTGCTTTCCAAATGAATTTTATTTATTTAGAGGATTACAAAAAACACCCGGAAGCCAAAATAAATCCAACTTTATTATGGGAATATGACCTTGCCGATTTTGATTATCAGCAGATGCGAAATATTGTGGTGCAAAGAGTAATTGAAAGGGGATGGCCCAGCGATTGGTGGGCCGCGCTTAATATGTATGGTGAAAAAGGGATGCAAGAAGCCATAAAAACTATTCCATATCTTAACGACAGGGACATGAACTTTGTAAGTAAAGCATTCGGAATTCCATTATCAAAAATGAAATGTTACGTAAAGAAACAGTCTCTACCTCTACACTGGAACTCTTAAAAGATTTAATGCAGGATGAAAATCTTGCTGATTTTTTTTTGGTCGGTGGAACAGCGCTTTCTTTACAAATCGGCCATCGGATAAGCATTGATCTTGATTTGTTTTCAGAAAAACCTTTTGATGAAAACAAAATGCTTATCTATCTCGAATCAAAAAAGAGTTTTCGACTCGATTATCAGGATAGAAACACTTTAAAAGGGCAAATCGCCGAAACAAAGGTTGATCTCATAAGCCACACTTATCCTTTAGTAAAGCCATTGGTTGTAATAGAGGAGATAAGGTTAGCGAGCCTTGAGGATATTGCAGCGATGAAGTTGAATGCAATTATTGGAAATGGAACACGGTTAAAAGACTTTATTGATGTCGCCTTCTTATCTTCTTATCTTTCCCTAAAAACAATGATGAAGGCTTACGAGGATAAATATACTTCCAGAAATCCTCTGTTAACCTTAAAAGCACTTGCATATCATCAGGATATAAATTTTTATGAGCCGATTCATATAATCGGTGGAAATTATATCTGGAATGCAATATCAAAACGCCTGAACGAAATGGAGAAATATCCTGAAAAAGTATTTGAAAAACCACCATTTCAATAGACAAAAACAGCGGTCAAATTAGTTAAGATTAGATTATTCGATCTTTATGCTCCCTTTCTCAATTCCATAGCTTTTTTACTTATTTGGTTGATATCCATGTTCTCAAATAGATTTTTTTGCCACGTTGTGTAATCAAAAGGGTCCCTGTTGAGCAAAGTAATAAAACGTTCGGCATCCACCTCTCCCAGCGCATCCAATAGAGCGCCTAATCCTTTTTGTTTTACCTCGGTATCTGTTATCGTTGTCATAATTCCTCTATTATCTTTATAAATTCAATAGGATTAACTACGGCTATTTCATTGTTTTTAAACATCTTTTTTGAATCAGATCATCTGTCGTTAAAAAGTAATCGCAATTCGTTGCTATCGAACAAGCTAAATGTAGCGAATCCTTAGCTTTGATGCCGGATTTTACAAAGTTTGAAGCTTTTGATAAGATCAAACCGTTTTCCGAAATATCAATGATTGACAAATGTTTCCACTTTTCAATGGTATACTTTCTTTCAAAAAATGGATTGGCCTCATTTTCAAAATCGAGTATATACGACCAGGCCAATTCTATTTTACCATTTAAAATCATTAATTGTACGTACAGCTTGGCATCGGTCTCTAACTTTACCCTTATATTAGATTGATTATCAAACGGACGATTAAAGCAACAATTGTCAAGATATATCCGCATAAATCAAAAATAATAAAAATACAATCGACTTCATAAGAAACAGCATCGAAAACTTTTGATAAAAGTGTAATCGGATAAATTTATCTGACAATAATCTCAATTTATGCGATCTGAATTTTCATCTTTCACCTGTCGCATTTCTCATTTTTCCATCGTAATCAATAAAAAAATAGTTATGAGAGCTTCTTTTTTTGTTGCGATTGTTATCCTGTTCCTGTTTTCCTGTAAAAAAAACACTCCCGTACCCCTTAACAGCGGACTGTTTGGCAGTTGGGAAGTACGTCGTGTTTACAACGGAAATATTTTGCCGGCTGATTCGATCTACAAACCTGGTAACGGAAATATTGTACGACTGAATGCCGACAGTACTTATGTTAAATACGTCCAACATAAATATTCTTCAAAAGGCGTCTACCATACCAGGATAAATCTGATGTCAATGCTTGCAATGAGCAACGAACGCTTATATTTTGATAACGATACCTCCTTCAACTACCTGGTGATGTTGAATGGCGACCTGATGACGCTAAGGCCAATGATTCCCGATATTGCTACGGTTGATTATCAAAAAATCAGTAACTGAATTTACGCTTCGCAGGCCTTAAAGATTTTTACCGCTTCTACAGCTTCCTTTACATCATGAACGCGAAGGATATTTGCGCCTTTTGTAAGGGCAATCGTGTTTAACGCCGTCGTGCCATTAAGAGCTTCTTCAGGGTCGATGCCTAGTAGGTGATAGATCATGCGCTTTCTCGAAACGCCCGCAAGAATGGGGAGTTGCAGCCTGTTAAACTCTTCGAGGCGGCTCATCAGGGCATAACTTTGCTCCTGTTTTTTTGCAAACCCAAAACCAGGGTCAATGATCACATCATGTACCCCCAGTTGCTTTAGCTGGTAATATTTGGTTGAGAAATAATCGTAAACCTCGGCAAATACATCTTCGTAATCAGTTTTTTGCAACATATTTTGCGGCGTGCCTTTCATGTGCATTAAAATATAAGGTACCTGTAAACGCGCTGCGGTTGCAAACATATCCTCATCCAACTGGCCGCCGGAGATGTCATTGATGATGTGCCCACCCGCATTTATTGCTGCCTCAGCAACCTTTGAACGAAAGGTATCAACGGATAACATAGCTTCGGGATATTCAGCCCTGATGGCTTCAATCACCGGCAACAACCGGTCCGTTTCTTCCTGGATGGAAATGTCCACAGCGCCGGGGCGTGAGGAATAGGCTCCGAGGTCTAAAAAAGTAGCTCCTTCGCCCAGCATTTTGCCTGCCTGCAACACGGCTTCTTCAACGCCGGGTTTCCGGCTACCCGCAAAAAAGGAGTCGGGTGTCAGGTTGATGATCCCCATAACCTTTGGGCTGCTCAAATCAATTAAATAGCCCCCGGCATTCAGCGTTGCCTTTTTCCGAAAAAACGTATCTTTAGCCATTCGCAATTGTTGAAAGGTTGTAATGTTGTAAAGTTGCAATGTTATTTTTAATCAAAGGGTTTTTAATTGAGATTTTACGTTTTTTGCAATTTGAAAAACGCCAAACCTTACAACTTTCCAACGTTGCAACTTTCCAACGCTTAACAAAATGACTAATACTAAAACAACTCCATGGTGGATATGGGCATGCCGGATATTTGTTGGCGTGCTTTTTATTTTCTCGGGCCTGGTAAAAATTAACGACCCGCTGGGCTTCTCGTATAAGCTCGAAGAATATTTCGACGTCCTGCACCTTACTTTTTTTACACCATTTTCACTTTATATTGCCATTATATTATGCTCGTTGGAGATCATATTAGGCTTTGGTCTCCTCATCGGCGCCCGCTCTGTAAATGTTGCCTGGGGTTTGCTGCTGCTCACCATTTTCTTTGGCTTTTTAACTTTTTATTCGGCTTATTTTAAAGTGGTGCAAACCTGCGGTTGTTTTGGGGACGCTATCCCGTTAACCCCATGGCAATCTTTCAGCAAGGATATGTTTTTATTATTGTTGATAATCATCCTGTTTAAAAACCGCCGAAGGATACAGCCGCTTACAAACCCAAACACCGGGAATAAATTATTAATCGCGGCAACCGTAGTCGCGGTAGGGATAGGCCTTTACACCTATAACTTTTTGCCGGTGATAGATTTCCTGGCTTATAAAGTTGGCGCTAATATTCCGGATGAAATGAAAACACCTCCTGGCGCCAAGCCTGACGAGTATGAACTCACCTATACGCTAAAAAATAAAAAAACAGGTGCCACAAAGGTGATGAATAACACCGAATATATGAGCAGCAATATCTGGAAAGATAACGACTGGTCGGTTGTGGGTACGCCGGAAAGCCGGTTGGTAAAAAAAGGTTTTTCACCAGAGATCCAGGATCTCACTATCAGCGACGCCCAGGGCACTGACTACACCAAAGAACTGTTAACCAATCCTTACCTAAACCTGGTAATTGTGGCGTATGATTTACGCCATACTGATACCGATGCACTGGCACGGTTAAATGCTACCGCCATCAACCTGCAAAATGATTACCATACACGTACCGTAATGCTTACCTCCAACTCCGCGCAATATTCGGAGGCGTTCAGCAAACAGCACGACCTGGCATTCGAGCTATTTTATGCTGATGAAGTGCCCCTAAAAACGATGGTGCGGGCTAACCCCGGTATATTTTTGATAAAAAACGGTACTATCATCAATAAATGGCATTACCATTCTATTCCAAATTATGACGTGCTGGTAGAAGATTATTTTCAGAAATAAATTAACTACTTTTATTTCATGAAGATTACGAAGCTGGAACTAAAGAATTTTAAACGTTTTGATGATTTGACCATCGATTTAACCTCGCTGGCTGAACCCGCTAAGCTTGTTTTGTTGATTGGTACAAATGGGTCGGGGAAATCTTCTGTGTTTGATGCTTTTGAAGTTGCAAATAAAATAAGCAGAAATGACGGATTTGGTGTTGAACCCTATTATGTAAAAGATTCAAAAAAAAAGGTGTTCGAATTGAAAATCTTAACCGATTTGAAAAATCAATCAAACGCATATATTGAAGCAAAAATTATTTCTGGGGTCTCATACCAAGGACTTAAAGTTGATTCTTTTTATGGACGGACAAGCGCTAGGCAAGTTCCAAGATTAACAAGAAGAACATTAGGAGAGGGAAATTTTATCTTTGAAAAGGATACGGATCGTCCTCGAATGTTTATAGATCGAGATAATCGGTTTGAAAATGATATTGAAAAAGTGGCTTCGTCCATATTAACAGATGTTTTTAAAGGAAATGTATCGACAGAAGCAATTAAGGAAAGCTATATTAATCCACTCAACAAAGCGTTTGAAAATATATTTGGTATTGAAGAAGGAACAAGAATTAAGTTAATATCGATTAAACCACCACTTGAAGGCAAGATAGCTGAAATTTTATTTGAAAAAGGGTCATCGAATATCCCGTATGATTTTTTAAGCAGTGGTGAAAAAGAAATATTTAATATACTTCTTAATCTCTTAACCAGAAAGGAATATTTTCAAGATACAATCTACTTTTTTGATGAAATAGATCTACATTTAAATACAGCTTTGCAAAAAAATTTGCTTAAAGAAATTACTGAGAACTGGATACCAGAGAACTGCCAACTATGGATAGCCAGCCATTCTTTGGGGTTTATAGAATATGCAAATGCTACAGAAAATGCAGCAATCATTGATTTTGACAACCTGAATTTTGACGTGCCGCAGGTTATCCTTCCATCAACAAAGAATAATGCTGATATTTTTGAAATCGCAGTAAGCAAAGAGTTTTTAGCTAATATATTCGAAGGAAAAACGCTGGTGTTTTCAGAAAATACCGATACTTCGTTATATAATAATCTCAAAATAAAAGATACCATATTTCTTGTAGGTAAGAATAAAGCAGATGTTTTTTACAAAACAAAAAACAATGCCAATTACAATGGTCTAATTGATCGTGATTATTTAACGGACGAAGAAAGGATTAGCGTATTAACGGCATACAAGAAGCTCTTTATTCTTAACTATTATTCCATTGAAAATTATTTATACCACCCTGATAATCTCGAAGAGTTCTATAATTCTAAAGGGAATGAATTCGACAGGGCGGGCTATGTGGCGTCAATTGAAAATGAACGAAAATTAATCAGGGATAAAATTTTGCTTGGCATTCTCCGTGCAAGGGAAAGTTATTCATTTTTCAGAGAAGAAAAGCCTAAAGTTATTAGGACAGACGAGGAAATGATATTGCAAATGTTCGATAGTAATGATCTCGAAACATTCTACAAGGTATTTCCGGCTAAGGACTATGGAACAGGAATTAAAGAGCGTCAAAATTTAAATCCCGCTGATCTCGCAAAAACCAACTGGTTTAAAGCTAAGATTGAAGAAGTTCTTAAAAAATGATCCGCTACCTCATCCGCAAGTTTTTTTATGGCTCGGCAGTAATGCTTGGTATTGTGGTAGTGGTTTTTTTTCTGTTTAATATTTTACCGGTAGATCCGGCACGGATGACGCAGGGACAGCGGGCGGATGTGCAATCGCTTCAGGCTATCCGCAAGGAATTTGGTTTGGATAAACCTATCCCGGTGCAATTTCTTTACTACCTGAACGACCTTTCACCAATCGGTTTTCACCTCAACACCAAACAAGAAGAGCAGCAATATCATTATGTGAAATTGTTTCCAATTTCATCTGAGAGGGTATTGGCGCTCAAATGGCCCTATTTACGGCGTTCCTATCAAACCCATAAAGAAGTAGCTAAGCTATTAATAGAAGTAATCCCCAATACGCTGGTGCTGGCTACTACGGCCATGATATTTGCCATACTGATTGGTGTTTTTTTTGGCGTATTGAGTGCCGTACATCAAAATACATGGATCGATAAGCTGGCCATCGGGATCTCAACGCTGGGTGTTTCCGCGCCTTCCTTTTTTGCAGGCATTATCATCGCGTGGATCTTTGGGTTCGAGTTATCCAGATACACCGGCTTAAACATGTCGGGCAGTTTATATACTTATGATCCATTTAAAGGCGAAGTGATCACCTGGCGCAACCTGGTTTTGCCGATGGTTACCCTCGGCTTAAGGCCTTTGGCGATTATTGTGCAGCTTACCCGCAATGCGATGCTGGATGAGCTGGGTAAGGATTATATCCGTACAGCCAGGGCAAAAGGCTTAAGCGAAAATGCGATCGTATACCGTCATGCATTAAAGAATGCCCTGAACCCGGTAATCACCGCTATAGCCAACTGGTTTGCCTCGCTGCTGGCAGGTTCCTTTTTTGTGGAATATGTTTTTGGCTATAACGGTTTGGGTAAAACAACGGTCGATGCTTTGGAGATGTCCGATTTCCCGGTAGTAATGGGCTCCATTTTATTTATTGCATTTATTTTTGTGGTCATCAATATTTTGGTGGATATTATTTATGTTTGGATTGACCCGAGGGTGAAGCTTTCATAGTTCATAGTTGATGGTTCATAGTTCATGGTAGGTGTGGATTATAGCGGGAAAAAGTTTAATGATTTGTAATTTGAAGTTAACGTGTCTCAAAATAACATAAAATCCACTTCTGAGGGTTTAGGCATCATTTTCCTGGTTGGTTTTATGGGCTGCGGAAAAACCACTTTGGGTCGTAAATTGGCAAACAGGCTGGGGTATGACTTTATAGATCTCGACCATATCCTCGAAGCACAAGAGAGGATGACCATTGCTGAATATTTCGCCAAATTTGGTGAGAATGCTTTCCGCGAACTGGAATCAGAAGTTTTAAAACAAACCCAATATCCCGAACATGCCGTTGTGTCCACCGGTGGAGGTTTGCCTTGCTTTTTTGACAACATGGACTGGATGAACACGCACGGCAAAACCATCTACATCAAATTATCTCCCAAAACTTTAGCCACGCGGCTTGAAAATGAAAAAGAAGAACGCCCCTTGTTGCGCCAGCACCACGGCGAAGCGCTGGTTGCTTTTATTACTGATAAATTAACAGAGAGAGAGCCTTTTTATGGACAGGCCACTATAATTGCTGATGGGTTGAGTTTGACGGCGGAAAAAGTGGAGGAGTTGCTGAAAATCAAGGCCATTTAGACGGATCCATACGGTTATCCAAGATGGAGTTAATGGAAATTCGGTTTTTTGAAACTCTGTAAAATACAGACAATTGTTTGCTTAAAACAGCTCGTCGGATTTTTTTGCTGTTGTTAACCAGGGGATAGAGTTCCGGGAAGGGTTTTGTCGCGCGCTCAAACGTCTCCAATAAATCATAAAAGTGGTCAACTTCTCTATGCGTGAAATTATATAACAGGTAGTTTTTTATAACAATTGCATCAGCATTAGCTCTTTTGGTGTAGTGAATTACAAATGAGGAATTTTCATCCATTTTTTAAGTTTTTCCAAAACTCTTCTGATGAAATGACACGACCATTTTCCTCATCTTCTATCCCTTCATTTATATGCTGTTTTTGCCATTCGGGCAAATTATCCCACCAATCTCCATCTTGTTCTGAGTTTCTTAAACTATCCAAAACAGTGAGCATGTTGGAATCTGAAAGCTGTTCAATCCATGCAATAAGATTTGATTTGGTTTCTTTTATTTCTGCTATTGACATAAAACGAAGTTTTATAACAAATTTAAATAATTTTTACCTCAAATAAGCCCCATCCTCTTCGCCCGCTTCATCCAAAACTACTTCTACATGTTCTTTTAATACAGTAGATAGGGCAATCCCGGCAAAATCAGTGGTGATGGGGAAATTTTTGTGGTTACGGTCGACCAAAACGGCAGTACGGAATTTTTTTAGCGGTACATCCCTGAAAACGCCAAAGCCATAAGCCAATGCTTTGCCGCTGTTTAAAACATCGTCTACCAGGATAATTACTTTGTTGCTGCAGTCCTGCACGTCAAAATTGATCTCTGCTTTCAAAAAAGGGCTAAACTTATCCAGTTTAATGGTAAGCAGCCTGATCTTAAAAGGTGCAATTTTATCAAGGATAGCTTTTAATCTTTCTGCAATTTTGTTTCCGCCAGGTAATATCCCGGCAATTAAAATTTCTTCTTCGTCAAAATTATCTTCCAGTATCTGGTAAGCTATCCGGTCAATCTTTTGCTGGATCTGCTGGCTGTTTAATATCAGGAGTTGTTTATCTGGCATTTTATGTCGGGATGTTGTTAGTATGGTTGAAATGTTGCAAGGTTGGAATGTTGTAAAGTTCCTGTCACTTTGTAAAGACAAAATTAACCTTTCAACCTCACAACTTTACAACATTACAACAAAAAAATCCTTTCAACCTCACAACAAATTTATTTAGGATACGGGTAATAAATAAAGTTAGCCCCTTCAGGCACCACTACAAATACACACATAAAATCATTTGGGTTTTTGTAGGATTGGATAAAACGTTCTTTTAGTATTTCTTTGATCACTCCTTTTTCTACAAATTCCTCAAGTGTAGAAGCGTGGATGCTCCATTCTGTATTAAGGTCGTTTCGGTCCAGGATCAGTTCACCCAGGTTCAGTTCATGCTGATGGGCAATAAATATGGGGTAGTTGGATAATCCTTCAACCATTATCTCTATAGCTACCTCGCGTACAGACTCATGAAAAAATTTAAGGTCACGCTCCAGGCTCAATAACGGACTATCCTTTTTCGGATCTTCGCTATTTTTATTTTCGTTTAAAAGTTCTTCCGGTTCCATTTTTTTGTGATTATTCACAATTGTTTGTTTTTTTAATGGCGTTCATGAGTTCGCTACACTCAGTTACACCGATTATATTTTGTGATTGCACCGATTTTTATTTTTTTTCTGTTATGGACGCAGCCTTCATGAACTATGAACGCTTCTCAAAACCAGCAATACCACATTTTCCACATGCTGCGTATGGGGGAACATATCTACCGGCTGAATTTTAACCGTATCGTATTTCTCCTTCAATACCAGCAAATCGCGGGCCTGGGTAGCTGCATTGCAGCTTACGTATACTATTTTTGGGGCTTCAATTTCCATCAGGCGGTTTACTACATCAGGGTGCATCCCCGCACGCGGCGGGTCGGTAATAATTACATCCGGTTTGCCATGTTCGGCCACAAAATCAGCCGCCAGCACATCCTTCATATCACCCGCAAAGAATTTGGTATTGCTGATATTATTGATGGCAGAGTTGATCTTTGCATCTTCTATCGCCGAAGGCACATATTCAATACCCACCACTTTTTTTACGCTGCGGGCAATAAAATTGGCAATCGTACCGGCACCGGTATACAAGTCATAAACCAGTTCGTCGCCTTTAAACCCTGCAAAATCACGGGTAATCTCGTAAAGTTTTAAGGCTTGAATAGAGTTGGTTTGATAAAATGATTTTGGCCCGATCCGGAATTTAATACCTTCCATTTCCTCGTAAATAAATTCGGGGCCTCTGTAAGCGATCACTTCCTGGTCGAAAATGGTATCGTTCTTTTTTTGATTGATGATATACAGCAGGGAAGTTATTTCCGGGAATTCCCCGTTAATAAAGCCCATCAGTTGTTTGATTTCCTGTTCATCAGCAAAAGCAAAAACTACGATCACCATTGTTTCGCCTGTTGATGAGGTGCGGATAATGAGGTTGCGTAATGTGCCGCTATGTGCTTTCAGATCATAAAACCTATAGTCGTGTTTGATTACAAAATCCCGGATCCGGTTTCTCAGTGTGTTTGACGGTTCAGCCTGCAGCCAGCAATGGTGGATGTCGAGTATTTTGTCGAACCTTCCTGGAATATGGAAGCCCAGGGCATTCATGTTTAATGCTTCGTCTGTCCGGTTTTCGCCATCGTTCAGCCAGCGTTTGTTGCTGAAGGTGTATTCCAGCTTATTGCGGTAGTATTTGTCAGCAGGGGAGGGTACAATGGGCGCCATGCCATCTACATCTATTTTCGCTATCCTGGTTAAAGCATCAGCAACTGACTTTTGCTTGAATTTTAATTGCGCCGCATAAGTCATGTGCTGCCACTTGCAGCCGCCACAGGTGCCAAAATGTTCGCAAAAAGCTTCGGTACGGTATTCTGATGGTTTTTTAAGTTCGGTTATCTTGCCTTCGCCAAAGTTTTTTTTGCGGCGGTAAACTTCTACATCCGCAATATCTCCGGGCACGCCTTTATCCACGAATATTACAAAATCGTCAGATTTGGCTACACCTTTGCCCTCCTCGGCGATGTCAATTATCGTAATGTCTTCAAAAAAACGCTGTTTTGCTAGCTGGTTCATAAGCGCGCAAAGTTAACCGTATTTGTTGAAATGTTGTAAGGTTGGGAAGTTGAAATGTTGTTGTACAGGTTGGAGAAGTTGTAAACGTTGGAATATTGCACATCCCCCTTCCCCGCAGTATGTGTCCCCACATACTGCTATACTTAGACCGGATAATTTTGAGCGCACAATATGCCAACGGTTGATCATGGGGCGCAATCAACGCGGTGGAAAGTTAAAAATATGGCGCTAAATGAACATATTCACAACGGATGTCCAAAAATCATCCGGTTCAATATCTTCAATTTCGTCCATATCAAACTGCTCCTCTATCATGTCTGAAAACTCAATTAATTCGCGGCTCATCTGGTAAATGCTTTAATGTATACAAATTAAACTAAAAATATACCAAAAACCAAATCGGTATTGTGAAATATTTGTTAAATAATTCCTTAAGTTTTAATCAAAAGGCTCTTTATTCATTTTCAGGCGACGGGCTAAATTTGTAAAACCAAACGCCCCAGGAGATGCAAATACAGTTACCGTACACGAGGGGGTTATAAAACAAGTCGTTTGTACCAAACACCAAAGCAAATGTTGAAAGGGTTAGGATTATGCCAACAGCACAAATAAGCCATTTTGCTATATTGTCCTGGCGGCAAATTTTTTTTATCAGTGCGATTATTAATACAAATACTACCCAGGTGAAGAAGGATAATATTAGGCCAATAATAATAATTGCAAAACAGTACATTATTACGTCACCATTATTGAACATCACCCACGCGTTTTTAGGATCTATTAAAATTGATATTAAAACAAATATGACCGGTGATAACAGTACACTGGTCAACCATATTTTTAAACTGTATAACAATGTGTTAATCTCCATGATTTTATTAAAAGAAGGGCAGGCTGATTACCTTGTTTTCGGGTTTTTATGCCAAATACTATACTGCCATTAAGCCAATAAAGAAAATTAAGACGATTATCAAATCCATGAATGCGATAAAAAACCACCACATAGCGTAAAATCGCCAGGTTATCGCATAAGTAGCGATCATAATTATTGCATTTGCAATTGCCCGCTTTAAGGCTTTGCTTTTGGTGGTTTTATTCGTGTTATCACTTTCCATTATTTCCCCCAAATAAAAAATCTTGTCATAACCCAAAGGATAAGTGAAATAGGCAATGTAAAGGAAAACCAATAACCTAATGCAAATAACCGTCGCCTGAATGGTTCACTATTGCTTTTGTTAAACAACAAATCAATTAACCACCCTGATGTATAAAAGACATTTGCCAAAACCATCATGAATCCATAGAAAATACCCTGGAACGCCATTTCGAATAGGGTTTCTTCAAACTCCGTATGCGGCGCTATAAAGATGGGACCCAAGATGCAGTACAAGAGAAAGGCAATAAAACCAGACAAAATTAGTCCTTTGTTATATTTGCCTCTTTTTAACCACCACCATTTTCTGGCATTTAATTTTTCTTCAGTATTCATAGTTGAGGTTTACTTGGGGATTTTGCCAGATGAACGGTGCTTTTATTATGCCTTTGATAGTCTTGTTATATTTATAAACCATTTTGAAATTGTACTTTTTATAGGATAGGCCCCCGGCTTTAAATAGCTTGGAATGTGCAAACCATACCAGTTGGGAGACGAGAAAAAAGAATAGTTTGTATGCGGGCTGTCGCCATCTTTTAGAAAATGGACTTTTATTTTCATACAATATAGTGAGTCTTTCCGTTTGAAAGTGGATATGTTGGGCTTCATCGATCAATATATCTGTACATATTTCTTTTAATAGCTTGCAGCACGTTGCATTTTTAAGCGATTGATAAAAAAGCTGAGCGGTGCTTTCAACTACTAATACAGCAAGTGTCCATAACTCCATATTAGTGTTGAAATATCTTATTTTCCTGAATAAGGTATCGCCCCAGTTTTGTTTAATACGGGGTTCACCAATTTTGTCGAGGTATTTGCCCAGGTTGTTCCCGTGCTTCTGCTCCTCCTTTATAAAAAGCTTAACGGCCATAAGATATTGCGGGTCGCCGATTTTTAATGCATATTTTTGGGAAGCAGCAATTAGATGCGTCCCTTCCGAGGTCTCGCCCAACTGCCAGGCTTGCATTGATGGAAGAATCTTGCGAAGTTCCTTTTGGTTTATATGAGGTTTGGTGTCCCAGTTAACCCTTTTTTGAAGGGCATTTTCATTGAAGTGCGTAATCCACTGGTTTGTAGTTTTCATGATTTCTATTTATTAAAAGTACTTTGTATTTCAAAGTGTTTGGATAAAAAAATTTACGGGTTAATTATTCACGGTTTTTTGAGATGCTTTCCTGAGCAGGAGGATGCTGTTTACAGACAATAGTCCAATCAGTCCGATAGCGGATAATTTCTCAGGCAGCGTACCCTGGAAGCCTTCGTCCATGGCGTTGAATAAGATCCATAAAATAAATAAGATATTGCCGCCTATCGCGGCGTATCTTAATAAGGTAATGAGTGGTTTGGTTTCCATATTAATTTGATTTTTGTTGTTGAATTAATTTCTCCAAAGCATCCAGATGCTGTTTAAAAGCAGTTTTTCCTTTTTCGGTAGCCTCGTAGGTAGTATTTGGTTTCCGGCCCAAAAAGGTTTTATGCACCAGGATATATTCTTCCTTTTCCAATCCCTTCAGGTGCGACGCCAGGTTGCCGTCAGTGGTATCCAGCAGTTCCTTTAACGAATTAAAGTCGTACCGGTCGTTTACCATCAGCACACTCATGATCTGCAGCCTTAAGCGGTTCTCAAAAGCTTTATCTAATTTTTCAAAGGGGACTTTCACCTGTCGTATTTAAAGTACATCATGCTGCCGTATACAATGTGCAGCACACCAAAACCAATCGCCCAAAATAACAAACCATAGCCGGGTAAACAAGCGGCAATTAAACCCAGTACAATTTCACAAATGCCCAGGTAGCGCACATCTTTATAAGTAAAATTGCTCGCCCCAACCAAAGCAAGTCCGTAAAAAATAAGCGATGCCGGCGATACAATGCCGTAATAGCTGCGAAATAACAATATCAGGATAAGTAGTCCTCCGCTGATAAGCGGTAGAGCCATGTTGAATAGCAAAGAGCGGCTTGTATTTCCCCAGATAGGTTGCCCTTTCTTTTTGGCTTTGCGGGCGGTTAAAATAAAGCCCGTTAAAAGAGAGGCCAATAAAACTGCAAGTGCAATTAGTAATAAAGTGAACAATAGGAATGAATCTTCTATATTTTCAATAATCCGAAAATGCGGGTTAAAACGGTGTGTTCCTATCCCGATGTATAGTTCATAATATGCTACCCCCGCACCAATTAATGCATAAATCCCCGCCAGTATCCCCGATAACCCGCTGAGGGATATAAATTTTGAGGATCGCTCCATCAGGCTGCGGATAGAGGCAAGGTCGTCCTGTATTTGTTTTTCTTCCACTTAAAAGTACTTTGTTTGTCAAAGTAAATTATTATATCTTTGATTTCAAAATATTTAGTGAAATATATTTTTTTTAAAGATCGGATATGAAAACCCTGGCCGCAAAATTATTGATCCTGGTGGCAGCCATCGGGTTAAGCTTTCTTTCCAACTATTTTATAAAAGGCTGGTATAATATTATCCCATGGGCAATTGGGGCGCTGTTTATCGGCTATTTTAGCGGGAGCCGCCGTACTGTAATTATTAACGGGGCTATGTTCGGGTATGTTTTATTCCTGATTTATATTTTATTGGGGTATAGCGGCAAAACGGATACGGGTAGCATCATTAAATTTATAGCTTTTAATGTTTTGTTTAGCCTCGTTGGCGCAATCGCCGGGGTGATCGGGGCTTTTATTGGGAATTGGTTGAAAAGGAAGTTTGCCAAGTAATAACCCGTGTTGTCATTGCGGGGCACGAAGCAATCGCGAACTACGTTTTTGTGGCGATGCATGGTCGTAGTGCGTAGTTCGCGATTGCCACGCTACGCTTGCAATGATAAATTTTTAGTAAATCAAATCGTTATTGCCGCCTTTACCAGATAAGGCAGTATATCTTTCTGAAAGGAAACAAAATTCTTCCGCACATCCGAATCACTTACCGAGGTAAATGCAAAACTGAATACAATACTTTTGCTGCACTTGATCAGAAAGTGCAGGCGTTTTAAATAATTTTCCTGTTTACGCAGGCCGCTTAACTGGCTAAAGGCGTTTACCAGCATTTCTTCCAGTTCGTTGGATAGGTTTTTAAGGAAAGCCTGTGAATTGGCCGATTCGCGGATGAAATCCCAGCCGATAAACTCATTGCATACGGTGTAGCTGAGGCGGCATGTTTTCATGATGAGGGTATTTAAATGCGCCTCTTCATCATCCTCGTGCGTGTTGCTATGGATCAGGTCGTTAACACTTACCTTGATATAATCCATCAGCAGGGAGTGCAAAACATCTTCCTTACTCTCGAAATACTTATAAATAGTGGCTTTGGCGATTTTTGCCTTTTTGGCAATTTCGTTAACACTGGTTTTGTGATAACCAAACTTGCGAAACAGTTCCTGCGCGGCCCGCTTTATACTTTCTTTTATTTTGTCAGCTTCCATGTATCAATTCGATACAAATATCTAAATTTTAATGAGAATAGTGAGCAGGTGAGTTGTGAGAGGTGAATAGTGAGTGTTGGATGATGAATAATGAGTAGTAAATAGCTAATTACTGACTACTCACCATTCACCACTCACCAATTCAATTTGATACAAATATTTCAAAATTACTTACATCAATACTATAGGCTTTAAGCGAGGTTACCGCGGGTGCTTTAACCGGGTTCCCGCTGGAGAGGGCCCATTTGCCTCCGCTGCAGGGGTCGGTAACAGTAAAGTTTCCGGCATCAAGGGTAACGGCGCAAAGCTTTGAAGGATCAACGGTACTGCAGCGGTCGTACGCGGCGTAACTGCCATCCGCTTCGCGGTATAAAATCAGCCCGGCAACGCCATAGCCATTTACCAGCACCGCACCGCCGGGAACATTCAGCGCGCTAAAGCGTGGGTCGGTGGTTGCCGCCTGGAAATTTACGGCAACGTTTGGTATAACGCTCCCGCTTTTTACACACGAAAGGCAGCTTATTGCAATAGCGGAAAGCAGGATCCATTTCCTCATATGATCTCAGTTTTAAATTGCTTTAAAAAACGCACATCGTTCTCTGAGAATAAACGCAGATCGCGTATCACATATTTTAAGTTGGCAATTCTTTCTATCCCCATACCGAACGCGAAGCCGGTGTATTTTTTGCTGTCGATATTGCAGTTCTCCAAAACGTTAGGGTCAACCATGCCGCAGCCCAATATCTCCACCCAGCCGGTGTATTTGCACATATTACAGCCAGCGCCTTTGCAAATGGTGCAGGAGATGTCCATTTCGGCCGAGGGCTCGGTAAAAGGAAAATAGGACGGTCTGAAACGTACTTTAAAATCGGCGCCGTAAAGTTCCTGTACAAAATGGTAAAGGGTTTGTTTCAAATCTGCGAATGATACGTTTTCATCAATATACAAACCTTCCACCTGATGAAAAAAACAATGTGCACGGGCCGAAATAGCCTCGTTACGGTATACCCGCCCGGGCATTATCGCACGGAATGGCGGCTTCCCATTTTCCATCATCCGTACCTGTACCGATGAAGTATGGGTACGCAGCGCAATGTCGTCCTTACCACTGTTCTTTTTAATAAAAAAGGTATCCTGCATATCCCGCGCCGGATGTTCCTCGGGGAAGTTCAAAGCAGAGAAGTTATGCCAGTCATCTTCAATTTCGGGCCCTTCAGCCACTACGAAACCTAACCTTTTAAAGATATCAATAATCTCCAATCTCACCAAGGATAAGGGATGACGTGAACCGGTGTTAAACCCATCACCCGGGAGCGTAAGGTCAAGTCCTAAGTCCCGAGTCTTAAGTCCTGAGTCAAAAGTTTCCTTTACTTCATTGTATTTTGCTTCGGCCAGCTGTTTAAACTGGTTTAAAACTTTGCCAAACGTACGTTTTTCTTCAGGGCCAACGGTTTTAAATTGCTCAAAAAGGTCTTTGATAATTCCTTTGGTGCCTAAAAATTTAATGCGGAAGGTTTCCAGTTCATCAGCATTAGCCGGTGAAAAAGTGTTGATCTCTGTAGTATATTGGTCTATTTGAGCTTGCATTTATAATGTTCTTAAGAATTGTTCGGCTGTTAAAACCGGTATGGTTGAATGTTTGTAATCTTTTGTATTTCGGGTGACGATAAAATCAGCATTGGCGCTTACTGCAGTATAATGTTGAACAGCATCTTCAAAATCAACAATATTTGATCCTAAAGCTTTTTCGATGATCGATAACCCTTCACTTATAATATTAATTTTGTTTGATAAAAGTTTTATTGATGCCCTGGCAGCTTTTTCGCCAACAGTTTTTTTCGCGATGTAATGAACGTTTAATAGTGAATGTACAGAAGTACATCCGGAATATTCCGTTTCATCGATCAGGAAAAATAAACCTAAAGCCCATTCATAAAACGGATATCGTTTCAAAATCAAATCAAGCAGTATATCTGAGTCAATAAATATTGATCTCATACGCCGTACTTTTCTTCGAGGTGTTTGTGATATTCCGCTTTGTGATCAAAATCAGGAGTCGGTTTACTTACTATTGAAAGCTGTTTTATCCAATCGGGTATTTCTGTATTTCTGATTTTTTCCAAAACAGGATCTTTTGTCCTTTTTTCGGTTTCAACTGCTGTTATCAAATTTTTAAACAATTTTGAAACGCTCATATTGCTTTCAGAAGCTATTCTTTTTGCAGTCTGAATGGTGTCTTCATCCATGCTTAAAGTAAGTTTAATAGTTGCCATAGTACGTTAATTTTATACGTACAAATATAATTAATTTATACGTAACTATTTAATTACCCCCAGCTCTTTGCCAACCTTGGTAAACGCCGCAATAGCCTTATTTAGATGTTCAGTATTATGTGCGGCCGATATCTGCACCCTGATGCGTGCTTTCCCCTGCGGAACCACCGGGTAGTAAAAACCGATCACATAAATGCCTTCTTCCAGCATTTTGGCGGCAAATTCCTGGGCGAGTTTGGCGTCATACAGCATTACCGGTACTATAGGGTGTACACCCGGTTTAATATCAAAACCGGCCTCGGTTATTTTTTTGCGGAAATACTGTGTATTGGTTTCCAGTTTATCGCGCAGGTCGGTAGTTTCACTCAGCATGTTCAATACTGCTATTGATGCACCGGTAATGGATGGAGCGAGCGTATTTGAAAACAAATAGGGACGCGAACGCTGGCGCAGCATATCAATGATCTCTTTACGGCCGGATGTAAAACCTCCTGAGGCGCCGCCCAATGCCTTGCCCAAAGTGCCGGTAATAATATCAATTTTGCCCATCACATGATGATGCTCATGCGTACCTCTCCCTGTTTTACCCATAAAGCCTGAGCAGTGGCTTTCATCAATCATCACCAAAGCATTATATTGCTCAGCCAAAGCGCAAATTTTATCTAATTGCGCAATGGTGCCGTCCATACTAAAAGCGCCGTCTGTTACAATGATCCGGTGGCGGCAGCTAACTGTCGCTTTCAGTTTTTCTTCCAGGTCGGCCATGTCATCGTGTTTATAACGCTGGCGCTGTGCTTTGCAAAGGCGCACACCGTCAATAATAGAGGCGTGATTTAACTCGTCTGAAATAATAGCATCCTGCTCGTTAAACAAGGGTTCAAAAACACCGCCGTTGGCGTCAAAGGCTGCCGCATAAAGGATCGTGTCCTCGGTGCCTAAAAACTCAGCGATCTTTTTTTCAAGTTCTTTATGAATATCCTGGGTTCCGCAAATAAAACGAACTGAAGATAGGCCATACCCATGTGTGTCCAATGCTTCTTTCGCTGCGGCGATAACCTTTGGATGGCTTGACAGACCAAGGTAGTTGTTGGCGCAAAAATTAATTACATGCTTGCCGCCCTGTACAGTAATGTCAGCGCCCTGCGGCGATGTAATTATTCTTTCCCGTTTATATAAACCTGCGCTTTCAATATCGGCAAGCTCCTGCTGCAAAACCGGCTTTAGTGTGTTATACATATTGTAGATTTTAGAGGGCAAAATTAATAATTAAAGATTATCCGACTGGTGTAAATAAAATTAAACAATATATAAAGCTCATTATATCAAACATTTTACCCTTAATGTTTATTTAATGTTAATACCATGAAAAAAACCATACTCTTCACTTTTTTAGCTTTTTCGACTTTTAATTGCTTTGCACAACAATTTGTTTTATCTGGCCATATAACCGGCGACCAAAATCTGCCAGTTCCGTTTGCCTCTGTTTATATCAAAAATTCAACTTATGGCACCATCGCCAATGAAAATGGCGATTATATATTTAAGCTCCGGCCCGGCACTTATGATATTGTTTACCGGGTTGTTGGCTATAAAGAGGATGTTGAAAGGATTAATATTTCCGCCGGGGCCGCAGAACATAACGTACAACTGGCCGATGAACCATTTGAATTAAAACCAGTAATATCAAAGGAAACAAATAAAAACGACCCGGCGTATGATATCATGCACCATGTGCTTGATAAACGAAAATTCTATCTCAACGAAGTAAAATCATACCAGTGCGTCATATACATCAAAGGCGTAAAAAAAATCATCAGTGTACCAAAAACGCTTTTAGATAAAGGGATGGCAAAGCTGCTTGGCCTCGATACAAGCGGCAAAGGAATAGCTTATCAGTCGGAATCGTTATCAACCTATAGTTTTAAACAGAAGGATGAAGTAAAAGAGATCTTCGCCGCTTCAAAGGTATCTGGCTCAAACCCTCCTTTTGGCTATAATAAAGCATCAGACCTGCAGGTTAATTTCTATAAAAACCTGTTTTACATCAATGGCCTTAGCACCCATGGTTTTGTTTCGCCGGTAAGCGCCTATGCTTTTAAATATTATAAGTTTAAATTATTAGGCACCATATCGGAAGACGGAAAACAGATAGATAAAATTCAGGTTGAAACCCGGATTGGCAAAGCATTGTCATTTACCGGAAGTATTTATATTATTGAGGGCGACTGGAGGATTTACGGCGTCGACCTGTATTTAACAAAATCACTAAACAACCTGAATTTTGTGGATACGCTAAGGGTTACACAACAATATATCCCTGTTGGGAATACCTGGGAACCATTATCGTTTCAATACAGCTATAACGGCAACGTTAACGGCTTAAAGTTTAGCGGTTACTACCTGGGCATAAATAATAATTACAAAATAGATACCCTATTTAAGGAAGACTATTTTAACGGTGAAATTCTGCATGTGGATACCGAAGCTAATAAAAGAAGTGCTGCGTTTTGGGCAGATAAACGCCCGGTGCCCTTAACATCTCCCGAAGCAAGAAATTATAAAACAAGTGATAGTATTGCCAAATTAAAGGAGTCAAAAAGCTACCAGGATTCCATACAACATGATGAAAATAAGTTTGCCTTATTACCTTACCTGGTAGATGGATACCTGGCCACCTATAAAAATCATAAGGATTCGCTTTTCGTTTTACCTCTGTTGCAAACAATATATTACAACACCGTTGAGGGTTGGGGGATTAATTTGAAAGGCAGTTATACGAAAACATTTGAGGATAACCGATCGTTTAGTGTGTCGCCGGCATTTCGCTACGGAACGTCGGACAAATTGTTTAGCGCAAATATTCACTCCAGCTATACTTTTGATCCTGACAATGTCGGGAAGTTTTTTTTGGATTTCGGCAGCGATGTGCTCGATCTGAACAATTTAGGTACCCGGTCCCTCTATTTTAATACATTAAGTACGCTTATCAGCGAGCAAAATTTTGTAAAATATTATCGTTCAGTATTTGGCAGTTTCGGATACCAGCGTGAACTCACAAACGGCATTTTGTGGATGGCCAATTTATCGTATGCTGACAGAACCCAATTATATAACACTTCCTTTAACCACATTTTTACTTATTCCCATCTGCGATATACCTCAAATAACCCTTTGGCACCAAATGCACCGCAGGACGACCATTCCATATTATTTCCCGAAAACAAGGCACTTACTTTTAATACCTTATTGAGGTTTACTTTCGACCAGCAATATATTACCCGGCCAACCGGTAAGGTTTATTTGCCCTCCGACTACCCTGTAATTACGGTTAATTATCGAAAAGGGATAAATAACGTATTGGGGTCGGATGTTAATTACGATTTTGTTGCTGTTGATATCGAAGATGACCGACTTGCCGTTGGATTGCTGGGGCATTCAGCATTTAAGATTAAAGCCGGGGAGTTTTTTAATAGCCGGAATCTTTACTTTATGGATTACAACCATTTTATAGGCAATGAGGGAACAACATCTGATCCAACTTATGTAGGAAGTTTTCACTTTTTGCCATTTTATACGTTCAGTACCAAAGATCCTTTTCTTGAGTTCCATTTTCAGCATAATTTCGGCGGCGCGATATTTGACAATGTCCCCTTTTTACGAAGACTTAAATTGGAAGAAATCGTCGGAGCCAACTATCTTACAGAAAAAAACAATCCTTATTATTCAGAATTCTATTTTGGCATCAAGCGCCTTGTTTTTGGCGCCGATTATGGTGTAGCTTACCAGGGCAATAAAAAATACTTGCAGGGATTCAGGATATTCTACGGGTTAAAATAGCCGCTGGGTGAGTGGTTGATTAAGTTGATTGAGTGAGTAGTTGGGGGGCGTTAATAATTCTTTGGTTCATTTCCTGTTTGGTGGTTAAATTTCCTGTAAACCAATCAACTTAGTCAACCCAATCCAACTTAATCAACAAATCGCTATCTTTGCGCCTCATTTAACACTGTTTGAAGCAGTATCAATGATTTTATGGCAAAGTATAATACACTACTGTACTATTGTTATTCAACAATAGCGGATGCGGAGCAATATGCTTCCGATCATTTAAAATTTTGTAAAAATTTAGAGCTAACCGGCCGTATTATTGTGGCGGAAGAAGGTTTGAACGGCACGGTTTCAGGCACTGCCGAATCATGCAGAATCTACATGGATACCCTGCACGCCGACCCGCGTTTTGCAGCTATCGATTTTAAAATTGATGAAGTGGACGAACCTTCCTTTATCAAAATGCATGTCCGTTATAAATCGGAGATCGTTCACTCCGGCCTGCGCGATCCTAATATCATCAATCCTCAATTACAAACAGGCAAACATCTTGATCCAAAAGATTTTTTGGCGATGAAAGATGATGAAGATGTGGTGATCCTTGATGTGCGCTCCAATTACGAGCACAATTTGGGCCGCTTTAAAAATGCCATTACGCTTGATATTGACAATTTCAGGGATTTCCCGGAAAAAATAAATGAACTGGCCCAATACAAAGACAAAAAGATATTAACCTATTGCACCGGCGGCATCAAATGCGAAAAAGCTTCCGCATTGCTATTGCACGAAGGGTTTAAAGATGTTTACCAGTTACATGGTGGCATCATCAAATACGGTAAAGAAGCCGGCGGCGAGGATTTTGAGGGCAAATGCTATGTTTTTGATAACCGGCTATCAGTAGATGTGAACCACGTTAACCCGGTAGTGATATCCACTTGTTTTAATTGCGGCAAAACCACCCATAAAATGATCAATTGCGCCAACCCCGAGTGCAACGAACATTTTACCCAATGCGATGAATGTGGCGAAAAAATGGAAGGCTGCTGCAGCGATGCCTGCGAAAGTCATCCCCGTAAACGCGAATACGACGGAACGGGATATTATGTGAAGGTACCGCAGCCGGTAAATACAAATAAAAAGACACGGGTTGTTATTACTCCAGTTAATGAGTAATTTGCCTGAAACTTTTTATGAAAAAGATTTTAGTTATCAGTCTCCTGTTGTTCCCTGTCTTTAAGTTATTTGCGCAGCATACAGAACGGCAATTAGACCAACTTTTATCCTATTCGAAAATAAAACAAATCGATACAACTCAATTTAATTCGGCGCTTAAAATTTTCAGAAGTTTGGAAACAAGGCGCGAACTTGACGTAGCAGTGAGAAGATCACCTAATGATGACGAATCGTCAGAAACTGTTTTGAGGATATTTGGTACAATTTGCTTGCACAGCAACAGTCCAAAAGCGGTCGACGAGTTTATCAAATTTATCAAACGTCAAAAAGGTTCGGCAGACGAGGAGATTCCGACTAGCTTTGAACCGCTATTTGCAAAATGGCCTGACTATGTTTTAATCCGTATTGCCAATGATAAAGACTTGCTTAATCAACTTGAATGGGGATTTGTCAATAATCATTTTCATGATTTAACAACAAAAAATTGCAGGACAATTTTTTATAGCTTGAATCCAAAGATCAAATACCTTTATCCAAAATACAAAAAACAAATTGATTATGTGATATCTACAGCCGTTGGTGATTTGAAAAGCTAACAAAGGCGGCCCGTCGTTATACGATTATTCGTTTTTACACCGTATTTTCGCAGATATGCAACAATTATTGCGTTCCTTTTTGTTTTTTACCAATGTTTAAACACGTCATCTTATTTTTAGTTTGTTTATCGTGTTACTGTACTCAGGCCAACGCAGCCGACATCAAAAACATTGGCGTTCCTTACGTGCAAAATTATACCAAGGCACAATACCAGAGCGGTAACCAAAACTGGAGCGTAACGCGGGATGAGCATGGCATTATGTATTTTGGCAATGCCGAGGGTTTACTGGCATTTGACGGCAAATACTGGCAGCTTTACCGTATGCCCAATGGGCTTATCGTCCGCTCCGCCGCCGCCGACGGGAGAGGTAAAGTTTATGTTGGTGGTTTTGGCGAATTTGGCTTTTGGGAAAATAATAAGCAGGGTTTTTTAAAATACCATTCGCTAATTGGCCTGGCTCCGAAGTCGAATATCCCAAACGAAGAGATCTGGAAAATTTATGTAGATGGAGATAAGGTAATATTTCAGTCGTTTGGGTCCATTTATATTTATTCAAAAGGGAAAATCACGATTGTAAGGGCCCACAAACCTTTTCTGTTTCTGTTTAAGATTGGTAGCAGATATTTTGTTGAACAGGTTGATGCCGGCCTTTTCGAACTTACAAACAACCAGCTGGTATACGTAAACGGCAGCAATGTGCTGGGTAATACCGGGATCCTTACCATTCTGCCTTTTCGTGGCAATAAATATCTCATCGGCACGGCAAAAAATGGTTTGTTTGTTTATGACGGTAACAAAATTACTCCATGGAACAACCAGGCGAATGATTTCCTGAAGACCTACCAGTTAAATAACGGCGCGGTTATCCCCGGCAAATATTTTGCGTTCGGCACGATATTGAACGGGATTGTAATTGTTGACACCGCAGGCAACGTGGTACAGCATGTAAATAAGTCGAGCGGGTTGCAAAATAATACCGTTTTAAGTCTATATACAGATAATGAGCAGAACCTTTGGGCCGGTTTGGATAACGGTATCGACCGTATCGAAGTAAATTCACCCTTGTATTTTTATTTTGATAAAACCGGTCGTTTCGGAACGGTGTATTCAAGTATTATTTTTAACAATAAAATATACCTGGGTACAAACCAGGGGCTGTTTTATAGCGATTGGCTCCCCGGCGGGAATAATCAACTGCTGCAATCTTTTGATTTTAAATTGATACCCGGTTCACAGGGCCAGGTTTGGGACCTCTCACTGCAGGATGGTCGCCTGCTTTGCGGCCATAATGATGGAACTTACCAGGTAAATGGCGGCAGTATCTCCAAAATATCAGCGGTGAACGGTGGCTGGACGATCAAAAAGTTAAATGATCACCTGCTGATCCAGGGTACTTATACAGGGTTGGCTATTTACAAAAAGGATAATAGTGGCAATTGGGTATTTGATCACAGGGTGGTGGGATTTATCGAACCGTCAAGGTACGTTGAAACAGATGGTAAGGGGCAGATTTGGGTTGGCCACGCCTATAAAGGGATCTATAAAATTGTACTCAGTAACGACCTGAAGAAGGTTGTTGCCCAGAAATATTACGACAGGCGCTCCGGCCTCCCGGATAGTTACAATGTAAATGTATTTAACCTGGATAACCAGATCGTATTTTCCTCCGATTCGGGCTTTTGCAGGTATGATGACATCAGCGACAAATTTTATAAATACCAGCAGCTCAATAAAATGCTGGGTACTTTTGCTTCCTCTAACAAGATCATTTCGGCTATTGGTAAAAAATATTGGTTTATTAACCACGGGCGTGTAGCCCTTGCCGACCTATCCGTCCCGGGCAAACTCACTATTGATTCAAACCGCTTCAGTTCGTTAAACGGGCAAATGGTGCAGCATTACGAAAATATCAACCTCATCAATAACTCCATTTACCTCATTAGTATTGACGATGGCTTTGTTATTTTGAATGACGACGATGCATTACTGGCTGATAAAATAAAACTGCCTCTGGTATTGATCAGGAAAGTTGAAAATATAACGGATAAGGTTTCGGTGATCAGCGAAAATACAAATACCAACAGTCCTACCGACATTGAGATCCCTTTTTCTCAGAATAATATCCGCATATCCTACGCTTTACCCTATTATCGCCAGGCGAAAATCAAATACCAATATTTTCTGGATGGGTATTCGAGGCAATGGAGCGATTGGACAACACAAAGCCAAAAAGAGTTTACCAACCTCGGTCACGGCACCTACAAATTCAGTGTCCGCGCTAAAATAAACGACGAGAACGTTTCGCCGGTAACCGTTTACACTTTTACCATATTACCGCCCTGGTACGAAACAAACATTGCCATGTTTATTTACGTGCTTTTATTGATCGTTGCGTTTTATGTATTCAGGTATTATTATCATTTAAATTTAAAAAAACACCAGGACGAGATCCACGAAAAACTTCACCGCGAGAAAGAAGAGTTTGTAAAACAGGAAGCTATTGCTAATGAACAGCAGATCGTAAAGATTAAAAATGAAAAATTACAGGCCGACCTGGCCAGTAAAAGCCGCGAGCTGGCAAATTCGGCCATGAACCTGGTGTATAAAAATGAGCTTTTGCAAAAAATAAGCGAAGAGATCAACCATTTAAAAGACGGTTCGGGAAAACCATTATCCGAAGACCAGTTAAGGCGCATACAGAAAGTTATTAACGAGGGAATGAACGATGAGCGCGACTGGAACGTGTTTGAAAGTAGCTTTAACGAGGCGCACGAGAATTTCTTTAAGAAACTTAAATCAGATCATCCCGACCTGGTACCCAACGACCTTAAGCTTTGTGCCTACCTGCGTATGAACATGAGTAGCAAAGAAATGGCCTCGCTGTTAAATATTTCCCTCCGCGGGGTTGAAATACGGCGTTACAGGTTACGTAAAAAGTTAAACCTCGAGCATGATAAAAACCTCGTTGAGTTTTTGATAGAATTATAATGATAAATTTATTTGTTAAATTTGTTTTATGGAAACAGTGATCATGCACCCGAAAAATAAGGAGCAATTGTCAGCATTAAAGGCTGTTGCTAAGGCTTTGAAAGTTGACTTCGAGACGGAGAAAAGTCCGTATAGTCCAGCGTTTGTAGCCAGAATTAAAGAAAGCTACGAACAGGCTAAACTGGGAGAAGTAATCACCATTGAGGATCCTAAAAATATATGGCCAAGTATTCTGTAGTTGTTCAAAAAAAAGCCCAAAAACACTTGCAAACCCACTACAAGTCTGGCGATAAGGGATCAATTAAAAGAATAAACCAAATATTTGAAGAATTGTCTGAACACCCCGAAACAGGTATCGGGCAGCCCGAGGAGCCTGTCGGACTTATAATTCGGCACAAATTTAGTATATTTAGCTATGAAAAGGTTTCAAGGGGCAAATCGCGAACAGGGTATGTTAATGCCCTATGATTTATCTGAATGGCTGCCGGAAGACCATATGGCACGTTTTATAG
>JARLHA010000041.1 GCA_031292485.1 Mucilaginibacter sp.
GGGTAAATGATGGGGCTCGAACCCACGACCCTCGGTACCACAAACCGATGCTCTAACCAACTGAGCTACATCTACCGTGTTGGGATTGCAAAAATAGAAATCTTCGCGCTATTTGCAAAGTCTTTTTTTTATTGTTGAAAAGTTGGAAGGTTGGAAGGTTGAAATGTTGTTGGAAGATGTTGGAAATTACCCACTATCAACTTAATCAATCACTCACTTAGTCAACTCAATCAACCTGCCGCTAAAATTACAATAGGCTTACCCAATTCCTGTTCAAACACCCAATTAAACTGTAAATTTGTATCACTATGGCAGAGCAATTGGTTGAATTAAATGTAACGGGAATGCACTGTAATAACTGCGCCATGTCTATCCATAAATTATTGGAGAAAAAAGGGCTGAAAGATATTATGGTCGACTTTGCCGGTGAGGAAGTAAAGTTCTCCGGCGGCAGCCCGGATGACCTGCCGGTTATTATAAAAGATATTGAAGGATTAGGCTTTAAAGTGGTGGACGACCCGGCCTTACAGGTTACCCCGTTTTACGATAAGATAGAAAACAAATTCCTGTTCAGCGCCATATTAACTGCTCCGCTCCTGTTGCATATGGTTTTGCCCTGGCATTTTTTGCACAATCCGGTGGTGCAAATGCTCATATGTTTACCGGTTTTTATACTCGGATGTGTGCATTTTGGCAAAAGCGCATTTAACTCGATCAAAGCAGGAATACCTAATATGGACGTGCTGATATTTGTGGGTTCATCAGCTGCTTTTATTTATAGCCTGGTGGGTACCGTCGAAAACATGGGCGAGCGTTACCAGTTTTACGAAACTTGTGCTACTATTATTACGCTGGTTTTACTGGGTAATGTTTTAGAAAAAAGATCGGTCTCCCAAACCACTTCGGCCGTTAAGGACCTGGTAAAAATACAGCAGGTGAACGCCAACCTGGTGATTAATGGGGGGATAGAAGTGATCAGCGCAAGGGATGTGCGTCCCGGAGACACATTGTTGGTTAATGAGGGTGATAAGGTACCGGTGGATGGCGAAGTGTTATCGGGTAATGCTTCGGTAAATGAATCGATGCTTACGGGCGAAAGTATTCCCGTTGAAAAAGAAAAATATAATAAAGTGATTGGGGGCACCATTGTTGAGCAAGGCAATATCCGGATGATTGCTACCAAAGTGGGCTCAAACACCGTGCTGGCGCAAATCATCGAACTGATGAAAAAAGCACAGGCCGCTAAACCACCGGTACAAAAACTGGGCGACAAAGTGGCCGCTATATTTGTGCCTGCAGTTATCCTCATCGCAATTATTACTTTTATCCTAACCTTCTATGCCGGCCACGAAGGCATGCGTATTTCTTTAATGAATGCGGTTGCAGTATTGGTAATCTCCTGCCCCTGCGCAATGGGCCTTGCTACTCCTACTGCAGTAATGGTGGGCCTGGGCAGGGCTGCTAAAAACGGTATTTTGATAAAGGGAGGCGATACGATCGAGGCGGTATCGCATGCCAAATATGTGGTGTTTGATAAAACCGGGACATTGACGACAGGTAAGTTCAGCATCAACAATATAAAAGCTGAAGGCGGTGCGGATATTGAACAAATAAGAGGCATAATTACCGCTATTGAAGAAAGATCAAACCACCCTATTGCCAAATCGCTGGTAAAAGGGCTTGAAGCGCTCCCCAAGACCAAATTGATATTAAAATCTGTTAAAGAAGAAAAAGGCCTGGGCATGCGGGCCGAAGATATTGACGGGAACCATTATTTTTTGGGGACGGGCAAGTCAGGCATTGAAGGGGAATTTAATTTAACCCTGTATAAAAATCAAAAGCTGCTGGCATTGATAGCCGTTGATGACGAAATTAAACCCGAAGCTGCCAACCTGATCGCGCAGCTAAAAAAAATGAATATCATCCCGGTTTTGCTGAGTGGCGATAAACACAGCCGTTGCTTAAAGGTAGCGCAGCAAATAGGTATTGATGAAGTGCATTCAGAAAAATTGCCGGATGAAAAATTAGTGGTTATTGACATCTATCGCCAAAAGGGTAAAACCATCATGATTGGTGATGGCATCAATGATGCCCCTGCCCTTACCAAAGCCGATGTGGGCGTTTCCATGAACGATTCGAGCCAGGTAGCTATACAATCGGCCCGCGTTGTTCTGCTAAATACCGATCTGAATTCGGTTGTGAAGTTTTTACAAATCAGCAGGCATACCCTAATCACCATCAAACAAAACCTTTTCTGGGCATTTGCCTACAACGTTGTAGCCATACCTATCGCCGCTTTAGGCTTTTTAAACCCAATGGTGGGCGCCTTCGCGATGGCATTTTCTGATGTAGTAGTGATTGGAAATTCTTTGCGATTGAAAAGGAAGAGACTATAGTACAGCCTCCTAACCCCATAAAGGGGGAACAATGATGTTTATATCGTAGTTTATTGTTTATTTTGTGGATTAACTTTTACTCCCCTTTTAGGGGGCTGGGGGGCAAATGATCGAAATTTTTACAGACGGTGCATCAAGCGGCAACCCGGGGCCGGGCGGATATGGGGTAATCCTGCGCTCAGGAAAACATTATAAAGAACTTTCAGAGGGGTTCAGAAAAACTACCAATAACCGCATGGAACTACTGGCGGTTATCAAAGGGCTTGAAGCTTTAAAAACAGCTAACCAGGAAGTAACCATTTTCTCCGACTCGAAATATGTGATTGATGCCATCGAGAAAAGATGGGTTTACGGCTGGCTGCAAAAAGGTTTTGCCGGCAAGAAAAACAAAGACCTCTGGCTCCGTTACCTTGATATCAGCAAAATACATAAAATTAAGTTTGTTTGGGTACGCGGCCATGCCGGCCATCCTGAAAACGAACGCTGTGACGAACTGGCCGTTGCGGCTGGGAAGCAGAAAACGTTATTAATAGATTCACTGTTCGAATTGGAAAATTCGAAGATAAATCTTCTTTAGTTGGCAGCCAGCCTGCCGCAGGCCGGTTCTAAGCTTGCAGTGGGCAGACAAATTTCGCTGCAAACTGCGCACTTCCAACTGCAAACTAATTATTGTAGCTCCACCACCCCTTCAAAATTTCTCTTCGTTACCTGGGGCGAGAAGCACGCCATCATTTCTTCAGCTTTCCTGACCATATTTTCGGAACCGATGAATACGGCAGAACGCTGGTGCAATTCTTTCACATCTAAGCCTAAAATACGTTGGTAGCCATTACTCGCCAAACCGCCTGCCTGCTCAATGATAAAGGCCATGGGGTTACATTCGTACACCAAACGCAGTTTACCGTTCGCGGCACCCGCGGTTACCGGGTAAATAAAAATGCCGCCTTTTATCAAGTTGCGGTGAATATCGGCCACCATGGAACCGATATATCTGGAAGTATATGGCCTGTTTGTCTTTTTATCCTCCACCTGGCAATACTTGATGTATTTTTTTACTCCATCCGGAAAATGGCTGTAATACCCCTCATTAATTGAGTAAATGGTCCCCTCTTTCGGAATTTTCATATCCGGGTGCGAGAGACAAAACTCGCCAATGGAGGGGTCGAGGGTAAAGCCGTTTACCCCTTTGCCTGTAGTATAAACCAGCATGGTTGATGAACCATAGATCACATAGCCGGCTGCCACCTGCTCGGTGCCATTTTGTAAAACATCATCAATCGTTGCCTTCCCGTTGATTGATTTGCGACGGTAGATAGAAAAAATAGTACCAACCGCAACATTTACATCGATATTTGACGAACCGTCCAGCGGGTCCATCGCTACAATGTATTTAGCATCTTTGGAAATATCAGATTCAATGGGGATATATTCATCATTTTCTTCGGAAGCGACAATGCAACATTCGCCGCCGTGTTTTAAGGCTGATATAAATTGTTCGTTGGCATAAACGTCCAGCTTTTTTTGGCCCTCGCCCTGGATATTGGTGGTACCGGCTTCCCCCAAAATATCGGCGAGGCCTGCCTTGTTCACTTCACGGTTAACAATCTTGGCGGCAATGCCGATGTCTCGCAACAGGCGCGACAGTTCACCTTTGGCATAAGGGAAGTCGGCCTGTTTTTCGATGATAAACTGGCCTAAGGTTTTAGCGATCTTCATAGGTACTTAGTGTATTTAATACGTACTATCTTTGCATTTCAATAAGGTCGAAGGTATGGATTTTTTCTTCAGAAATGCAAAATCTAACTAAAGTTCGTACTTTATGCCAGCCCTGTTTTCCGGCTGCGCCGGGGTTTATATGTAAACAATTGATCTTTTTGTCGTAAATAACCTTTAAAATATGCGAGTGGCCGCAGATAAATAAATTTGGAGGCTTAGTGTATATTTCACGCTTTACCAGCGGACTGTAATGATCGGGGTAGCCGCCAATATGCGTCATCCACACATCCACTTTTTCACAGTTAAACCGCAGGTTTTCGGGGAAGTTTTGGCGAATATCAGGCCCGTCAATATTTCCGTAAACGCCTTTGAGCGGCTTAAAGGCAGCCAGCTTTTCGGCAACTTCCATGCTGCCAAAATCGCCGGCATGCCAGATTTCGTCGCAGTTTTCAAAATGTTTTAAAATCGTGTCATCAATGTAGCTGTGGGTATCAGAAATAAGACCTATTTTAACCATATATAAGGTATCATTTAAAACTTAACTATCATAAGGATTATAACTCCAATGTATAAAACGGCCATCGTACCGGAAATTATTGTATTTAATAAATATTTCTTCCTTCGATTAAGAAAAACAGAAAGTGTAAATACTATTATATAGCATAAAAGGTAAACGAAAACGCTTTGCTCTAAGGGGAATATCCGACTAGTATTCACACCAAGTTTATTAAATTGCATACAGTCTCTAAAAATAACCCACACTACGTTGGCTATTGCAGCAAGCATTAAATAGGTTAAGGTATTTGATAATTGCTTCATCCTAAAAAGCTAAAAAATAAGGCTGCAGCAATTGTTTATAGTCTTCGGAATAGATATTCACATCTTTATATATAATCAACAGACCCGTTTCAGGAAGAATTTTACTAAAGCCAAAACATAAAACAACCCGATGGGCGGCAGAATCCCGGTACGAATAAATGTCGATTTTTCTTTGCAGGTGTATATCGTTTTTCGTCATTAGCTTTGTAACAAGGATTGCTGTATCTAACGCTAATACCAGCCAGCAAGACCCTTTATCCGCCAAATGCAAGGATACATCTTTCACCAACTCCTCAAAGAAATCTACCTCACTATGCTTTGCCAACGACTTCTTTTTTTTAGGGGATTCAAGTGAATTAATATAAAAAGGGGGATTTGATATGATAAGGTCATACTTATTTTCAGGATGTTCTTTAAAAAAAGCCCCTATGCCTGAAGAATAAATATTGAGCCTGTCGTGAAAAACGGAGTTTTTAAAATTCCGCCCCGCTGTTTTTGCTGCTGATTCATCAATCTCAACTGCATCGATTTGCGCATTGGTAAATTTTTGCGCCAGCATTAACGCTATCACACCCGTACCGGTGCCAATATCCAATATTTTTTCAGGATCATCGGCCTGCACTATCGCGCCAAGCAAAACCCCGTCGGTATTGATCTTCATGGCGCAGCCGCTTTGGTCGACGCTGAATTGTTTGAAGTGAAACATGTATAGACGTAAAAATAAAGAAATTACAACGCCGCTGTAACAAATTTTAAAAGAAGATACCTATTGGATATAAAAGCAGTAAATTAAATGATGATTTTTAAACATGGATACTAAACAAACCCGCTTTCTGCAGCTGATTGAGGAAAACAAGGGTATCCTGTTTAAGATCTGCAAAATTTACCAGGATGATCCGGAAGACCGCGACGACCTGTTGCAGGAAATGACATTACAACTTTGGCTTGCTTTCGACTCATACAGGGGCGAAAGTAAATTCAGCACCTGGATGTACAGAGTGGCACTTAATACAGCCATTGTGTTTTTTAAGAAACAAAAGCGGCGACCTGATAACGAAAAAATACCGATTGGGTTTGATAAGGCTCAAGAAAACACCTTAGCCGGTGAAAAAGAAGAGCAACTGACCGTATTTTATAAAGCTGTACAGCAGTTAAACAAGGTAGAAAAAGCATTGGTATACCTGTACATGGAAGATGTGCCCTATGACGACATTGCCGCAAACCTTGGCATTACACCAATAAACGTGCGGGTAAGGATAAACCGCCTTAAAACTAAATTAAAAGAGATAATTAATAATATGAATTATGAATATAGATGATTTAAAGGGTGCCTGGAAAAATGATAACCCAAAAGACGATAACCAAACTACCAGGAGTATTTTTTTTGAAAAATCTCTTTCCCCTGTTACCCGGATACGGAGAAACATGAAGACGGAGTTTATAGCAGTACTGATATCCTATACTATGTTTACAGCATTGATGTTTTACGGATTGCAATCTGTCGTATTTTTTAACCTTGCAAGCATTTTCATGTTTATCATCATCGTGCTGAATAGTTTTTATTATTTCCGGTTTTACATCTTCTACAAGTCGATCAGCCGTTATGACCTCAATATAAAAAACAGCATAAGTAAGATCACCTACGAGCTGGAACTTAATGCCGAAATTTACAAAACTTACAATTTTTGTGTTACTCCCTTAGCGGTATTGATAACTTTTATATTATTGTGTGGTAACCGGGGGATCGGGTTTATGCAATACCTTTTGGCCTCAAATGTTTTTACCTCCCCCTGGAATTTACCAATCGCGTTTGCTGTAATATTAATCTCATTTATTATAACCTATGTCTGTATTAATCATCATGTACGCACCCAATATGGCAGGTACATCAATGAACTTAAACAAATAATGGAAGATTTGGGGGATGAGGGATAGATAAATCAAATTTGAAAACCACTTGGATTAATTAACAACATGGTGTTCCTAAAACGTAAAAATTATTTGAACGATCTATACTGCTGTTAAAATAGTAAATTTGTTATTAAATTAAAATATGCCAGAGTTATTTAGATTTTTCGGTATCAGATTTTTCTTCTTTAGTAATGAGCATTTGCCAATCCATGTACATATTGAAAATGCAGATGGTGACGCAAAATTCGAAATCAATCCTATTAAGCTTGTCAGTAACAATGGCATGAAAAATAAGGACCTTAAACTTGCTGAAAGCATTATTGAAGATAATGAGGAATTAATTGAAAAACGGTGGAAAGAGTATTTTAAAAAATAATACCATGATCATAATCAAATCAGTTTCATTCGAAAACAACAATATCATTGTTCAAATGAGTAATGGCAAGATCATAGAAACTCCTATTAATTATTATCCAAACTTAAGTAAGGGTACCAAAACACAAATGGACAACTATGAAATAAAGGGAGGTGGAAGGTGGATACATTGGGAGGAGTTGGATGAAGATCTCTCGGCAGAAGGCTTTTTATCTATGGAAAAAACACGGCACTAAAGCGAAATATCTATTTCTCATAAAACTCAACCGGCAGGCCATCCGGGTCGGCAAAAAAAGTAAAACGTTTGCCTGTAAATTCATCTATCCTGATAGGTTCAACAAATACCCCGACGGCGTGCATGTGGCTTACCGCGTCATCTATATTATCCACTTCAAAAGCCAGGTGGCGTAGGCCTGCGGCCTCGGGGCGGGATGGCCGGGCCGGAGGTTCCGGAAATGAAAAAAGCTCGACCTGGTATTGTTTTCCCACTTCCAGGTCGAGCTTGTATGAGTTTCTTGCTTCGCGATAAACTTCCCTTATGATTTTAAAACCAAGTATTTCGCTATAAAAATGCTTCGATTTCTCATAGTCGGAACAGATAATGGCAATGTGATGTACGCGGTTAAGTTTAAGCATGCTGAGGAACAGCTATTTCCACCTCGGTTATAAAGTATTCAACAGCAATTTCCCCTTCTTTAAACACACCGTCAGAAATGTGCTGACTGATACCTTTTGCTTTTGGCATTTCCTCTCCATCATTTGCCATGGCTTCGAGGTGCAACTGCAAAGATTCTTTTATTTGTGATGCGGTATCTTCAACCGTTTTGATTTCCTTTATTTTCACTTTTCGTATAATTACGCCCCTAAAATTTCATGAAGCACATTATCATAAACCATTTTAATATCGGTAATGTGACCGAATGATTCGTCATCAATAGCTAAAGCACCGCTGGTAACGCTGCCCAACAGGCTAAAATCAACTTCGCTGGTGGCCATCATTTCAATAAAACGCTCATGGTCAGCCGGGCTAACGCTTACGGCCACCCTTCCCTGTGCTTCGCCAAAAAGGAACGCATCTTTGCGGATAGAACTGTCTGATGCTATTTCGAATCCAAAACCATTCGGCAGTGATGACTCAACTAACGTAACATATAAACCACCGTCTGAAACATCATGGGCCGATTGGATCACTTTATGTTTGATCAGTTGTTTGATCACCTGGTGCATGGCATATTCGTTATCCAAATCGAAATACGGCGCGGGTGCGGCCAATATTTTGTGGTAAGATGCCAGGTATTGTGATGAAGCAATATCATTTACCGATTCACCGATCAGATAGATCAAGTCACCCGGTTTTTTAAAATCCGAGGTCATCAGGTCCGACAGATCGTCCATCACTCCAAGCATCCCAATAGTTGGCGTCGGGAAAACGGGACCTTCATCCGATGACTGGTTATAGAAACTTACATTCCCACCCGTTACCGGCGTTTCAAACTTGCGGCAAGCCTCGCCCATCCCTTTTATAGCGCCCACAAACTGCCAGTAAACTTCGGGTTTGTAAGGATTGCCAAAATTAAGGCAATTGGTTATGGCAACAGGTTCGCCGCCTGCACAGGTAATGTTTCGGGCCGCTTCCGCAACCGCGATAGCAGTCCCTTTTTGAGGATCGGCATATACATAACGTGATTGACAATCAACAGTAATCACTATGGCTTTGTCGGTATCTTTAACTGCTATAACAGATGCGTCGCTGGGGCGGTTGGTAGTCATGGTTGAAGTGCCGATCATGGAGTCATATTGATCAGTAACCCACCGTTTTGATGCAATATTCGGATGACTGATCAAATGTTCAGCAACAGCTAAAAGATCAGCCGGCTCCTCAATATCATCTATATTAAATTGCTGATTTTTTTGAAAATAGGCCGGCTCACGGTATTCGCGCTCATAAATCGGAGCACCGCCGCCTAATACCAAATCGTCTGCAGGCACGTCGGCAACCAGCTCGCCATTCATATAATATTCAAGGCGTTGAGTGTCGGTTACCTCGCCGATGATAGCGCAGTTTAAATCCCATTTATCAAAAACAGCTTCTACTTCTTTTTCCCTTCCTTTATAAACCACGATCAGCATCCGTTCCTGAGATTCTGAAAGTAATATTTCGTAAGGCTTCATGTGTTCCTGGCGCATAGGCACTTTATCCAGGTATATTTTCATCCCATGCTCCCCTTTTGCCGACATTTCGGAGTTGGAGCAAATGATACCGGCCGCGCCCATATCCTGCATGCCCACTACAGCACCGGTCTTTATCACTTCCAATGTTGCTTCAAGCAGCAGTTTTTCCTGGAAAGGGTCGCCCACCTGAACAGCGGGAAGGTCGTTTACCGAATCTTCGGTAATGTCTTTTGAAGCAAAGGCTGCCCCATGAATCCCGTCTTTACCTGTTGCCGAACCTACAATATAAACCGGGTTGCCAACACCGTAGGATGTTGCCGAAACCGTTTCACCAGCTTTTACAATACCGGCAGAAAAGGCGTTTACCAGCGGGTTAACATTATAACATTCGTCAAAAAAAAGTTCGCCGCCCACTGTAGGGATGCCAAAAGCATTGCCATAATGGCTAATGCCTTTTACTACGCCTTTTATAAGCCATTTGGTACGATCAAGCGAAAGATCGCCGAAGCGCAGGGAATTTAATTGGGCGATAGGCCTTGCCCCCATGGTAAAAATGTCACGGTTAATGCCCCCTACCCCTGTTGCTGCGCCCTGGTAAGGCTCCAATGCAGACGGGTGGTTATGTGATTCTATCTTAAACGCACAGCCTATGCCACCGCCCAAATCAACCAACCCGGCATTTTCTTCACCGGCTTTTGCCAGCATACGCGGGCCATCTTTAGGCAGTGTTTTTAACCAGGTAATGGAGTTTTTATAGGAACAATGTTCGCTCCACATTACCGAGAAAATAGATAACTCGGTAAAGTTAGGCACGCGTCCTAATATTTCTATTATTCTGTCAAATTCTTCGGGTAATAAACCAAGGTCTTTGGCTGTTTCAACGGTTGTTAATTGCAGGTGCTCCAATGTAATGTTGTTTTCTGAAAGGATGCACAAAATTAGGAAAAAAGCTGAAAGGTAAAAGGATAAAGGTGAAAGGTTTAGGGTAAAAAACAAAGTGATCTAACGGATGAAAGGTAAAAAGTATCCTATTAAAACACCTCTTACCTTTCGCCATTTTGCTTTACTTATCGTCGGTATTCACCTGAAAATTAACAGGAAGCATATATTTCACCCTCACAGCCTGTCCGTTTTGCATACCAGGTTTCCAGGCTTTCGCTAATTTAAGCACCCGCACAGCTTCTTCATCAAATCCATTTCCCGCAGGTTTTATCACCGTAATATTTGACAAGGTTCCGTCTTTTTCAATAATGAAACTCACAATCACTTTTCCGTCTATACCATCTTCCTGCGCTTGCCCGGGGTATCTTAAATTCTTACTCAGGAATTTCGCCCAGGCTTTATCGCCACCTATAGGTTCGGGCATTACGTCTAATCCAAAATCAGGATGTACTGAATTATCGACAGCCGGTGTACCTGTCCCGGCTGTTGTTGATACAGGCGGCCCCTCGTTGGTTCCTTTAACACCAGTACTTGTTGTTTGCCCCACTGCACCTGTGATATCCACATTTTTGGGCGGCTGCTCTGTTATCGTGTTATCGGGCTTTACAACCAGCGTAACTAACCTTGTCGTAGCTACGGGTGGCGAAGGAGGCAGCGCTTTTACGGGTTTTACAGGGGCAGGCGGATCCGGCCTTTTTATAGCTTTTACAGGCGGAGGTAAAACTGGGGTAATAGGTGGTGCAATATCCACTACTGTGCGGCGTTCCAGCGGCTGAGTAGAATTAAATGCAATAGCCGCGCCAATTAACAAACCAACACCTAAAAAGGTAATTGCCATCGACCTGATCATGTTAGAGGCGTAGTTTTGCCTCAGATCATAAGCTCCATACGCTTTGTTACGGTTGTCAAATACAAGATCGAGCCACTCGGTCTTGTACAAATCAAATTTTGAGATAAGCATTTTGATTGAAATTAAATTTTACTATTTAACGCAATCAAAATATTAAATATTGCTCCTTTATTGCAACATTGTAACATTTAGCAACATTTCAACCATACTCAAAAAATTTATGAGTTTATCATTATAACAACCCCAAAATTAGTAAACTCTCAAATAAATGCAACAGTGTGGATTTAAACTACCACTTATCCGTCACCACTTTTTTAACTGCTTCTTCTTTTTTCTTCGCGGGAGCTTTTAACATAAAGCTTTTTAACTTGTCGCCCCATTGTTTACAAAAAGCGCCGGTTTCATCCAGGTAACTATCCAACTCCTTTTTCTCAAGCCTGGAAGAAGCGGTTTCTAAAGGAATATCAACGCCTTGCTGCGGCACAAAGTTCCCGTACCTGTCGCGTTGGTAAGGAGTAAATACAAAATTGGTTAACCAAAACCGATACTTCTGATCTTTACATTCAATGTTAAGCTCATATGCTACTTCGCCTTTTTCATGGCGCATTACTGATACTCCGCCATAGGTTAAAAATTTCCCTTCGCCCTTCAGGCTCTCCCCCCCGGCCCACTTCACCACGGTTTTGGAATAAGCAGTCTTCAAAAAATATCCTCCTCTTTCGTGCAGGGTATCAGCGGGCAGCGCGGGCATATCAACCACCTGGTAATATATATATTTATTATGCTCATCAAATGACAGCAAATTCTGTTGGGCAAATGTATTTTTTGCGAACAGGATACCAAGCAAACCAATTAATAATGTTTTCATGCCATAAAGATAAAAGCCGCTCCCGATAATTCGGGAACGGCTTTTAAATAATTTATTAACAATAGGTTTTAGAACGCGTAAACAGCGGCCAAAACAAATTGCGAGGCGCCTGTTGTGTAATTGTTACTTCCATTAACAAACATGTCGCTTTTTGACGTATTGTCAAATCTTACTTCCGGGATCAGGGTTAACGGGCCTGCTTTGATATTAGCTGTAAAAGTGATGCCGGTTACTGATTCGCCTGCTGCGGGGCCTAAGCCACCGGTTGAATATGTACCGGTTTTGGTTGTGAAATATTCACCCCTTAATCCAAGTGTTACCGCTTTTGATACGGCAACCTGCGGATATAAGGCTACACCTGAAAAACCACCGGTTACTCCGTTTGATGCAGAGAAATCAGCAGCGTTTAACCCGAGTTTAAAGGCACTTGTAATTTGATAGGCAGTTGTAAGGTCAAATTCTGTTCCGTATGATGAGCCGGTTACTACGTTCAGGTAGGCTGTCCAGTCTTTAACAGGGGTTACGGTTAACTGAGCGCCAAAAGTATTAACCTTTCCACCTGACTGGTAAACATTCCAGTAGTCATTAAATATACCCGCCATTAAGCTAACTTTGTCCGAAAAAGCATAAGTTGCTTTCAAGCCAGCATTCTGGAAGGGGCCGTTGGTGAATAAATAAGAAGTCGAGTAGTTAAAGTTAGCTGCGGGGCTAATCACTTCGTAGCCAACAAAGGTTGCCATATACCCGCCTGTCATGCTAAATTTATCGGTAAAAGCATAGGTCACATTTAAATTCTGGATATGGTAGCTGGAATAAGCCACACCTGTTGAATTACCAACATAAGCTAATCCCGGATCAGCATTCGGGATGGATTGCTGCTGCCCGCGCGGCCCGAAAGACAATTCACCCACAAATGATGCTTTGCCCACAGATTTCTTTAAACCAAGGTCGACCATACCGATCGAGATGGAATTTAATTCGTTCGCGAAGCTGGTTGGAATGTTTGCCTTTCCCGAAAAGTCCGTTTTAAAATACGTATCTACCGAACCGCTCAGCACTAAGGGCGCATCCCCGGTGGTTTTAATCGTGTCCTGCGCGTTGGCAGCAAGACTGAAGGATGATGCAGCAAGTATTAAAAGTAGAAATCTTTTTTTCATGATAATTAAATTGATTGATAAGTTTTGTTGAATTATTAATAGTTTGGTTTGATTGAATTGCGAAGTTATAGCACATAATACCCTTGTCTGAATTATTTTATAGAAATTCAGCAGATGTATTAAATAAATTACATTAATCTTTTAAAGAACCCTTGTATAGCTGATTGCAGGATGTTAATCATTGAACAGATCAACCAGCTATACAAGGGCATTATATTTTAAATTTAAGCGGTTACTTTTCCGTCTTTTTCAAAAAGGCCGGTTAAGCTAACATCACCATCTTCATAGTCGTAAGCCGAAGCGCCGTGATCGAACATATCCAAGCCACCAGGACCAGTTTCGCCATGTGCTTCAACACGCAGTTTCCATGGATGCGGTAATTGCATGATTAGTTTCATCATTACCCAGGTAACTACAAATACTGCAATCGCAATGGTAAACGTACCGATAGCCTGCGCTTTCAAAACGCTGAAATCGCCACCGTAAAACAAACCTTTTACCGGAGCTGAATTATCAGCGCCGTAAGGGCCTGTGGCACCGAACTGACCAGAAGCAAACAAGCCTAAAGACAACGTTCCCCAGATACCGCAGAAGCCATGAACCGGCACCGCGCCGATTGGATCGTCGATACGTAAGTACTCCAGTAATTTAACGCCACCAAATACAACGAAACCGGCTACACCGCCTAATAAAACGGCGCCCAGCGGGCTAACCCAGTAACAAGGACAGGTGATAGCAACCAGGCCTGCAAGGAAACCATTTACGGTAAAACCGAGATCGAATTTACCTTTGGTTGATCCCCACCATAAAGCAGCTGCCATAGCGGTAAAACCACCGGCACAAGCTGCAAGCGTTGTGTTGGTAGCAACGCGACCAATACCAATAGCATCCATAGCTGAAAGTGTACTGCCAGGGTTAAAACCATACCAACCGAACCACAGGATAAAACCACCTACGGCTGCCATTGGCAAGTTGTGGCCCGGAGGCATACCGCCGCCATCACGTGCAAACACACGGCCGATACGTGGCCCGAGAACTACAGCTCCTGCAAGTGATGCCATACCCCCAATAGTGTGTACAACGGTTGAACCGGCGAAATCGCGGAAGCCTTGACCTAAGGCCGGAAAGAAATTACCTTTTGAGCCCATTAAAGCCAACCATCCATCAGGCCCCCAAGCCCAGTGACCGATGATAGGATAAATAAACCCGGTGATACCGATACTGTAAAGAATATCGCCACGGAAACCTGTACGGCCAATCATCGCACCAGAAACCACAGTTGAGCAGGTGTCAGCAAAAGCGTACTGGAAGATCCAGTGAGCAATAATAGGTACGCCGGTTGTAAGATAAGTATCAGTTGGGTTGCCAACAGTAGTTCCCTGCAGGAAAAACCAATGTAAACCTATAAATCCGTTACCATAACTAAACATAAAAGCGTAACCAATTGCGTAAAATAAGATACCGCAAAGACAGGTATCAAAAATACATTCCATCAAAATGTTAACGGTTTCGCGTTTACGGGCAAAGCCAATTTCGAGCATTGTAAAACCCGACTGCATTGCAAACACCAGGAATGCAGCAACCAACGTCCATACAGTGTTGATAGAATCCATCGAGCCCTTGGCTGTGTTGATGATGGAATGCTCAAGCGCTGTAGTATCAGCCTTGGCAGTAACCGCAGCATGCGCAGCGGTACCGAAAAAACCAGGTAAGGTAAAAATGGCTAATACGACAAGCCCAAGGCCTATCATTTTTCCAGCCAAAATGGTTCCGCCAAGGGCCCATTTTTCGCGCGTCAGTTGTCGGACTGAACTGAGCAAATTGAACTTTGTAACGTTTACTTTCATTGTTTGTTTGTTTAGTTTAATTTAGTTTGATTGATTCGATTATTTAATACGTAAATAGTTTATATAACATTAAGGAAATAAATTTGACGCTTTTTATCGATGTTTTTTATGAAAAATTTAATAATTGCAATCATTTTATAAATATTTCCATGAAAATATGGATGTTTTTTAATAAAAACAAATTTTAAAACAATTATTTAACGTTAAATTCATAATTTTTATGAAATTTATAAAATTCACTATTTTTTTACCCTTTTTTTTGAATTTTTCACAACAAAAAACATAACAGCAATTTTTACATAGTTTTTTTTACACTTTTTTGCTGAATTTTCTTTGTAATTAATCAATTAACTTGAATTATTAATAAAAAACCACCAATAGTAGCCATAAAATGTTTAATTTTATGAAAATTAGCATCAAAAACAGCAAATTGCCACTTATTTTAAACAAAAACGCGCCATTTTAAGCTCAATATTTATTTCTGCTAAAAATTATACATTTATATAAAGTATAATTCTATTTTTGAACGTAAACCCATTTATAAAATTCCATTTCATGGCTAACATCCGATTCCAGGCGCTGCAGTCCGTATTAACAAGGGTAATACCCGAAATTAAAACACCGTCTTCAAAAATTTCCGATTATTATTCTGCCAATGTTTTCGATAAAAAGAAAATGAAAGAGTTTCTTTCGACAGAAGCATACCAGGGCATCATTAATTCTATTGAAAAAGGAGAACCTATTCCCCGCGACCTGGCAGAACAGGTTGCTTCGGCAATGAAATCATGGGCCATCGGAAAAGGCGCCACACATTATACACACTGGTTTCAACCCCTTACCGGCTCAACTGCCGAAAAGCATGATGCATTTTTTGAACCGACGCCGGACGGAAGTGCTTTGGAAAGATTTTCAGGCGACGCCCTTGCACAGCAGGAGCCTGACGCATCTAGTTTCCCGAGCGGTGGTATCCGGAATACTTTCGAGGCCAGGGGCTATACCGCATGGGACCCCTCGTCCCCAGCCTTTATTATGGCACGCACCTTATGTATTCCAACAGTGTTTGTTTCCTATACAGGTGAAGCCCTCGATTACAAGGTTCCATTATTAAAGGCACTAAATGCCTTAGACAAAGCCGCTGTAGACGTTTGCCATTATTTTGATAAAAGCATTGAAAAGGTAAATGCCTCACTGGGTATAGAACAGGAATATTTTTTGGTTGATATTGCCTTATTTAATGCACGACCTGACCTGTACCTTACGGGCCGTACCCTTTTTGGCCATATGTCAGCAAAAAACCAGCAATTGGAGGATCATTATTTCGGTTCTATCCCTGAAAGGGTCTACACATTCATGCAGGACATGGAAACCGAAGCCTTATTATTAGGCATCCCATTAAAAACACGGCACAATGAAGTTGCGCCTTCGCAATTTGAATGTGCGCCTATTTACGAAGAGATTAACCTGGCGATAGATCATAACCAATTATTGATGGACCTGATGGACAGGGTTGCCAAGCGCCATAATTTCAAAGTGTTGCTGCACGAAAAACCCTATGCGGGCATCAACGGGTCGGGGAAACATAACAACTGGTCGATGATCACCAACACCGGGAAAAATTTGTTATCACCCGGAAAAACGCCAAAAAACAACCTGATGTTCCTGGCTTTTTTTGTAAATACCATCAGGGCGGTTTACGAGCATGCTGATCTGTTAAGGGCATCTATCGCTTCCGTAAATAATGATCATCGCCTGGGCGCCAACGAAGCGCCGCCGGCCATCATTTCAATTTTCCTCGGCAGCCAGTTAAGTGACCTGCTGGACGAAATTGAAACCTCAAGGATCAGTAAAAAAATAAAGGATGATGCCTTATTATGGCAGGGAATCCCCAAAATTCCACAGATATTAAAAGACAATACCGACCGCAACCGTACCTCGCCATTTGCATTTACCGGCAATAAGTTTGAATTACGTGCCGTTGGGTCATCGGCAAATTCAGCAAGCCCGATGACTATTTTGAACGTAATTGTAGCTGATCAGCTCAAGAAATTCAAATACGATGTTGATAAACTGATAAAAAAGGGCGAAAAGAAAGACGTCGCCCTATTAATAGTGATCAAAAGGTATATAAAAGAGTCAAAGAATATCCGTTTTGAAGGAAATGGCTACAGCGAAGATTGGGAAAAAGAAGCAGCTTTGCGTGGCCTTCCTAATATAAAAACCACCCCTAAGGCGCTTGATGCTTTATTATCTGATAAAACAGACTTGCTTTTTTCTGAAACAGGGGTATTTACCAAGAGAGAAGCACATGCACGCCATGAGATCCTTTTAGAGGCCTTTTATAAAAAGCTCCAGATAGAAGCCCGGGTTATCGGGGAGCTGGGTGTTAATATTATTATCCCGACAGCAATATCATATCAAAGCAAACTGATACAAAATGTACAGGGGTTAAAGGGGCTTGGCCTGGGTGAGGAAACCTATAAGTCGCAATTAGAGCTCATTATCAAAATATCAGAACATGTAAGCTTTATTAAGACCGATATTGACAGAATGGTAGCTGAACGCAAAAAAGCCAATAATATTGAAGACCTGCGCGAAAAAGCCATTGTTTATGATGAAAAGGTGAAACCATTTTTCCAGGCGATCCGCTATCATGTAGATAAACTGGAACAGCTGGTAGATGACTCTGAGTGGCCGCTACCTAAATTCAGGGAATTGCTGTTTATCAAATAGACACGAATGTTCACGAATAAGTTCGAATATTCACGAATTGAATTGCACGAATAGGAGCGAATTTTCACGGATTTAGTTGGGCAAAACTGATAATGAATCAGATTTGTGCTGATTCGAATGCATTCGTAAAAATTCGTGTCAACTCAATTCACCTGCTCAGTTAAGGCTGTTTTATCTGTAGTATTAAGATCTCTTATGTATTGAACTTTTAAGCGGGAATAAAGTGATTCTTTATCTATGATGAGCGAAACCAAACTCGCGATCATACCTGCCAGAATTAGATGAAATATCACAGTGTGCCGGTTGGTCATTTCGAGTACGAGAATCACGGATGTAAAAGGTGAGCGGGTAACACCCGTTAAAAAGCCGACCATCCCTGATAGAATAAGCATATTGGTATCGATATCAGAAACCTTGAACCAACTTGCTACTAATGAACCTACACTAGCACCCGCGCTAAGAGCAGGCGCAAAAATGCCGCCTGCCGCACCTGTTGTAAACGACAATAACGACCCGATAAACCGCAAACATGGGGTATACCAGGCAACATACTTATCTGACGTAAACAACGTTTTCTCCATAATATCCTTTCCGGAGCCTAAAACATCCCTGCTCACAAAAACCGCCAAAAAAACCATTATAAACGCACAACAACACAGGTAAACCACATGATAGTATTTAAATTTAAAGCTGGCTTTCCATTTAAATATAAGCAAAATAACTTTCCCGATACCGCTCCCTAAAAGGCCCGCAATAACTGCAACAAAGGCCACGCCAAAAAATATAGTCGACGAAAGACCGTCAAGTTTAGGGTAGCCAAGATATAAATACGGACCTAAAAGTGCCTGCGCTGTTAAACCAGCAATAATTACTGAGGAGAATATCGCAGTCTTATAATAACTGAAATGCTTTTTGGTTAACTCTTCAATTGCAAAAACAATACCACCGAGCGGCGTATTAAATGTGGCAGCCAAACCGGCGGCCGCACCGGTAACAATCATATTCTGCTTGGCAATTTTAGGCCACCATTTTGGTAAAATTTGATATACAATTTTGTAAATAGACGCTGAAAGCTGAATGGTGGGACCTTCTCTGCCTATTGCACCTCCGCCAATACCCATTATAAGGCTTGATAATACTTTTACAATGACGATACGGGCGCTTAACAACTTATCAACCATAGCATTTGTTTTGGGAGACGACAGTTCAATAGCGGCCATTACCTGCGGGATACCACTACCACGGGAATAGGGTGCATATCGTTGCACAAGATACCAGGCCAAAACAAAACAAACCGGCGAGAGAATAAAAAGCAGCCATGCATGATAGTGAAACACAATTGATGTAATATCCTCAGCCAATATAAACAGCTTGGTATATAAAACTGCAATAAGCCCAGTCATAATTGAAGCCGCCCAAAAAGGGATTGCCTGAAGTACATTTTTTTTTAGATTTTCATTACGAATATTATCAAATAATCGTTTCAGGTGCCGCCTTAGCCAGAATACAAATGTCATTAGTATTAAAACCCCTTTTTTATTAAAATTGATGTGGGTTTGAGGGCTTAAAGCAAATATATAAAAGTACGGGGCATAAAAACGAGGTTTTGTTTATTTTAACGCAATGCCCGGTGTATTGCACTTTGGCTTTATTCTACATAAATTAAAGGGCCGGTTTTTTCTGCCAAAGATAAATCACTGCCGATTTGGTGAAAAAGCATAGTTAATTTGTGACGAAAGCCTTTTATATCAGATATGGGCGAATAAATCCGATTCTTTGTTTTGTTTTATGAAAACCTCCCTGTATTTTGCAAGCAAAGCTGATTTAGATATAAAACCCACGAACCGTTCACCATCAACTACGGGTAATTGCCAGGCATCTGTCGCGTCAAAGGCCTCCATAACGCTGCTTACAGGTTCATCATAATCAACAACTGCGGGCGGTAATGCCATAATTTCCTCAACGATAATATCATCAATTTCCTGGTCAAATAATTGTTTGCGAATCTGATCAATCCAAACAACCCCATCCAACGATCCATCTTTGTTGACAACCGGGAATATATTGGCGTTGGTAGTTGCTAAAAGCTTATAAAAGTCCCTCAATGGCATTTCCTTGCTAATCGGTGTAAAGTTTTTATTGATAACAGATTCAAGCTTTATGGCATTTAGCATGTTATGGTCCTGGTCGGGATTAATATTCTTTTCGTGGATCAAATCGTGCCAGTACATATTATGCGGATTGTATAAGCGCGAAATAATATAAGATATAGCGGATACGATCATTAAGGGAATAAAAAGCACATACCCGCCGGTTATTTCGGCTATCAAAAATATGGCTGTCAAAGGCGCATGCATCACCCCGCTTAGTGCCCCAGCCATGCCGACAGCTATAAAATTGCTTACACTTAAATGAACCCATCCTAATTGGTTAACGGTAAAAGCCACAAACAAACCTAAAAACGCCCCGGTAAACATGGTCGGCGCAAAAGTACCGCCATTACCGCCAGAGCCGATCGTTATCCCGGCAGCTATTATTTTCATAAAAACAAGCGAGGCTATAAATACGATCATTAACCACGGATCCGAAAGCCAGGGGCCAAAATAGCTTTCGGTTTTTAAAGCGTTGATATTACCATTTAAAATATCCTGCAGATAATGATAACCCTCGCCAAAAAGAGGGGGAAATACGATTATGATGAGTCCTAATAGCAGACCGCCGGTCAGCGCCCTTACATACCGGTTCTCTTTCACTAAAATCCCTTTTTCAAGTTTACCTGCTACCTTGGCAATATAAACAGATATATACCCGCTGAAAACTCCTAATAAAATATAAAACGGTAAAGCATTAAGTACCCAGCCTTCGGTTACCAAATGAAATAGTTGTCCCGAGTATAAAAGTTTTGAAACAACTACCCCTGTTGCTGATGCTATTAATAAGGGTATAAATGTCGGTATCGTAATCCCGCCTATTATGATTTCGAGGGAAAACAACACCCCGGCTATAGGGCTATTAAAAACGGCGGCGATACCTGCCGATGCGCCTGCGGCAATTAATACAGTTTTTTCGTAAGGGCTCAAATTAAAAAACTTGCCTGTATTTGAGCCGATGGCTGCACCTGTGCATACAATCGGGGCTTCAAGACCCGCCGAGCCACCAAACCCGACGGTTAATGAACTTGTTATAAGATGTGAATAAATATTATTGAATTTGATATTCGACCGGTTCTTTTTAATGTTTACAAGAATATTTCCTATTCCCTTTTGTATTTTATCACGATTAATAAAATGCTGATAAGCTACGGTTAAAAAAATACCAAATGCTGGCAAAAACACATAGATGATATGGTAAGGCAGGTGTGCGGATATATTCCGGCTAAGCGTCTCCATCAGCCTTACCAGAAATTTCAGGGCAATGGCTGCCAATCCGCCAAAAAAGCCAACAAATACGCTGCAATAAATCAAAAAGTTCCGTTGGCTGTTTTGCCGCATTCGCCACCGGGTAATTTTATAAGAAAGGGATTTAACCATTTTGTAAGATAATCAATTCAAGGATTTTTCAGTGTAAAAGCTATTATGCCGTATATTTGTCCATGATTTCTTCGCAAAGATATGATCTTCGTGGTGTATCCGCATCAAAAGATGATGTGCATAATGCCATAAAAAACATCGATAAAGGGATTTTTCCAAAAGCTTTCTGCAAAATAGTACCCGATATATTAACAAACGACCCGCTTTACTGCAATATTATGCACGCTGACGGCGCCGGAACAAAGTCATCGCTTGCCTATACTTACTGGAAAGAAACCGGCGATATATCTGTATGGCGCGGCATTGCCCAGGACGCTATTATTATGAATACTGACGACCTGCTTTGCGTTGGCGCTGTTGATAATATCCTTTTATCATCAACCATTGGCCGGAACAAAAGTTTGATACCGGGCGAAGTAATCTCTGCTATCATTAACGGGACAGAAGAGATTTTGGCGGAATTGAGAGATGCCGGGATCGGCATTTACTCAACTGGTGGCGAAACAGCGGATGTTGGTGACCTGGTCCGGACCATTATTGTTGACTCAACAGTTACCTGCCGGATGAGGCGTGAGGATGTAATATCCAATCACCGGATACAACCGGGAGACGTTATCGTCGGCATGGCATCCTACGGGCAGGCTACATATGAAAAAGAATACAATGGCGGTATGGGCTCAAATGGTTTAACATCTGCAAGGCACGATGTATTTAACAAAACCATTGCTGAAAAATACCCCGAAAGTTATGACCCTGCCATCCCCTACGACCTTATATTTTCCGGATCAAAAAATCTTACTGATCAAATAGCCATTGGCAATGATCAGTTTGTTACCGCGGGCAAGCTGGTACTGTCGCCCACCCGTACCTATGCACCCATTATAAAATCTATATTGGATGCACACAGGCAACAGATACACGGTATGGTGCATTGCAGCGGCGGCGCACAAACCAAGGTGCTTCATTTTGTAGATGATGTGCATATCATCAAAAACAACCTGTTCCCTATTCCCCCGTTATTCAGGCTGATACAGGAAGAATCAAAAACAAGCTGGCAGGAGATGTACAAGGTATTTAATATGGGCCACCGGATGGAATTATATGTACCTGAAGAAATTGCCGGCGAAATTATTAAGATCTCTGAAAGTTTCGGCGTTGAAGCGCAGGTGATTGGGCATGTTGAAAAAGCGGATAAAAAGCAGGTCACGATACGATCGGAAGCAGGCGAGTTTATTTATAATTGATTAAGCCTCAAACAAAAAATCCCGGCCATTGTGACCGGGATTTTTTGTTTGAGGTAATTATTAATTAAATATATACCTTATACCAACCTGCGCCTGGTAGCGTGACAATTGGCTGGTATCATAAATAAATGATTTTGTAACCGGTATCAGGTTATTTTTATCAAGATATGGGAACGAGTATTTTGCCTGCCCGGTTGCAGCATCAATACCCTGGTATTTCAGCACGGTTGTACTGCCGCTGTTAAAGCCATTGAAAGAGTCCTGGTAAAGGCCCCAATTTCTGTTGATCAGGTTAGCAAAGTTGATGATATCAACCGATACTTCAATCGTGTTTTTAACATTCCCGGATTTTACATAAAAATCCTGTGCCAAGTGCAGGTCGAGCCTGTGAAAGTAAGGCAATATTACACCGTTACGCTGTGCAAAGTGCCCCCTGTGCGAATTCAAATAAGCATCCTGGTTGATAAAGTTATTTAGCTGGTTCCATATTTGAGCAGGAGTACGGGTATCACCATTAAAGTCAGGCACCAGTTCAATATCGCCCTTTGCTCTTGGAATCCACATCAGGTCGTTGGTAGCACCATCACCGTTAGGGTCGCCGCTTGTGATGTAAGAAATAGCACCATTGTTTGCCATTTCATAAATCATACCAATAGTGGTGGTAGTGTTTCTGAAGAACTCTTTTTTATAAGAAGCAGAAGCGATGATGCGATTTGGCTGCACGTATGAGCTGTTAGAAAGATTAGCTGCATTTGGATCGCCTGCAACCTGGCGGGAGCTCCAGATAGTGCTGGCCGTTGAGCCACCATCGTTCACATCCTCTGATCCGCTGTGGGTATAGGCCACGTTAAAGTAAAACCCGTTGGTGAAACTTTTTTGCAACTGACCGGTCACAAAGTACGAGTAGCCCTTATTGGTATTGGTCATGTAATATAAACCGGTAATGGCCGGATTAGAAGCACTTGCTTTTGAGCCATTTTCAGGTGTTATATTTTTAGAAGTATATCTTATCTGTCCCTCAGGGCCAGCCAAGGTTGTATACCCGTCAGAAACAACTAAGTTTTCGTGATAGATAGCATTAATATCCTTGGTATAAGCGCCTTCAAGAGTTGCGATAACACCACCTGGTAAACGCTGGTCAACAGCCAGGTTTGTTCTCCAGATCTTAGGGTATTTCAGATTAGGATTGGCTACGTCCAGTTCGTATGAACTATTCGCTGCTGCGCCAACAGGATGGTTGGCATTAACGTTGGGGTTAAATATTAATTCGGCATTCTGAGCGGGAGTATTCGTTGCAGCTCCCTTTACGATTGTAGTCGACCCAAACAACAAGCCATTATTTGAAGCCTGATTGGAGATCCATACAAAAGGAACTGTACCGGCAAATAAACCTGTACCGCCGCGCACCTGGGTTTGTTTATCACCGCTTACGTCCCAATTAAAACCAAAACGAGGAGAGATCTGCACCCTGTTTTTTGGTAATTTTGAAGGATCAACCTGGATGCCTTGTTGAAAAGTAAGAGAGCTTGCCACTGGATTTTGTGCAAGAGTTGTAGGGAATGCGTCATAGTCAGCCCTGACACCATAAGTTAAGGTTAAATTATCTGTTGCATGGTATTTATCCTGTGCATAAGCGCTGTAAATCGAGGCTTTTATTTTTGCATACGGGAATGAACCGTCAGGCAAAGCAGAGTACCGAACGGTATATGCAGCAGCAGGTAAACCATTCAGGAAATCAGATGCAGAATTATAAGTATACAAGCCATTATAATCAGGCGCGAAACCATTTTTATAACTCTGAATCTGGTCGTTGGTACCGAAGGTAAATTCGTGCTTGCCTGAAAAGATGCTGAAATCGTCAGAGAATTGCGCGATATTGGTATATAAAAGATTACCGGCTGTATACAATTCAGAGCCGAAAGAAGTCATGGTTGCACTTGCGCCTGTAACAACATTACCTGACGCATCTGAAGTTCCGTTACCGATATCTACCAGCGGCAAGTTACCACCGCCTAAAAATGAACGAAAATCACGCAAGGCTGAATACCCGGCTGTCAACCTGTTTGACATGGTGCTGCTGATACGGGTATCTAATTCGACGATGCCGATATTAAAGTTATTGTTGATACGGTAACCAGAACCGTAGAACGGTAAGGTCGTGATCCCCGGGGCACGGGTTGAACCATAGCCAACGCCGGCATTAACGATACCAGAATTACTTGCGGGGTGGTCGCCGTATGATTTCAGGTAGAAATATTTGGCACTTAAAGTATTGCTCTTATTGATGTTCCAGTCAATTTTAACTGTCGCTTTATCGCTGTAAGTATCGTAGTTGTAACCCTGGTACGGGCCGGTTTTATAGCCATAAGTATTAGCCAGGTAAGTTGAAAGTGAATTAAGTGTAGCTGCATCAGCCTGTGAAACGGTTGCACCGCTTACCCCTGGCGCACTTGCTACATAAGTAGTAGCAGGCTGGCTGATGCGTTCCTCTTCACCTGAAACAAAGAAGAATAATTTATTTTTGATGATAGGGCCACCCAGGCTGATACCTGTTTGCCTGTAGTTGAACGGTGTTATGGCTACGTTGGTAGGACCAGCCTCATATCCTGTTAACCAGGTACTACGTTTATAATCATATATTGTACCTTTAAAGGTATTGGTACCTGATTTTACTACAGTATTGATACCCGCGCCGGTAAAGTTACCCTGGCGAACATCATAGGGTGCGATATCCACCTGGATCTGGTCAATCGCATCCAGTGAAATTGGTTGCGAGTTGGTTTGCCCACCCAATGTGCCGGAAAGTCCGAATGAGTTGTTAAACAGCGCACCATCAACTGTTAAGTTGTTGTACAAACTGCTGCGGCCGCCAAAACTCAAACCATTGGCTGACGGGGTAAGCTTTGTAAAATCACTTAATGAGCGGTTGATAGTTGGTAATGCTTCGATCTGCTGGCGGTTAATGGTTTCGCGCGCCCCGGTGCGTGATGAGTTGATCACTTTACCGCCGGCGCCGGTAATAACTACCTCTTTAAGCGAGGTGGTATTATCCTCCAGTTTGGCATCTGCCCTTTGTTCCTGCCCAATGTTGAGCGTGATGTCCTCAAGGATAAAATCCTTATAGCCGATAAAGGTTACTTTAAAGGTATAAGGCCCTCCAACTCTTAAGTTGGGTAAATTGAAACGACCGTCAGCACGTGTAATGGTCGAATACACGGTTCCGGTAGGAATGTGCGTTACGGAAACCGTTGCACCGGGTATGGGGCCCTTGCTGTCGGTAACGGTACCGTTCATGCTGGCCGTGGTTACGCCCTGGGCCGATACGTTCATATTTATGAAAAACGTGAGCCCCATAATTAAAAATAAAAGTAAATACTTCCTCATAGAATGCTTTTTAAGTGAAACCTTTAATAGATGAGTAATTTTGGCACAAAGATATGGAAGGCAACTATTACATATGTTAAGCTATTGTTAATAATTATTATCTTTTTTTCAACAGTTAGTAATAATTACACTATTATTACGAACGAATGTTAATAATTTATGTGAATTTCGTAAATTTACTCTTACTTAACTTTGTATCTTCCGGGGTAAATCACAAACACAATAAGCATCATTAATGATCACTTGTTAATTTTCTGATTTGGTACCTTTTACTTAGCTTTGAGGCCGTGTTCAAATCTTAATTTATCATCATTGGTGAACCAAAATGTTTGATCGCCGTTAAAGTACCTTGTTAAATATTCATAACAGGCCTTAAATATCAAAAAGCATTTAAGCGCCGTTGGATTAAAATTCAGCATATCAGTAAATAAAAAATAATATCACCATAAATATGAACTACGATTTAATTGTTATAGGTTCCGGTCCGGGCGGTTATGTAGCTGCTATCCGCGCTTCGCAGTTAGGCTTAAAAACTGCTATAGTTGAAAAAGAATCACTCGGCGGGATTTGCCTTAACTGGGGCTGTATTCCAACCAAAGCATTATTAAAAAGCGCAGAGGTTTTTGAATATATTAATCATGCTGCCGACTACGGTATAAAAGTGGGCAGCAGCGAAATTGATTTTGAATCGGTGATCAAAAGAAGCCGGAACGTAGCCGAAGGCATGAGCAAAGGCGTACAGTTTTTAATGCGGAAAAACAAGATCGACGTGATCATGGGTTTCGGCAAACTGAAAGGAAAAGGCGCTGTTGAAGTTACAGCGGCCAGCGGCGAAAAAAAGGAATATACTGCAAAACATATCATTCTGGCAACAGGTGGCCGTTCGCGCGAATTGCCAAACCTTAAACAGGATGGCAAAAAAGTAATAGGTTATCGCCAGGCAATGGTTCTCCCCAAAAAACCAGCGTCAATGTTAGTTGTTGGCTCAGGCGCTATAGGTATTGAGTTTGCTTATTTTTATAATAGTATAGGCACCAATGTAACGGTAGTTGAGTATTTAGATAATATTGTTCCTTTGGAGGATGAAGAAGTGTCAAAACAAATGGCGCGCATCCTTAAAAAACAAGGCATCAATATCATGACCAGTTCAAATGTTGAATCTGTCGACAGCAGCGGCGAGCTTTGCAAAGTACAGGTTAAAACAGCCACAGGCACGGAAATACTGGAAGCGGAGATCGTTTTATCAGCAGTAGGTATCTCAACCAATCTTGAAGGTATAGGCCTTGAAGAAGCCGGCATAAAAACCGACAAAGGGAAAGTATTGGTTGATGATTATTACCGTACCAATATTGAAGGCGTTTATGCCATCGGCGATATTGTTAAAGGACAAGCCCTTGCCCACGTAGCTTCGGCAGAGGGCATTACCTGTGTGGAGAAAATTGCCGGATTAAACCCTGAACCGATCAATTACAACAATATCCCGGGCTGTACTTATTGTTCGCCGGAAATTGCTTCCGTTGGCTATACCGAAAAAGGCGCAAAAGAAGCCGGTTACGAAATAAAAGTGGGTAAATTCCCTTATTCGGCTTCGGGCAAGGCAAGTGCGGCAGGCGCTAAAGACGGTTTTGTAAAACTGATATTTGACGCCAAATACGGCGAATTTTTAGGCGCCCACATGGTAGGACATAACGTTACCGAATTGATAGCGGAAGTAGTTACAGCGCGTAAGCTGGAAGCAACCGGGCACGAGATCATCAAATCGATACATCCACACCCAACCATGAGCGAAGCGGTGATGGAAGCTGCAGCAGACGCCTATGGCGAGGTGATACACCTTTAAGTTCAGGGTTGATGGTTCATAGTTCATGGTAGCTGCGGATTTGGATACCGATAGATTTTTCGCTATGAACTATGAACCATCAACTATGAACCAAAAGACATCTTCGAAAACAAATCCCACAAAACGATCCCGGCGGATACCACGATATTAAACGAGTGTTTGGTGCCAAACTGCGGGATCTCGATACAGGCATCAATTTTTGCCATTACTTCGTCACTAACCCCATTTACTTCGTTACCGAATACCAGGGCGTATTTTTCTCCCTTTACAATTTCAAAATCATGTAGCATGGTGCTGTTCTCTGCCTGTTCAACAGCGACTATCCGGTAGCCATCTGAACGCAATTGATCAACGGCCTGTACCGGATCATCAAAATATTCCCAAATGATAGATTGTGTTGCGCCAAGCGCCGTTTTTTCGATCTCGCGGTGAGGGGGACGGGCCGTTATACCGCATAAACACATTTTTTCGACAGCAAAGCCATCTGCGGTGCGGAAAATGGAGCCAATATTATGCATACTTCGCACATTATCAAGCACTACCACCACCGGAAGTTTTTCACCGGCTTTAAATTCAGCAACGGTTACGCGGTTAAGCTCGTCGAGTTTCAGTTTACGCATTTTTGGGGAAGAAAGCCTAAAGCAAAAAGCAGAAAGCTATTATTTCAGCGGCAAATTTAACATAATGGGCAAATCTTTCGCAGATACTTCCGAATATTAGTGAGTTTCCAGATTAGCAATTACTGCAAACTGCTACTACAGACTGCCAACTTTACTAAGTTCCCCTACCCCATTGCCAATCAATGAACTGTAAACCGAAGGAGCATAGCCTATTTTACTGGTATAATAAGCAATCACATTCTGACTAAAGTTATCAAAGGCGCTTTCTTTCACCAATGCGATTGCACACCCGCCGAAACCTGCTCCGGTCATCCGGGCGCCAACTACATTGGCATCGGTTTTACTGTATTCTACAACGGCGTCAAGCTCCTTACCACTTACTTCGTACAAGTCGCGCAGCGAGGCGTGCGAGGCGTACATCAGGCGGCCGAATTCTGCCAGGTTATTATTGCTTAAAGCTACTGCTGCCAATTTTACGCGGTCGTTTTCTTCAATCACATGCTGCGCCCTTTTATATATTACCTTATCTGTAATCAAATGGCTATGCTTATTAAACGTAGCGGTATCAATATCGCAAAGGTTGTTAATATCAAGCTCCTGTTTAAGGGCTGTTAATGCAGACCGGCATTCCTGCACCCGCTCGTTATATTTTGATTCGGCAAGTTTGCGGGGTTTGTTGGTGTTGATAATGGCCAGGATGTGATCGCCCAAATTACTATCTACCGCCTGGTAGTCAAGTGTATCGCAATTCAGCATAAGCGCCTTGTTCTTTTCGCCGAAGGCAACGGCAAACTGGTCCATTATACCGCAGTTTACCCCTATAAAATTATTTTCAACCGACTTGGATAGTTTCACCAGGTCGAGTTTGGAATAACCGGCATCAAACAAATCATTTAATGCAAAAGCGGTAACTACCTCAATAGATGCAGACGATGAAAGGCCCGAGCTTATCGGTATATCACCATAAAAAAGCATATCCAATCCCTGTAAAACATGCCCATCTTTTAAAAAATATTCAATAATACCCAACGGATAGTTGAACCATTTTTCGTCAGTTTTATCATAATCATTTTTCAGGGGGATGTCTGGTTTATCTTCAAAATTTAAACTTCTGAAGCGAAAAACACCATCATTATTGGCGGATACCAGTAAATAAGTTCCAAACGTAATGGCACATGGCATTACCAGGCCACCATTATAGTCGATATGCTCACCGATAAGATTTACACGACCGGGAGAAAAATAGGCGTTTTCTGCTTCTTTGTTATACAGTTTATTAAATTCCGTGTAGAGGTGGCTCTTCATAGTTGCTTATATTGATTGGTAAGGCAAATATTAAAGAAATAAATGTAAATTACACATTTATTTTACTTTTTTATTTTATTTGTCACCATAACCTAAATATATTTTCCAAAATAACATCATTTTTAAATAATTAATGAAATTTGTATAAGCTTTGATAATAATAAAATCATTTACGATGAAACAATATGTGATAACAGCTTATGATTATACTGATGCGGGAGCACTTGAACGTCGAATGAATGTACGGCCTGCCCATTTTGAAGGGGCACGGGAGCTTAAAAAAGCCAGTAATTTTATTTTCGGGGGCGCCATTTTAAATGATGATGGCAAAATGATCGGCTCGGTAATGGTGATGCAGTTTGAAACAGAAGAACAACTGGAAACATGGAAACAAACTGAACCATACATCACCCAAAAAATATGGGAAACTTACGATATAAAGCCGTTTAAACTGGCAGGTATATGATACGCGCTTTTTAATCAAAAAAGCCCCACGGTTTTAATTCCTGAGGCTCTTTAATCGTTTTTAAATTTAAAAACTTATACCCTTGCGCAATCGCCTGAATCAAGTTTGATCACATATACTGTTCCGTTAAGCGTTAAGGTTGCTGTACCATTGCCATTAAATACAAGTGTCCCGGTATAACTAAAACTTCCTTTTTTGGGCACATCACCGGTAACAGAAATTGCCGCATTGCCGCTTACTATTGTGCGCGAATGTTTCAGGATCGTCAATGAGTTGATCACCATATCGACGCTACTATTACCATGATTAGTGGTGTCAACTTTAGAGCTAAATGAACCCGCACGCTTAAATTCGCCGTTGATCACAAAATCCGTAGCTGCCGGCAATAAGCCGTTTACAGTAAACACTGAACTCCCGGAGTTGCTTGAAGATAACTTCGGCCCGCTAAATGAACCGCTGTAACTAAGCATGCCCGAAAGGCTGTCAGGTTGGCTATTGCTGTTACAATCTACAGTATAATTATATTTCAACTTATAACTATAGGTAACCGCAGATCCGGCACTATTTTGCCTTGATATGCTGTCTGATTTAATTGTGCCGCAGGCATTAGGCAGGCTGCCAATAGCAATAGCATCAATGGTTGCATCGCCGGCAAGGCTTGCCACACCGTTTGAGTTAAGCGAAACCGAACCGGCAACCATACTGGCTGCTTCGGCGTTGGAAACGTTGCTGTTAACAGAAGGTGATGTACTGCTGTTTTTTTTGCATGCTGCTGCACCCAGCAATAAGATGGCCGTTAAAATTAATTGAACTTTTTTCATAATTAACATGATTTAATAGGGGATTGTTAATTTGACACCCGTTAATTGAAATGGTTTAAATAAAATCAATTTTTCAAATTTTTTTACTGTGGTGAAATACTGTTTAAAAGGATGATATCGTCACCGGAAAGTTCAAGGAAAACTGATTGCAGGTTTTCTTCAAGATGCGCTGCTTTCGAGGTGCCCGGGATGAGCAAAATATTATCCGCATGGTTAAGCAACCAGTTCAAAGCAACCTGCTGAACAGTTGCACTATATCTTTCGGCAATTTGTTTTAATACTGCCTGGCTTGTTACATTACCTGCATTTAGCGGAAACCATGGAATAAAGGCGATGTTATGTGCTTTGCAATACCCGCTCCCATTTACGATTGTCCACACTATACATATTTTGAACCGAAACTACCTCAAAAAAATCCTGTGCTTTTTTAATCGTTTCAATATCAACCTCCGAAAGGCCCATATGCCTGATCTTCCCCTCATCCTGTGCCTTTTGCAAAAACTCAAAGCTTTCTTCGGCCGGAACAATCAGATCGATACGGTGCAGTTGATATAGCGGTATCTGTTCCAGCTTTAAACACTTAAGGCTTCCGTCAAGCGCTTTCTGCAGGTGAGACGGATGGGCTTCACCGGCCATTCATCAGGTCCTGTCCGCAGTAATCCGCCTTTAGTGGCAATTACCAGGTCGTCCGGATAAGGATACAAGGCTTCTGCAATCAATTCTTCTGAAATAAAAGGACCGTAACTATCGGCAGTATCAATAAAATTTACGCCGAGTTCCACCGCCTTTTCTAACACCCTTTTGGCTTCATCTTCATCTTTCGGCGGGCCCCAAATACCTTTTCCCGTAATGCGCATGGCTCCGTAACCCATCCTGCTAACGGTAAGTTCGCCGCCAATAGTTAATGTTTTTTCGATTGAAATGGTTGTGTTATTCATAAATAGTTAATTTTTGATTAAAAATATTAACGTCAGATATAAATATTTGTTCTCTACCCGGATGAATTAAATATCATTTTTAAAAAGCTGTTGATCAATTAATATTTATCTTGGCGTAAAAAATCAACCGTTATGCCAGCACAAAATTATGCCAATCATGCCCGTTATGTAAAGGGCTTCCATTTTTTATTAGCCTCCTTACTCATTATCGGTACAATCACTTCCATCGTTAATCTCTACATGCAAGTTAAAGCCAATGATTCGGTTATCGGATCCATATTAATTACCACCTTATTTATATGCGGCATCCTACTTTTTTGGTATGCAAGACGATTTGCAGTTACTGTTCAGGACAGGGCGATCAGGGCCGAAGAGTGTATCAGGTATTATATATTAACCCATAAAGCTATCGATAGTAAGCTAACCATGGGCCAGATTATTGCCCTACGTTTTGCAAACGACGATGAATTTTTGATTTTGGCAGATAGGGCCGTTCGGGAAAACCTTTCTCCGGATGAAATAAAAAGATCAATAAAAAATTGGAAGGCCGATCAACACCGGGCTTAACCAATTGATACAAAAAAAGCAAAGCGCTCCCGTTTATTCAGGAACGCTTTCTTTTTGACAACTTATTTAATTTTGGTGTTTTGTTGTATCTCTGATAATTTTTTTGGGCTGATTTTTTAAGGTATCCGCCTTTTTGGGATTGGGTCTGCCCGGCGCGGCCGGATTATTCCCCTGCCCGTTAGCGGGGTTTTGCTTGGGTGGATTAGGATTATTATTAGCCGGGGGAACAATTACCGGCCTGCTGATAAACTGCTTATTGGGGTTTTGTTGCATTACAGGTTTTTGAGGATTTTGTTGCTGTCCTCCCGGCGATGTGCTTACCGGACGCTGATTGGGATTATTTTGCTGAACACCAGGCTGTGCGTTTACAGGCCTTTGATCGGGCTTGTTCTGCTGAACTCCAGGTTGTGTATTTACCGGCTTTTGACCAGGATTATTCTGCTGCACGCCTGGTTGTGCGTTTACTGGCCTTTGATCAGGCTTGTTCTGCTGCACGCCTGGTTGTGCGTTTACAGGCCTTTGATCAGGCTTGTTCTGCTGAACACCCGGCTGTGCGTTTACAGGCCTTTGATCAGGCCTGTTCTGCTGAACACCCGGCTGTGCGTTTACGGGCCTTTGATCAGGCTTGTTCTGCTGAACACCAGGCTGTGCGTTTACGGGCCTTTGATCAGGCTTGTTCTGCTGAACACCAGGCTGTGCGTTTACAGGCCTTTGATCAGGCTTCCCAGGTTGTGCATTTGCCGGCCTTTGAGCAGGCTTGTTCTGCTGAACCCCAGGTTGTGCATTTGCCGGCCTTTGATCAGGATTGTTCTGTTGAACCCCGGGTTGTGCATTTGCCGGCCTTTGAGCAGGAGTATTCTGCAGATCCCGTTGCCGCCCATTATTATTCTGATCATTGGGCTGCGGATTACCCTGTTTACGGCCTTGCTGGTCAGGGTTTTGATTCCCTTGTCCTGGCCGATTGCTTTGACCACTACCCGGCGCATTACCAGGTCTTGGATTTTGCCGTCCGTCGTTATTATAGTTTATCACTTTCCGGGGTGCCGGTTTATCATTCACCTGTTGCACATTTTGTTTAATTACCGGGCGATAAATATTTAGCTGGTTGTTATTTAATGATTGACCGGGTTTTAAACTCTCACTGATCTTAACCTGCTGTATTTTGTTGTGCCCAACATTTTCCACATCATTTACCCTTGGTCCCCTGTTATAAATAACAGTATTATTGTTATTGACAGTGTAATTATTGGTTACATTATTATTGGTTACATTATTAATAATGGTAATCCTGTTGATAACAGTCACATTATTTTTAACCACATACCGGTTCACATTGTTGTAGGTAATATTATTAGCCTGAACAAAATTCCAGTCTTCATTGCGTGGCCTCCAATTATTATTTAACTCAACGCGCGGCGGAACAGGCGCCCATCCATAATAACCGCCGGATTGGCCCCAGGTTACCCAGGCAGGTGCCCAATCATGGCCCGGCATCCACAACCAACCATAACTATCGTCATAAAACCATCTCCCATAATGAAACGGCGCCCATCCCCAACTATAGTCCGAAGACCAGGTCCAGCCATAATCACTATATACCCAGTTACCATTGGTAGCATACGGCCTGAAATCAGCGCCAACATTTGGCTGCCATACATAGCCATAATCTGGATAATTTATCCATTGCCCGTATGGACTTAATTCGTCGTAAAAAACCTGGTCGGTTTGGGGCTGATCAGCATAGTCCTGATAAGGCTGCTGGCTAACAACAGGCTGTGTACTGGTATAAATAATCGGTGAGCACCCGGCTAATAAACCTGAAAGCGGCAACACCATGTAAAATATTTTTTTCATTTCTTTTTATATATGTGAAGGTAGAAAAGTATTATTATGACGATTACAAAGTAATATAGTTTAACAACAATACTGAAATTGAAAATTGAAAATATTATCCCCGGCCAATAACCCGACTGTTAATTAAAGCAAGCAGGTTGATAATTTAAGTTTATTAAAACTAAAACATATTCAGGTCATTTCAAATTAATAAGATGTTTACTTAGTGTTACCTTTACGCTGGTAAAAGAATAAACGCTATATTTATATTTGATAGCCTGCTTTAATTAAAAACGAACAGATGTTATTTCGGTTATGAAAAAAAAGAAAGAAGCAAAATACCTGGACAACGGATGGGAAGAAATGAACCTTCATTTAAAAGCTTTTTTAGAAACAGGAAACCAGGAAGAACTGCACAAATTCAGGGTACAGATAAAAAAACTTAGAGCAATGCTTTTTTTATTTGAAAACACCTCAAAAGAGAGCGGATTGCTGAAGTGCTTTAAACCTGTGCGGAAAATATTTAAGGATGCCGGCCAGATACGCGACGCGCATACCAACCTGCAACTAAGTGAACGCTATCACCTGAAAAACAAACAATTTGAGGAGGGGCAGCAAAAAATAATTGAAGAAGGCACTATTGAATTTCGCTCAAATGGTCCTCAGTTTTTAAAAAACATAAAATCTGCTCATAAAAGGCTCAAAAAGCAGTTGCCAAAGGTTGACGACAGCTTGATCGCTGATTACTATAAACAACAGCTCAGCAATATCGCCACAAACCTTGCGGTATCAGGTTTTACAGAGGATATGCACACCAACCGCAAACTGATCAAAATTTTGGTTTATAACCATAAGCTGGCCGAAAAATCCCTCAATGGGTCACTCCCGTTCAATACTGCCTACCTTGATAAATTGCAGGAGGCCATAGGGAAATGGCATGATAACCTGGTAGCCGAGGAGCTATTTTCGACACCTGAACTAAATGATAAACCTATAGTGACCAAAATAAAAAAAGTAAATTCGGGCGTAAAACGGAGCATTATAAACCTTGCCGATGATTTTTTAAAGAAGGCCACCACGTTTGAACACCCTGTGAATACATAATGTTATGGGCCTTGAAATAGAACGTAAATTTTTGGTTGATCATGAAAAGTGGGAAGAGATCAATAAACCCGATGGCATCCACTACCGGCAGGGTTACCTGGTTGATGAGCCAGGTAAAACCATAAGAGTGAGGGTAGCAGGTAAAAAAGGCTTTATCACGATAAAAGGATCTACCAGGGGAATTACCCGTAAAGAATTTGAATATGAAATCCCCGTCGACGAGGCTGTTCAATTAATTGACGGCTTTGCGGGGTCTGAAGTCGAAAAAATCAGGTACGGGATCACTTTTGAAGGCAACTTATGGGAGGTAGATGAATTTTTGGGAGACAACAAAGATTTGATAATGGCTGAAATTGAACTGAAGCAGGAAGATGAGGCATTTGAAAAACCGGGTTGGATAACCCGTGAAGTTAGCGACGATAAGCGGTATTACAATTCATACCTCGCTAAAAACCCATATCGGCAATGGCGTAAATAATCAGGGCCTACACACAATCTGGCAACATTAACAGATCATCCGATATGGTCTCATCGTCAACTGTTTTTACATATTTATTACCATCGGGGCAAGTTGCGGGTATCAGGAAAATCTTTTCGCCCTTTTTATTGATGATATAGGCTTCCCCTCTTTCTTCTTTTATCCAGTCGTGAATTGCATTCCTGTCAGTAATGCCTTTTACATTGATCCTCTCGTTTACCCACTCCAGGTAATCAATCGCTACATAAGGGTTATTATATTTACCCTGATCGCGTTTTATGCATATTATTCGTACCGCCATTTTATAAAAGTTTAATTAACCAGGTACCGCTAAATTAAAGCAAAGCTGTAAATCAAACCACAGTATAAACACGGTACTTTATACGTAAAACTACGCATTTGGGGAAGGCTGAATTATTAATAACATATGAGTATTGAAAAACTGTTTGAAGCGTATCCGGGGATAGCGGCAAGGGTGAAATTTTGAATATAATTAATGTAGAGACGCAACATTTTGCGTCTCTGAACATAACGCCTCCATAGGTTTCGCCTCCTGAAGCATCCCCCCCGGGAGACGCAAAATATTGCGTCTCTACAAAGCTTTCAAAAACGGCGTATGCTCCAGCATCAGCCTGAAATTATCGGGGTTTACAATATCATTATGCTGTTTCAGGCTGTGAATGTAGATCAATGGGTATTTATCATACATATCCGGCTTCAGGTCTTTTTCCTCTACCATAAAATAGCCGATCTTGGCGGTATCCAGCAATTTGTTCATCCGTTCACTTTCTTCTTTGGGCCCATACCCTACATCGGTATATAAATGGATAAAACGGTGACCTTTGTCCGCCTTTATCCAATCCATAAAAATTTCTGTTTTCCCGTATAGGGCGTCAAACAACATGGCTTCGTCAATGGGCATACCTCCGTTTTTGATGATCATGGACATCACTTCGTAAGCGCCGCTATGCCCCCCAAGCAGGATATGGTCCGAAGTGCAATTTTTTAAAATCAGGCCTTTATCTTTTAATCCCTGCATTACATCGCTTACCAGCGCTTTAAAATCACCCGGCTTTTCCAGTTTGCCGCCGTAGCTATCAGGCGAATCGCGGGCCGTTTCGGCCAGTACCAGTATGGCATTTCTTTTACTTTCAATAAATTGTTTGGTTAACTCGTATTCTACAGCAGCATGATCAACATTATTCCGCCAGCCATGGAACCAAAAGATCAGGTCGACTTTCTTTTTGGCATTCAGGTTTTTAGGTGCAATGATCAATACCGTACTGTCATTATAGTGCTCTTTTGCTGTATACAAAACGCTATCGTATAAATGCCCCTTACTGCGGCCCGAATCGGGGAATGAGGTATGGGTTGAATAAAGATGAAAAGTTACAACGCTATTTACATCCTGCGCGGATGACAGCCTGTAAAAACAAATAATCAGCAATGCCGCGAAAAGTATTCGTTTTATCATTTTTTTCTTTTATAAATCCCGAAAGCGCAATCGGCGGAATCAAACGTCAACCTGTGTATACCCTTTATTCTTGATACACTCTGCCGATCATCGGGTCATTTTTGTTGTTTATTTTACATTTGTTTTGGTGGGGTTATCAAATATACAACGAAGTAATAGTTTTTTGTTTTGTCGGGATGTAAAATAGCTGTGATGTAAAGTGGCCCCGCCTAAATCCTCTCCCAAAGGAGAGGGCCAGGGCTTCTTATTTTTCAGAACTATCTGCCTTGAATAACAACTGTCCGACTAACATTTTTTTCAAAAAAAATCAAAAATAAATTCTTGTAAAGCAGATAATAACCAAATTTTAATTTATGCAATGCAATTTGAAAGAATTAAAGATTGCATAAAACAGCAACTTTACAAATAAAATATTTGAATTTTTATAATTTTAGTCATACTATATTAACAATTTAATAATTTATAGCTAAATAAATATGATCTTATTTAGAAAAATACAAAAATATTAGGATATTTTTAATTAAGATTTTCAATCAGTAACTTCGTCGTTGCACCATTTTATAAACGTTATTATTTAAAATGCAACAAGACGAAAGCCGACAGGGCCTATACAGGCCAGAATTTGAACACGACTCGTGCGGAACAGGGTTTATTACAAACATAAACGGACACAAATCTCATCAGATAATTGATGACGCGCTTACCATGCTCGAAAACATGGAACACCGCGGCGCTTGCGGCTGTGACCCGGAATCGGGTGATGGCGCGGGTATATTGATTCAATTGCCCCACGAGTTATTAATGGAAGAATGCTCCAATCTGGAAATCAGCCTGCCTGAGCCAGGAGAGTATGGCGTGGGGATGATATTTTTCCCAAAGGAATCAGCGTTAAAAAAGGCCTGCCGCATACAGATAGGCAATGCCATCGAGAAGTTGGGATTACATAAACTGGGGTACCGTAAACTCATTGTAAACTCCACTGTGATCGGCGAAACCGCCCGCAAGGCTGAACCCGACGTGGAACAATTATTTATCCAAAGGCCACATCATATCAACAATGCAGATGATTTTGAGCGCAAGCTTTATATTTTAAGGCGCTACATCAATAAAACGATAACTGAGACGATCCCGGCTGCTGCAGAAAATTTTTACTTTACTTCGCTATCCTGCAAAACCGTAGTTTACAAGGGCCAGGTAACTACTTATCAGTTACGTCAATATTTTACTGATCTTACTGATTCGCGCATTGCATCCGGCTTTGCCATGATCCATTCGCGTTTCTCAACCAATACGTTCCCTTCATGGAAACTGGCACAGCCGTTCCGTTTGATAGCGCACAACGGCGAGATCAATACACTGACAGGTAACTTAAATTGGTTTTATTCCGGTTTAAAATCATATGCATCTGCCTATTTCACACAGGATGAAATGGAAATGCTGCTTCCGGTAATTGACAATAACCAGTCTGACTCGGCTTGTTTAGATAACATTATCGAAATATTGTTGCATAGCGGTCGTTCGCTGCCACATGTAATGATGATGCTGATCCCCGAGGCATGGGATGGCAACGAGCAAATGGATCCGCTGAAAAAGGCTTTTTACGAATTTCACGCCGCTTTGATGGAGCCATGGGATGGCCCGGCTGCCATTACATTTACCGATGGTAAATTGGTTGGCGCGCTACTTGACCGTAACGGTCTTCGTCCTTTGCGTTTTGTAGTGACCAATGACGGCCGTGTTATTGCTGCATCCGAAGCAGGCGTATTAAACCTTGACGAAAGTTTAGTACTTCAGAAAGGCCGCCTGCAGCCTGGTAAAATGTTGCTGATCGATACCGAAAAAGGTAAAATCATTACTGATGACGAGATCAAACACCAGATAGCATCGTTACAGCCATATGGCCGCTGGCTCGAAAATTATAAAATACAGCTGGGCGAACTGGGTGAGCCGCGTTTGGCTTTCGCGAGTTTGTCGGAAGATTCGGTTTACCGCTACCAGCAGGTATTCGGGTACAGCCGCGAAGATATTGATATCATTATAAAACCAATGGCGCTGGATGGCAAAGAGCCTATCGGATCCATGGGTACCGACGTGCCTTTGGCGATACTATCTGACAAACCACAGCACCTGTCAAGCTACTTTAAACAGTTTTTTGCCCAGGTTACCAACCCGCCTATCGACCCGATCCGCGAGCGTTTGGTGATGAGCCTTTCTACCTTTATAGGTAACAACGGCAACTTACTGGATGAAGATAAAATGCATTGCCATTGCGTGGTATTAAAACATCCGATATTGAAAAACCACCAGCTGGAGAAGCTGCGGAGTATTGATACCGGCATGTTCCATGCTAAAACGCTGCAAACTTATTATAATGCCGATGGCATGCCGGGTTCGCTTGAAAAAGGGATCGCAAGGCTTTGCCGCTATGCCGAAGATTCAGTTGATGACGGATTTGAGGTATTGATCTTGTCCGACCGTGCCATTGATTCGGAGCATGCGCCTATACCGTCTTTACTAGCGGTATCAGCCGTGCATCACCACCTCATCAGGAGCGGCCGCAGGGGCGCTGTGGGCATTGTTGTTGAAACAGGCGATACATGGGAGGTACACCATTTTGCCTGTTTACTGGCATTCGGTGCAACAGCCATCAACCCTTACCTGGCGCTATCAACCATTGAAGCTTTGAAAAACAATGGCAGTATGGAGACCAACCTGGATTTAAAAACGCTGCAAAAGAACTATGTAAAATCTATAAATGATGGCTTGCTGAAGATCTTCTCTAAAATGGGGATCTCTACGCTGCAATCCTACCATGGTTCGCAGGTGTTTGAGATTTTGGGGATCAACCAGGCGGTTGTCGACAAATATTTTACCGGCGCGGTAACCCGTATAGGTGGTTTAGGGCTGGACGAAATTGCCCGCGAATCGCTTTGCAAACACCGTTTAGGTTTCGGCGGTTCAAAATCAGGTACGCATCTATTGCCTGAGGGCGGTATTTACCAATGGAAACGCCGCGGCGAGTCGCATTTATTTAATCCGACTACCGTTCACCTGCTGCAACATGCTACAAGGACCAACGATTATTCGATTTATAAAAATTATGCGAAAGCGATCAATGAGCAAAGCGAAAAACATTTCACCATCAGGGGATTGCTTGATTTTGCCCATCACCGCGAACCGATCAGCTTAGAGGAGGTTGAACCGGCTGAAAACATCATGAAACGCTTTGCAACAGGCGCCATGTCGTTCGGCTCTATCTCTCACGAAGCGCACAGCACCATGGCTATTGCCATGAACCGCATTGGCGGCAAAAGCAATACTGGCGAAGGCGGCGAAGACGAGATCAGGTACGAGCGTTTGCCAAACGGCGACTCGATGCGCTCGGCTATTAAACAGGTGGCATCGGCACGTTTTGGGGTAACTTCCAACTACCTGACCAATGCAGACGAATTACAGATAAAAATGGCGCAGGGTGCAAAACCCGGCGAAGGCGGGCAGTTGCCCGGCCATAAGGTTGACGACTGGATCGCTAAAACAAGGCACTCAACACCGGGTGTTGGTTTGATCTCGCCGCCGCCGCACCACGATATTTATTCTATCGAGGATTTGGCACAGCTGATCTTCGACCTGAAAAATGCTAACCGTGCCGCCCGTATCAATGTAAAACTGGTATCAAAGGCAGGTGTAGGAACCATCGCCGCAGGTGTTGCTAAAGCACATGCCGATGTGATCCTGATCGCCGGCTATGACGGCGGCACAGGCGCCTCCCCTATCAGCTCCATTAAACATGCGGGTTTGCCATGGGAATTAGGCCTAACAGAAGCACACCAGACCCTGGTTCGCAACAAACTGCGCAGCCGCGTGGTATTGCAAACAGACGGTCAGTTGAAGACAGGCCGCGATCTGGCTATTGCCTGCTTAATGGGCGCCGAGGAATGGGGTGTTGCTACCGCTGCTTTAGTAGCCGGTGGCTGTATCATGATGCGTAAATGCCATCTGAACACCTGCCCCGTTGGCGTGGCTACACAGGACCCTGAATTAAGAAAACTATTCTCGGGCAAACCGGAACATATCGTTAACCTTTTCCGCTTTTTGGCCGAAGAGCTGCGCGAAATTATGGCCGAATTAGGCTTCCGTACCATTAACGAAATGGTGGGCCGCGTTCAGTTCCTGAAAGTGAAGGACGGGCTAACCAATTGGAAAGCTAAAAAGATTGATCTTTCGGGCATATTACACCCTGTAAATCATCCTAAGGACATGACGCTGTACAACAGCGAAAAACAGGACCATGGCATGGATGCTATCCTCGACTGGCAGCTTTTGGAAGCAGCAAAACTGGCCCTGGAAGATAAAACACCGGTATTTGCAGAATTTGAGGTAAGGAACGTTGACCGTACCATCGGCACATTGCTTTCTAATGAGATTTCCAAGCTATACGGCTCTGTTGGTTTGCCTGATAATACCATCAACTACAAATTTAAAGGTTCAGCCGGGCAAAGCTTTGGGGCATTCGCCGCAAAAGGCATTTCATTTGAGCTGGAAGGTGAAGCAAATGACTATGTAGGTAAAGGTTTATCAGGAGCGCAGCTGGCTATATACCCGTCTGCAAAGGCAACCTTTACGCCTGAGGACAATATCATCATCGGCAACGTGGCCCTTTACGGCGCCACCAGCGGCGAGGTATTTATCCGCGGTATGGCAGGCGAACGTTTTGCAGTACGTAATTCCGGTGCTACCACTGTGGTGGAAGGCATCGGCGACCATGGTTGCGAATATATGACCGGCGGTTTGGCCCTGATCCTTGGTGAAACAGGCCGTAACTTTGCAGCAGGAATGAGCGGCGGTATTGCCTGGGTATATAACCCTAACAATACCTTTGCTGAAAATTGCAACCAGGAAATGGTTGATCTTGACCCGCTATCGGCGAAAGACGAAGAGCAGATCATCGCCTTACTGCACAAACACATTCATTTAACCGGCAGTGAAGTAGCCAAACAGCTGCTTGCCAACTGGAAAGAAGCCAGGCTTCAGTTTGTGAAAGTGTATCCAAGAGAGTATAAAAAAGTTATTGAGAAATTAGAATATCAAACTATCGGCTAATGGGAAAAGCAACAGGATTCCAGGAGTTTAACAGAGAACTTCCTGAAAAGGTACCGGCTGCGGAGCGCGTAAAAAACTACAACGAATTTGTTTATTTATACCCCGAAGAAAAGTTAAACCAGCAATCGGCGCGCTGCATGAATTGCGGCATCCCTTTTTGTCATTCGGGTTGCCCGCTGGGCAATATCATTCCTGAGTTTAATGATGCGGTTTACCGTAAAAACTGGGAAGAAGCATATAATATTTTATCATCAACCAATAACTTCCCCGAGTTTACCGGCAGGATATGCCCTGCACCCTGCGAATCGGCTTGTGTGCTCGGCATCAACAAACCTGCGGTAGCCATCGAGGAAATTGAAAAGCATATCATCGAGATCGCTTTTGAGAAAAACCTGGTAAAACCGGTTGCCCCTTTTATCAAAACGGGTAAAAAAGTGGCGGTGGTGGGTTCTGGTCCCGCTGGGCTGGCGGCTGCCGCTCAATTGAGCAAAGCTGGCCATTTGGTGACCGTTTACGAGCGTGACGACCGTCCGGGAGGCTTGCTGCGTTACGGCATCCCTGATTTCAAACTTGAAAAATGGGTTGTTGAGCGCCGCGTGGAAATGATGGAAAAAGATGGCGTTGTATTTAAATGCAATACCGAAATTGGTAAAGATATAGCCGCTGATGAACTGGTGCGTACCAACGACGCCGTTGTATTGGCAGGCGGATCAACCATTCCCCGCAACCTGAATATCCCCGGCAGGGAATTGAAAGGCATCTACTTCGCGATGGACTTTTTGAAACAGCAAAACAAACGCGTAAGCGGTATTAAATTCGACCAGGAAGATATCCTGGCTACAGGTAAAGATGTGATCGTGATCGGCGGCGGTGATACCGGTTCGGATTGTGTGGGCACATCAAACCGCCAGGGCGCAAGCTCTATCAAGCAGTTTGAGGTAATGAGCCAGCCACCGGCAAACCGTACCACACACATGCCATGGCCAACCTACCCTATGGTGCTGAAAACTACCAGCAGCCACGAAGAAGGTTGCGACCGTTACTGGGGCATTAATACCGAAGAATTTTTGGGTGATGAAGAAGGAAATTTACGCGCTATAAGGGTTTGCGATATTACCTGGGAACTGGATGTAATGAACAGGCCGATAAAATTTGTAAAAGTGGAAGGCTCTGAACGCGAAATACCTTGCCAAAGGATCTTCCTTGCCATGGGCTTCCTGTTCCCGCAGCATACCGGGATGATAGAAAACCTGGGCGTTGACCTTGACGAACGCAAAAACGTAAAAGCCAAAGAAGGCATTTACCGTACCAACGTAAGCAAAGTATTTGCCGCCGGCGATATGCGCCGCGGACAATCCCTTGTAGTTTGGGCCATCTCCGAAGGTCGCGAAGCGGCCCGCAAGGTAGATGAATTCCTGATGGGACATTCTATCCTTGAAAGCAAAGACGCGGTGAACCAGTTTGAGCAGGTGTTTTGAGGTAGTTCATGGATCATAGTTCATGGTAGGAAGTCCATAGTCGATGGACCATAGTCCATGGTAAAAAAGCTATGGCCTGTGCGAATCCTTCCCCGGGGGAAGGGAAGGAAGGGGTAAGCGAGTGTCAGGAATGAAAGATCGTTTTTAATTTGAAGGAAAAACCATCTTTCTGACTTTCCGGACTTTCGAACTTAAAGAAATCAATTATCTGTAGTACCGGGTGCCGAGAGTTGCCCGGTTTTTTTGTTTAGAGGATTCATGATACAACGATTTTCTATGTATTTTGCAAATAAAACCTATGTAAATTGAAAGTTGAAGCTATGTAAATTGAAAGTTTATATCATGCAAATTTAAAGTTTAATCTAAATATATCTGTATATCAATACGATAAGAGGCAAGAAGGTAATAATAAAACCATTTCGGTCTGATGGTAAGAAACATCAAGAGGGCCAGAGAAAAGCAATGGCCTGTGCGAATCCTTCCCCGAGGGAAGGGAAGGAAGGGGTAAGCGGGTGTTAAAAATGAAAGATCGTTTTTAATTGAACGAAAAAACTGCTTTTGGGCTCTACTGACTTTCGGGACTTTCGGACTTTAAAATCAAATCAATTATATGCGAAACCGGGTGGCGAGAGTTGCCCGGTTTTTTGTGTGATCATTGGTTGGAAAAATCAAATTCCAGAATCTCCAGATGAATGAAAAAAACTGTAAATTTGTTTTTATCCAAAGCAAAATAATAAATCGTATGGAAGCTTTAATTGTTTATCCCACAAAAGCACAGGAAAAAGCTGTTACTGCATTTCTTAAAGCGCTAAATGTTCAGTTTGAGAAAAAGCAGGAAGTATTGCCACCTCATGTTTTGGAGGGAATTAAAAAAGGCCAGGAAGACATCAAAGCCGGCGATACTTTTACTTACGAAGAATTTAAGCAGCAGCTTTCGATTTATAAGTGAACTTTACCCTAACCTTTTCACGGCAAGCCAAAGAAACCTATGCGGCCATCCAGGCTCAACTGAATAATCGTTGGGGACAAACGGTTTTGGAGAAATTTGAGAAGAAAACGGTTAAAACACTTGACCTGATTTTACAATCTCCATTAATGTTTAAATCAATAACCGATCATCCCAATATCCGAAAAGGTTTAATCCATAAAAATTGTTCTGTTTTTTATGAAGTTAAAGCAACTGAAATAGAAATACTTTTCTTTTGGGACAATAGGCAGGATCCGATTATTTTATAAAAAATATTACACGCTGTTTCGAACTTAAAAAGCAAAATCAAGCCAAATCAATTAAATTATATGTGAAACCGGCCAACGAGCGTTGCCCGGTTTTTTTGTTGCCGTTTAAATAAATTAGTTCAACTTTGTTTTTGAAATGAAGAAATTTAAAAACATCGGCCTTATTATTTTTTTATCATGCTGTTTATTGACAACCAAATTCTCAGGGGCGCAAAGCAGGGCAATTACTTTATATAAAGGAATAGTGATCAACCATTCCGTCACCATTAAAAATAAGATTTACCATTTTGAGGGTGCAGATTCATTGTCCGACGCACCAATTGTTATTGAAGGCAATAATATTACGGTGGATTTTAACGGGGCTGTTATTAATGGGGGTACCGATTATGAAAACCCCGATAAATTCCAAGGGACAGGTATCATTATTAAGGCTGGAAGAAATATCGCCTTAAAAAACCTTGTTGTAAAAGGATTTAAGGTGGGAGTTATGGCCAGCGGGGTTACTGCCTTAAAGATCATTAACGGGGATTTCAGCAACAACTTCAGACAGCACCTGAATAGCAACCGACAAACCGAGGACCTGGCGGACTGGCAGAGTTACCATCACAATGAGAAGGATGAATGGCTTCGCTTTGGGGCGGGCATTTATTTAAGAAATTGTGATAGCATGGACATTCACGGCAACACAGTAACCGAAGGGCAATGCGGGTTGATGATGACCAATTGCAACAATGGCCTCATTTATAACAATAATTTCTCTTTTAACTCAGGCATCGGGATCGGGATGTACCGGAGTAACCATAACAATATCTTATACAATAAAATCGACTGGAACGTGCGCGGGTATAGCTACGGTGTATATTACCGCGGGCAGGACTCGGCGGGGATCTTGATATTTGAACAATCGAGCGATAATACTTTCGCATGGAATTCGGCAACCCATTCAGGAGATGGCTTCTTTTTGTGGGCAGGGCAAACTTCAATGGATACCGGTGATGGAGGCTGCAACGACAACCTGATATTCAGCAACGACTTTTCGTATGCCCCCACAAATGCCGTTGAAATCACTTTCAGCCGCAACAAGATCATTAACAACATTTTGCACGATAGCTGGCATGGCGTATGGGGTGGTTTCAGCTATAATACAGTAATAGCCAATAACGACTTTTCGGGCAATTTATCGGCCATTGCCATTGAGCATGGAAAAGATAACGCAATCGAACAAAATAGCTTCAGCGATGACAAGGCGGGCATCGAGTTATGGTCGAACCCGAAAAGACCAAAGGATATCGGGTACCTGCAAAAAAGAGATACGAGGAGCATGAATTACAGCATCAGGAATAACAGCTTCAAAAATGAAAAAAACATTTTCAACATCAACAATACTACTGATATCCGCATCAGCAATAACCTTGTATCAGGCGGCATATTGCAGCAAAAGCTCGACTCAACAGTGAAAAATATGGAGTTTGACAAAACAGGGGACCAGGTAAAGCCATATAACGACAGCAGCTTTTTCCCTAAGTTAACCTTTAAGATAACAGGGCGGAATGCAATGTTGAGCGCGGCGCACCCAAAAGGGAAAAAATACATCATGATGACTGATTGGGGGCCATATACCTTTAGTTATCCTAAAGCATGGGAAGAAAAAACGGACAGTACCGGTAAAATCTACCTGGATATGATCGGCCCTGCCGGAAAATGGAAACTTCTTCATATAAAAGGTGCCTCCGGCCCTTCTGCCTATGCCGGGGAATTTCCCGGAAAGCTTACTGTTCAAAAAGACAGCACAGCGCTAACGGATATTGATATCGAAATGGAATACAAAGGAGAACATGTAATATCTCCTTTCGGGATAAAATATAAAAAAGGCGCTCCCTACACTTTTCATTACAGGAAATTTGACATCCCTTTTAAATGGCAAATGAAATGGTTTGTGTTTGATACTACCAGCGACCCGCTAAAGCACCCTGCTCAGTTTAATAAAATAATTAATAGTACACCTGTTAAAATCGCCAATGGCCCTGTGCTTAACAAGATTTTTGGCCTTGGGTTTGGTAAAAATATAGCCAGGGAAAATGTAGCAACCGTCGCTGAAGCCGAAATTGATGTTCCGGGTGGTTTTTACCGGATCGGCATCAGCGCATCAGAAATGGCGAAGGTTTATGTTGATGGCAAATTAATTTTAGAAAACTGGGACCCCGCCAAACTCATTTATGATGCCGACTACCACAAGGATATTGTAACTCCATTAAAGGGGAAACATACGATACGCATTGAGCAGGCGCAATACGGCGACTATGGCATGTTGAATTTTGTGATGCAGCCGGTTTACAAGAGCAATTGAATTTAGGGATCACCTATGCCAACACTAATTATACTACCCTGCCAACAGGCATTTCATCAGCATAATGTAACTTATTAAACTAAACATCTAATCCCATTTTACCATTGCTATATTTGGCCACTCACCAAAAATTACTAACCATGATAACAACCAAAGCATATGCAGCGCAGGATGAAAAAACTCCGCTGGCACCCTGGATATTTGAACGCCGCGAAGTAGGCCCGCATGACGTTCAATTCGATATTTTATATTGCGGCGTTTGCCATTCGGATCTTCACCAGATCAAAAACGACTGGTTCCCGGGTATATTCCCGATGGTACCCGGTCACGAAATAGTTGGCCGTATTGTAAAAGTTGGCGACCATGTGAAAAAATTTAAAGTAGGCGACTTAGCCGGTACCGGTTGTATGGTTGACTCATGCCGCGTTTGCGAAAACTGCAAGCGGGATCTTGAACAATATTGCCTCAACGGCAGCTCACAAACCTATAACGGTTTAGAGCAAGATGGCAAAACACCTACCTATGGCGGCTATTCGAACACCATTGTGGTTAACGAAGATTTTGTACTGCATATTTCGGAGGGGCTGAACCTTGCCGCGGTAGCGCCTTTGCTGTGTGCCGGCATTACCACCTATTCGCCTTTAAGGCATTGGAAAGTTGGCAAGGGCCATAAACTGGCAGTACTTGGCCTTGGTGGACTGGGCCATATGGCGGTTAAATTTGGCGTCGCTTTCGGCGCTGATGTAACCGTATTAAGCACATCGCCTAAAAAAGAGGCCGACGCCAAAAAGCTTGGCGCTCACCATTTTGTAGTTACTACAGACGAGGCTCAGGTAAAAGCTGCAAGAGGCACCTTCGATTTTATCCTGGACACGGTATCCGCCGAGCACGATTTTAACATGTACCTGGGCTTATTAAGAACAGACGGTGTGCATATTTGCGTTGGCGTACCGCCAAAACCGGCAGAAATAGCCGCATTTAGTTTATTGGGCGGCCGCAAGAGCCTTGCAGGATCGGGCATCGGAGGCATTAAGGAAACCCAGGAAATGCTGGATTTTTGTGCAGCCAACAACATCGTATCTGATATTGAAATGATTGATATCAAAGATATCCAAACTGCTTATGACCGTATGGTAAAAGGCGACGTGCGTTACCGCTTTGTAATTGACATGGCTACATTATAATATTGATATCCCCGGAGGGCGGATTATTTTCTCCGGGGATATTTTACATTGCCTATAAGATCTGCGCAATCGCTTTATAATACTTCTTAGTTGCCCAATTTATAGGGAAAAGAACAAAAAGAAAATCAACCGCCCAGCGCTGCTGGTAAAGGGCAATCGGGATAGCCAGCAAAAAAACAAATACCGTAGTATTCAACCTGAAGAAAAGGTATTTTACAATAGCTGCAGGCAGCTCTTTAGTCACCAGCCTGGATTTATAAGAAGCATAGCCCAGCATCAGCATCGATATCCCATTTACCAGTATCATAGCAATAATGTAAAAAATAAAACTGAATAACTCGTGCGGGTAACTGCCATACAGGGCCGCCGGAAAAGGTATAAAAGATACCAGCAGCAGGTACCCTATATTCATCCATAAAAAAAGGCTGTCTATCTTCGTTACCAGGTTCAGCATGCGGTGGTGGAAGGTCCAGTAAACGGCGATCAGTAAAAAACTGATGATATAAGTAGTGAAATTAGGCACCATGGCCAGCACCCTATCCGACAAAAGCGTGTGCACGTCGCCCTCAGCTATTTGCGGTACTTTAAGATTAAATACTAACAAGGTGACAGCAATGGCAAACACCCCGTCGCTAAATGACGTGAGTCGGGAGATCGTTATCGTTTCGTCGGTTAACTTTGACATGCTATCCTGATAAAGTAGTTTTTCTTAAGAGACGATTTTTTTTTGTGTAACCCCGTGCATTTGCTTATATCAATATTTCTCTTCGACATAAAACTATTGATAAAAACCGGTTTGCTAAATAAAATACGCCCCGCAAGGCGTATAAAAGCAGAATTGTACTAATGTAGCCCTAAGTACTGGCGAGGAACCGCTTGCCAGGATGGTACTTTTCGCGCTCCGCCTTTAAAAGAGAAATTTGCCGGGGTGTTAGGAAGGTTTTTAACTGTATGAAATAATCTTCAGCCAGCTTTCTTAAAAACTGCATCTTTTCGTGCCGGCTTAGCGTTTTGTTGTTGATCAGATCTAATGCCCGGCCTGCAAAACCGGCACTTACCCCAATAAACCGTTTGCTTTGTTCATCGTCAAGGTGCACATCTGCGGCAATTTGGCTAAACACTTTTAGCTGTTCTTCCTTTTTGCTGTACTTGGCCAGTGTATCCCGGTTTATTTGTTGTGCATTAGCAGCAATGGAAACCATCGCTGCTAATACAAACAAGACTATTTTTTTCATAGGCGTATTACTAAATAATGTTGAGTCACCCATTTTGCCAATGTTTAATTACCGGGCTAAGGTAATGGTTTGTGTAGTTACGCCGAAGGTTATCGTCGCCAGGTTATCGCAGGTACCCGACCCAAAATCAAGCGTTCCTTTTAACTTGTTATCCGTAAATGCAATAGTGCCGCTGGTAATATCCTCACAATCGGTTGATTTAACCAGCGGGTTGGTAATATTTGCGGTGATGGTACCTGTACTGGTATTGTGATAGCTGAAGTTCCCGGTCACCTGGTAAGTATCATCCGTAATGGTTGATGTACCGATGCCACCTACCTGGGTAAAGGTTTCTGTTCCGCTATAGGTTGCTGTGGTTCCATCGGGTTGTGTAATGCTGCCATTGCTAACGGTTATATTGTAATTTACGCCGACGCCGGCCACAAGCTTAGGAATCATAGCATAAGTGCCGTTAATTTGATATCCGTTTACCGAATAGTTGTTATAGGTAACCGATATAACGCTGCCTGCAACACGGATCTCTCCGGTAAGATTTACAATAATCTGTCCTTTGCGCAGCACCCCATTGGGCGATGTTACCCCCGTGCCATAATCAATGGTCATGGTTTTCGGGAAAACAGAAGGGTCGGCCGGAACAACAGTAATAATGGCGCCGGCAGTAGTGGTGTAGCTTGCATTTTGGGTAGTGAGCGAATTGGTAGAGATAGTACCCCCTGTTGAATTAACGCTAAGGTTGCTTTGCTCGCTGCTTTGGGTAACCACATCGAAGGAATCATCAAATACCATTTCAGATGCAGTGGCCGAGGCAGACGCACTTATTGCGGAAGTGTCGGATGTACCTGATGTGGAGTCACTTGATTTTTTACAGGCGTTCAAGCTCAGGGCCATAACTGATGCTGCAAACATCAGGGTAATAATTGTTTTTTTCGTTTTCATGTTTAATTTTTTTTTGATCGTGATTTTCTGTTTCTCAATTATGATGTAAATCTGGTGCTTATCGTTGTGTAAGAAGGCCGATATTATGGTGAAACGGAAAATTGTGCAGGTGAATTGATCGAAAGGAAAGGTTAGAGGCAAATTTGCCCCGGAATCCGAAAAAATTATTTCTGGTTCATTTAAAATGGCATCAAATACCCTTCAAAATGGCATTAATTCACATCCATAGTATTTGATGCAGTAGTTATGTTTGTAATGTCAAATCCACTTCATACATTGAAATAAAATGAACAAAAATGGAAGCAGGCGTAAAATTTAAAACGGTAGATGAATATTTTTCATCTTTCCCTGAAAATATAAGAGATATTTTAGAGATAATGCGCAGTACCATCAAACAGGAAGCGCCAAATGCTCAGGAAGTAATCAGCTATAATATGCCCGCGTTTAAAGCGAATGGCGTATTGGTTTATTACGCTGCGTACCAGGGGCATATTGGTTTTTATCCGACTTCAACCCCTATCGAGTTTTTTAAACATGAACTATCAGCCTACAAATTTTCAAAAGGAGCTATTCAGTTCCCCATTGACAAACCCTTGCCTGTCGACCTGATCCGCCGGATGGTAAAATTCAGGGTGCAGCAGGATTCGGAAAAAGCTGGCAAGAAAAAGTAGTCGGGGTGCAATTGCCAAAAAATACCATACAGAAATGGTAAATTTGCAATTCAGACAAAACAAAATTACTTGAGATACTTCTTCCACATCGCCTACCATGGCACGCATTATAACGGATGGCAAAAACACCCGGGGATGCACAGTGTGCAGGAAGTACTGGAAAGCGCCCTCGGCAGGTTATTAAAAAAACAGGTGGCTATTATTGGCTGCGGGCGAACAGATGCCAAAGTACATGCCGGCCAGTTTTTTTTTCATACTGATTTAGATGACGATTGGGATTTCGACCTATTTTTCAGGCTGAACAAGATCCTGCAGGATGACATCGCCATTTTTGATATTATCCCCATGCAGGGGCTGCCCCATGCCAGGTTTGATGCTATCCAGCGTTCATACGATTATTATATACATACTTATAAGGACCCGTTTTTAAGCCAGTTCAGTTCATTATACGCTGAAAAAGATCTAGATCTGGAAAAAATGAAAGCCGCAGTCGCCCTGCTGCCGGTTTATACCGACTACAGAGCCTTTTGCAAATGCCCGGACAAGATTGATCATACGCTTTGCTATATTTCATCAGCCGGTTTATATGCCAGTGCTGACGGAAGCAGGTTGAGGTTTAATATCTCCGCCAACAGGTTTTTAAGTAAAATGATCCGGATCATCGTTGGGCGTTTACTGGAAATTGGCCGTGGTGATATGAGCGTTGATGAATTTCAACATTACCTGGCAAACGGTGAAACGCCGCAGGTAATTATCCCGGCTTACCCGCAGGGGCTTTACCTTTCGAAAGTTACTTACCCATACCTGGATATTCCTGCCATAACCTCCTACTCTGGCAGGCTTAATAACGCTGCTGATGTAGATTGGCTGGCTGTTTAGCCCCTGGTTATAAGCTATTTATTTGGGATACAGAAAATCGTTATAAAAAGGGTAAATTTGCCCTCCTTAAAAAACGAACGGAATGGCGTGGTCAGAAAAATTAAAGCTGAATAAAAATTTACTTAATAAAGTTAATGGGTTGGGATATGAGTCCCCGAAAGAAATTCAGCAAAAAACATTGGCGCGCATTTATGGGGGGCAGGACCTCATCGCAATAGGCCCCGAAGGCTGCGGCAAAACCACTACCTACATATTATCTGTTTCTAATCGCATGGGGTATTCTTCTGAAGGCGTACCCCGTGTACTGATCCTGGTGCCCACCAAAGAGCATGTGCTTGAGGTGATCAGCAGGTTTGAAGAACTGAATCAAAATAAACCGCTGCAACTGGTGGGCCTGTATGCCGCGCCGGGGACCGAAAGCCAGATGAACGCGTTGGCGGATGGAGCCGACATTGTAGTTGCAACGCCTGACAGAGCCCGTTCCATCTACCTTAAATTGGGCCTCAACCTCAACAAGATCGAGCTTTTGATCATTGATGATGCCGACCAGATTGTAAAACAAGGACTCCAACTGCCGGTGGCCGAACTGGCCAATAGCATTACCAAAGCCCAGCACCTGGTTTTTACCGAGGTGATGCATGATAAGCTGCAAAAAATGATCAATCCATTTATGGAAAACGCTGCAGTTGTTGAGATTGAAGAAATTGCAGAAAGTAAAATAGAAACCCTGCCGCAGGTTTTGTACCATGTGCCGAATTTCATCACCAAACTGAACCTGCTGAATTTATTTATGCAGGATGATGAATTGTTTACCAAAACCATTGTATTTGTAAACACCCGCCAAACAGCCGAGAAGATCTATAAAACACTTCAAAACAGGCAGAATACTACGGTTGCTATATTTAAGTCCTGGTCAATAGAGTTTAAAGCGATAATGCATATCGAGGAGTTTAAGGAGTCGGAACAGGCCCGGATATTGATCATCGCTGACGAAGAAACACGACCGCGGGACCTGACCGACATTCCATTTTTGATCCATTTTGAGTTACCTGCCGAAAAAGAGATTTTTATTGAACGCGCGACCAAACGGGCGCACATCAACGAAGCAGAAGAAACATTGGCCTTAACATTTGCCACCGACCTTGAACTCACCCTGGTAAAGCGGATTGAGCAGGCCATCGGCAAAAAAATACCTTTGGGCGAACTACCTGAAGACCTTGTGATTGAGCAGGAAAGAAAAAGTTCAACTGCCGAAGAAAAACAACCTGTAAAAACCAAAGTCACTGCCCCGGTTGCCGGTGAGGCCTTTCACCAGAAAAAACCGGAGAACGCTAAAACCTATAATTATAGCTCGGGCCAAAAAGCCAAGATGAATAATAAGCGGAAACACGGATAGTTATTAGAGACTGGAGATTAGTCCGAAAGTCAGTAAAGACCGGAAGTCCGAAAGAAGCTGCAACTGACGTTTCGGCAAAAACGACTTAAGTTATAACTTAAGTTATAATAGAAGAGATTAGTAGAAATCTAATTGTTTAATAAATACGGAGTAGATACGTACAACTCCTCCACTTTTTTCCGGGCCCAATCAGTTTTACGAAGAAATTTAAGGCTTGATTTTATACTTGGATCGCTGATAAAACAATTAATGCGGATGCGTTCACCCAATTCGGGCCAGCCGTAATGCGCCACCAGTGCATTAAGCACCATTTCCAGGGTTTTGCCGTGTAGCGGGTTATTGGGTTGCTCGGTCATTGTTGCAAAAATAGGAAAGAATCAGGGAGAGACACAATATTTTGCGTCTTTGAGCGGGCATTTTACAGAGACGCAAAATGTTGCGTCTCTACCTGACGGTTAGAAAATCATTCTTTTTTGAGGTATTCTGCCAGCGATGTACCCACAATATGCGTCCACCCCGTTGCAAAGTTTGTTCTCTCAAAATCCGGGTCTTTCGGAAATGTTTCCAAACCCGTGTGAGTTAACCTAACTTTCGTTTTATCGCCATCAGGAAATAACTCCCAGGTGATATAAGATAGCCCTGCATAGCCATCGTAACGCCAGCTATGTTTAAGTTTTTCGCCGGGCACCACTTCGGTCACCACGCAAATATGTAAATAGCTCCTATCTTCCGGCCCGCCGCTGAAACGAAACTCAAAACCAACTTCGGGTCTGAATTCTTCAAGCTTAAAATACCATTGCTCCATTTTATCCCTGTGGGTAATTGCCTGCCAAACTTTTTCCGCCGGGGCGTTAAAGGTTCTTTCTATTATAAAAAGTTCACTTTCCATAATTATATATTTTAAAATGCAACCTGCCTACTCTTCAGTTTGATCTTCCACATATCCCTTCAGTTTGGTGCCGACAAAATCGGTCCATCCTGCAACGAAATTGTCTCTCGCCAGATCGGGGTGCAAGTCGCCGCGAAAAGTTTCGATGCCGGTATGAGTTAAAACGAGGCTGGTTCTCCCGCCATCCTGGAACAACTCCCAGCTAACAACCGAATCGCCGGGATACCCGCCAAACTTCCATTCATAACTGATCTTTTTAAACGGAATTACTTCTTTAATTTTCCAGATATGCACATACACCTTGTCAGGCGTTGCCACATCAAACCTGGTTTCAAACCCAACTTCAGGTTCAAACTCCTCCAGCATCGGGAAATACCATTGCTGCATTTTTTCAAGGTCGGTAATGGCTTCCCATACCGCCTTAACAGACGCATTATAGGTGCGCTGAACTACAACAGGTTCATTTTTCATTTTTATCAGGTTTTATTGGTGAGTTCTTATTTATTTCAGCTCCCTTTTCAAGAAAATCGCCCAGGGCATCCAGTTTTTTTTGTATTCAACAAAAAAACCTATTTCTCCGACGGATTCTTCTTCCCTCCCAGCAATTTTCCTGGTAGTTTTTCAAGGCGTTCATTTCGTGTTTTTTCCTGTTTGGCAGAGAGGATCCAAACCACATATTCCTTTTTATTAGAAAAGGAAAGGGTTTCATAAAATGTCATGGCTGCCGGTGATTTTGACACCACATGGTGCATATCAGGGGGCATTATGATCTTTCTATTTTCAAGGTCAATAAATTCCGAATATTCGCTCTTTTTTACAGCTTCGTTACGGAATTCCGATAGTTTCGCCAATCCTTCCTGCTTTAAACGGATGGCAGTCCAGGTTTCATCAATACTTGCGGCGGATACTGTTCTTAACCCATATTTTGCGGGTTCGTCCCAAGTTCCCATCATCTCCAGGTCTGATGGAATGCCTGAGCTTTTTTTGGGATAAGTGACCCAGAAAATAGTATCTGCTTTTAGTAGCGGTGAAATAACCATCAACCCATTTTTAAGCTCTCCGCTATTTTTTACAAACAGCTGTATACCATCAAAACTACCATCGGGTTCAAAAACAGGCATAACGCCTTCAGGCAACGGCTCCAGTACAGAAAGATAATTGGCCGGCGCGTTATAAAACAGCCAGTTTGTATTTGGTTTGATATGCAGTTTTTTTGAAACGGGGCTCATAGCATTAACTTATCTATTAATTGGATTAAAAGTTTACCATCAGCTGCAAATTAGCACTTATCCACAGGATATGAACAAAAATAAAGGATTAATGTAGGCTAAAAAAGAATAAATTGCGGCGCAGAAATTTAATTGTATCAGTTTTCTGAATTAAACGTAATGACTTATACCGACATAGACAAACGTAAAAAAGCATTTATTTTCGAGCTGGACAACGTGCTTTATCCCGAAAAAGACTATTTATTCCAGGTTTATTATCTTTTTGCAAGCCTGCTTGAGTACGCAGAACTGATTGATGCAAAAGAGACAACCGATCTGATGATAAATACGTATAATGAAGAAGGGGCGGCGTTTGTTTTTGACAGGTTGAAAGAAAAGCTGAACGTTGATGAAAAATACAGGGGAAATTTAAACCATTTATTGATTACAGCCAAGCTGCCTTTAAAGTTACTGCTTTATAAAAATATGTTAAATTTACTTCAGGAAATTGTTATTGACAGAAAAAAAGTATTTATTGTGACAAACGGCAACCCTGAACAACAATTAAATAAAATAAAGCAGACCGAGTGGCACGGGCTCGAACAATATTTAGTAGCCTATTTTGCTGAGGAGACGATGCCTAAACCTGAACCTGACGTGATCGATCAGTTATTGAATGATCACAACCTGCAACGACGGGAAATATTAATAATTGAAAACTCCGAAAATGACAGGCTTTGTGCCGATGTTTGCGGGATTGATTATATAAATGCCAATAATTTTTTATAAATTAAAAAATACCACATAAAGCTTATTTTCGTTAACAAACTATTTGAGACACAAATAATTCATCATATGAAAAAAATATTTTACTTAGCCCTCATAATTTCGGTTTCTTTAATTGCGGCTTGCAAAAAAAGCTCAACTACCAAAACCAATACAAATCCTACCGGGCCTTCAAAAGTTGGCACAACACTTCAATTGACACAAGACTCGATATGGCTTTACGCCAAAGAGGATTATTTATGGTTCGACCAGTTGCCAAGCTATGCTAACTTTGGCCCAAGGACGTTTACCGACCCGGATGCCCTCACAGCATTAACTAAAGAATTAGATGCGCTGTCGCAATATGCCATTAACCCGGCAACCGGGGCACCCTATGAAAAATCGCTTTACAGTGCCGGAACCGCCAAATATTCCTTTATTGATGACGGCACAGAATCAGCGGCGTTAAACGGCGTAAAAGGCGATTTTGGTTTTGATGTACAATATAACCTGTGGAACGATCTCCGGGTTGAATATGCCTATGCAGGATCGCCCGCAGGTTTAGCAGGGATCCACCGGGGCGACATGATCACAAGTATAAATGGCAGCACCAAAATAACCTACGATGCAGGCACTTATGGTGACGGCAGCAGCACCAATTTAAACTATGTAAGTAACGCCGTATATAATAGCCAAACAATTACAATGGGCTTAACCCGGACAAACGGAACCACTTACACAGTAAGTCTAAATACAGCCAATTACAACGTAAATCCTGTATTAAAGGACACGATAGTAACAGATTCTTCAGGCCATAAAGTAGGTTATATTGTTTTTAACAGCTTCGTATCCGATGCGGTGGCCGACCCTTTGTTAAACGCGGCATTTTCTAATTTTGCTACCGCGGGAATCAGCGACCTTGTTGTCGACTTACGCTACAATGGTGGCGGCTATGTTTCGACGGCAGAGCATATCGACAATTTAATTGTGCCGGCAGCTAAGACAGGATCTTTGATGTACAATACCTATTATAATAGCAACCTGGTGGCCGGAAACGACCCGTTACTCCGCAACCAGTGGAGATCGGGTACACCTGATTACAATTATGGCCAGTTTAGCTATACAGTTGCAGACAATGCGGTAAACTTTGCAAAAGTGGGTTCTTTGGCCGTTAACCGGGTGTTTTTCATCATTACAGGACAAACCGCTTCAGCAAGTGAACTAACTATCAACAATTTGCGCCCCGAATTGGATGTGCAGTTTATTGGTGAACAAAGCTATGGCAAACCGGTGGGCTTTTTTGATATCGATATTAACAAATACATTATGTTCACCCCCGAATTCTCGGTTCAAAATTCTGCAGGCCAGGGTGGTTATTACCAGGGATTCACACCAGGCGCCGGCGGGTACCCCGGCATTAATGATTACGATGACGTTACTAAAGACTGGGGCGATCCTACTGAAGGTTTGCTTGCAGATGCTCTGCGGTATACTTACAAAGGCACCTACGCAGTTGCCACACACAACAATGGCTTAAGTCACGTTTCTTTCGCAGCCGCAGTTCCCAAAAGAAATCTATTCAACAAACATAAATTCACCGGGATGATCGGGAAGAAAACTTCGCTGCTGAATATTTTAAAGAAAAACAAGTAATTTAGGTTAAGGGTAAAAGGCAAAAGGTTTATTCGGGTTGATACCTGATACATATCTTTTGCCTTTCATTTTTTGTTCGGAGTACGGAGATCCCCTTTTCACCACTCACTACTCTCAGTCTACCAATTCCCTCAAATCAACAGGAACAACTCTTGATATGCCCTGTTCAACCATGGTTACGCCGTAAATAATATCGGTGCTGGCAATAGTTCGCTTGTTATGTGATATAACGATGAATTGCGATTCGGTAGAAAATTTACGGATAATATTGTTAAACTTATCAATATTGGTATCATCCAGCGGGGCATCAACCTCATCAAAAATACAGAAAGGTGCCGGCTTTAACAGGTAGAGTGAAAAGAGGATAGCAGTAGCCGTTAATGTTTTTTCTCCGCCGGATAGCTGGTTAATCGATAAGGGCCGTTTACCCTTTGGTTTAGCAACAATATCAATGTCCGATTCCAAAGGGTGCTGCGGATCGGTGAGGATCAGGTCACAGGAATCCTCTTCGTTAAAAAGTGAACGGAAAACCTTTATAAAGTTCTCGCGCACCAGGATAAACGAAGACATGAACTTTTCCTTCGCTGTATCATCAATTTCCTGTATCGTAGCCAGTAATGACGCTTTGGCATCACTCAAATCTTTTTTCTGTGCCTGTATAAAGGTATAACGTTCGTTCATTTCGTTATAGGCTTCAACTGCCATAGGGTTTATCGCCCCAAAATCATCCAGCTGTTTCTTTAACTTTTCTGTTTTTTCCCGAATCTCCTGTTCGTCTTCGCCTTCGCCAATTTCGGTTTCCGGCAGTTCCTGTATATCCACATTAAACTCAACAGATAGCCTTTCTTTTAAAGCGTTCAGCTCCAGTTTAAGGTTATTGCGTTCGTCTTTCAGTTCATTTTCAATAACTTCGGCGTTATCTTTTTGCCGCCGCAGGGCAGTTATTTCATTTTCTGTTTCAGTTATTTTGCCGCGCCATTCATAATACTCCTGCTCCGCCTGCTGGGTGGCTTTTTCAAGCTCATCCTTTTGACCGTACATTTCAATCAGGTCATCGTCGGAGTTATCCGCCTGCTGTAAATTCTGCTGGATAGCAATTTTCACTTTCTCCAGCTCTGCGCTATTTTGTTTTACCCTTACGTCAAGGCTTTCCTGCTGGGTTTCCCGGTAATCCAGGTCCTTAATTAACCCTGATACTTTATTCTGCTGTTGATGGAACCTGATGTTTTCCTGGTTATAGGTATTTGATTGTACCGAAACATACTCATTCAGCTCATTAAATTCACCCTGCTTTTCAAGCAGCAACTCATTTTGATTTTGCTTTTGAACTTTTAACTCCTCCAGCTGCGGTTGAAGAACAAGTTTTTCAGCCTTAATGCTTTCTATTTTCCGGGCTATGTCTTCCTTACGGTTAAGGCTGTTTTCAATAAAAGTTTGGTATTGCTCCTGCCGGGTCTTCACGGTTACCAGTTCGGTGTTCAGCAGGTTCAGTTCATGTTCTTTTTGTTTGATCTCTGCCGCTTTGCCCGATTTCTTTAAAACTACCAGGTTATTTTCCAGCTCTTCAAACCTGCTTTTAAATCCTGTCAATTCAATATCAATCAGTTTTATCACTTTTAAAAGCGCATCAAGGTTTTTTGCCCTGCCGATGCGCTTGCCTTCAAACAAACCAACGGAGCCGCCGGCCATGGCATATCTTGATTTATTAAACTTGCCGCTTTTACCGATGAGTACAACACCCTCCTGCAATTCAGCATTATTGAGAGCCTGTTCGTTATTGTCATCGATCAGGTAAACATTCTTTAACAGGTGGTCACATAGCGGCTGGTAATGTTTATCTACCTCCACTACATTTAAGGCAGGGATGGCGCCTTCAATATTTACCGGAATGGTATCTCCCTGGGTGCCGTAATTATTTAAAACAAAAAATTGCGCCCTGCCTTGTGTCGCGCTGCTCAATAAATTGATCCCCCTGATGGCGTCATTGTAGGTATCCACTACATAATGGTTCATCAAAGGTTCCAGGTAGTTTTCAATGGCCACCCGGTACTCCTCACGGCAAAATAAAATATCACTGAACAAAGGCGCGTTCTTCGACCAGTCTGTATTTTTCTTTAAAAACCGGATGGACTCAGGAAAACCTTCCAGGTTATCCACCATACTTTTGGTAAGGTTATACTCGTTTTGACGGGCGTCCAGCTTTCTGCCTTCCCTGATGATGTTTTCCTGTAGGATCTTTATCTCGTCCTCAATGCCTCTGATCTGCCCCTGCAAATTATTTTCAAAATCGACGGCCTGGCGGTAATCCAGTTCAGCGCTTTCAACCCTAACTTCCAGTCCCGCTACCACTTCATTAAAATGCGAAAGTTCGGCCTCCTTATTGGTAGTATCCTCCATATTCCGCTGGCTCTCCTGTTCAAGCGCCTGCTGTTGGATTTGCAGGATATCGAGATCTTTTTCGGTTTTATAAACCTGGTTTTGCAACCGTGTATTGATACCGGTCAGTTCGTTCAATTCGTTCCGGCCTGTAGTTTGTCGCTCGCGTAATTCATCTACCGCAGCCTTCAGGTCCGCAACCCGAAGCCGGATAGTCTCAAGATTTTCGTCCTCCTGTGCTTTCTCTTCCGAAAGACGTTTTATATTATACAAAACGTGGTTCAGCTGGCTTTTATCCTTTTCAAGTTCATCAACCAAACGGGCTTCTTTATCCTGCTGAAATTTTAGCTGTTCGTTTTTTATCTTCTTTTCGCTTTCGTATGCCCTTATCTTAGCTACATATTCATTAGTAGCCTTTTGTTGGGTAGACAGATTTTTCTCTTTGGTAAGGCTATCGAGTTTTTCCTGTTGTAAAACAGCCTCCAGGCTATCAATCCTGGTAACTATGCCCGATTTACCTACGCGGTGCTTCTGCTCCTGCTCCTCAATCCTGCTTAACGATTCACTAAAAGAAGCGATCCTGAAAGAAGCCAGCATTACGCTCAACGATTTATATTGTTCTTTGAGCCGGTAATACCTTTCCGTTTTCTTTGCCTGGTTCTCCAGCGTCTTCAGGTTCTTTTCAATTTCAAAAAGCAGGTCCTCTACCCTTTCAAGGTCGGCCTCGGTATCTTTTAACTTATTAAAAGTTTGTTTCTTGCGAAGTTTATATTTTGATATCCCTGATGCTTCCTCAAACAAATTGCGACGGGAGCCTTCTTTGTTCGTGATGATCTCATCGATCATTTTTAACTCAATAATCGAATACGAATCCGCCCCGATACCTGTATCAAGAAACAGGTCGGTAATATCCTTCAACCTGCATTGCACATCATTCAAACGGTACTCACTTTCCCCTGTACGATAAAGCCTGCGGGTTAGGGTAACCGTGGTAAAATCGGTCGGTAAAATATTTTTGGTATTATCAAAGGTGAGTGATACTTCGGCCAGGTTGGCGGCTTTGCGGCTTTTGGTGCCGTTAAATATCACGTTGTCCATTTTCTCGGAGCGGAGCATCCGGGTGCTCTGCTCGCCCAATACCCAGCGGATAGCATCCACTACATTTGATTTCCCGCAGCCGTTTGGCCCCACAATAGCGGTAATACCTTCGTTAAAGTTGATGGTAATTTTATCGCCAAAGCTTTTGAAACCTTTGATTTCTAACCGGGTAAGCTGCATTTATTCTATACTGATCTTAAAAATTCCGAACCTTCAAAGTAATCAAAAAAAAATCATTAAAAATGATTTTTTTAGAGGTTAGCGTTTGGAGATTAAAGACCGGTTTTATGCTGATAAAAGCGACTAACGTACATCACCCAATCTCAATGCAGATTATGCCGCGCGATGATTCACCAGCTGTAAACCCCAATGCATATAGGACGTGGTTTACCATAGGATATTAGTAAAGCTAAAAGGCGAAGGGCAAAATTGAACGAAAGTAATTCCCTGATAAAAAAACTTTCGCCTTTAACCTTTCACCTCAAAAAAAATCTCCCCTTTCAAATAGGTTACTGCTTTGCCGCTGATCAGTACCCTGTCGCCATGTAATTCGCACCATAGTTCTCCTTTACGGGTGGATAGCTGGTAGGCATGTAACTTGTTTTTACCTAATTTATCGGCCCAATACGGTATCAGGTTGCAATGCGCTGAACCCGTTACCGGATCTTCGGGGATGCCTGCTCCTGGCGCAAAAAAACGGGATACAAAATCTGCTTTATTTCCTTTTGCCGTTACTATAACCCCAACCGTATCCATTTTTGAAAGCGCGTAAAAATCAGGTGAAATGTCTTTTATATCATCTTCGGTTTCATAAACCAAAAAATAATCTCTCGATCTCAATACTTCCAGCGGTTGTTTTTCTCCTAAAGCTTCCACCAGGCCAATGGGCGGTTCAATATGGATCGGCGGCCTTGAGGGAAAATCCATGGTATATTTATCACCATCTTTTTTTACCGTTAATGTACCAGCCTTTACGGTTTCAAAATGGATCTCATCCCCTTCAAAACCCAATTCGCTAAATAAAATATGGGCCGAAGCTAAGGTAGCATGGCCGCACAAGTCAATCTCATATTCAGGGGTAAACCACCTGAGTTTGTAACCTGTCTCGTTTTTTACAAAAAAAGCTGTCTCGGCCAGGTTATTTTCTATCGCAATTTTTTGCATAGTTTCATCCGGGAGCCATTTATCCAATGGACAAATAGCTGCCGGGTTGCCGCCAAAAAGTTGATCAGTAAAGGCATCAGCCTGGTATATTGGGATTGTCATTATCTTATTTTATACCGCTAATATAACGGTAAGTAATTAATTCATCAACATGATTAATTGGTTTGGTACAGCCATTTTCTATAATAATCAGCCTGTCACTTACATCCAGCACATTGTAATACTGATGATCAGTAATAATAATTCCCTTCCTTTTGCTGCAGGCTTTTATTACCGGCTTAAAGTATTCCGTTTGTACCGGTGAAATATGGGTAAATGGTTCATCAAGCAGTATAAAATCGGCTTTATTGTATATGATCATTAGCGTTTCCAGCATCCTCAATTCACCGCCCGATAGTTGTCCCACAGTTTTACGATGATGTTTTTGATAGATTTGTTGATCCGCAAACTCTTCCCAAAAAAGCTTGTCAATCATCGTGCGGGCTAAAGTGCTGATCTTAATGCCATATGGCAGATAATTGTGCTGTGGCAAATAAGCTATACGCCCGTCGGCATAGCCGCTATAAACGTATTCGTCATTGATACTGACATATTTGTAAGAAGGAATAAACGAACCAAAAATAATCTTCAGCAACGATGATTTACCTGAGCCGTTACGCCCCAGCAGCCCCACAATTTCGCCCTGGGTGCATTGAAGAAACACGTCCTGCAAAATTTTTCTATCATCAAATGATAGCTGAACACTATCAACTTTTAAAGTGTTCGGCTGCATGGGTAATGAGGTTAATCAGAAAAAAAGAAAGAATATAAAGCAATGTGTCAACTAAAAAGGCAAGCAGGATTACAGATCTGACCCGATAACCGGCATTGCGAAAATAGTAGTAGGTTTCCTTTGCAGAGTACCGGTGAAGCAGAATGGCACCCGCAAATCCTAATATTTTAGCTATAAAAAGAATAAAGGCATCTATGTGGCCAAAGCCATACCAAACAACCGCAATAGCCAGTAACGTACAGGCGATATTAAACAGCAGCACTGTTTTGTAAAACTGGAAAGTAATGAGGGATAAAGCTTTCAATAACAATTGCGATAACCTATCAAACAGAATATTGCCTGGATTATTGTATGTGGCCGGTATAATCGAAAAAAGCCACCAGTTTACACTGATGGCTTTTAATTAAATCCCTATTAATTATCCTAAATATGATTTCAATATCTTGCTTCTTGAAGTATGGCGAAGCCTTTGTAAGGCTTTATCTTTTATCTGTCTTACGCGTTCGCGGGTAAGGTTAAATTTCTCGCCGATCTCCTCCAGGGAAAGCGGATGATTGGTGCCTAAACCGAAGAACAACACGATAATTTCGCGCTCGCGTTCGGTAAGGGTTGAAAGGGAGCGTTTGATCTCTTCAGACAATGATTCGTTGATCAATATCGAATCGGTATTGGGTTCCTGGTTTTCCAACACATCCAGCAGCGTATTTTCTTCACCCTGTACAAACGGCGCATCCATAGACACATGGCGGCCTGAATTGCTTAAAGTATCGGAAATTTTATCTACGGTTGTTTCCAGCATATCCGCCAACTCTTCAGGTGAAGGTTCACGTTCGAATTCCTGTTCTAATTTGGAAAATGCCTTGCTGATCTTGCTTAATGAGCCTACCTGGTTCAAAGGTAAACGTACAATACGCGATTGCTCGGCAATAGCCTGCAATATAGACTGGCGGATCCACCATACCGCGTACGAAATGAATTTAAAGCCTTTCGTTTCGTCAAAACGTTTTGCGGCTTTTATTAGTCCAAGGTTACCCTCGTTTATTAAGTCGCCAAGGGTTAAACCCTGGTTTTGATATTGTTTAGCTACAGAAACCACAAAACGAAGGTTGGTTTTGGTCAAACGCTCTAAAGCTGCCTGATCACCTTCCCTTATTTTTTGAGCTAATATTACTTCTTCTTCGGCTGTGATCAGGTCAACTTTACCAATTTCGTGTAAATACTTATCAAGAGATTGTGACTCACGATTGGTAATTGATTGGGTTATTTTGAGTTGTCTCATTTATTTTATTAGCCTCGATTTTTATTTTAGAAATGAACGTGCAAAGGTAGGAAATTGTTGCAAGATTTTTTAACTAATCTTTACATAAATAAATATTTACATTTTGCTGATTTTATGTGTGTTATTGCACGGTTTTTGTGGTAAAATTAACCCCCATTTAAATTTCTTTCAGGTTAAAAGTTTCCTTTAGCCTAATACCCTTTTCGGTTTGATGCAATGTACAACATTCATTTACGGGGTCGTGTTCAAGATACAAAATATATTGTTTGTCAATAGCCTCCGTTAAAAAAAGTTTTTTTTCGCGCAAAGTTTTTAAGGGAAACATATCATAAGCCATTACATATGGCAACGGAATATGCCCCACTGAGGGCAACAGATCCGCCATATACAAAACGGAATTTCCTTTGTAATTGATCAATGGCAGCATCATCGCATCGGTGTGCCCGTAAGCAAACCTCACCTGTATGTTTTCGGTAAATTTAAAGCCGTCTTCTGCCGGGATAAACTTCAACTGCCCGCTTTCCTGTATAGGTAAAATATTCTCTTTCAAAAACGATGCCTTTTCCCTTTCATTTGGGTTAACGGCCCATTCCCAGTGTTGCGCATTGCTCCAATAGATGGCATTTTTAAAAGCAGGCGCTAATTTTTCACCTTCCCGCACAACTGCCCCGCCAACATGGTCGAAATGCAAATGGGTTAAAAAAACATCGGTAATATCACTCCGGTGAAATCCCAATTTCGCCAATGAGCTATCCAAACTGGCTTCGCCATGCAAATAATAATGACTAAAAAATCGTTCATCCTGTTTATTGCCGATACCCGTATCAATCAGGATCAGCCTGCCTTCATCCTCAACAAGCAAGCAGCGCATGGCCCAGGTGCAAAGGTTATTTTCGTCAGCCGGGTTGGTTCTGCTCCAGATAGTCTTTGGCACAACGCCAAACATGGCGCCGCCATCTAATTTAAAAAAACCGGTATCTATGGTGTATAAGTTCATTTGTTCACTGGTTCATTAGTTCATTGGTCTGCTTCATTATCTTTATTCCGTATTCGCTGAATAGTTGCCCGGCTTCAGCCAAAAGCGTCAGCTCGCTATCCCGGATTGCATAAACCGTTTTAATCTGCTTATCAAGGCATAAAGTTAGCATTTCGTGCACATACGAAGCAGATGCCGGGTTGGGCAGTTTAATCATATTGGCGTTTTTTAGCATAATTGCTGGCAACTCCAAATAATCGCCAAGAATAATATCCGCCGAATTTAAACTATTTTTAAGCTGATATGCTTGTGCCGATGTTGCGGCGGTAATTAAGGTATACATGCTCTGTTAGTAGTCCAATTTTGGTCTTCACTTCCGTTCGCGCCCGAGTTGCCTCACCTAAACGGCGAAGCCCTCACTCATCCTCTCCAAAGGAGAGGACTTGAAACTGCGCCGCCGGACATTTGTTTTTAAGCCCTCTCCTTTGGAGAGGGTTGGGTGAGGCTCAACTTACAATCAATCCGTCTTTCATCATCACTGTACGGTCCGACAAGTCGGCCAGATCCTGGTTGTGGGTTACAATTACAAACGTCTGGTTAAAATCAGTGCGCAACTTTATAAACAACTGGTGTAACTCCAAAGCATTGGTTGAATCAAGGTTACCCGAAGGCTCATCAGCAAAAATTATAGCCGGCTTATTGATCAATGCCCTGGCAACGGCCACCCTTTGCTGCTCGCCGCCCGATAGTTCATTGGGTTTATGGTTCAATCTTTCGCCAAGTCCAAGCAGTTTCAGCAACTCAACCGCTCTTTTTTCTGCATCCGGCTTCGATGTTCCCGCAATAAAAGCCGGGATACATACATTCTCGATTGCATCAAACTCATCCAGCAAATGATGAAACTGGAATATAAAACCGATCCGCTGGTTTCGGAAAGCGCTTAAATTTTTGTTATTCAGTCCGCTTACTTCAATGCCATCAATAAAAAGCTTGCCCATATCGGGCCTGTCTAATGTACCCAAAATATTAAGCAGGGTGCTCTTTCCTGCACCCGACGCGCCTACGATGGTCACGATCTCGCCTTTTTTCACCTCAAGGTCAACACCTTTTAATATTTCGAGCTGTCCGTATGCTTTATGGATATTTTTGGCTTTGAGCATGGGCGAAGATAAGGAGATTAGAGATTAGTGATTGGAGATTAGTAAAAAAATATTCGAAAAGTCAGAAAATAGTTTTGATTCTCTAATGTAAAAATCCCAACAATAAATTTCATTCCGGACTTTCGGACTTCCTGACTTTCGGACTTATTTATTAGCTTTACCGCAAATTCTTCAAAAGACATGAACATTCACGAATATCAGGGTAAAGCCATACTAAAAAGCTTTGGCGTTAGGGTTCAGGAAGGCATTGTTGCCGATACCGTTGAACAGGCTACTGAAGCTGCAAAAAAAATGAAAGAAGATTACGGTTCAGACTGGGTAGTTGTAAAAGCCCAGATCCATGCCGGTGGCCGCGGTAAAGGCGGTGGCGTTAAATTAGCTAAAAACCTGGAAGAGGTTAAAGAAAAAGCAGGCGCCATTTTGGGCATGCAACTGGTTACCCCCCAAACCGGACCTGAAGGTAAATTAGTAAGAAAAGTATTGGTTGCCCAGGATGTTTATTACCCGGGTGAAAGTGCTACCAAAGAATTTTATATCAGCGTATTGCTTGACAGGGCAAAAGGCCGCAATATCATCATGTATTCAACCGAAGGCGGAATGGATATTGAAGAAGTTGCACATTCAACCCCTGAGTTGATCCATAAAGAAGAAATTGATCCTAAAGTTGGCCTGCAAGCCTTCCAGGCACGTAAAATTGCCTTTAACCTTGGCCTTTCCGGCGATGCGTTTAAAGAAATGGTGAAATTCATCACTGCCTTATATAAGGCTTATGACGCTACCGATTCATCCCAATTTGAAATCAACCCGGTTTTAAAAACATCCGACAATAAAATACTGGCAGTTGACGCCAAAGTAAACCTCGATGAAAATGCATTGTTCCGCCACCCGGATTATGCCGCTATGCGCGATACCGACGAAGAAGACCCAATGGAAGTTGAGGCCGGCAAATCAAACCTTAACTATGTAAAACTTGACGGCAACGTTGGCTGTATGGTTAACGGTGCAGGTTTGGCCATGGCAACCATGGATATTATTAAACTTGCCGGCGGCGAGCCTGCTAACTTTTTGGACGTTGGCGGAACTGCCAATGCGCAAACCGTAAAGGCAGCTTTCAATATCATTTTAAAAGACCCGCATGTAAAAGCTATCCTGATCAATATTTTTGGCGGCATCGTACGTTGCGACCGTGTGGCACAGGGTGTTATAGATGCTTACCAGGAAATAGGCAATATCCCTGTACCTATCATCGTTCGTTTACAGGGAACAAATGCTGTTGAAGCAAAACAACTGATTGATAATTCAGGCTTAAAAGTTTACTCGGCCATTTTGCTGAAAGAAGCGGCGGAACGGGTGAAAGAAGTGCTGGCTTTGTAGTTTATTGGTTCACTGGTTCATTAGTTCATTGGTCTGCTTTGTTACCTGTACGCAGGTACAATACCAAACTGATAACCTCGTGAGCCGACTGACAGGTAATGAACTGTTCACCAATGAACCATTGAACTAATGAACAAATGAACTATCATATCATAAAAGTAAAAGGCGTGGCCAAAATTCCTGATTATGTGCAGTTGCGGGATGATAAGTTCACTTTACTGGCTTATTTCAGGGTCGACAGGCCGGATAAATCACTGGATAAGGTGGGCTTGCATGATAAAACGGAATATATAATGAATATTATTAAGTACCTGCCTTTCGGGCAGATCCTTAAATTAGAGCTTTGAACTTGTCATTGGTTCACTGGTTCATTTGTTCATTGGTGGCAGGCGGATATTCTCCGCTAAACCAACCAAATAAGACCAATGAACCACTGAACAAATGAACTAATGAACCAACAAAATGACCACAAACACTATTATAAACCTTAGGGGTATCGACATTTACCAGCAGAAGAACCTGGTGCTTAATAATGTTAATCTTCACATAGACAAAGGTGATTTTGTGTGGCTGATAGGACAAACAGGTTCCGGAAAAAGCAGTTTATTGAAAGTTATTTATGGCGATCTTGCAATTTCCACTGGCGACGGCATCGCCTGCGGATATGATCTTAATCATATCAAAGCAAAAGATATCCCCTTCCTGCGCCGTAAACTGGGCATCGTTTTCCAGGATTTTCAGTTATTAACGGACCGTTCTGTTGAGGATAACCTTCAATTTGTAATGCGTGCCACAGGCTGGACCGATAAAAAATTAATTGCCGACAAGGCGCTGGATGTACTCGAAAAAGTAGGCCTGCGTTCTAAATTAAAAAAAATGCCGCATGAGCTTTCCGGCGGCGAGCAGCAGCGCGTGGTTATTGCCCGCGCCCTGCTTAATGATCCCGAAATCATCCTCGCTGATGAACCAACCGGTAACCTTGACCCTGATACGTCTGAAGAAATTGTGCTGTTACTGAAACAGATCAGCCAGTCAGGCACGGCCGTTATTGTTGCCACACACGATTATCACATCATCCGCACCTTCCCTTCGCGAATTATTAAATGCGAAAACGGGAAAGTGCTGGAAGACGCCAAGATAGTTTAGTTGGCAGCAGGCAGTTTTCAGTGGGCAGTGAAAACAAGGCAAGTTTAGCAAACTGCCAACCGGTAACTGCCAACTAAAGCACCCAACTGCAAACAATTCCGTTTTATTTTATTAATACTGACACGATGTCGCCTTTAGGTGAATGGCAGGATACTTGATTGGCACTATGAGCTATGAATATTAATGATATGCTGAAGAAAAAACATAAACAAGATATAGAAAATCCGGAAGGGTTTAGTGATGCAAATAACGAAAACGGTCAGGCTGTCATCCCCGAGACAGAAGAAATTGAAAATATGCCAACAGCGGCAGATGTTTTAAAAGAAGAACTGGCAACAGCAAATGACAGGTATTTGCGTTTATATGCTGAATTTGATAATTTTAGAAGGCGTACTATAAAAGAACGCGAAGAAGCCCGGAAAATGGAAGGCAAAGATGTGATCGTATCACTACTGCCTGTGCTGGATGATTTCGACCGTGCTTTAAGATCAATGGAAGGCGCTACGGATGTTGCACCTGTTAAGGCGGGGGTTGACCTGATACAAAATAAGTTAAAAAACACGCTTACTCAAAAAGGGTTAAAAGCCATGGAATCCATCGGAAATCCATTTGATCCTGAATTACATGAAGCGATCACCAATATCCCTGCCCCTACCGAAGAATGGAAAGGCAAAGTGATTGACGAGATGGAAAAGGGCTATTATCTGAATGATAAGGTGATTCGTTTTGCAAAAGTAATAGTAGGAGCGTGAGATAATTAGTGAATTATTGAATTAGTGATTTAGTGATTGGGGGTTAACTTTTAAATTATAAACCGGTAAACAATCAATAATTCACTAAATCACTAATTCAAACATAAAACAATTCACTGAATCACTAATTCACTAATTCAACAATTAAAAAAATATGTCTAAAAGAGATTACTACGATGTGCTTGGTGTAGCGAAGGGGGCAGATGCTGATGAAATTAAGAAAGCTTACCGGAAGATGGCTATTAAATTTCACCCTGATAAAAACCAGGGAGATAAAGCCGCTGAAGAAAAGTTTAAGGAAGCTGCTGAAGCATACGAAGTATTAAGTAATCCCGAAAAACGCCAGCGGTATGATCAATTTGGTCATGCAGCCAACGCACATTCGGCCAATGGCGGCGGATATGGCGGCGGTGCAGGCATGAATATGGATGACATATTCAGCCAGTTCGGCGATATTTTTGGGGGCGGCAGCCCGTTTGAAGGATTTTTTGGCGGTGGCCGGCAAGGCGGCAGCCAGGGAGGCCGAAGGGTAGCCCGTGGCAGCAACCTGCGTATTAAAGTAAGGCTAACGCTGGAAGAAATTGCCAACGGCGCCGAAAAGAAGATAAAAGTTAACAAACAAATAGTTTGTAAAACCTGTGACGGTACCGGTGCAAAAGATAAATCGTCCTTCCAAACCTGTAAAACCTGCGGCGGCTCCGGCGCGGTACGCAGGGTAACCAATACCATACTGGGCCAGATGCAAACCACCAGCACCTGCCCTACCTGTAACGGCGAAGGTTCAACCATACTGTCAAAATGTACGGTTTGTCATGGTGATGGCGTGGTGCGCGGCGAAGAAACTATCAGCATAAATATCCCTGCCGGTGTAAGCGAAGGCATGCAGTTGAGCATGAGCGGCAAAGGAAACGCAGCACCCCGTGGCGGCATGCCAGGCGACCTGATCATCCTGATTGAAGAGATCCCGCACGAAACATTAAAACGCGATGGCAACAATGTGATCTACGACCTGCACATCAACTTTGTGGATGCTACTTTAGGAACCAGCGTTGAAGTACCCACCATTGACGGAAAAGTAAAAATAAAAATCGACCCCGGAACCCAGGGCGGCAAAATACTGCGCCTGAAAAGCAAGGGCGTACCCGAAGTAAATTCCTACCATCGCGGCGACCAACTGGTGCATATCAATATCTGGACGCCAAAGGCCGTAAGCCGCGAAGAGCGAGAGGTGCTGGAAAAACTGCAAAATTCACCAAACTTTAAACCCAATCCGGGCAAAAATGAGAAATCGTTCTTTGAGCGGATGAAGGAGTATTTCGAGTAGAAGGTGAAAGGTTAAAGGCGAAAGCTAAAAGGTTTTTAAAGCCCGGAATTTTAGGATTTCGGGCTTTTTGTTTTATTCCAGCCCCTCCGCAGTCTGTGTCCACACAGCCTGCAATAGGATATTTATGGAAGAACCGTGCTAATTCGTGTCCCCAAAAATGCTGCATAGAGAGGTTACTCCATTTTCAATTCAAAAATGGGAGCAATTAAATTCAATTTCGCCACATTCATATTATTCTTTTCATTTTTTAATAGGTCTTTAAGCAGTTTATTTTCTATAGTTGGAAAACTTGGAAGATGTTTTTCATGCAATTTTAAAAAGTTGTGCATGTTAACAATCTCTTGTAGCTGATCTTTAAAGAAATAGGTTGTATCTTTTAAAATCTCTTTGATCGATTCTATGTTGTCCCTTACTTCTTTGGAAGTCATTTTAGCCAAATTAATTTGCGAGGCAGAATAAGCAGTATTTGCGAAAATAGTATCATAAAATTTTGATGTGATGATATTAAGTCGGTTTAGAATATCGCCCGCGAAATGTTCTAAGTTTCCGGAATCTTTTAAATTAGATTGCTCAAAACCCGTCCATCTAAACAAAATTTCAGCTAACTCTTTACTATCTGGGTTTTGTTTAAGCCGTTTTTGTAGTTCATCTAAAATTTTAAATAACTCCAGAAAATCATGTATGCTGCCGATCTGTTTTAACGTATCCTCGTTGAGCATATTCATAAGCTTAATCTGATTGTCATTTGCCTGAAGAAATGCCTTTAACAAAAAATGTAAGTCGTAAAGTAAATCGTAAGCTATAATTTCAAAATCCCTTCCTGTAATTGTCCCTGAATGTAAAAAACGATTTCTTACCCTTGGAAGAATGTATTCGAAATAGTCAAAGGCGGAATCATAATAATTGAAATAAGGCCGAATAGCAAAAACTTTGTTTGATAAGGAACTATGCTTTGTTTTTGGCGTAATTACAGCAAGCATATCAGAGAAAATACCTTCAACCTGTGTAAGCGCTAAAGCTGTAAAGCCATACCACCGTTTTTTCTTCAACAAATAAGCCAGTTCTTCAAATACCGGTTTTCTATCTAAAACTTTAAGATTTCGAGGTATATAATAGTTGAAAATTTGATTAAATATTTCATCAGGCGAAAGATATTTTCTGACTTCTTTGTAAAACGCTTTGTACTTTTTTTGGTTGTATAACTTTTCCAAGGGCCTAATGTTTCTGACAGTAAGGTCATCAATCCTATGGCGAAAAACGTCTATTTTTTCGTAATCAAAATATTGAATACTTCGTACACGTCCCCATTGATAGGGCCTGTCACGATATTCTTCAAACCAGCGCAAAGATGTATTGCTCATCAATGTATCGGAACGTGAACGATAAATCGCTCGGTTAACTAAACCTTTACTCAGATGTTTGACAATTTCGTCACGTTCCTTACGGCACCTTTCATAAAAATCCAATCGAATTTTGCCCTCATGCTCACCCCGTTTCACCCCAGTCTCTAAAAAATCCCTGACATATTCTTCCTTGTTTTCATACCTCTCAATCAAACTCAAAACTCCCCTAAGGTCAAGCCTGACTTTTATTTCTAAGTCTCTGAAAGTGATAACAGGCAACTTAGTAAAACCTAATACTTCCTCAAAATAATGGGTAATAGGATCATATACCAGTCTGTCTTCTGACCTTAGCTCTGGATCGAGCTTTCCATTGATATACCATCCTGTTTTATTCAGGATTGAAACACAAGCTTTTTCAATTGCCGGTAGGTCGTTCCATTTAATCGCTTTTTTAAAATTGAACTCCTTTAAGGTATGATAAACGATGTCCATTTTTTCGTCACTCAAAAAAAGGTTTTCCGGAACTGATTCAAGTATATGCTCCCGAATTTTTCTTATGCTTCCGTAGGTTTGATCCAAGTCAGCCAATTTTATTTTGTTCACAATAAATGAGATTAAGAAAGTAGCGAGCGTGGATCGCTTGAATTTTAATATGTTTAGGTAATTATATATCAGATGGGACAAAATCTTTTATCAGCAACGAAATTAAACCTATCGCAAATCCGAAAACTAATATTAGAAGTCCCCGTTCAAGCCATCTATTTTTTATTTTATAAGTTTTCACATCTGTAATACCTCCCATTTGTGTAGGATATTGAGGTGTATTTATTGGACTGTTTTTATACATCATAAGTGCTCCTATTAATTGGACAACTAATGCTAAAATATCTAACACCTTTTCAAGTAATAGAATAAGGCGTTTAAACAATCCATGATTTTTGCAGATATATCGGTCCGTTTCCAATCATGGTTTTGACAAGGTTGTGAAACATATTGTCCAGATACTTAAGCCGGTTAAATCTGTAAC
>JARLHA010000042.1 GCA_031292485.1 Mucilaginibacter sp.
GCTTTGGTAAAGAGCCAAGGTGGGAAGCGTTAGCAGAAAAGGCACCAGGAAGGTGTCAGGTAAGTATAAAGAAGACGAATGCAAATGAACTGCCGATGAGGCGTCGAAAGGATTAGATGATGTCAAAACTAAAGTACAGTATCACTTTACGAAGAATGGGGAGGACGACCTGTTTACTGTCCCCATGGCATCCGGCGTATAGGCAGCGTGAGCTTTATACAGGCATTCAAACGGAACTTGGGAACCTGTCGGAGCGATGCGAAGAGAAAAGGTCAAGCGGAAGAACCCGTAAGTCCGAAAGTATCGATGCGTTCCACGGGGGCAGAGCCACTCGTAGTAGTGATGACGGCTTTGGAAACTTAGCAAGAGCGAAGGGGTGGCATTATCAGGTGCTGTACATTAATAGAAACTGTTCAAAGGGTAACCTACAGGAGGTATAAGAGATGTACAGGCCAAAACCAAATTGTATTTCGAGAAAGTCGGTGCAGGAAGCCTACTTGAAGATCAAAGCCAACAAAGGGGCATCTGGTGTAGATCAGATGAGCATGGAAATGTTTGATAAAGAACCACAAAAACACTTATACAAATTGTGGAATCAAATGAGTTCCGGCAGCTATATGCCCCCTGCTATAAAATTGGTGGAGATACCCAAGAAAGATGGCGGTAAAAGGCCATTAGGCATACCTACGATAACCGACCGTATCGGACAAGCGGTGGTAGCTGAGAAGTTGGGAAAGGTGGTCGACAACCTTTTTCATAATGATTCCTACGGCTACCGGCCCAAGAAGTCTGCATTACAGGCAGTAGAAAAAGCACGGGAAAGGTGCTGGGAATATCACTGGCTGTTGGATGTAGACATCAAGGGATTCTTCGACAACATCCCGCATGACCTACTCATGCTGGCGGTTGAGAAACATGCAGAGGAGCAGTGGATGGTACTATACATTAAAAGATGGCTGGTAGCACCACTTCAACTGGAAGACGGAACCATAGTAGCAAGAACGAAAGGCGTGCCGCAAGGCTCGGTCATCGGCCCGGTGCTATCGAACCTCTACCTGCATTATGCAATGGATATGTGGCTGTTGGCCAACTATCCTGACCTTGCTTTCGAACGTTATGCGGACGATGCGGTCATCCATTGCAGAGTCGAAGGACAAGCTATCCGTTTAAAGGAATTATTGGGCAAAAGGCTAAAAGACTGCGGTCTGGAAATGCATGAAGACAAGACAAAAATAGTCTTCTGCAAGGATAGCAACCGTAATGCGAAGACGCCGAAAACGGTATCGTTCGACTTCCTTGGCTATACGTTCAAGCCACGACAGGCACAGAACAGCCAACGGAAAGAAACCTTTACCAATTTCTTACCGGGCGTAAGCACAAAAGCATTAACAGCAATGAATAAAAAGCTGAATGACATGCCGATACTGCGTACACCGGGCATAGAGATAGAAGCAGTTGCCAAAACAATGAATCCTGTCTTGCAAGGCTGGGTCAACTACTACGGGAAATTCTACAGCGTAAAGCTAAGAAGCTTTATGCAAAGAATAAACGCAAAGCTGGCCAACTGGGCAATACGGAAATACAAAGGGTTAAGAAGCAGTGTGACCAGAGCAATGAAGTGGGTAAGTAGTTTATATCACCGTAAGCCCAACCTATTCGCTCATTGGACATTCGGCGCGAAACCCAAATTGGTTCAAAGATATTGGGAGCCGTATGCGGTGAGAGCTGCACGTACGGTTCTGAGAGAATCTCAGGCTGAAATGCCTGGGTTTACTTACTAAATTATAAGTATTATTATTGATGGTAAAGGCTGCTCCCTATGGAGTGGCCTTTATTTGTGAAATAATCATTGCCCTTGCCCATAATATGGACAACCATCCGAGCGGCAAAAGTTATGCTTTTTTTGACCGGATTATTTACTATACTTGTTTTATATCACTTATAAATATTGAAAAATTTTTAGCGGATAACTTGTTCATTATAAATTTATTATGCATGAGTTGCAAGATAGGTATGCACTGATAAGAAGGTAAATCCGACGTTGGGATACGGAAATTGCAGGTTATGTGATAAAGATGGTGGCTGGGGAAAGTGAATTTGAGTTTTTATATTAACGTATTTGTAAATACACTTTTATTGCGTTTGATATTTTGCACGTGCTTAATGTATAAATTGGAAGAAAAATAGAATTAAATAGATTGAATTTCAGATTTAAAAATATGTTAAATATAACCGCGGGAATTATAGGTTTCAAACGATTAGTTACAAAAAATAGGAGGATCGGAATAATTACAGCCGTGTGCATCTTTGGTTTTTTTTCGTGTAAAAAACCAGCATTATTTGAACAGATTCCGTCTTCATATTCGGGTGTGCACTTCAATAATAAGATAACCGAAAACGACTCGATCAACCCCCTGGATATTGTAAATATTTATAACGGCGGCGGGGTAGGCATAGCTGATTTTAATAATGATGGATTGCAAGATATTTACTTTACGGGTAACGTGGTTAAGAACCGGTTGTATATCAATAGGGGCAATTTTAAGTTCGAAGACGTGACTGATAAAGCAGGGGTTGGCGGTATGGGCCGGTGGGGCCGAGGCGTTTCCCTTATAGACATCAATAACGACGGTTTAATGGATATATATGTCTGCAATACGATATACAAGGATTCATTACGCCGCCGTAACCTGTTATACATTAACCAGGGTGTTGATAAAGATGGTATTCCTCATTTCAAAGAAATGGCAAAAGAGTACGGCCTTGATATTCATGTGCAGTCAACCATGGCTACTTTTTTTGACTATGATAACGATGGGAATCTCGATATGTATCTAACCGTTAACGAAGCAAGTGAAAGTTATTACCCTAACATGTTTGGTCCCGTTGCCTCCAGAGATGAGCATCCAAGCATGGGAAGGTTATACCATAACGAATGGGACACTATATTAAAACACCCTGTATTCCATGATGTTTCGGCCAGGGCGGGAATAAATATACAAGGGTTGGGCCATGCTGCATCTATTGTGGACATCAACCGCGACGGATGGAAGGATATATATGTTTCCAATGATTTTTTATCGGAAAATATATTATACATCAATAATCATGACGGTACTTTTACCGACCGGTCCAAAGAGTATTTTAAGCACACTTCGTTTAATTCCATGGGGCAGGATGTAGTTGACATTAACAACGATGGACTTGCAGACGTTTTTGAGCTTGATATGAACCCGGAGGATAATTACCGGAAAAAAATGATGATGGGCCCCAACAACTATCAAACCATCCAAAAATTTGATATCTACGCTTTTCAATATCAGTACGTAAGGAACACGCTGCAACTTAACCAGGGCCCCCGGGTTTTGCAAAATGATACCATTGGTAGCCCTGCATTCAGCGAAATTGCCTTTATGGGCGGCGTTGCCCAAACGGACTGGAGCTGGACTCCTGTTATAACCGATTTTAACAATGATGGTTATCGGGATATTATTATAACCAACGGCTTCCCAAAAGATTTAACCGACCATGATTTTATGACTTACCGCAAGAATGCTTTTGCGATAGGCTCAAAAGAACAGGTATTGAGTCAGATTCCTTCGGTTAAGATCCATAACTATGCTTACCGCAATAAAGGCGACCTTACGTTTGAAGATGAGACAAGCAACTGGGGTTTAAGTATGCCAACATTCTCAAACGGTGCCGTTTATGCCGATTTGAATAACGATGGCGCGATGGACCTGGTGATCAATAATATTGACGATGAGGCACTGATCTATAAAAATACAGCGAGGGAAAAGGATACAATAAACACCCATTACATTCAAATAAAGTTTAAAGGGGATAGCCATAACCTGAACGGCCTTGGCGCATGGGCCGATATCTATTATGACCATAATAAACACCAGGTGGCCGAAAATAACCCATACAGAGGGTACCTGTCATCGGATCAAAATATAGCACACTTCGGTTTGGGCAAAATACGGCAACTTGATTCGGTTGTGGTAAGGTGGCCCAATGGAAAAAAACAGGTTTTACAAAACGTTAAAGCTAACCAGGTGATTACGGCGAATATTGCAAACGCAAAAGCGCCTTACTCCTGGGATCAGCCGAAGATTGCTGATAAAACCTTATTTAAAGAGGTTACAAAGACAAAAAACATCCATTATGTTCATAATGAATATGATTTTGTGGATTTTAACATCCAGAAATTATTGCCTCACAAACTTTCAGAATATGATCCTGCACTGGCCGTTGGTGATGTTGACGGCAACGGGCTGGATGATATTATTATAGGCGGTAACTCATTTGTTGCTGCGCAGGTGTTATTGCAGCAGGCAAACGGTACATTTATCCAGCGCCAGCTTTTGCCAGATCAAAATGCCAATCCGAATACCAAGGATGAGGGATTATTACTGTTTGACGCCAACGGTGACGGTAAACCTGATCTTTATATCACGAGGGGCGGCTTTAAAGAGGCGCCAAATGATACCACTTACCAGGATAAGTTATATATTAATGATGGGAAGGGTAATTTTAAATTAGCGCCAAATGCATTGCCAATAAACCACACCAGCAAGCTGTGTGTAAGGGCCATTGATTATAACAAAGACGGCAAGCCCGATCTTTTTGTATCCGGCAGGGTAGACCCATGGCACTATCCCAAACCGGTGTCGAGCTTTATTTTGAGGAACGACAGCAAAAATGGTGTGGTGAAATTTACTGATGTTACCAGCGAAGTAGCCCCCGCACTGAATAACATTGGGATGGTGTGCGATGCAATTTTTACAGATTATGATAATGATGGCTGGCCCGACCTGGTTTTAGCAGGCGAATGGATGCCGGTTACATTTTTAAAAAATGATCATGGTGTATTTAAAAACGCTACCTCAACATCAGGCCTGGCAAATAACCCGGGCTGGTGGAACAGTATTGTGGCGGGAGATTTCAGGCATACCGGCAGAATGGATTACATTGTCGGCAATGCAGGCACAAATACCCTTTATAAAGCCAGTGAGCAATATCCGGTTTTTATTACAGCGAAAGATTTTGATAAAAATGGCAGCTTTAATGCGATTATGTCAATTTTTCTGCCCGATAAGGACGGTAAGAAAAAGGAGTTTCCGGCGGTAGGCAGGGATGATATGCTGAAGGAAATGATCAGTTTAAAGAAGAAGTTTACCAACTACAAATCATTTGCTACAGCCACCATGGATGATATACTGACTCCTGAACAACGAAAAGGTGCGTTAAGACTAATGGCTAATACTTCCCAATCCTGTTATTTAAGGAATGATGGCGATGGAAAGTTCACCATGATCCCACTACCCAATGAGGCGCAAATTTCAACTATAAACGGGATGGTTGTGGATGATTTTGATGGCGATGGCAACCTTGATGTAATGATGAGCGGCAATGATTTCGGCACCGAAGTGGGTACCGGAAGATACGATGCCTTTAACGGATTAATGCTTAAAGGCGATGGGAAGGGAGGTTTTAGTCCGCAAAGCATCCTTCAAAGCGGCATCTATATTCCGGGTAACGGGAAAGCGCTTGTTAAGTTGCAGGGTAATTCAGGCAATTATTTGCTGGCTGCAAGTCAAAACCGTGGCGCGTTAAAAGTATTTGAACTGAAAAGAAAAGTAAATAATATTAAACTGCTTCCAGCTGATGAAAGCGCCGTAATCGTCTATAAAAATGGATCAAAACAAAAACAGGAATTTTATTATGGCTCTTCGTTTTTGTCTCAATCAGGAAGGTTTTTAACTGTAAATAATGACGTGAAACAGGTTCAGATAACTGATACCAAAGGTCACGTAAGAAATATCTCTTTTTAGCAAATTTGATGCACAAAACCATTACACAAATCCTTTAATTGAAGGGTTTGTGTAATGGTTTTCAAAGTCGATTTAATTTTTTCTTAAAGCGCTGATTCCGGCTTTAATAAACAGAATGAGGCCTGTCAGCACGTAATGTGCCGAAATTACCGGGTTTATCAGTCATAAAAATCGTTAATGATCCTCCATTCATTAAATCGCTGTACCGGATGAAATTATGCGTGTACGGTTTGCCATTAAGGCTGATGACCCCGATGTAGATATTCTTATCACTGTTATTTTTAACAATAACATGAAATTGTTTGCCTTTTGGCAGGCGTATAGTAGCCTCATTAACAGCGGGACTGCCAAAAACAAAGGTACCGTTGGCAGGATTAACTTCATATATCCCGATGGCTGATAAAACATACCATGACGACATTTGCCCTACGTCTTCGTTGCCGATGATGCCGTCAGGTTTGGTGGTGTAAAAATTATCCATGATGTAACGCACTTTTTCGGCAGTCTTCCACGGCTGGCCGGCGTATGCGTATAAATAAGCAATATGATGACTCGGCTCATTACCATGCGCATACTGGCCTATCAGGCCTGAAATGTCGGGCGATGCCTCGCTTCCCATATCGCCTTTGGCAATAAACAGCGAATCCAGTTTTTGGATAAATGGTTGGTCGCCGCCTTGCAATGCTATCAATCCTTCTACATCCTGTGGCACCAGCCAGGTATATTGCCAGGCATTGCCCTCAGTAAAGTCATCCTTCATATGGCGCGACACAAACGGGCTGAATGGCGTGCGCCATTCAGTTGCCGATAGCCTGCCCCGCATAAAACCCGTTTGTTTGTCGAAGTAGTTGCGGTAATTCTGTCCCCGTTTGCTGAAATACTCATAGTCGGCCATATTCCCCATTTTCAGGGCCATTTGTGCAATGCACCAGTCGTTTATTGAATATTCAAGCCCCATCGCTACTGATTCAACGGTACTGTCGGCAGGGATATAACCCAGTGCCTTCACATACTTTAATCCCCGCATATCCTGCATTTGGGTATTCTTTACTGCCTCATAGGCCAGCTTAGCATCAAAACCTTTAAAGCCTTTTAAATAAGCATCTACAATAACAGGTACGGCACTGTTGCCTACCATGGTATTGGTTTCGTTGGCCATTAAATGCCAAACGGGCAACCTGCCCTGCTGTTTGTAAATGGCCAGCATGGTGTTCACAATATCGTTTACGCGCTCAGGCTGAATAATGGTGTACAATGGATTAGCCGCTCTGTAAGTGTCCCATAATGAAAAGGTAGTTAAATTGGTGAAAGAATGATCGTTATGCACCTTTTTATCAGTACCCCTATAATCGCCGTTAACGTCGTTAAATACCGAAGGAGCGATCATGGTATGGTATAATGCGGTATAAAATTTTTTAAGTTGTGATAGGGAGTCGGCCTTGATCTCAATTTTCTGTAGTTCTCTATTCCAGGCATTATGGGCATCAGCAGCAACCTTGTTAAAATTCCAGCCTGGTATTTCGCTGTTGATATTCAGCAATGCATTGGACGAACTTACCGGCGATAAGCCAACTTTCACCAGTACTTTTTCACCTTTTTGGGTTGCAAAGGAAATCACCCCTTTAACTTTTTGCCCCCTAAGCATAATACCCTGCTGTAAAGCAGTAGTATCGTACACGGCAAATTGTGCAATCGGTTTTGATAAAACAGCTATAAAATAGATCCGCTGGTCGTGCGCCCAGCCTCTCGAAAAGCGATAGCCTTCAATGGTGGTTTTATTCACCAGTTTGATGAAAGTTTCGGTCGGTACATCAGCTATGCCTTCTTCCAGGTCGATAACAATATGCGATTGATTTGATTTTGGAAATGTATACTCGTGAAAGCCCACTCGTGTAGTGGCTGTAAGCTTAACGCCGATGTTATACCGCTTAAGTTTTACACTGTAATACCCTGGCTTTACCACTTCGTCTTTCCGGCTGAAAAACGAAAAATAACCACTCGCAGGGTCTGCTAAGGCTCCTTTAATAGTTTTAATAGCACCAGTTGTAGGCATAAACGAAATGTCGCCAAGATCGCCAATACCGGTGCCGCTTAAATGGGTATGCTGAAAGCCAACTATGGTTGAATCGGAGATATGGTATCCGGAGCACCAGTCCCAGCCTTTTGATAAGTTGGTGGGTCCTAACTGCACCGCGCCGAAGGGAACATTAGCACCGACAAATACATGGCCATGAAAACCTGTGCCGATATAAGGATCGACATATTGAGTTAGGTTGACAGGCTTATTTTTTGAATGATGGCTCGTCTGGCCAAATGCAAAACCTGTAAGGGCCACAAATAGGGTAGTGGCAATTAATTTACTTATCATCAGCTGGTGTATAATTTATATTTAGTTCCATGTCCGGCATATTTTATTCGGCCACCGGGTATAAATCTCCAATAGGTTCCACTGGTATTCGCCCGGCTTTGTAACCCTTTACGCTATAGTAAAGTATAAAAAGATAGATCGGGATCAATATAAAATAAGCATGCTGAAGGCCTATCTGGTCGCCCAGTTTTCCATAGACTGGTGGTATAATGGCAGCGCCTGAAATCGCCATGATCATGAAAGAGGCTCCTAATTTGGTGAATTTGCCTAATCCTCCGATAGCCAGAGGCCATAACGCAGGCCACATCAACGAGTTGGCTAAACCAAGCAAGGCGATGAAGGAAATGGAAACATAACCATTGGTTACGACGGCAAAAACACTAAATATCAGACCCAAAATAGCGCACAGTTTTAATGCAAATTGCTGGGTGAAATATTTTGGTATACAAATAATACCAACTATGTAGCCAAGTGTCATGCCGGATAAGGTACAACCCGTAAAAAACTTGGCAATAGACAGTGAGATGCCTTTACTTGCTCCGTAACTGATGATTGAATCGCCCGCCAGCACTTCAGCGCCTACATATAAAAATAATGCGAGCACGCCCAATAAGAGATGCGGAAACTGAAAGATACTTGTCTTGGTGGTTTGGTCAGATGCCGATGTTTCATCTTTGCCGTCGGTATCAATTTCCGGTAATCCCGAAAAATAAACACCAATTCCCAGTACCAGCAAAACAATCACCATTATAATGTATGGCAAAATTACCTTGCTGGCAAGCTGATCCAGTTCAAGTGTTTTTTGCGCAGGAGCCATCGATACCAGGCGAACTTTTAAACTATCCGCATCCTTAAGCGCAATAGCACCGAGTATTACCGGTGCAACTGCTCCCGCCACTTTATTGCAAATACCCATAATGCTTATTCGTTTTGCGGCACTTTCTGCGGGGCCCAAAATAACAATGTAAGGGTTGGACGCCGTTTGTAATATGGCTAACCCGGTACCCTGCATAAAAAGGCCTAATAAAAAAAGTCCATAGGTTCTCGTCATAGCAGCGGGAATAAATATGAGTGCACCAACAGCCATTACAGCTAATCCTATTGCCATGCCATTTTTAAAACCGGCCATTTTAAGTACCCAGGCTGATGGGAAAGCCATGAGCAGGTAAGGTGAATAAAATGCGGTGGTTACCAGGTAAGCCTGAAAATTTGTTAATTGACAGGCGAGTTTTAAATAGGGTATCAGCGCTGAATTTAGCCAGGTTACAAAACCAAATATAAAAAACAGGCTGCCAATAATAAAGATGGCATTTGTGGTTTTATTTTGGGCAGGTGGCGGGTTGGACGATGCGATAGTTGTCATTTAAATCGGGTTAATTTGTTTCAGTTTAATTGTTTATTGATAGATTATAAAAAAATTGATCAGTTGTTATCAACCGGCAGGTATTTCTTGCTCACATTCCAGCCGCTGATCTCTACCTGCAAGTCCTTTTGTGCAATACCTGGCTTGAAGTCAATAATTACCTTTTTCTGGTTGCCGGGCAAAACGCTCACATAGTTATCGCTATAAAAAGCGGGCAGCAGCCGGGTTTTGGTCGCAGCATCAACTAACGAAATCCGGTTGAAAAACGCCAGTGAGTGGTTTTGGGTGTTATCCAGTGTAACTTCAACCTGTGCTTTATTCAGGTATTTGGCTTTAACGCTTACATCGTTGGGTTTCAATTTTTGCAGGCCTGAGAAATAGCCTTTTTGATCGGGTATCCAGTACAGGTTATCGGTAATCAGCTTTTTATCGGCGTCAAGTAATTGCAGGGATAGGAAAATTCCTTCTTTTGCAGACTGTTCATCAATCGTTTTTTTAATGGAGAAATACTTTTTGGTGGTGGTTACCCCAATATCAGCAAAAACCTGGGTGATCAGGCTGTCCTTGCCTGTCATGTCGTACGTTTTTACAACCAGCATCATGCTCCTTCTGGCTTTAAAGGTATTATTGGCCGCCATTACCATGCCGTTAACAGGGTTGTACATAATGTGCAAAGGTGCGCTTCCGTTATGCAGTCCGTATAAACAGGCGTTCGGATCCAAATAGTAATCATACATCTGCCCCCGCATGGCCGTCCATGGGTTTTGTGTTTTCCAGATGATGAAGCCGGTGTACCAGTCCCACATGTGCGAGGTAAAACCTTCTGCAAGCCCGCGGTACTGATCGTAGTTAACCAGTTGGGCTTTATTACTAAAGTCTTCGGCGCTTTTTATTTTGCCATACCTGGCTATACTGGTGTCATAACCAATGTACTTATGGTAATCCCAAACTTCGTCTGTTTTTGTTTTATGGGTATCCTCATCATAAACTGGTGGCGTTAAATGATCGGTTGGAATAAACCGTTTAAGAGATTCATAATCACTCAAGCCCACCGACCCAACCTCGGAGTTAAAAGGAAAAGTTCGGTGCTCCCAAAATATTGACAACGGCTGGATGCCATAAGGACCGTCGCCATTGTCGCCGAGTGTATTGTGTGACATGGCGTCAGAATTGGAATAATCTACAAACCATCGGGTATTATCCAAACGGGGCAAAATGCTATCGCGCAGGGGTACCAAAATATCTTCAGGCGGGGTGATCTCGTTGCCTCCGCACCAGATGGCGAGCGAAGCATGATTGCGCACCATTTTGATCTGGTCTTCAGCCGAGCGCAGGAACAGTTCATGGTCATCGGGGTATTTTCTCCGGGTCCATTGGTCGTCCAGCTTCATAGGGTCTACCCAGCGCCCGTTGCAATCCCCTGATCCCCACAGGTCCTGAAAAACCAGGATGCCGTATTTATCACAGGCGTCAAAAAACTCAGGGCGTTCAATCATGGCGCCGCCCCAAACCCTGATCAGGTTCAGGTTCATGTCGCGATGAAAGCGAACCTCAGCATCATAGCGGGCGTCAGAAAGGCGCATCATCTCGTCAGAGATGATCCAGTTACCGCCTTTAATAAATATCTTTTGTCCGTTTACTTCTATCTGTCTGCTGCCTGTATGCTCGTTATAATCTGAAGTAAGTTGCCTTACGCCAACCTTCAGCGATTGCTCGTCGGATAATTTATTGCCATTGGCTACGAAGCTAATCTTTAAGTTGTAAAGATTTTGTTGGCCATAGCCATTAGGCCACCAAAGTTTTGGGTTTTGAAGGGTATAGTCGTTAAAGTTTACCTGTTGGGTTGATAATGGTTTCAAACTAACAGCCTTTGAAACGGTTTTTCCATCCAACTCGAATTTTAAAGTGCCCGATACCGGCACGGTAGTGGCGTTTTTAAGTTCCGCAGCAAGCTGTATGGTTGCCGGTTTTTGCGGCCCTTCTGGAAACCTTTGGCCAGGTACAAGGGTAACCACATGTGTATCGCTGATGCGCACCGCGCCGGTTTTTTGTATGGTGACTTTGTCCCATATCCCTGTATTTCTGTCGCGTACGGGTTGTATCCAGTCCCAGCCGGCAGTATATTGCAGGCCCACGTTTCGTGCAATAGTACCATCGCCGCCCTGGCCGCCGTTAGCATTGCCTAAAACGTCGGGCGGGTATACCAATATGGCCAGGCGATTGGTGCCATTTTTGGCTAAAAAAGTTGTAATATTATAGCTAAACCGTAAAAACATGCCTTTTTGCAAGGTTTTATTCAGTTTATTGCCGTTAAGGAAAATATCGCAGCTGTAATTTACCCCACGCAGGTTAAGATAAACCTGGCTGCCCTTTGTAACAGTTGATTCAGTAAAATCCTTGATAAACCAATAGGTATAATAGGCTGCACCGGTTTTGTAGATATCAGGAATCTGTTCATTATTCATTCCAAAAAAAGGGTCGGGGACTTTTTTGTTATTTAAAAGGGTAGTTAAAACAGTGCCCGGTACAGTTGCGGGCATCCAGTTTTTAGCATTAAAGTCCGGCTTGGAAAGTTCGTACCCTGATATTTTTACACTGCCTATATCAGCGCATTTCCAGCCTGAATTTAATTCATAGCTACTTTGCGCGTAAAGGCTCCCGTTTAGGCCGGTGGTAAATAAAAGAAGATAAAGTAAAAATTGCGGCTTGATCAATTTAGTTGGCGACATTATATGAAATAGTAATGTGTCTTTAGTTTGTTAGTTAATATTGAATTTTAAAAACAGCGGCTTGACTGAGCCCGTTATTGCCCTGCAAAGCTGCCGGAATATTTATGCTGATACCATCAGCAGAAGCAGTCCATTTTAACTTTTTGTCGCAGCCCAAAAGGCTTATCTTTTTAACTTTTGCGATGCCTTTCAGGTGCATGCTTATGTTTTGCGCCAGTACCACTTTGTCGTTATCCGACAGCAGGAATGCATAAATCGTATTAGCGTTTTTTGATTTGGTATAATAGATATTTGATTCGGAATAAGGCGCAACCGAAGTGCTGTTGTAAACCCCTTCACCGTTTATTTTTATCCATTCACCAATTTGTTTCAGTCGTTCATAAGCTATCGGATCCCAGTCGCCATCAGGGCCGGGGCCAATATTCATCAATAAATTTCCACCGCGCGAAACTATCTTCACCAGTAGTGAAACGATCTGGTTAGCCGACTTATAATGATCGCCCGGAACATAGCTCCAAGAATTGCCCATGGTAATACAGCTTTCCCATGGATGATCAAGCGGCTCATTAGGTACCTGCTGTTCAGGGGTTGTGTAATTCTCATATTGGCCGGCAACGGTGCGGTCAACAACAATTAACCCGGGTTGTTTGCTGCGGGCCATAGTGGCAATCCGCGGCATGTCAATATCCTGGTTATAAGTAATCGTTCGTTGCCAGTCAACGCTGCTGTCAATAGTGCTTTTCGGGCGGACCCAGCCACCGTCGAGCCAAAGAATATCAACTTTGCCATAACCGGTCATCAATTCCTGGATTTGGTTGTAGGTATAAGCTTTGAATTTTTGCCAGCGTTCAGGGTATTTTGCAGGGTCGTAGTTTACATTCCTGTCTTTCGGCGGGAAGTAGGGCCACCAGTAATTTTCTGAGTGCCAGTCGGGCTTTGAAAAATAGGCACCGATCATAAAGTTTTCTTTCCTGAATGCATTAAATATCTCGCTGGTAACATTACGTCGCGGATCCGTTGAAAAAGGCGTTTTCGGGCTCGTTACTTTATAGTCAGTTTGTTTGGTGTCAAACATGCAAAATCCATCGTGATGCTTGGTGGTAAAAATAACGTATTTCATACCAGCGTCTTTAGCTGCTTTTACCCATTTTTCGGGATGGAAGTTTTTAGGGTTAAATGTGGTTTGCAAATTCTCGTATGCCTTTTTATAGCCAAAGTAATCGGCGCCATAGGGCCCGGTGCGTTGTGTCCACCCTTCGTCCTCGGGGCATATACTCCAGCTCTCTACCACTCCCCACTGGCTGTAGGTGCCCCAATGCATAAACAAACCAAATTTAAGGTCCTGCCATTTACCCAGCTTTTGCTGTACGAGCGTGTCATCGGGAACTACATAGCTTTTTGACATTTGATGCTGTTGCGCTACCACGATATGTAAGGGTAGTAGTAAAATAGAGAAAAGTAGTTTTTTCATGAACTGAAATTGCTGATTTTATAAATATGGAAATAAATATTTAATTATTGCACGGGGCTTAGTGTATTGGGAACACATAAGTGAAGATTTACAGGCAGTGCTGGAGGTATACATTACACGCTATTTTTTATAGAAAACATTTATTCAATATAGATTATCGCCCTGTACGCTTAGAAATAGCCCGTTAATACGCAGAAAAGGCATTCCCAATACTGTAGAGACAATTTTTTTATTTGTTTTGCCTACACACAAAGTAATTTAATTTTGAATAACAGGGTTATATGTTTAATTTATTAGGGAATTTAAAATAAATATAAATTTTTGTTGCAAAGTTGCTACATTGCAGCGGAATTATTGTTTTTTTAACACTAAACTAATATTCTATTGAAAGTTATAAATAAACCGGATATTTTTAGCTTGTGGAAACAAATATGCTTTGACGACGACCTGAAATCGTTCGAATTGCTGTTCCATGCTTTGAATGCCAGGCTTATAAAGTTTTGCGTATTTTATATCAGGCAGAAAGAAGCGGCAGAAGAGATAGTGTCTGATGTGTTTGTAAAGTGCTGGGAGTCGCGAAAGAATCTGACTGGTGTTGTCAATCCCGAAACCTACCTGTTTGTAGCTGTTAAAAACCAATCCTTAAATTACCTCAAAAAATATTCCAATATACACGTTGTACAGATAGAGGAATCAAACGAGGTTGAATTTATAAACACTTTTGATCCTGCAAAGGAGCTTGAACGAAAGGAACTGCATTTTTTGCTTGACCAGGCTATTGCTTCGTTACCGCAACAGGCGTGTATTGTTTTCAGATTAATTAGGGAAGACGGTATGAAGTATAAAGAAGTAGCTGAAATATTAAATATTTCACCCCGAACAGTTCAAACCCAGCTTTTCAGGGCGATGAAAAAACTAAGTGTTATTTTAGCTGCCCACCAGGTTTCTTCAAAATCAGCGGTAAATTCTTCCGTTCCCTCTCCATTGATGGGCCTTTCCGTGTTTTTTATATTATTAAAAATATTTTTTATCGGCTTGTAGGCAATTTGGTGTTATTTATTGTCCTTGTGTTAAACGGGGATTCCAAATAACTAAATGATAAACGAAAGATTTATTGAGTTACTCACCAAAAAACTTTCTGATGAAATTAACGAAAGCGAAGCGGATGAGTTAAAATATATACTGGTTAACGACGAGGAATGCCGGAATCAATACAATATTTTTAAGACTTACTGGGCTGAAGATCAGGAACAACATTCAGATAATGATTTGATGTTCCGCCGGATAAAAAGTAAGATTGGTGTCGTTGACGGCGATGAACCGGCAGCTGAAAAAAGTTTCAAAAAGACGCCCTGGCTTTGGAGAGGTATAGCTGCTGCATTACTTGCAGGCGTATGTTTTGGCGCTTATTTCTATTCAAATTATTACCAATTTGCCACGCAGCCAGGCCCGGTTGCAAAACTTGAAGTCGCGAAAACATCAAGCAGGGTAAAATCAAAAATCACGCTTAGCGATGGAACCGTAATTACCCTGAATTCTGAGACCACTTTAAGGTATCCGCCTGTTTTTAATGGTCAAACGCGCGAAGTTTATTTGAACGGCGAAGCGTTTTTTGACGTTTTTAAAGATCACAAACATCCTTTTATCGTTCATGCAGGCAAAATGAATGTAAAGGTACTGGGGACGGCGTTTAACATAAAATCCTATGCTAACGACACCCGTACCGAAACAACGCTGATCAGGGGGGCCATAGAAGTTACCATGGCCGACCGCCCGTCTGACAGGATTATTCTAAAGCCCAACGAAAAGTTGATTTTAAATAAAACAAAAAATACAGTTATTGCAAAACGTGGGCCTGATAATAATTTAATTACCAAGCATACGGATACCGTATATACAAATTACGCATTAACCAACCTTACCCACCTCAAATCAAACGACACTACCGTGGTTGAAACGTCGTGGGTAAATAATAAACTTATTTTTAAGGATCAGGCATTTAATGAGATAGCCAACCAGATGGAACGCTGGTATGGTGTTAAAATAAAATTCAGAAATGAGAGTGTTAAAGATTATCGCTTTACTGGTGTTTTTGAAAATGAAAACGTTTTGCAGGCCCTTGATGCGCTTAAATTGATTGAAAGTTTTAATTACAAATATAAAGATGAAACAGTTTATATCTATTAACCCAATTAAATGTGTAAGCCTATGAAATAGAAGAAATTATACAAAAAAAAGCGGGAATTACCAATGGTAACCCCCGCAAAAGATGAACATCCGTTAGTTAATCACGCCAAATTCTCTGGAACAGAAAATGGCTATTTAATCAGTCACCTTTAATTAAGTAAAAGTATGAAATATTTTAAACACCTAAAGGGTGTTAAGGATAAATATTGGCTATATAAGTCCATATTAATAATGAAATTAACACTTATTTTAATAGTAGCATTTAGCCTGCAATCAGTAGCAAATGTTTATTCTCAACAAAAAGTCACTATCAATTTAAAATCTGCCGATTTTATGAAAGTGATTTCTGTTATTCAAAAACAAACCAACTATCATTTTGTATTAAGCGAACGCAAAATACCTGTAACAAAGAATTTATCGATCAACGTTGAAAATGAGAATGTAACTGAGGTGCTTAACCGTTTATTGGCTAATACCGGGTTCACTTATGTACAGCTTGATAACAACTTAATTGTTATTACTACTAAAAATGAGGTGGTAAGCAACAAAGTTGTAAGTGGTAAAGTAACCGATGAAAAGGGAGAGCCTTTGCCGGGAGTATCAATAAAGGTAAAGGGCACTAGCTTTGGAACAACATCGGATATAAACGGCGCCTTTTCAATAAACGTACCTGATAATGCCATCCTGGTGTTTTCATTTATAGGGTACCAGGCACAGGAAGTAGCAGTTGGCGGAAAAACTTCTGTCACCGTTTCGCTTGTTCCTTCAAGCAAGGGTTTAAATGAAGTAGTAGTTACAGCCCTTGGTATCAAAAAGGACGAAAAGAAACTGGGTTACTCAGTTACAACTGTTGGCGGCGACCTGTTGGATAAAGCCAAAGAAAGTAACGTTGCTTATTCATTAGAAGGCCGCGTTGCCGGTTTAAGCATCAGCGGAACCAACGGTGGCGCAGGGTCATCTGCGCGCATCTTATTGCGCGGTGTAACCAGCCTTACTGCCGGTCCTCCACTATTTGTAATCAACGGCGTTCCGATGGATAACACGCAAAGAGGTCAGTCAGGTGAATGGGGCGGTGCTGATTATGGCGATGGTATTGCTAATATCAACCCGGACGACATTGAGACAATGACTGTTCTAAAGGGACAATCAGCATCGGCGCTGTATGGTACCAGGGCGGTAAATGGTGTTATTTTAATAACAACTAAATCTGGTAAGAAAAATTCAGGTTTTGGTGTTGAATATAACACCAACTATCAGTTTGATAAAGTAGTTGATAATACAGATTTTCAAACCACCTATGGACAGGGCGAAAATGGTGTAAAGCCTTCAAGTGTTGCTGAGGCCCTGAGCACAGGTAGTTTAGCATGGGGTGCAAAACTCGATGGCTCATCAGTAATACAATTTGATGGCAAAAGTTATGCATACTCAAAAACCAGTGATGACTACACTAAATTTTACAAAGTTGGCGGCACATTCACCAACACTGTTGCATTTACAGGTGGTAATGAGACCGGTGCTTTCAGGTTATCATTGTCAGATCTGAACAATAACGCTATTACACCAAACAGTGGACTTGACAGGAAGACATTTAACTTTAACGGATCGCAAACCGTTATAAAAAACCTGGATGTAAACCTTATTGCCAATTACATCATCGATAACGAAAAGAACCGTTCAGGCTTGAGTGATGGACCTGGTAATCCTAACAACGTACAGTTTTTAGCGCCTAACGAAGCACAGAGTATCTTAAAGCCCGGATATGATTCAAATGGTAATGAAACATCGTTTACCAATGATATTTATGTAACTAACCCTTATTTTGCGGCCTATAAGTTTGTAACCAATACACAACGTGAACGTTTAATATCTTCATTATCAGCAAAATATAGCTTTACTCCCTGGGCATATCTGCAGGGTAGGGTTGGATATGATGATATTCATGATAACCGCTTGTCAATTACACCTACAGGTACCGCTTACAACTCGGGGAATAATGGAAATATGCAGGTGCAAAACACTATGATCACAGAGTTTAATGCGGATGTACTAGCCGGCATAAAACACGACCTGGTTAAAAATTTCCTGAATCTTGATTTTTCTGCAGGTGGGAACATTCGTAAAAGCGATTACGAAGGCACTTATATCAATGCAAATAATTTTATTATTCCGTATTTTTACGACTTGTCCAATGGTCAAACCAGAAGCGCCGGAAATGTTCAGCCAACAAAACAACAAGTCAATTCGGCTTATTATACTGCTGATTTTTCTATAAAGGATTATTTGGTTATAGGTACTACCGGCCGTTATGATTATTACAGCAGTATCAGAAGCACTGTAGGCCCCGGCATATTTACGCCATCGGTTTCTGCAAGCTTTATTTTCTCTGATTTGTTGCACATCAATGGCCTTGATTTTGGTAAGATCCGCGCTTCATATGCTAAAACCAGCGCAGGTGCACCACCATTCCAAAACCAGGTTTACTATAGTGTAGCCAATTCCATTAATGGTACAAATTCTGGGAGCATGAGCACTCAGTTGCCAAATTTATTTTTAAAACCATATACACTTGCTGAATTTGAAATTGGTACTGAAATGAAGTTTTGGAACGATCGTTTTGGATTTGACGTAGCATACTTTGCTAAAAAATCCAAAAACGAGATTCTGGACGGAAACATTGATATCTCAACCGGATACTGGAATGCTTATGTGCCAACTGCATCAACCCAAAACAGGGGTATAGAAATTGAAGTACATGGTACTCCATTCAAATCCAGGGATTTTAGCTGGACACCTTCATTCAACTTTACGTATGTTAAAAATAAAATACTATCAACCGACCAAGCCAATACTAATCTCGGCCTGGGAACCTATCGTCCATTAAATGCAACAACTGCTTTCGTGGTAGGCTTGCCCGGTCCGCAAATTATGGCGAACGACTATAAACGGGACGCCAGTGGTAATATTATATTTGATGCCACAGGTAACGCAGAATCGACTGGCCGTATACCAATGGGAAGTGTAATACCTAAAATTTATGGTGGTTTAAATAACGAATTTAACTACAAGCGTCTTAGTTTATCGTTCCTGGCTGATTACCGTTTCGGTAATAAGGTATTATCTGCCACTAACTACTACGCAATTTATCGTGGTTTAGATAAAATGACCCTTGTTGGTCGTGAATCAGGTGTTGTGGGTGTTGGCGTAACCGAATCGGGCTCTCCAAATACTGTAAACGTACCTGCAGAAACTTATTATCAGAATTTAGCACGTAATATCTCTGCATTGAATGTTCTGGATGGTAGTTTCATCAAACTTCGCCAGGTAAGTTTCGGATATACTTTCCCGCACGAATTGCTCAATGGAACACCATTTAATTCTATAACATTCTCGTTAGTAGGCCGGAATTTATGGACTATTATGAAACACACAAACAACATTGATCCTGAGTCAAATTTTGCTCCCGGCATTGCTTATGCAGGTATCGAAGGTACAAGTGTACCTGCCGTAAGGACATATGGGTTTAATGTAAACTTCAAATTTAAAAAATAACGCAATGAAAAAACGACTTATATATAGTTTTCTGCTTTTTGGTGCGACATTTATAACAGGTTGTACTAAAAACTTCGATCAAATAAATACCGACCCAACTAAAGTAAGTGCAGAATTGTTTAACCCTAACTTTTTGATGGCCCAGGCACAAATTCAATTTTCGAATACAGGGTATGATCAATTGTTGTATCAGAGCATGTGGTCTCAATCATTAGCATCCACTTACGATTATTATGGAAACGGTGATAAATATGTATACCGAGGCAGCGCACAGGATTATAAATCGCGTACCTGGAATACCAGCTACGGCGCCGCTACCCTGGTATATGAAATGAAAAACCTTGTTAAAGGCAATGCGGCATATAGCAACCTTGATAATTGCGGTAGTGTTTTATTGGTGATGATGTTGCAACGTGTTACCGATGCTTACGGTGATATTCCCTACTCACAGGCATTGCAGGCTAAAAGCGGCATAACTCAGCCGGTTTTTGACACCCAGCAGAGCATTTATACATCGATGCTAAGCACTTTGGCCACAGCCACAGCCGCTTTGGATGCTTCTAAACCAGGACCAACGTCCGATCTTTTCTATAGCGGTAATATTACTCAATGGAAGAAACTTGGATATTCACTAATGCTTAAAGTTGCAATGCGTTTAACTAAAGTTGATCCTACTACTGCTCAAAAATATGCTGAAATGGCATATTCAGGAGGCGCAATGGCTTCAATAGCCGACGATGCCAAAGTTCAGGCAGATAATGGAAATGGTAACGGCAACAGCAATGCTGCTGCACTATTGGTAACCGATGATTTCAGGGAAGTTCGCTGGTCTAATTCTTTGATTAGCTATATGCAATCAACAAATGACCCACGTATCAGCGCTGTAGCTGAAGTTTCAGCAGGTACAGGAAAAACAGCCAATCAAACTGAAGCTCCGGGCATCAGCACTGCTTCACTGCAAATAGGCATGCCTAACGGATATGATTTGAATGGCGGAGCAACAGATATTTCCAAAGCTCCAAATTATCCTGGCGTAAGCCCTGCGGATCCGTCGATTTCGACTGATGCACCCGCTCCTGATGGAAAGTATTCCCGCCCGCGTTTTGCCGTTTATGGTGATCGCAACGGGGTGAATATGTTACTAACTTACGGCGAATCTGAGTTGTTATTTGCCGAAGCAGCAAGCAGGGGCTGGAATACCGGCGTTGCGGCTACACACTATGCAAACGCATTAGCAGCGGACATGGGGGAATTAGCACAACTTAATGCTACTCCTACTGCTGTGGTGGCATCGTCGGATATAGCCGCTTATGTAGCAGCACATCCGTTAGTAGCAGCAACTGCGCTGGAGCAAATAAATATGGAGTATTTTGTTGAAACATCAACAAGCTTTAACTTTAATGAAACCTGGGCCAACTGGAGAAGATCCGGTTATCCTGTTTTAACTCCTGTTGTTTATCCGTCACAATTTAGTACTGTTATTCCAAGAAGAATGGAATATCCGGTTACATTGCCTTCAACAAACGGCGCAAACTACGCTGCTGCCGTTGGGAGAATTACGGGAGGTGATCAATTCAGCTCCAGAGTATGGTGGGATAAATAATTTTTAATATTATATTTAATAACTAAAGAGAGACTTTTATAAAGTCCTCTTTAGTTATTGATAATTTTTAATCACCCTGGGTTTTTCCAAACTTCCCTAATGTTCTGTATTAATTCAATATCCGTTAAAACCCCAAAACGATTTTACAGTATTGCACTGGCGTTTGTTGGTTTTATTAATTTAGGGGCTTCTGCACAACAGCCGTTATTCAAACTTTTATCCCCAAAGGAAAGTAACATTAAATTCAGTAATGATATTGATGAGACGGAATCGCTCAATGTTTTATCTTATGAATATTTTTACAATGGCGGCGGCGTAGCTGTTGGTGATATTAATAATGATGGCCTGCAGGACCTTATGTTCACCGGCAACATGGGTTCAAATAAGTTGTATTTAAACCTGGGGCACATGAAGTTTAAGGATATCACCAAAGAGGCCTGCCCCGAATTGGAAGGCAGATCGGGAGGGTGGAAAACCGGCGTCACGATGGCGGATGTTAATGGCGACGGTTTACTTGATATTTACATTTGCTACTCCGGGAATGTTAATGAAGAAACCCGGCGAAATCAATTATTTATCAACCAGGGGTCGGATAAAAATGGGATCCCGCACTTTAAAGAAGAAGCCAAAGCCTACGGGCTTGATGACCCCGGTTATGGAACCCAGGCCGTTTTTTTTGATTATGATGGTGACGGCGATCTTGACATGTTCCTGCTGAACCATAATGTCAAAAAGATTGATAACATGGAGCTTGCCCGGTATAAAAACCAAACAGACGAGCTGGCAAGCAATAAACTTTTCAGAAATGACAACGGCCATTTTACGGATGTTTCAAAAACAGCTGGCATAGTTCAAAACCCGCTTACATTCGGGCTTGGCGTGGCCATTGCTGATATCAATAATGACGGATGGCCCGATATTTATGTAACAAACGATTATAACGAGCCGGATTATTTATATATCAATAATCACGACGGTACTTTTACCGAAAAATCGCAGCAGATGCTGAGGCATATGTCGCATTTCTCAATGGGCGTTGACATTGCCGATTTCAATAACGACGGCCTTAATGATATTTTATCCCTTGATATGTTGCCGGAAGATAATCACCGGCAAAAATCACTTCAACTGGAAGAAAACTATGAGTCATTTGCATTGATGCAAAACCAGGGCTTGTATAAACAATATATGCGCAATATGCTGCAGCTGAATAATGGCGACGGCACATTCAGCGAAATAGGGCAATTAGCCGGGGTATCCAATACCGACTGGAGCTGGTGCCCGCTCATTGCTGATTTTGACAATGATGGCTACAAAGACATTTTCATCAGCAACGGGTATTTAAGAGATTATACCAACAAAGACTTTTTGCGCTATTGGGGCGATTATAAAATTAAAAAAGCGATGGCGGGTGAGCCTTTCCGATTATTGGATCTGATAAACGCTATGCCCTCAACGTCGATACCCAATTATATTTTCCGTAATGATCACGACCTTACTTTTACAAACAAACAGGTTGAATGGGGGATAAGTCAGCCCGGGGTATCGAGTGGCGCGGTATACGCTGATCTGGACAATGACGGCGATCTTGATCTGATCATAAACAATATCAACCAGCCGGCTTCCATTTACCAGAATATGAGCCGCGAAAATAACAATACAAATTACCTGGCTGTTAAACTGAAAGGGACAGGTAAAAACACAAACGCAATAGGGGCAAAGGTTTATGTTTATACGCCGGGTAATTTACAGTACCAGGAGGTAAATCCAAACAGGGGCTATTTGTCATGTGTTTCAACTACATTGAATTTTGGCCTGGGGGATAACACAAAGGTTGATTCGGTCAGGATTATCTGGCCCGATCAAACCACCCAATCCATAGCTTCAGTCAACGCAAACCAGCTAATGACAATCGCCTGTCAAAGCGCATTAAAACCATATATACCGGTACCAGTTGTAAATAAACCGGTTTTCAAACGAGCTGACCCTGCTATCGATTTTAAGCCGGAGGAAATTACGCTGAATGATTTTAAACGGCAGTTGCTGATGCTGTTTATGTATTCAAAAACAGCCCCGGTAATTGCTAAAGCAGATGTGAATAAAGATGGCATGGAAGACCTGTTTGTAAGCGGTACGCAGGATAGCCCCGGTAAAATTTATATTCAGCAGCCAGGCGGTAAATTTCTCGTAGTAGACCTCGTAAGAGGAAGTACTGAAAATATCGGAACAACCGCTGCGGCCGTTTTTTTTGACGCTAATGGCGATGGTTACCCCGATCTTTATATTGCAAAAGGCGGTTATTCCCTATACGAACCTAATACACCAGAACTTCAGGACGAACTATATCTGAATGATGGTAAGGGTAATTTTGTGTTATCTCCTAATGCTCTGCCGGTGCTTAATACCTGCAGCAAATCATGCGTAAAGCCATGCGACTTTGATGGGGACGGTGATATCGATCTTTTTGTGGGCGGCAGAGTAATACCTGGCCAGTACCCTTTGGCTCCCAAAAGTTATTTATTGATTAATGATGGAAAGGGGCATTTCAAAGTTGACAGTACCTCTTTTGGCAAATTAGGAATGGTAACCGATGCCCAGTGGATTGATCTGAACAACGACGGACGAAAAGACCTCGTGCTCTGCGGGGAGTTTATGCCTATCACAGTATTTATCAATACCCCAGAGGGTTTTAAGGATAAGACAAGTGATTATTTCGCCCCCCTGCAAAAAGGGTTTTGGTTTAAGCTGGCCTTTGCTGATGTAAACGGCGATGGAAAGCCTGATCTGATCGCTGGTAACCTGGGCCTGAACTCGCAGATCCATGCATCAGAAAAAGAGCCCGCTGAATTGTATTTTGCCGACTTTGATCATAACGGTTCAATCGATCCTTTTTTTAACTTTTATATACAGGGTAAAATTTACCCTTTTGTAAGCCGTGACGAAATGAATGACCAAATGTACTCCATGCGCCGGAAGTTCTCGTCATATAAAGCTTATGCTGATGCAACTATTAACGATATTTTCAGCCCCGAAGAATTAAGCAAGGCCGGGAAATTGACTGTAAATGAAACAAAGACCACCTTATTTATCAATCACAACGGTAAGTTTGAAGCCGCAGATCTGCCCCTTGAGGCACAGTTTTCTCCGGTAACCCAAATAATGACCGGTGACTTTGATCACGACGGGAATACAGATATCCTATTGTTAGGCAACCATTCGGATAACCGGCTTAAATTGGGTAGTATGGATGCCAATTATGGCTGTTTGCTAAAAGGTGACGGCAAAGGCGGTTTCAAATACGTTAGTCAGCCATCTTCGGGTTTGTCAGTTATAGGCGATGTTAAATCAGCTGTTGAAATAAACATCAATAACACAAGCTATTTGCTGATCGGTTTAAGCCAAGGGCCTTTGCAATTTTATAAAGAATGATGACCTATTTAAAAAAGCTAATTTTCTTTTCTTTCCTGGTGCTTGCCCAATATTGTTTTGCACAAGCTCCCGAAAAAGCGTTTCCTGATTATTTGCAGCCAAATCATGCCATAAACGCTGTAACAATGGTAATGATCCATGATGTAACAAGCCCCCCTGTGGCAGCAAGGTATTATGCTTATTGTATGCAGGGGGCATATAATATCGTTAGTATTAACAACAAAAACATCCCGCCGTTGCAGCGTTTTATCAAAGGCTTTACGCCAGATGGGAGCCTTGATACGATACATGAAAAATATGATTACCGCATAGCAAGTTATTACAGCATAATGGAGATAGCGAGGCAATTGCTTCCGTCGGGATTTATGCTCAAAGATGATGAAGATAATTTTATTTACCTTTTGCAAAAAACAGGTATCCCGCAAGCGGTTATAGATAATTCGGTTAAAGTTGCTAAACTGGCTACTGTACAGATTGTTAATTTTTCAAAAGCCGATCACTATAATAAACTAAGTACGCTTAAAAGATATACACCTTTAAAGGGGGATGCATATTGGTATCCAACCCCACCTGGTTATTTTGAAGCCGTTGAACCCCATTGGAAAACCATACGCCCTATGATGATTGACTCTGCCAATCAGTTCAGGCCATTGGCGCTCACGCCTTTCAGCACAGATTCTACCTCGGTTTTTTTTAAACATGCGAAGGATGTTTACGATACTTCAAAACATTTAACAACCGAACAAGTTGAAATAGCCCTTTTTTGGGATTGTAATCCTTTTGCTATTACAACTTCGGGGCACATGATGATCGGCTATAAAAAGATAACGCCCGGTGGGCATTGGATGAATGTGACAGGCTTGGCATGCAAACAGGCCCATCTTAGCTTTGACCAATCAATAATGGTGTTAACAATTGAAGGTAGCACGCTGATGGATGCGTTTATCAGCAGTTGGGACGCAAAATACCAGGATAACCGCATCCGGCCCGAAACTTACATTAACAGGTATATAGATGTAAACTGGCGGCCTATTTTACAAACTCCGCCTTTTCCTGAATTCACCAGTGCTCATTCGGTCGTGTCAAATGCATCCGCTGAATTACTGACCTATTTATTAGGAGATAAATTTGCCTATACAGACGTTACTGAAATTCCCTTTGGAAGTGGTCAGCGGTCATTTAAATCTTTCCGCCAGGCTTCTGATGAAGCTTCAGTTTCGCGGTTTTATGGGGGAATACATTATCTGGAAAGTGTAAACAGTGGGGTAACCGAAGGTAAAATGGTTGGGGCCGATATAATTTCAAAAATAAAAAAAGCAGGTGTTTTACCTCTGACAGGGAATTACCGGCCCAAATAACAATTTGTTTTTGGCAGGAAAATCCATAAAAAGATAAAGGGAATATGACCCAAAAAATACTTCCGGCGGTGAGACGGCCTGATGTTTGGTTGAGGAGAAGTCCCGGCATTGCGGGGACGCTCTGCTTTAGCTAATCATCATCCTTGCCGGCCAGCTTAACAGGATAGGCCTGTTTGCCTTTGGCTGAAAACCATAAAATGCGGTTAAGCAAATCATCTTTACCGCCGTCTACGTGATCGAACTCCGGCCTTAGCGATGCTCTGGCAAAATAGAGCGCTTTCCCGTTTAGCGCTGCAAGCTTCGGATTGATTTGATTGAGCGCAATGTGATTCAGCACAGCCTGGTAGGCGAAATTAGACGGACGGTCAGTAAAACAATTAAACATGGGCAGTGCAGTAGCGTCAATGATATTCATGGGAGGTATACCCAAAATCTGTTCAATTGACCGTACCACACAGGTTTGATTATAGTTGGTCGACACCGTTTTTTGCAGGCGGCTGTAGGGGCTTACTACAAATCCTGTGGTTCGATATGCCGAAACGTGGTCCCAGCCCGCTTGCGAGTCGTCCTCCGTTACAAAAATCACCGTGTTTTTCCAGAACTTGCTTTTGGTAACGGCTTCAATAATCCGGCCAAGCGCCAGGTCATTATCTGCAACCATAGCTTCCGGTTTTGGAAGGCCCGGTCGGGTGCCTTCAGTATGATCGAGCGAAAGCGCCATTACCATTAGTTCGGGTAGTTCGTCGCCTGGCTTTTGTTCGTATTCCTTCAATTCTTTTATGAAGGCCGAAGCCCTGATCTGGTCGGTAATTTTAAGTTCATCAGAGCCCGGATAGTTTTGCGACAGTATAGGCCTGACCCGCGAAATGGTGCTGGTGTTATAAAACTTAAAAGCCAGGCCGGCCTGGTAATTGGCGTAAATATTTGACCAGGTTAAGCTTTCATCATAATTGGGTTTCGACGCCTCACCATAAATCCTCACTGTCTTGCCATGGTCTGCCGCGTTGTTCCAGATAAAACCATTGGCATCATAAACCAGCGCGTCTTCCTGCACATGCGGGTAGCTGCGGAACCAGGCCCTAACATTCTTTTCAACATAATCCGTCACCATTGCAGCATCCGTCCATTGGTGCCCTTCTGCCGAACATTTCCCCGATGCATAATAGTTATCCAGCAACAGGAAGTTTTTAGCCAATTGGTGCTGGTTAGGCGTGATGCTATCGCCATAAATACATAACGAAGGCGCGCCATTCCCTTGTGTCATATCGCCCAAAACCTGGTCGTAGGTGCGATTTTCTTTAATGATGTAAAGCACATGCTTAAACACTGATGGTTCACCGATCCTTTCAGGGATAGGTTTTGGGGCGATGTTTTTGCGCGGTACCAGTTGGGCTATCTCTTCCCTGAAGGTTAAGTTGAGCGCCTTTACCCGATCGGTATATTGCTTTAGCTGTTGCTGGCCAGGGATAGGTATAATGGATATGGTAGCCAGCTCATGGTGCGAGTTATAAGCAGTTATATCAGCGGGCACATCCTTCGCTTTAAATTCCTTGGTGCTTACCCTTGAACCTTCGCCCTCCAGGTTGGTTACAAAAAGGGTATTGCCGTCAACCAGTAAACCGCCGGGATAGGCTTCAGTTGGTATAAAGCCTTTGACAGCGGTTTTGCCCGAGCCCTTTGCCGATGATCTTGCCCCCAATTTAATTACCGCCACCGCGTTATCAAGGCCGTTGGCCACATACAGCGTTGTTCCGCCCTCACTAATGGCAAGCGCATTGGGCGAATCACCGATATAACCTTTTTGACCGGGGATGAGCCGTACCGGGATATTTTCAACAACCTGCAACGCCGGAACCGATATCACCGATACATTATCGCTATTGGCATTGGCCACATATAAAAAACGACCATCTTTTGAAGGAATGATCACATTTGGGTGCAACCCAACCATTATTTCTTTGGTCATATCTCCGGTTGCCAGGTCAATAACCTGTACACTGCCACTATTGGTTGCGCCGGTCTTCGGATCGGTATAAGTGCTGCCGTAGGGGACGCCGGCGGTTTCTCTACCGACAGTATCTGCCGGCATGGGGCCGCCCCAGTTGGTGATAAACAATTGATTACCAACCGACGCAATGCCATAAGGCGCAACCCCGGTGGGTTTGGTCCATACGGTATTATTTGTGCTCAGCTCGATTTTTACCAGCTGGTCATTGCCGTTCAGTACCACATACAGGTAGTCCTTATAGTTCTCCGTGCGGATTAGCAATTCATTGGGCAAAGCCAGGGGCGAGGGCGCAACAGGTTTAAAGCGGAATGTTTGTTTGATGCTGATCTTCTTGCCGTCCCATACTGCCTGCATTACATACGATTGATGGTTATCCCCGTCTGCTGCACTCCAGAAGATCTGTGTTTCGGTGCCGGTCGTCCAGGTTTTTAGGCCCGAATAGGTGCTCATTAAGCCTTTATATTGCTTGTCGTCGTTATAGGTCCATTTGGCAATAACCTTCTCTTGTGTGGTGTCAATAAGGGTAATGCCGTAACGGTCTTCTACCGCTAATACCGGTGTCTGCGGGATCAGCTTTACATCCAAACTATGGTTTTCCACCTTCGGGTCGCCGAAGCGGACTACCCTGCCCGCCGGATCAATCAGCCGGTTATAGGGCATCATCACCGGCAGTACCTTATTGGTTAAAGTGCTGTCATCATAAGCGCTGTGCATATTGGTTAGCTCCTGGTCGCCGGATAAGCCGTTCCGTTTGGCCGGATTGCAGGCAGTAATACCAGTAACCAGCAAAATAATACCGAGTGCCGAAAATGGGTTTGTTTTCATATCATACCGATGGCGTTAAAGATAAAACTTTAGTGTTAACTGGCGATGTTTCATCATCAATTTGTTACTTGTATAACAGATATACAGGGTGTTCCTTTTTTAAAAGTAGGAACACCGGTGAACAAAGGGGAACACCAGGGAACACCTGTATATTTTACAGTTAAATGTTTAAACACTTAATTATTCCCGCTACTTTTATTCCTTCAATTGAGGATAGTTAAACTGGTATATGGAAATAGGAATTGACAGCTTTGCCGCGACAGGCGACCTTAACAACGCGCTGGATGCCAATGGCAATATCAAAGCGATGGAACAACTGCTGGCCCGGATAGAATTTGCCGACAAGGCAGGCCTGGATGTGTTTGGCATCGGCGAGCATCACCGCAAGGAATACCTGGATTCGGCCACATCGGTGATCTTAGCGGCGGCGGCGGCCCGAACCAGTAACATCAGGCTCACCAGCGCGGTAACCGTATTAAGCGCTGCCGACCCGGTACGCCTGTTCCAGCAATTTGCTACGCTGGATATTATTTCAAAGGGCCGTGCCGAAATGGTGGTGGGGCGCGGATCGCATGTGGAGGCTTTCCCATTGTTTGGTTTTAACCTGCAGGATTATGATGCCCTGTTTGCCGAAAAGTTGGGTTTACTGCTGCAGGTAAGGGATCAGGAAACGGTTACCTGGTCGGGCCGGTTCCGTGCGCCTTTAAGCAACCAGCCTATTTACCCGCGGCCGGTGCAGCAGCCGCTACCGGTATGGCTGGGCGTTGGCGGCACCACGGCATCCTTCGTGCGTGCGGGCACACTGGGCCTTCCGTTGATGGTGGCCATTATTGGCGGCGATACGGAGCGCTTCAAGCCGCTGGTCGACCTGTACCGCAAAGCGGGACGCGAAGCAGGTTTTGCCCCCGAACAACTAAAAGTAGGTATCCACTCGCTTGGTTTTGTTGCTGATACTACCGAGGAGGCAGCAGAAACCTATTATCCCGGTTACCGCGAAACTTTTACCAGGCTGGGCCGCGAACGGGGCTGGCCGCCGGTTACCAGGCCCGGTTTCGATGCCCAGCGCGGGCCTAAAGGCGCCTACCTCATCGGCTCGCCCGAAATAGTGGCCGAAAAGATCCTGCGGCACAGCGAGGCCCTGGGCGGCGTATCAAGGTTTACTTTCCAGATGGACAACGCCGGCCTCAGCCACGAGCAGTTGTTGAAAGCGATTGAATTGATCGGGCAGAAGGTGAAGCCGCTGGTGGGGTGATGCGCGAAATGCCCTAAGTTATTGGTGATAATATCGATCACTCAATATCGAACCTACAGGCAGGCGGGGTCATAATTCGATTTTCTTTCCTGGGGCAAAGGAAAAAATAAATTAAATCCTGACCTTTCGGCGTGTGCTATGATCTGGTTGAGTAACAGCAGATTTAGTGCGACCGATATGAGTTGACATTTTTACCGAACCTTGTGTTACAAATTCAACACTGACAGGTTTTTGCCCTGATTTTTTGTATTGTGCAATAGCCTGCTCAATCTTATTTTTAGTTTCTTCCGTTAAAACTGACGGGGCTACCACCAGGTCAACATTTTTTGGCTCTCTGATATATCCCATGTTATTATACTTTAAAATACTGTTTAATCAAAAATAATGCCTCTTGCGGATAAATAATCATATTATGACCGCCGGTATGAATTGCGCCCAAAATGTTTTCATAATGACCAATCAATTTAGTTTTAGCTTGAAAAGAAACAAAACCTTCATTGCCCTGATCCCACGACCTTTTACAAGCATAAGCGAAAAGATTTCCACCAACACCCTCATGCTCTTTATTTGCACCAAAGTTAACCGGAGCGCTTTCTGCAAGGTGTACATAAACAAATCCCTCCATATCACTTAAACTAAGCAATCCCTGAATTATTTCCGGTTCATCAACCTTAACCAATTTTAAAACTTCACGATCATCATGGTTAAATTCCGCCTTCCATGAAAAATGCCAGCCATCCTTTTTAACTATTCGCCTGATATCATCGTCCGTGGCCGGCAAAATTACCGTCTCAAAACTGTTGCCATTATCTACCTTATTGATACTATTGGTAAGGCCATCAATGATTAAATCAATGTGATAATCTGAGTCGTCCGGCATTAAACAAATATACGAAATAAGTAAAAATTAAACTAAAACTCATTTGAAAATGTACCCGGTAAATGGAGATTTTTATCCATTGAACGCCGATGGATAACGCCGGCCTTAGCCATGAACAATTAATGAAAGCGATTGAATTGATAGGGCAGAAGGTGAAGCCGCTGGTGGGGTAGCGGGTATGATAGCTTAAGTTGTTGGGGTGAATATCGAACACCCGATATCGAATGTTGAAGTAAGAAACTTCAGCGTTCGACATTCAATATTCATTATTCGATATTTAATTTCTTTTGCGTTCATCGCCAAAGGTAAATTCCCAATTGCTATATTTAGCTCAAAATTCTAAACCAAATGAAACAATTGATATGCATTGCCTGCCTGGGCGCGGTTTTGTTCCTGCAAAGCTGCGGGGGCGGTTTAATTAAGAACAAAGATACCGACCAACCCTCGTCAACAGGTGTAAAATCAAACGTCCCCGTTCCGGTAGCTACCGAAAACCGCATCATAGGCGACGAAAAGGACCTTACCGGCTATTGGGTAGGCACATTCGGGCCGGATAATGCTCCGGGCGATACCCTTGATTATGACGATGGCGACGCAGAATACGATACCATCAATATTTCTATCGATGAGATCAACGGTACTAAAGTGAACGGGCATACGGTAATTGCCGGTAAAGTGCGTTTTTTTAAGTGTAATATGAAAGAAGTTGGGTCGAAGTACCAGTTTACTTTTAAAGGGCGCGCCGATGAAAAAGCGGCAGGCACCTATAAATTCAGTATAGCCAAAGGCGACAGCTTATTAAAGGGCCGATGGGATGCCGGCGATAAGATCCCCGCGCATAGTTTTGCATTGGTTAAAAACCTGTTTAAATATAATCCCAACTGGAAACTGGTAACCGGCAGGTATGTTGATTTTAACAAGGGAAAGAAAGTAACGATAAAACCGGATAGCGGCGAGAGCTTCCAGGATGAAAGGTATTTTACCACTACGGGCGATGAGTACAAACACAATGCTTCTACCGAAGTGCTTACAAAAGATTATGTTGCCAATTTAAAAAAAGGCGATCTGCTGGTGCTGCGTAATTCCATTTTCGCGCGCCATGGCTATACCTTTAAAAAACCGCTGTTAAACTTATATTTCAGCCAGGAGCCCTGGTATGTGCCTTTAAATACTGATGTAACCGCCGAGCTTACGCCCATCGAAAAGCAAAACATCGCGCTGATGGTGCCTTATGAGAAGCATGCAAAGGAATATTATGATGCGTTTGGACGATGAGTATTTATCTAAACAAAATGGGGCTTGTGCGATTCCCCTCTTGAGAGGGGTGGAGGGGTGTGTTGTGCACATGGGGGGCAAAGGGTGCAATGGGCTATACCCATCGCAGGCGTATTTTGCCCTTTCAGGGCTGAAGAACAGAAACAGACAATGTTGTTTATTTAAGATAGATACATTTTTTACCAATCGCTATTTCACTATTGATCCGCTAATTTTGTAGCGTAGCACTACACGTGCTACAACCTGCTACAAAGCAACATGAAACTGAATGTCAATGCTTTAGATGCTGACAAGATTTTGTCACTGACAAAATCCTGTCAGTAGTTTTGCCGGTATTTAAGCCTCGTATAACCAAAATGCCGGGCGGATCCTCAACTAATTGACATTGGCTGGCACATGCGGAAAATTCGGGGAGGGCGGATTTTATATTATTCCGTCTATTGCATTTGTCTTTAGAAGTCATTATTTTTAGGAAACTTTATCACATAACCATGGTTACAAATCTATTTATCATTTTGCAAGCGGCCAGTGGGCCAATTTTTGCCAGTTTTATAGGTATACTGCTTGTTCTGGCGGTTTGTATCGGTATTTTTTTGGTTTTTAGAAGCATAATGCTTTGGTATTGGAAAATTGATGTTATTGTTAAGAATCAGGAACAACAAATAGCATTGCTCCATAAGCAGATAGAATTATCAGAACAGCAAAATAAAATACTGCTTGAATTAAAAGCTTCAAATGGGAAATAACCCGATTGATGCAAATGGTGGAGGATTAAGAGCACAAAACAAAAATGTAGTTTTTGCTGAACAAGGCTCGAGTCCATTATTAATTGTCAATTTAAGCGGTACGCTTAATTTGTTGTGTGCCAGTTAGCATGCCTGGACAGGCGGGTGAGAGGCGTGGACGGAATGCTCCCTATATTAAACGTCAACTTCTGTAGAGCTATTTTTTTGCCTGTCCCACTTTTTTTTATACCGTTCCTCAATTATTGTTCTGTAAAATTCAAGCCCTAAATATTCCTTAATACTCATGTCACATAAATGGCCGGTATGGTCTTCATGATAAGCGTGATTTTGTTTGTGCTTTTCAAGTTTTTCGAGAACATTGAACGAGTTTGTCGGGAGTAATTCATTTCCAGTCAATATTAACATAGGATTGATCGGCCGATATGAATTCCCGATACGTACTGAGTTAGCTAATTTTTTTAACAGCTTCTTTTCGGGCTGGCTCAAATGTTTTTTTAATGTTGCAAACAATAAAATGGCTCCGGGAAATTGCTGCCCTAGTTTTTGCATCTTATTAACGTCTGATAAAGCAAAATCTTTGTGTGTTTTACACTCACAGAATATTAAGTCGGGATATTCATTCGAGGCCCAATTTCCTTGATAGAGCAAGATTAAATCAACTTCGTTTATGACCTCCCTACCATTTAAGATATTTGAACTTAGAACACAAGAACAGGTGTTGTTGCCGATCAATGCGATTTTGAAAAACCGAAGTGTCAGTAACACCGATATTATTCCTTCCGCTTTATTATTTAACGCGAAAGGCCCAATTCCCTGATATGCCCAAGCAATTTTATCAGGGTTATGCGCGGGGAGGTCAAATGTGTTTTGACAAACTTTACATTTTATTTTATAGTTTACTTCATCCACCTGATAATATGATGCCCTATTGCAAAATGTGCATTCAATTTCTGCGCCGAGTCGAATCATTTTGTTGTTCAACATTCTACCGACGATAGTTTTCGGCTCAGCCTTAAATGAAAATTTGCTTTTATTCCGTTGGATGTTATCAAAAAAAGCCTTTTTTCCAACAGGTTTTCCGCTTTCAAATAGCGAAAGTAGGTTAATCATTGTCTCGTTAAAAAACAGATTGGTTCCATAAATCCCTCCGATATTTTTAATAACTTCACGAGCTAATTTTCCGGCTGACGACAATTCTATTTTTAATTTTTTTCTCTCAAACAAATGATCGACTAAGGTTTCGCTTAAGGGCAAATAGAATCCAATAAAACTATCATGCAGGTTCGGATGAAAATTTAGCCCTGTGGAAGTTACACTCCAAATCCCCATTCCTCTAATTATTCGGCCTGCTTCCTCATCTTTCAACCTGGGGAATGTTTCAACGTAATCAACTGATTGTGATTTTATGTTCAGCGATAGATTATTTGTATAAACAGGCTCGATATGTGAATGATACCAGTTGTCCATAAAAGTTGGTTTAAGTACAGGTATAGAAATATAATCTTCGCTAGTTAATTCATGTTTTATGGCTTTTACCGAGAGTCCTACAGCAAAAACATGGTCGGCTCGTCTCATATTATAGTCTTCCCAATACCTCGGTATCCACCACTGGAACATATAACCATTATATGTATTATTGCTCGCTTCGTGTAGAAGTGCCTTAAATCTCTTCACATCTTCACCTTCGTCTTCTGCTTCAGTACCGAGTACCGTCAAATGGTTAAAATCATTATTTAAGTATCTTTTTAATATGGAAGTGACTTTTTTCCGCGTGGTAGCTAGGTCGATTATTGAAGACCAAACAGCAAGGATGTTCCAACCTAACGCTCTTAAATTCCAAAAATTCATTAAATCTGCTGTTGAATTTGGATCAATTAGGAAAATGACATCGCGACCCTCAAAGTTTTTATTTCCATTTAAAAAGATTTCGTAAGATCCTATATCAAGGTAATTTAAGTAATTTCCTGATTCATTGTTTAATATGGTTTCGTATTCATCGTTCGTTACTATCTGATCATTAAACTTAAACAACGTCTTGATCTTATCAAGATATTTATTATTTAATTCGCCAATCATAACACCAGATAATAAATCCTTTTTAGACCCATCGTATAAGTTAATTTTTAATTGATCATTTCTAAGGTATTTAAATTCATTTTCCAACAATGTGGCGAATATCTGATGTAGCCCAAACCCAAATTTGGGGTCATTATTTATCAATGACTCTTCTATGCTATCAATTCTAACTACTGTTTTACCTAGATTTAACGCTTTAATAGCTTCAGTTTTGAGGATTTCATCATATATAATTATATCGACACTATAATTTTCTATAAGCTGATGGTAAAAATCCTTTGTTGATATACCAAATAGGTTTTGACTTATTTTGAATGCTTTTGAGAATCTTTCATAGTATGGAATAATTGGGAAATATTTACCTCCCCAGTAAGAAGAACAGATTTGGACGGCTCTTTGAAAGCTTTTAGGATTTCCAGGGGCCACCAAAAACATTAATCTTAAAGGTCTTAATACCTGCTTGATTTCTATTTTCAACTTGTTTTATGATTAGTAGCTTAAGTTTGATACAACTATCAAAATTACTTTATTATTGCTACAATATTCATCACGCTGACACTTATTACTAAAATTGTAACTTCCCGGTATTATCGGCAAATATTAACCTCCGAATCTCGTGTGACAACCCTCATTCGGACGCGAGCTTACCCATCGACCAAAAATTTGTGCCCCTCTGTTAGATGTCAAGCTATAAATGGATTTTCAGCAATTGAATTCCAATTTTAAAATCCTAATTTTAACAGATGAACCAGGAACTTTTTGAATCTGTAGACAAATACATCAGCGACCTTTTTGGGTACGAGGATGAAGTGTTAAAAGGCGCCATTAAATCGATGGAAGAAGCCAATATTCCGGCCATCAGTGTATCGGCCAACCAGGGTAAGTTTTTGCAGCTGATCGCCAGGATGAATGGCGCCAAGCGCATATTAGAACTGGGTACATTAGGTGGTTACAGCACCATCTGGCTGGGCCGGGCGCTGCCTTACGACGGCTACCTGCTCACGCTGGAACTGGAGCAGGCCCACGCCGATGTCGCCCTGCAAAATATCATTAAAGCAGGTTTAGATGAAGTGATCGAAATAAAGGTGGGCCCCGCGCTGGAGCTGCTGCCCCAACTGGTCGCCGGCGGCGAAGAGCCGTTTGATTTTATCTTTATCGACGCCGATAAACAACCCTATGCCGAATATTTTGAATGGGCCTTAAAACTCTCCAAACCGGGCACGGTAATTATTGCGGATAACGTGATCCGCGAAGGGCTGGTGCTGGATGATAACTGTACCGATGAACGCGTCATCGGCGTAAAAAGATTTAACAAAGCCCTTGCCGAAAACAAGCGTGTTTCCGCCACTATTTTTCAAACCATCGGGACGAAGGAGCATGATGGTATGGCAATAGCAGTGGTGAATTCGTGATATTGCGAGACCTAAACTAATAGTGAACGCAGTACACCTCGATGGGGTTAAATAGGGTACTAATATCATCGTGGATTCACTCTTAACCGCTGCCGCTCAATTGCCGCGGGGCTAGTCCTTTTTTGTCTTGATACAAAAAAGTACCAAAAAAAATCAAGACAGAAAAAAGCTTCCCCGCTACAGGCCAGACTCCCCGGCCCGCTTTTCTGTCAGGCCTTTGCCCGCTTTTCATTTTTCTTTAATTTAAAAAACAGATCTAAAACGGAGATTTTTTTCCTCCTGTCAGCAGATAAGCTTCGGGAGAAAGGGAGAATGTGCGGATTTGCAAATATGCGGATGTGCAGATGGTCTCAGTTTATGATGTGCAGCCCCGTCAGCAGATAAGCTTCGGGAGAAAGCCGGAAAAACTGCAGGCCTGTGAAGTGGGTTGGGGCATAGCAAATTTTTGCATGCCGGGTAATAAAGCGCTAAGTTAATCAGGCAAAAAGATTTGCAGCCCCGCAGTTTTTTCGGCTTTGTGCGGCAATGGCCAAGTGCGCCAAGAAGCATTTCTGCTGACTTGACTTTTTGGTTACTTTTGTGTCAAGACAAAAGTAACAGCCCCCGCGGCAATTGAGCGGCAGCGGTTAAGAATAAAACCACAATGATATTAGTACCCTGATAACCCGCTAACTTGGCCCCGCGATGATGAGCAGGTCTAAAATCATTGGCGATCAGCTGCACGCCGTAAATTCAGTGCATTACGTTTCGTTGAATGTCCTGTGCAGAGATTGCTTCGTTCCTCGCAATGAGCGGGGGATTTATTACTTACGCCACTACCTTCCCCATAAACGGATCACTGAAACTGGTTTTTCCGGTTTCAACCCTGCCTGCATACCTTTGTTCAAAATGATCGTGCCCGGCAACTTTTACGCTGAAATCATACCAGCCAAAACTTTTCTCCAAATTCAATACCAAAGTAGTTTTCCCCGACGCCGGTATTACCCTTTTGCGGTTGCCGCTTTTATAAGCATGGTCAATGACATCAATTTCGACACGTTTTGCAGATAAGTTGGCAAGGGAAATCTCTACATTACCAGTCAAGTTGCTATTACTGCTAAGGCTTCGCTGGTAATCAAAATCAGCAGTGATGTGCGGGTTTTGGGCATTCCCTTTAAACTCCCGGTAAAAACCATTGGGGCCGTAAACCCGCAGGTGATAATTTTTATCTTCAAACTCATTCAGCGGCCAGCTGTCGGCAATGCTGTCGCCGGCGGTAAGGCCATAAGCCCAGGTGCGCACCGGCTCAAAAGTAGTTTCGTTTCGTTTTAAATAGCTGCCCGGCGCGTAAACATTAAAAGGCGCGCCTAAAGCCTTGTCGCCAAAAACCTTATTGCCCGCTTTAAATTGAATTTCGACAGCGGTTTTATCCGCATTTAGCTTAGCATCCGCGTATAACTCATAAGGCAAAGCACATGCAGGGCGGATCCCTTTTTCCTGCTTCGGCATAAGGGGCGATGCATGCGGATCACGGTTGATCTGCGCGATCTCGTCAGCGTTAAGCAGTTTATAATCATTGGGCAGTTTTTTAAACTGCGCTTTATGGATCCCTTCAACAAATTCGTCTTTTTTAACAAACTCCGGACTGGCAATGCTTTCGCCATGATACGGCCTGAAAACCGAAGTAAGGTTGCCGCATACAGTACGCCGCCAGTCGCTGATGTTAGGTTCCTGAATTTTTTTACCGGTTTTTTTACTTAAAAAATCTTCCAGAAACTGCAGGGTCGAGGTATGGTCGAAAACCTCGGAGTTAACAAAGCCGCCCTTGCTCCACGGCGAAGCGATGATCATCGGCACCCGGTAACCCAGACCGATGGAACTTTCTTTGTCAAACACCTCGGGGAAATTCTTTCTTTCCTGTTCCTGTTCAAGCGTTACAAATTCAACGCGGGTATCAATCCCTTTGGAGACTGCGCCCGTGCCCGGTTTATGCGAGTGCGGGGCGACAAAAGGAGGGACATGATCAAAATAACCGTCGTTTTCATCATAAGTGAGGATAAAAATGGTCTTCTTCCAAACCTCAGGGTTTTGCGTAAGGATATCCAGCGCTTCGGATACATACCATGCCCCATACCAGGCCGCGCTCGGGTGGTCCGAAAAGTTTTCGGGTGCGGTAAGCCAGGATACGGTGGGCAAATTACCCGTTTTTACATCTTCCCTAAACTGGTGAAATACGTCGCCGGCTGGCACTTGCAATTCCCGCTCGGTGCCATCGTCATTATATTTCAGGGTCGCCAGTTTGCGGTGGTCAGGGTCGTTTTTATTGGTATCGAACGCTTTGTTATGGATGCTTTTTTCCCTGTCGGATAGTTTTTCAAACATGCCCTGTTTCCAGGTTTCCCGCTCTTTCAATACGCCATCCAGGTAGGATTGTGTTTCCCTTAACTGCTGTTTTAATTTCTTCAGACTTTTGTCGCCTTCGGGTAACGCTGCTATTTGCTTTTTTAACCCATCGATCACACCAGGCAGTTCAGCGGCTCTTTTTTCAAGGGCGATCAAATGCGGCTCGTGCAAAAAGATATTGTATTGGGCAAAAAATTCTAAAGCGTTATCCTGGAAATTGGATAGCCAAACATCTTCTTCTCCTTCAAAACCGGTATCTATCGCTACTTCGTTCTGGTAGCATTTCCACGAGATGCCGTTCTCCTCCAAACGTTCCGGGAAGGTGGGCCATTTTAAGGTGCCATAATCCATGTCCTCGTTCCATACATGCGCCCTTGAGTTTTCATTTTGTTCCTCACGCACGGTGCCGGTCCAAAAGTAGAGCCGGTTAGGGTTTGTGCCTGTTAAAGCGGAGCAGAAATTTTGGTCGCATACCGTAAACGCGTCGGCCATAGCGTAATAAAAAGGGATATCATCGCGGGTATGGTAGCCCAGGGTTAAAGGCATATCCGCATATTCGGGGTTGCCATTGCGTTTGTTATCCAGCCATTTATCGTATTTGCCTTCATTGCGGGCATTTACCTGGTTGCGCCACGAATGTGGGAGCGAATTCATCCAGGTGGCTTTGGTGTTTTTTATGTCGAGGTGAAACGGCGCGTAAGTTTCGCCTTTTTTGTTTGACTGTGCCCAAACTTTGTTTTTATTAGGCAGATCAATAGCACGCGGATCATTAAACCCGCGAACGCCCCTCAAGCTGCCCAAACTATGATCGAATGAGCGGTTTTCCTGCATCAATATCACAATATGTTCCGCATCAAGGTAAGTGCTTCCTTCGGGCGCGTTAATGGCCATCGCTTTTTGGATAGAAGCCGGGATCATATTGGTAAGGCTGGCAGCGCCGGTTAACAAAGCTGCTTTTTTAAGGAAATCTCTGCGGGTATCAGTCATGATAATTTTAATTTTAATTGGAATAAATGTGTTTAGCAAAAAAAACAGAGAAAAAGGCGGATTTTAAAGCTGGGCCTGTGCGATTCCCCTCTTGAGAGGGGTGGAGGGGTGTGTTGGTGAGTATACTCGCTAACACCCCCCCGCCACATCACAGGCCAGCGCACCCCCTTTCAAGAGGGGAGTTGTAATAATATCCATGTTTTCAATTGGTTATCTCTTTTAATTTTGTTTTTTTAATCGCCAAAAACATTAGAATAATTAGCGGTTGGCGATGTATTGTTCGCATAAACCAAACGAAAGCGTCATCCCGTTGCCGCCCAGGCCGTTTATAATGGTTACGCCGGGTTCAGCTTCGGTAATAAATTCAGTTTGTCCATTGGTCATTTTTGGATAGATGCCATGCCATGATTGCATCATTTTCCAGTCCTTAAAAATGGCAAAAGTTTGTAAGTAAGCAATTATCAAATTATTAATAAATTCCTTATCAAACGGGTCGTGCACCAGCCCGTATTCGTGCGAATCACCAATAGTAAGTTCGCCGCTGCCGTTTTGGGATGCCATTACATGGATGCCCCATTCAAGGTAATTACCATATTGCGCTTCATACCTTTTGCGCAATTCAGGCAATGAAGCCGCCGCCTGGAAGCCCGGGTAATGGATCATGGATAAACCGCCGCAAAGCGCCGGGCCTATGCGCCATTCGTCCGGCTGGCTTACCAGGCGCATCATCTGCAGTTTGCATTTGGTAATCTGCGTTTCTAAAAATAGTTCCGGGTAAAGCGTTTCAAAATCAGCCCCGCTGCAAACAAATATTTCATCCGCCTGCCAGCTCCGCTTGCCCGATTTTACCGCAGGAGGTTCTATCTGGCTGATCGCCGTGTTCCAGAAAAACTCCACATCATATTTCTCCGCCAGGTAAGCAGCAATCTGCCCCACGGCAACCCTCGATTCCACGATCATTTCTTCGCCGCTCCATAAAGCGCCCTTTAAGCGGGCAGGGTTTACCGCCGGCGACTTTTGCAACGCCTGTTTGGCATTCAGCAGGCTGCAATCACGGTATTGCTGGTTTACCTCCACATATTCATTGATCACCTGCAGTTCATCCGCACTGTAGGCCAAATGCAGGGATCCCACTTCATCATGCCAGATCCTGGCTTCGGTGCATATTTCTTTCCAGATGCTGCGCGACAGCATGGCCCTTTCAAAAAGCGGACCGGTAGCCTGTCCGATGGGCCAAACCATCCCGAAATTCCGGATGGATGCGCCAACGGCCCGTTCGTTTCGTTCAAATACGGTTACTTTATAGCCACGTATTGCCAGTGCTCTCGCGGTGGCAAGGCCAACAATGCCGGCCCCTATAATAATTGCTGATGGTTGTTTCATGCTGGTATAATATTCATCGGTTCTTTCTGTGCTTCAATGTCTTTTTTAGCCTCCCGTAAAAAATACAGCAGGGATAACGTGGCACAAATGCCGCCAACGATGGCTACGGTCATCACGCTGTTTTTAAAAAATGTGCCCCAGGTGATACTCGGTTGCCCCAGTTCTTTTACCAGTAAAACACTTACACTGCCCAAATAACCTATCGAGTCGGCTACGTAAATCAGGAAACCTACATTCCCTTTATAATGGTACGTAGCCAGCAGACGTTCAAAAAAAACCGCGTTATAAGGGACATAACCCAGGTACAGGCCAAGGCCCGCCATGGTCATCCAAACCATTGGTCCGATCAATCCTAAACCAAACAAAATAGTCCCGATGCCGATCAGCAAACAGCCCGAGATGATCATGATGTGGATAATACGGAAGGCTTTAAGGTTTTGTTTGACGAGGATGAGCAGGCTTATCGCCACCAGTACTAAAACGGAGATGATCGTATCTATTTTGGTATAAATGGTATTATCTTTTACGCCCAGGCTGGCCCAGATCTCAACTTCAAAATTATCGCGCACATCCCGCATAATGGTGAGCAGCACATAGATCACCAGGGTTAAAATAATGCCCGGTAAAAACCGCTGCAGAAAGTGTTTCCGCTCGGTTGCGTCCATGGGCGCCCGTTTGGTGCGCAGTTTTACATCTTCAGCGGTTGGCGGCGGCATCAGCTCCAGCATCAGCACAAACAACAAAAGCGGGATCACGAACAGTGCGCCGGTGATAAATGGCATGGTAAACTCGCTGATGTGGAATGAGCCCATCAGGGTACGGGCAACGGTTTTTACAAAACCGGATGCAAATATCAGGCTGATCGATAAAACCCCCGCCATAAACTCAGTTGACTTGCGTCCTTCCAGATAACTGAAAACCAATCCCCATATCAAACCTAACGGAAACCCATTGATAAACAAAAACACTATATTGTAGGGGGCAGGCACTATGGCAAAAAACAACAGCACCAGCCAGGCGGTGCCTATCAGCAGCAATATGCTTTTGGCCCGTTGTTCGGGTTTTAATTCTGCAATGAATTTGATGCCGTAAAATTTACTGAGCGTATAGCCAATTACCTGCGCTATTACCAGCCAAACTTTATAATCAACATGAAAATATTGCTGCCCTGTAAACGTACCGGCGGTAAACGCTTTACGGAAAGCATACATGGAGGTATAGGCCCCAAAGGCAGAGATTGCCGCCATTAAGGATAAAACCGGGTAGGGCCATTTGGCAACTTTAACCCGCAGTTGGTCGATTGCGCTCATAATTATTATTTAATGATGTCAATTACCTGTGCTATATCATCAATAATGTGCGTGGGGTTATAGGTTTCCAGTTCTTCCCGTGTAAAAATACCAGTGGTAACGCCAATAACATAGCGGCAGCCTGAATTTTGGCCCTCGCGCACATCAACTTCGGTGTCACCCACTTTGACCACTTCCAGCGGGTCGGAAATTGCACAAGCTTTCATTATCCGGCGGATCATAAACGGATGCGGCCGCCCGAGTTCAACTTCGTCCGAACCGATAACCTCATCGATCAATCCTTTTTCCTTCCATTGAAGACGGGTTACAATGGTGTCGGCAATATCCCGCGAAAAACCTGTATTAATGCCAATCTTAATGCCCATTTGATGCAATGCAGCAAATGTTTCTTCAACATTGGGCAGCGGCGCTATTCCCGGCTCAAACTGATAAAAATGGATCATCTGTTTTACAAACTCACGGTGGATTACATCTACAAGGTCGCTGGTGATCTTTTCTTTATCCGTTTCGTGCAGCTGCAGCATTTGCGTGATGGCTTCATTTTTCTCATAACCCATCAGCGGGTTGATCAACTCAAGCGGAACTTCATAATTATATTTTTTCAACGCCGCCTGGAAGGCCTTGCTTACATTATGATCATCTTTTACCGTGGTGCCGGCGATATCAAAAACTACTAATTTAACAGACATGGAGCGATTATTATAAGTTCAGCAATGCTAAACTAAGTTTATTAATATCAAACCAATATAATATTAAGTTATGATTAATTATTGCGAAATGGCCTGAAATAGAGCGCCCGCAAATTTATGCCTAAGATCATTTTATTTTATGACCAAAAGCATCGCGGCTGGTTTTGCATCCTCCTTACTTTTATTGTATGAAAAAGATCACTTCTTCTCCAGATTTCCAAAGTCAGCGCGAAGTGAAAATTCCTTTAAAAAAGCCGGTTAACCTCCAATATATCCACTTTATTAATGTAATGCCGGGCATTTGCTACGCAAACTTTGATGTAGGAAACATTCTAACAAAACTGTAAAATGAAAGTAATTGAACGCAAATATCTGGAAAATCTTTTCGACCAGTTGAAAGAAATGGGGTATGACCTGTTTGGACCAACAGTTCATGATGGCGCTATCTTGTACGACCAAATCGAGTCAGCAAATGAATTGCCTGCCGGCTGGCGCGACAAACAGGAAAAAGGGACCTACCGGCTGGAAAAATCAGGAGAGCCATCCGTTTTTGCTTTTGCTGCCGGCCCGCATTCATGGAAAAAGTTTCTTCATCCCGCTGAAAACCTGCTCTGGAGGGCACAACGCACTGACGATGGCTTTAAGGTATTAAAAGATCCTGAACCTAAAAGAAAGAAAGCTTTTATAGGTGTGCGTTCCTGCGAATTGAACGCCATTTTAATACAGGATAAAGTTTTTTTAAATGGGCTTGCTGTTGATGCGTCTTACCAGGCCTTAAGGAAGGATGTTTTTATCGTCGCCGTAAATTGTACCCATCCGGCAGGTACGTGTTTTTGCGCGTCGATGAATACAGGTCCGGGAGCTACGAAAGGTTTTGATATTTCATTAACAGAGGTATTAGACGGAGATCGCCACTATTTCCTTGCAGAATCCGGAAGCAGCCTGGGCGACGATGTTTTAATCGATATATCCGGCCATGATGCTTTAGACGACGAAATAGCAACCGGAAAAAAGGCCCTTGAAGATGCCGTCGGCAAAATGGGAAGAAATCTGGATACTACAAATATTAAGGAACTCCTTTACGCCAATTCCGAGAGTCCGGTTTGGGATGAAGTGGCTGCGCGCTGTTTATCATGCGGAAACTGTACCATGGTTTGCCCCACCTGTTTTTGTACAACGGTTGAGGATAAAACCGACCTTACCGGCCAACATGACGAACGCTGGAGTAAATGGGACTCCTGTTTCTCGCTGGAGTTTTCCTACATACACACCGGCCCCGTGCGGTCAACGGTGCGTTCACGTTACCGGCAATGGATGACACATAAACTGGCATCATGGATAGATCAGTTCGGTACATCCGGATGTGTGGGTTGCGGCCGGTGCATTACCTGGTGCCCGGTTGGCATAGACATTACAGAGGAGCTGGCGGCGATCAGAAATAATCAGACAGAAAAAACCAACCAAATATGAAAACCCTTGAACTGGCAATAGCCAAACACCCTTTCTTTCATGATCTTCCTGCAGAAGATATCAGCATAATTGCCGGGCTGGCAAATGTTGTGAATTTTAAAGAAGGGGATGTCCTGTTTAAAGAAGGAGCGGATGCAGACAAGTTCTACCTTGTTATTCAAGGAAAAGTTGCCCTGGAAGCATATAATCCCGGAAGAGGAATTATTACGATACAAACCGTTGAGGATGGAGAGATGCTGGGATGGTCGTGGTTGGTGCCGCCTTATAAATACCGTTTCGGCGCAAAAGTGATAACGAAAACAGAAATGATTGTGATAAACGGAAAACAATTACGCGTGAAGTGCGACCAGTACCCTGTTTTGGGCTACGAAATGATGAAGCGCATGGTTCGTGCAATAGCCTTCCGTCTTGAACAAACGAGGCTGATGTTTATGGATGTTTATGGCAAACCGGCAAAAAAATATTGATCATGGAGGAAACTAATTATAACACAGAAACCATAGTTGCCGATCCTATGGTACCAACGCTTTACCGGGTAGAAAATTATGTCAAAGAAACCAGCGATACCTTTACCCTCGCGATTGCGCCTTCCGGATCAGCTGCGGAAATAAAAACTGCGAAACAAAAACAACTTGATGCGGCCCCCGGGCAATTTAATATGCTCTACGTATTTGGCATGGGCGAAGTACCTGTTTCCATAAGCGCAAGCCCTGCAGGCGGTGGCTTATTAACGCATACCACGCGCGACGTGGGGAGTGTTACCAAAGCATTGTCGGCGCTTAAAGTCGGCGATATGTTAGGCGTACGCGGGCCTTTCGGTACTTCCTGGCCGGTTGAGCGGGCCGTAGGTAAAGATGTGGTGCTTGTTGCCGGCGGCATCGGACTTGCCCCGCTGCGGCCGGTGATCCATGAGCTGCTTGCCAGGCGGAACGACTTTGGCCGCGTGGTAGTATTATATGGCTCACGATCTCCCGCTGATATTATTTTCAAGAATGAACTAAAAAAATGGAAAGCGCAGCCCGGCGTGATCGTGTATGTCACTGTCGACAGGGGATCCACGTCGTGGCATGGAAGCGTGGGCGTTGTTACAAGGCTGATCCCGAAGATACGCTTCGACCCGGCCAACGCTATTGTGATGATCTGCGGCCCCGAGATAATGATGCATTATACGGTGGATGCCTTGAAACAACGCGGCATGAGCGGCGAAGATATTTATGTATCTATGGAGAGGAACATGAAATGCGCGGTGGGTTTTTGCGGCCATTGCCAGTTTGGCGAACACTTTATTTGCAAGGACGGGCCGGTATTCCCCTACGACCGGCTATCCTCCCTTTTCCGGAAACCGGAGATTTAAAAAGAGGGCAGGCTTTAAATAAAAAAGCTTCCGGAAAAGGGAGCAAACAGTAAACAGAATTAAAAACAAAACCATGCCAAAAGCAAACATCCCCAAATTAGCTGTATGGAAATTTGCATCCTGTGATGGCTGCCAGTTGAGCCTGCTTGATTGCGAAGACGAATTACTGGCTATCGCCGGTAAGATAGAAATCGCAAACTTTCCTGAAGCCTCCAGCGCCGTCGTAAAAGGCCCGTATGACCTTTCGCTGGTTGAGGGCTCCATTACCACTCCGCACGACGAAGAACGGATCCACAAGATTCGCAAAATGTCAAAATATGTAATTACCATAGGCGCCTGTGCAACAGCCGGGGGCATACAGGCCCTGCGTAATTTTAAGGATGTTAATGAATTTATTTCGCTGGTATATGCGCGGCCTCATTACATTTCAACACTGAGTAAATCAACAGCAATTGCCGATCATATCGAGGTGGATTTTGAGTTGCGGGGCTGTCCGATAAATAAAAATCAATTGCTGGAACTGATCAGCGCCTTTTTGCATAACCGGAAACCCAATATCCCAAATTACAGCGTTTGTGCGGAATGTAAACGAAGGGGAACGGTTTGTGTAATGGTATCAAAAGGGATAACCTGTATGGGGCCTGTTACACACGCCGGGTGCAACGCGCTTTGCCCATCGTATAACAGGGGGTGCTATTCGTGTTTTGGGCCAAAGGAAACGCCGAATGCGGCTTCATTAAGCAGATGGCTGCTTGAGCAGGGGGTTGAAAAAGAAGAATTGGTGCGGATTTTCAGAGGTTTTAATGCTAACGCGGAGCCTTTTCGTAAAGAAAGTGAATATTATGAAAAATAAAACACTAAAGATAGACATACTTGCCCGCGTGGAAGGCGAAGGGGGCCTTAAACTGAAGATCAGTAATGGCATCGTAAAAGATGTCCAGTTAAAAATATACGAGCCTCCGCGCTTCTTTGAGGCTTTTTTAAGGGGGCGCGACTTTAGGGAGGCGCCTGACATCACCTCGCGCATTTGCGGTATTTGCCCGATTGCCTACCAACTGGGCGCTTCGCATGCAATGGAAGAAATATGCGGTGTAAAAGTTGAAGGTCAGTTAAAAGCGCTGCGCCGCCTGATCTATACGGGCGAATGGATTGAATCGCATGTATTGCATGCCTTTATGCTGAATGCCCCGGATTTTTTTGAGGCCGGGAGTGTAATTCAACTGGCCCAGGCATATCCTGAAGTAGTTAAGAATGCTTTAAGAATGAAAAAGGCCGGTAACCAAATTATGATCGTCCTTGGGGGGCGCGAAATACACCCGGTGAATTTACGTTTGGGCGGATTTTATAAAGTGCCGAAAAAGCGTGATTTGAGCGCATTGCTTGAAGAAATCAAATGGTCTACACAGGCGGCGGTTGATTCGCTGAAGTTTATTTCCAAATTTGAATTCCCTGAATTTAAACAGAACTATGAGTTCCTTGCATTGTCTGATCCTGATGAATATGCGATCTTGGGAGGACGCCTCGTTTCAAACTGCGGAATTAACCTTCCTATTAATGAATATGACAATTGCCTTGTTGAAGAACATGTTCCGCATTCAACCGCGTTGCATTCTCACTTAAAGGGTGCGGGCACTTGTTTACTGGGCCCTCTGGCAAGATATAACCTCAATTTTGAACAACTTACGCCGCTTGCCAGAGAAATTGCTTTTGAAGCCGGGCTTGGAAGGCATTGCTACAACCCATTCAAAAGTATACTGGTAAGAATGGTGGAGGTTATTTATGCCTTTGAAGAAGCTGAACGGATAATTGAAGCCTACGAGGAGCCTGACAGCCCTGCTATAGAAGTAAATCCAAGGGCTGGCACCGGTTATGGCGCTACAGAAGCACCAAGGGGCATCTGTTACCATCGCTATACGATTGATGACAATGGCATCATCCAGGATTCAAAAATAGTTGCTCCTACTTCAGTTAACCAGTCGAGGATCGAAAAAGATCTTTGGGACCTGGTGCAGGCCAACGTGGGGATGACAGATGAAAAATTAAAGTTTTTTTGCGAGCGCGCCATCCGTAACTATGATCCATGTATTTCCTGCTCTACCCATTTTTTGACGATGGATATTGAGCGCGATTAAAACAAAGGCTCAAAATGAAACACGGTTTATCTTCTTCAAAAATCCTTCTGATCGGTATCGGCAATGAATTCAGGGAAGATGACGGGCTTGGCTTGTATATCTGCCGGCATGATAAAATAGGGCGCCTCCAAAACCTGGTGATCAAAGAGAACTCAGGAGACGGAATGACTATGATGGATGCCTGGAAAGATGAGGGCACTGTGGTGCTCATTGACGCTGTCCGCTCCGGGCGCGCTGCAGGAACAATTTTTCATTTTGATTTATTGAAAGACCCACTCCCCCCGGATCTTTTCAATATATCTACGCACAATATCGGGATTCCTGATTGCATCATTCTTTCAGAGAAATTGGGTCTTTTGCCCGAAAAATTAATTTTTTATGGTGTTGAAGGAAAGAATTTCGGACATGGTAAAAAACTATCGCCTGTTGTAAAAACTGCAGCAGATATACTGATCGATCAGATTTTTGCGGATTGTGAAAGTGGAAATTTCAGGGGCCTGAAAGTTTAAAAGTAACAATTACTCTTGCGTTGCTTGCATGTCTCTTTCGTACAGGTCTTTTTGTCGTTTAATGATCTCGGCAAGGGTAGCATCTTTAAGCATTCTGACGGTCTCCCGGCGAACATCTGAGAAGATATCCCTGATTCCGCAATGAACTTCATCCTTGCATTCCTGGCACTTTTGGTAGTACTTGTGGGTAACGCAGGGTAGCAACGCAATTGGCCCGTCAAATATCCGCATTACGTCGGCCATGTTGATATCTTCAGGCAAAAGCGAAAGGTAATACCCGCCATCTTTTCCCTTTTTACTATTTACCATTCCAGCGTTCCGCAATGCCAATAAAATGGATTCAAGGAATTTCCTCGAAATATTTTCGGTTTCAGAAATAGTTCTGATCTGAACCAGTTCATTCTGCGGTTGTTGGGCTAAATAAACCAGGGCGTTAATAGCGTACTTGGCTTTTTTGGAAAGCATATGTGCAAAATTGCGTATTATTCATCAATATAAAAAATTAATTATTGGCGACCTTTAAGGTCTTTGTAATCAGTTGTTTAATTCGTAAATCAATGATTCATAGGGCCTTAACCGGATGTTTGAACTGTTATATACAGTTGCCGCACTATCAGTATAATTAGCTGCCAGCAATTTAGCGTTCTTTACGGTGATGCCGATGTTGGTTTGCGCCTTATTGGCGGAGAAATTTAACACGATAAGCATTTTCTTTCCGTCGCCCTCCCTGGTGTAGGCGTATACATTGGGGTTGTTTTTATCCAGTAATGTATATTTTCCGTAAACCAATACCTTGTTATGGTTCCTTAAAGCCACCACTTTTCTGAAATAATTGAGGCATGAGTTTTGGTCCTTTTCTTCTGCTGCCACATTGATGGTTTTATAATTAGGGTTTACCTTTATCCATGGCGTCCCGCTGGTAAAGCCTGCATTTTTAGTGCCATCCCATTGTATGGGGGTACGGCCATTATCCCGGCAGGCATATTTTATACCTTCCATAAATTTCTGCATATCGCCGCCAATATTTTGCTGGTGTTTATACTCATTTAAGGTCGACATATCCCGGTAGTCCTCAATTTTATCAAACCTGATATTCGTCATACCCAATTCATCGCCATTATAGTAATAAGGTGTTCCGCGCATGGTCATAATAAAAGTAGTAAGCATTTTTGACGAAAGCTCTCTGAACTGAGGGCTGTCATTTCCAAAGCGGCTAACCATCCTGGCCTGGTCATGATTTGCCAGGAAAATAGATAACCAGCCTTTGCTGGCAAATAAACTATCCCAGCGGCTGAATACTTCTTTAAAATGTAAAACGCTATACCCTTTAGGGTTGTTGGCAATGTCAACTCCTTCAAAAGCATAGGCCATATTTAACTCCTTCCTGTCGGCATCCACCATGTCGTGGGCATCTTTATAGGAGTTGCCGGCTCCTTCTGCAACGCTCATTACATCATACCGGCTTAATACTTCCCTGTTCATTTCCTGCAAATAATCGTGCAAATGAGGCCCTACGGCATAATATAGTGAAAAGTTTTTTTCATAACCATCGGGGAATTTAGGGAAGGTAGTGTCCTTCGCCGCAAACTGGAATGCATCCAGCCTGAAACCATCAATTCCTTTATCGCACCAATATTTCATCATCGCATAAATTTCGCTCCTTAGTTTTGGATTTTCCCAGTTCAGGTCCGGTTGTTTGCGCGAGAAATAGTGCAGGTAATAAGCATTTGTTAATGAATCATAGCGCCAGGCGTCGTGGTTAATGTCAAATAAGCTGTACCTTGGGTTAGGTTTACCCTTTTCTGCATTCCACCAGTGGTAATAATCGCGGTAGGGGCTTGTCCTGGAACTGCGGCTCTGTTTAAACCATTCATGCTCGTCGCTGCTATGGTTCACCACCAGGTCCATCACCAATTTTATTCCCCTTTCGTGCATACCTTTTAATAATGCATTAAAATCGTTCATAGTGCCAAACTCCTTCATGATATTACGGTAATCGCTTACATCATAGCCGTTATCGTCGTTAGGTGAGCTATAGATCGGGTTCAGCCATATCACATTCACCCCTAAGCTTTTTATATAGTCCAGTTTTGAAATTATGCCCTGCAGGTCCCCGATTCCATCGCCATTGGCATCTTTAAAACTGCGGGGATAGATCTGGTAAACCACTGCCTCTTTCCACCATTTTTTACCGGTCGATTCCTGGGCGTAATTCTTTTGCGGGCAGTTGAGCAGGGTGATTGCAAAAAGGGCAATAAATAGCGTTCTCATTTTTATTATCTTCGGTAACTAATTAATAAATTTTTTAAACCAGGCATTATTTCTCTTAAACATGAGACCTGTTTTCTTGAAGATGGCTGCTGCACATTGCGTTAGCTAAATTTTTCCGGAAAATAAAAATCGTTGGTTTATAAAGATGATCAGGCAAATATGTTAAAGATATTTGAGGATTAACGGAAGAATATTTACAAATTATAAATTGAACATGGTGAGTTTGAGGTTTAAGACAACTGTTTTGCTGTTTTTTATTATGGTATCAATATGCAGTTTAGGGATTGCCCAGCAGCAAACAACAAACCCTTATACCGGTCCGTTTCGCCCGCAAATACATTTTTCGCCAAAGGCGCACTGGATGAACGATCCCAACGGTATGGTTTATTTTAACCATACTTATCATCTGTTCTTCCAATATTACCCTGGCGGTACGGTTTGGGGGCCCATGCATTGGGGCCATGCCATCAGCAAGGACCTGGTGCACTGGCAGGAACTCCCGATTGCGCTATACCCGGATAGTCTTGGCTATATTTTTTCGGGAAGCGCGGTAGTCGACTCCAATAACACTTCCGGTTTTTGGAAAAATGGTAAAATACCCTTGGTAGCCATTTTTACCCACCACGACCCGAACGGTGAGCGTGCAGGGACGAATAATTTTCAAAATGAAAGCATAGCCTATAGTTTGGATGAAGGGCGCACCTGGACGAAGTACATTGGTAACCCGGTTTTAAAAAACCCGGGGATTAGGGATTTTCGTGATCCTAAAGTAATGTGGTACGCAAAAGGCAAAAAGTGGATAATGACGCTGGCCACAAAAGACCATATTACATTTTATTCATCACCTGATTTGAAGGCGTGGACAAAAGAAAGTGAGTTTGGTAAAGAAATGGGTGTACATTCCGGTGTTTGGGAATGCCCTGATCTTTTTTCGCTAAAGTTAAACGGAAAACAGTACTGGGTGCTGATTGTGAACCTGAACCCCGGTGGCCCAAATGGAGGATCGGCAACAGCATATTTTGTAGGTCACTTTGATGGTAAACAGTTTGTCCCTGCTGATCACGGTATCAAATGGCTTGATTATGGCCCGGATGAATATGCCGGAATAACCTGGAGCAATACAGGTGCGCGCAAGATATTTTTGGGCTGGATGAGCAACTGGAATTATGCAACGCAGGTGCCCACTGCAACCTGGAGAAGCGCGATGACGATCCCAAGAGAGCTGAAATTATTCATTAATAACGGAAATATATTGCTTGCTTCCACGCCAGTGAAGGAACTGGGAGAATTGAAACAACGGACCTTTACAACCGGCAATATTGAAATTAACAAAAGACACAGTTTTAACGCTCCGGGCAGCACATCTGCCGGACAGTATGTAATAGATCTTCAGACCAATTCTTTAAATGATTTTGCTTTGGAACTTGCCAACGGTGGTAATGAAAAATTAATTATTGGATTTAATAAAAAGGCCAATCAATATTTTATTGACAGAACGAATGCCGGCATCCATGATTTTAATAAAGACTTTGCCCGAATTTTTACGGCCCCGCGTTTATCAGAAAACAGATCGGTTAAACTTACATTGGTTGTGGACAGAGCATCTGTTGAACTATTTGCCGATGGCGGAGCAACCGTAATGACTTGTATTTTCTTTCCTGAAAAACCTTTAAATAAAGTTGCTATCGTACCCGATAGTACCATTCATATCAAATCATTATCAATTGCTGAGTTGAAGTCCATCTGGTAAAAGTCCTTTTGATGGAAATGAATTGATCTTGATTTGTTTGAGCAAGCCCGTTATATCAACCGATTTCAATCGCTGTTTCTTGCTGGCGCATACCATTGGTAAAACAAATATTCAGGTAGAATAAGCCAAATACCGGATTACTTTACCTGCAGCATGTTTGTGCCGGTGAAAATAATATCAATATTTTTTTTTAGTTTATTTTTTATAAATAATTGATTTTAAGTTGTTTGATTTTATTACAACCCATTTTAATTTAAATTTTTATTATATAAAACGTTTGGCGCAATTGGCATACATATACCTGTTTCATAATGCACTTATATTTATCCTCAACCATAAATTGTATTCCTGTTTTTGTAATGAGAAAATTCCTGTTAACATTATCGTTGATAATTGCGTTCATTTTTGTCCGGTCGCAAAATTTAACACCACGGCAATTATTTCCCGGTCTGTTTGAAACCGTTCAGCTATCTGATATTTTCCCGGATAACAAAACATTTGTTGATGCAACGCCAAAGCGCGATCCGGCTTTGATAATGAAAGATTATTTAGCGCGAAAGAACAAACCCGGATTTGACCTGAAGCAATTTGTTACCGAAAATTTCGACATACCGGGCGGCCCGAAAACTATTTTTAAAAGCGATATCAATACAGGTATACGCAAGCACATAGATACCCTGTGGCAGGTGCTTTACCGCAGGCACGATACGGTTTCAAAGTATTCGTCGTTGCTTCCAATGCCGAATGATTTTATAATTCCCGGCGGGCGTTTCCGCGAAACCTATTACTGGGACTCCTATTTTACGATGCTCGGCCTCCAGGAAAGCCACCAGACCAAGATCATACAAAATATGATCGCGAATTTTGCCTACATGATTGATACATATGGGTTCATTCCAAACGGAACACGTACCTATTACCTGACACGGTCGCAGCCCCCATTTTTTTCGATGATGCTGGATGTGCTTGCTAAAGACCAGGGCAAACAGGTTTTGGTTAAATATCAGCCTGAGCTTTTAAAGGAATATGCATTTTGGATGAAAGGTTCGGCTAAATTGAAGCCAGGCCAGGCATACCGCAACTCAGTAAGGATGCCGGGCGGCGAAATATTAAACCGTTACTGGGATGAATCTGACAAACCACGCGAGGAATCTTTTAAGAAAGACGTAACTGCAGCGAAATTAACAAAACAGGATACCAATACTTTTTACCGCAATATACGTGCGGCCGCCGAGTCGGGATGGGATTTTAGTACCCGTTGGATGGATACCACCGGTAAACTGGAAACTATTCAAACTACCTTTATCATCCCGGTTGATTTAAACTGTTTACTTTACCACCTCGAACTTTCAATAGCGTCTTCCTACCAGTTGCAGGGCGACGCAGCCGGCTATAACAATTATTTGGCAAAGGCTTTATTGCGGAAAAAAGCCATTTTAAAATACTCATGGAGTGCAAAAAACGGATGGTTTATGGATTACAACTGGAAAGAAAAACATACCACTCCGGTTGAAACTTTAGCGGGCGTGTACCCGCTTGAGTTTAACATAGCCGGCATAAAACAGGCTGAGCAGGTTGCCTCGAAATTAAAAAGCAAGTTTTTAAAACCAGGTGGCCTGGTTACAACCTTAAACCGTTCGGGGCTGCAATGGGACAGCCCGAATGCCTGGGCTCCATTACAATATATGGCCATTGATGGTTTAACTAATTATCATCAAACAGGCCTGGCGCAAAGCATTGCCATTACCTGGATCCAAACTAATTTGCAGGTGTTTAACGAAACCGGCAAGCTGATGGAAAAGTACAACGTTGTAGATACAAATGTTAAAGCAGGTGGGGGCGAATACCCTTTGCAGGATGGTTTCGGATGGACAAACGGTGTTCTGCTTAACCTGATTGACCGTTATTATCCTTCTCAATTATAATTGGTTGTCTAAATGTTTTAAATGATTTTAGATAGTTAACGAAAATTGCTATGTAAAATCGGTTTTTAATATTAATTTTAGAGCAAAGGTTTCGGGCCTTGTCAAACCAATTTTATTATGAGGATTTTTCTACCACTATTATTTCTGGTAATTTTTGTATGCCCTGCTTTTTCAGTTGGGAAAACAGACAGTCTTTTAGCTGTTTTGAAAACTGAACTCGCAAAACAAAAGATTTATGATGATCAAAAAGAACTACGCATAAAAAAACTGAAACAAAAATTAGATGCCACCGCCCAAAATGATTTTAACACGCAATATGATATTTGCAGTAAATTATATGAGGAATACAAGGTTTACCAATTTGATTCGGCCTACGTTTATGCCCAAAAACTAATAACCATTAGTAAACGCGCTAATAACGCCGTGCATTTGAATGAAAGTAAAATAAAAATGAGTTTTCTTTTGCTCTCCGCTGGTATGTTTACTGAAACATTTGAAAGTTTAAACCAGGTAAACACCCATTTGCTGGGGAATGAATCCAAATTGCAATATTATTCCATAAAATCTCGCGCCTATTCTGACCTTGCCGACTATAATAACGATAAAAATTACGCACCTTTTGATCAAAGAGAGGCAGTAAAGTTTATTGATTCGGCTATAGCAATGGCAAAGCCAAACTCTTTTGAGTGGCTTTATCACCTTGGTAATAAGCAGGTTATATCAAACAATGTGCAAAAACCATCACCGTACTATACTGAATTGCTTAATCATTATAAACTTACCGACCATCAGCGCGCCATGGTAGCAACAGGTTTAAGCTACTTTTACGAAGGGCCGTACCAATCAGAAGACCGTACGCGATTAATGGCTATCGGTGCAATAAATGATATCCGGTCATCAACTAAGGAAACATTGGCAATTTTTAAATTAGGACAGCAATTGTACATTAAAGGAAATGTTGAGGATGCCTACACCTTTATTGAGGAGGCAATGGATGATGCCCAATTCTACGGGGCAAGGCTTCGGAAAATACAAATTGGGGCTGTACTGCCTATTATTGCTGCCCAAAAAATATTAGTGGCTGATAAGAAAAGCCTGCAGGCTGAAAATGAAAAAAACAGGTTCCTGGTCTATTTCTTATCTATAACGGTGTTTGCCATAGTTATTGCACTGGTATCATTTATTGTATTTATTCAATTAAAAAGGGTAAAAGTAAAAGAGAAGATCATTGAGGATAAAAATGTTCAGCTTGAAAAAATAAATGAAAGACTTATTGAAGATACGCATATCAAAGAAGAGTATATAGGTTACTTTTTCAATGTGATATCCGGGTATATTTTAAAACTCGAGAAACTTAAAAGAGGCATTGAGCGTAAGCTGGCAACAAAGAAATACGAGGATATATTGGTATCGATAAATGAAATAAATATCAAAAAGGAGAGAGAGACCCTGTTTTATACTTTTGATCATGTTTTTTTGAAAATATTCCCCAATTTTATAAATACTTTCAACTCCCTTTTTAAGAAGGAAGACCAGATCTGGCCAAAAGATAACGAGGTATTAAATACAGATCTGCGCATATTTGCCCTGATGCGTTTAGGCATCAATGACAACGAAACGATTGCTAACATCCTGGAGTACTCAGTAAATACTATTTATGTTTACAAAATGCGTATTAAAGCTAAAGCGCTTGTCCCCAGCGATCAGTTTGATCATAAAATAATGGACATAAAAGCCGTCGACCTGGTAAATAAGCAATGATGTTGTTTTTCCTTTTTTAAAGCCTGTTTATTTTTTAGTTTTCGTTCTTTTTCTGCTGTCAGAACGACATTTTTTCTTTAACGCTTTTTTACGGATTAATATCACAATCTGTTAATTTAATACACTAAAAGGTTAAATTAAGTTTATATTTTTTAGTGACTTTGATTTTTTAATATATTGATTATTTGATAGTTGTATTTTAAAAAGTCTATATTTTATGAAATTTTTAGTAAACAAATAGGTAATGCTCCAACGACCCTGTTACTTTGTATGCATAGTAATATAGGATAACCTTAAATACTATTAAACAAACCAATTATATTACCTGTAAAACACAACCTGTTTTATATTCTGATTTAAGTTAAAAAAACCGATTGATGATGGCGGTATGCCACTTTTAGGTTTATTTTTTTTAAATGTTTTATATGCCAACTGATTAAACCAAACTAAAAAACCAATTAACCATGGAACCTAATTTCAATAAAATGCCGCCCTGAGAAACAGTAACAGGCGTACAAAACCGTGCTGAGTGTTATGAGATAACCGGCACCGAAAAATTTAATAAAATCAACTATTATTTCTTATGATTAATTTAATCAACCCAGTAAACCTTCAAAATCAATTTTATGCAATTTAAAAATTTACTTAAAGTAAGTTTGCTTGCCTTGTTTTGTTTTTTTGTGGTGCCTGCAATGGCGCAAAATAAAACGATTACAGGTAAAGTAACCGACTCAAAAGATGGTTCGCCTTTAATAGGCGCATCAATTTCAGCAAAAGGCTCAACAGCAGGCGCCATTACCGACATTAACGGTGCGTTTAAACTATCTGTTCCTGCCTCAACAACAACCCTTGCAGTATCGTATATCGGGTATGTTGCAAAAGATGTTTTAATTACATCCGATGTCGTTAATGTATCACTCGATGCCAATAACAATGCACTTAATGAAGTGTTGGTTGTTGGTTATGGTACAGTACGGAAAAAGGATGCTACCGGCGCGGTGGTGAAAGTTAACTCCGCTGACTTTGTGCAGGGTGTTACCACTGACCCATTACAGCAGTTACAGGGTAAAGCAGCCGGCGTGGTAGTAGCTACAACCAATGGAGACCCTAACGGTGGGTTAACTGTTCGTATACGTGGTACTGTTTCGCTTACCGGTGGTAACGATCCATTGTACGTTATTGACGGTGTGGAAGGCGCTGATCCGCGTGCACTTTCGCCAAACGATGTAGAATCATTTGACATTTTGAAAGATGCGTCATCAGCTGCCATTTATGGTTCACGTGCTGCCGGCGGTGTTATCATGATCACCACCAAACAAGGTAAAGCTGGTAAAGCACAGGTAACATTTAATACTTATGTTGCTTCCGAATCCGCTGAGCATTTGATGGATTTTGCTAATGCTTCCCAGTATTTATCAATGTTCCAGTCGTTCTACGGCCACCCAATGGCGTTGTTTAACCCGGCATCTCCGTCAACAACCAGTAACCAGGGCGCAAATACCAATTGGTTTAAAACGTTATTGCGCACAGGGCTTACCCATAATGAAAACCTTGCAGTTGCTGGTGGTACCGATAAGAGCCACTACCGGGCATCGGTAACTTATACTGATCAACAGGGTATCGCGCTAGCGTCTGAAAGAAAAGACCTGAACGCCCGTTTTAACTTTGATCAGAAAACGCTTGATGATAAGTTGCTGATCACGATGAATTTGCAGGCAACGCATACCAATTCAAACTATACCGATTACAACGCTTTTTCTGATGCGGCGTTTGTTCCATCTGTGATCAGCGAATATGACCCGCTTAATCCCGGTCACTATCAATATATCAACAATACTGACGAAACAAACCCTGTTCCTCACTTAACTGACGTTACCAATGTAGGCGCAGTTAATAAAATGAGCGGTAACTTACGTTTGGATTATACTTTGGCAAAAGGTTTAGTGATCAGCCCGTTTGCGAACGGATCGCTGGGCAATGCCAGTTATAACCTTTACTTGCCTCCATCAAATTTGTTGAGTTCTGTAACTGACCAGCTTAATTATACGCTTAACCAGACTACAGTTCCGGGCGAGCTTATTACTGACGGCGATGTAGACAAAAGTTCAACTGCAGACTACACCGTTACTTATGGCATATACGCGAATTACAAAACAACCTTTGGAAAAAGCCGGTTAAATTTATTGGGCGGTTACGAAGGTAACCAGTTTAATAATACAGGCTTAAGGGTTGCCGCGCACAATTTTAATGATATTACCGGTTTGCCGAATGAAAATATCGGTGCAGCAAACCAGGTTACCTCACAGGACATAGCATCTTTTGATCGCGGATTTACATTGCAATCTTATTTTGGCCGTGCTGAATATAATTTTAACGATAAATATTATATTACAGGTAACGTAAGGTATGATTATTCAAACAAATTAGGTTTAAACAACCAATCTTCAGTTTTCCCTTCTGTAGACGCTGCATGGGTAGTAAGCAATGAAGACTTTTTGAAACAAACCACCTGGCTTACTTCCTTAAAATTAAGAGGTGGTTGGGGTAAAGTAGGCGACCAGAGCGCTATTGACCCTTACAAATCACAATTCTTATTCGGTTCAACAGGTACGGTTTATTACGACGGTGCTTCTCAAACCTGGTTGACAAGTAACTTTTCGACCCAAAACCAAAATGATAATTTGAAATGGGAAACAGTAACTACTACTGACCTGGGAGTTGATTTTAGCTTATTCCAGGGCCGTTTAACAGGTAATGTGGATTATTACAACAAGACAACCAACAACCTGCTGTTCGACTATACCGTGCCAACAGGCGGTCAGTATTTTGTTGGAACCATTTTGGCTAACGTAGGTACCATGACCAACAAAGGTTTTGAATTCAGCTTAAATGGAGCTATTGTAAAAAGCAAAGATTTTTCGTGGAACGCGGGCGTTAACGTTTCTATCAACCGAAACAAAATCGTTAGCCTTTCTGGTTCACTTAATAATACCCAATTTAATGTTACCCAATCACAGGTTGGTTCAACCGGTGGTTTAGGAATCAGTGGTGCTGTTTCTCAAATCGGCTATTTAAAAGTTGGTTATCCTATTGGTACTTTGTTGTTGCCTGAGTATGCCGGCCAATATTCGGGTCCGGTTGCTGCAGATAAAGGGCATCAGGAATTTTATTACAACCATAATGGTAAAAGAGATACTACCAGCAATATAGGCTCTCTGAACATGGCTGATGATGGTACCGGCGACAGGAAGTTTTATACCACTGACCCTAAATTTACATACGGCATCAGTAACAACTTTACCTACAAGCATTTCGATCTGGTGATCTTCCTTCGCGGACAATACGGAAGCAAAGGCTTTAACCAAAATGACATGAACTTTACCAGTTTGCAAAAATTAGGTACCTATGCTGTTTTGGCGAGCGCCGCCAGCCAGGGTATTACCAGCTCGTCTGAACCGTCTTCCTACTTCTTAGAAAGCACTTCGTTCCTGAAGGTTCAAAATGCTACTTTAGGCTATACCTTTAAAATAAGTGAAAATAAATATATTGATAAGTTGCACATATATGTTGCGGGCAATAACCTTTACACCTTCACCAGCTACAAAGGGATCGACCCTGAGTTAACTACTGCCGGCGGTCAAACAGGTATTGACCAGGCTATCGCTTACCCACGTACCCGCGAATTATCATTTGGCGTTAATCTTACACTTAAATAACTATAAATTTTAGTATATGAAAAAGAAACAATTATTAATCACTACGGCAATCCTTCTGGGGCTTAGCGTTTTTTCTTGTAAAAAACAAATAAACCCTGCTGAAGATACCGTAGTTAAGACTGCCGCTGCCGGCAGTACTTCGTACCTTAAATCGATAGTTTTGGGTACTTATACCAAACTGCAGGGTTTAACAGGTAATAACGCCATGTTACTTACCGCTGAAGAAACAGGTGATGGTTTGATCGTTCCGGGTCGTATTGGTGGCGACTGGGCCGACGGCGGTGTTTGGCAACAGTTATGGCTGCACAATTATCCTGCGTCACATGGTAATATTTCGGGTGCATGGGATAATGCTTACAGCACTATCGGCGCCATAAACATTACCATAAACCTTTTACAAGGTATTCCTTCAACGCCCGCAACTGTTTATTCAATTGCTGAGTTAAAAACGCTGAGGGATTACTTTTACTATTTATTGCTTACAAACTTCGGGAATGTACCGCTTATTATATCGTCAAGTACCGATGCCAGTACCGTAACCAATCCTTCAGGTTCAAATGTTACCGTTTTTAACTATTTAATTACCGAGTTAAAAGCAGACGCGCCTATTTTAAGTGCTAAAACACCGGCACAGGATGGCAGCCAGTACGGCAGGTTGAACAAATGGGGGGCTTACTTTTTGTTGGCTAAATTATATCTGAATCAAAATATGATCACTGGTACCACTGATAACAGCGGGTACACTGCCTGCTCGGCTTATTGCGATTCAATTATGACTGCAGGTTACTCTTTGTCAGGTAATTTCCTTGATAACTTTTCGAGCAACAACACAGGGTCTCCGGAAAACATTTGGGTAATCCCTTATGATCACGTTTACGCAGGCGGTTTGCAAATTCAAATGATGACCATGCACTATAACCAGGCAGCAAAATATGGCTGGGGAAGTACTGGCGGACCATGGAACGGTTTCTGCGCGAATGCTGACTTTTATAAGACTTTCGACAATGCCGATTCCCGCAAAAAAGGATGGATGTCAGGTATTCAATATGCAACCGACGGCGTAACACCGTTAACAACACGCGGAAGCGATAGTTCATTGGTTTTGAACTTCAGGCCCCAGGTTTCAAGTTTGTATACTGCTACAGAATATGACGGTGTACGCCAGCAAAAATGGCAACTTACCCCTGGCAATGCAAGCCAGGATGCTGACTGGGCTTTGTTCCGTTACTCAGATGTATTGTTAATGAAAGCCGAATGCCAGATGCGTTTAGGAAATGCTGCTGCTGCTTTAACCTATACTGCCCCGGTTAGGCTAAGGGCAGGTGTAGCTAATTTTTCATCTGAGGCATTCAATTTAGATTCATTATTAGCTGAAAGAGGCCGTGAATTTGTTTGGGAAGGCTGGAGAAGAGAAGATTTGATCCGTTTCGGGCACTTTGGTGATAAGAAACAATTCAAACCTGCTGCTGATGCTGATAAACATTGGGCGTTATTCCCAATCCCAACTGAAGCACACCAAAAAGATCCTAACTTAATTCAAAACCCGGGCTATACCTGGTAGAATCAATTGTGCTGATATTTTAATGGAGTAGTAATTTAAATTACTACTCCATTTTTAGTTCTATATATTTGATGTTATAAATGAAAACACACCAATCCAAACTCGTATTCCTTATCCTGTCCGTTTTCTGTTTTTCCTGTCACAATGAAAATGAATTTAAAAAGGAAGATGCCCTTTTTCAATTAATGCCATCAACCCAAACGGGTATATCGTTTAACAACAAAGTAGTTGATGATGGCGAGTTTAACGTATTTAACTACCGCAATTTTTACAACGGTGGGGGTGTGGCCATTGGCGATATAAACAATGATGGTAAACCGGATATTTTTTTTACATCAAACCAGGGTGATTGTAAACTTTATATCAATAAAGGAAACTGGAAATTTGAGGATGTTACCGCTAAGTCAGGACTAAATGCTTATCACAGGTGGCATACAGGCGTTACAATGGTCGACATTAATGGGGACGGCTGGCTGGATATTTACATCTGTAACAGCGGCGGACTGGGCAATGCCGACAGGGCGAACGAATTATATATCAACCAGAAAGACGGCACATTTAAGGAAGAAGCTGCAAAATATGGCCTGGCTGATAAAGGTTTAGGCACCCAGGCCATATTTTTTGACTACGACCACGATGGCGACCTGGATTGTTTTATATTAAACAACAGTTACCGGCCGATAGAGAGTTTTGGATACAACAAGGAGCTGAGGAATATTCGCGATCCGCAAAATGGGGATCGTTTGTACCGGAATGATAACGGAAAATTTGTTGACGTGAGCGCCGAAGCAGGGATTTATGGCAGCGAAATTGGTTTTGGTTTAGGCGTGGCTGCGGGCGATCTGTTTAATACCGGGTGGGATGATATGTACATTTCAAACGATTTTTTTGAGCACGACTATTTGTACCGGAACCAGCATAATGGCAAATTCAATGAAATAAGTAACGAAGCGTTGGGGCACATGAGCCTTTCGTCGATGGGATCGGATATGGCGGATATCAATAACGATGGTTTGCTTGATATGTTTACCACCGACATGCTGCCCGAAAATGATTATCGCTTAAAAACCACTACTAAGTTTGACGAGTTTGACGTGTATGCTGCCAAATTCAGGAGCGATTTTCATCACCAGTTTACCAAAAACTGTTTACAGTTGAATAATGGAGATGGTACCTTTAGTGAGATCGCTGACCTTGCAGGGGTAAATGCTACCGACTGGAGCTGGGGAGCCCTTTGTTTTGACTTTAACAATGATGGATGGAAAGATGTTTTTGTGAGCAATGGTATAAGCCGTGATTTAACTGATCAGGATTTCCTTACTTATTTTGGCAGTGACGAAGTAAAGAGTGAGATTAAAAATGGAGGTTTTAAAGCAAAGGCACTTTTAGATAAGATGCCGAAAACGCCAATAAGCAGTTATGGGTTTGTAAATCAAAAGAACCTGCAATTTAAAAATGAAACCATTCCGCTTGGGTTTACCACGGCGGGCTTTAGCAACGGCGCAGCTTATGGCGACCTTGATGGTGACGGCGACCTTGACCTGGTAGTGAATAATGAAAACGGGGTGGCTTTCATTTATAGAAATATGACTGAAGAGCGAACCCATGCCCATTACCTGAAAATTAATTTAAAGGGCAGCGGCTTGAATACCTTCGGTATTGGCGCAAAAGTTACCGTTTATACCAATAGTATGCAGCAATTGCTGGAGCAGCAACCAACCCGCGGTTTTGAAAGCAGCAGCGAGCCGGTTTTAAACTTTGGCATGGGAAAATATAAAAAAGCAGATAGCCTGAAGGTAATATGGCCGAATATGAAGATGCAGCTATTAAAAAATATAAATGCTGATGCCACTATTACTTTAAAGCAAACCGATGCCGGCCTTGTTTTTAAACCAGCCGCCCCGAACACGAAGCCGTTATACAAAAATAGTACAGCAACAAGCTTTAAAGGTGATATCTATCATAAGGAAAACGATTATAAAGACTTTGATGAACAGCGGCTGATCCCCAAAATGCTGTCAACAGAAGGGCCAAAACTTGCTGTTGCTGATGTGGACGGAGATGGGCTTGAAGATTTTTTTGTAGGTAGTGCAACCGGGGATACTGCGAAGCTTTTTATTCAACAGCCTAACGGGAATTTTATCCGGAAGAACGAGTTTGCCTTTGCCCAGGATAAAAACAGCGAAAATATTGGCGCATTGTTTTTTGATGCCGGTCATAGCGGCAAAAAAGATCTCGTAGTCGTGTCCGGCGGTAACATGGAAAAAGAAGGCTCGATTGATCTGCTTGCCCGTTTTTATACAAATGACGGCAAAGGCAATTTTACACGCAAATACAACGGTTGGCCTTTGGTTTCTATCAACGCATCATGCGTAAGGCTGAACAATAATAATGGCGACCTGTTTATCGGTGCACGTAGTGTACCGGGAACATATGGCGTTATTCCATCAAGTAAACTACTGAGGAACGATGGGCACGGAAACTTCACCGATGTTACCGCCGCGCTTGCCCCCGACCTGGTTAAATTAGGTATGGTTACTGATGCGCAATGGGCCGACATAGACGGTAGCGGGAAAAACGCCCTGGTTGTGGTTGGAGATTGGATGCCGGTAACTATCCTTAAATATGTTGGTGGTAAGCTTGTAAAGACAAATGAAATAGCAAATTCTTCCGGTTGGTGGAATTGCCTTACCGTGGCTGACTTGAATGGCGACGGAAAGCTGGACCTGGTAGCAGGAAATAACGGATTGAATTCAAAAATAAAAGCAGATGCAGGTCATCCGGCAAAAATGTATGTTTCGGATTTTGACAAAAACGGCCAGGTGGAATGCATACCGGTTTACTATAAAACTGATGGCAAAGCATACCCCTTTAACCTGCACGACGATATCCTGAGACAATTGCCCTACCTGAAAAAGAAATTCTTAACGTATGAAAGCTATGCTGGTAAAAGTATTGATGAAATTTTCACGCCGGAAGAATTGGAAAAAGCAACAGTATTAACTGTTTCACAAACACAAACCTGTGCTTTTTACAACAATGGCAAGGGGCAATTTACCATGCAGCCGTTGCCGGTAAGGGCGCAATTCTCGCCGGTATTCAGCATATTGGCTGCAGATATCAATAACGATGGGATTACCGACCTTTTCCTCGGAGGTAATTTTTATGGTTTAAAACCCGAAGTTGGAAGATACGATGCCAGTTATGGCACAACGTTTTTAGGAAATGCAAAACACGGTTTTGACTATCTGCCGCCTGCCGGCAGTGGCTTGTTTGTAAAAGGAGAAGTGCGTGACATCAGCCAGGTGAAAACAAAAAACGGTACGGTCATTATTGTGGCACGTAATAACGATGCCTTGCAGCTATTCAAAAAGAATTAAAAACGAGAGGCCCCGGCTTTTAAGCCGGGGCCTCTCGTTTTTATAGCATCCGAAGGTTAAACTAACCCATCTTCAGTGTACCTGATCATTTGGATATGTCGAGAAATTAACCTGTATATTAATCGTATCGTTGTCGTTAACTGGTAGCTTATTGTCAAAATAAGTTTCAAAAGGTAATATTGCTGTCTGATAAGCGTGATCAGAAAAGTACTGTTTCAAAGCGGCATAAACCTGGCCTCTTTTTGAAAATGCTCCTTTAAAAGGCGCGGCGTATAGTGGTCCGCCCTTTGGCATCCTGGTAAAAATGATCCCATTACCTGATGATACTTCCTTATCAATATACAAACCTACATTAACCTGAGTGGAGTCTTTACCTTTTGATAAATATTGCGCTATCACGGGATACACCTGTTTAACATCATTGGCTTTTACAAATTGCTGTAAAACCGAAAGCATGTTGGCGGCCTCAGTAAATTTTTTCTCTTTTGAAACTTCTTTACGCATAACAATCAGGTTACTCGCAGGAACGCCGGTTGCAAAAATCTTGAACCCGTAATGTAAACTGTCGCTTTCCATGAATTTTTTTAGTGTTGCCAGGTGTTTACCAGGGGAAGAAGAAGGCCAGATACTTTCAATCAAATAATTGATCGCAGTTGTTTTTTCTTCAGATACAACAGTAGTTTTATTATAAAACTTGTCGGAAACCGGAATTAAGATATAGGTGTAACTGGCTTTTTGGCCATGGATGTCCTCATCAACAAAAAATCCACCACCTTTCATTTGTACATTGATATGAATGCCGGGATAGTTAATACGAAATGATGTATTGGTATTTTCGATGGAGATTTTTGCAGAATCAGCAATAGCCAATTTTTTTAAGCCAGGTTCCAACTGCTCCCATTTAAATGGGTTGGATAAAACGCTATAAATGATTAAAAAAGGAGATTTTACCAAGGTCGATTTTTGCTGTGTTACCGGGATAAAACATGCCGCCGTAAGTACCGCTATTAATGCTGGAAATAGAACTTTTCTATTCATTTAAGAGTGTTTACAAATTGGACGTTAAAAATATGAAAAAAAATACATTTTCAGGCCCTGGGGCTATTGTTTTGCCTTTTTTTTATTGAAAAAAGATTGAGATTTAAAGCTGATTAATCTTGGTTCTTTTATAGAATTTAGGTAAATTTAGGCACCAAAAAATGAACCAGTTTAATATCAATGAACGAGTTGAAGTCGTGAGTTTTTTTTTTAATTCTTTCTACGGTGTATTTTATAGGGTATTAAATATTTTTTTCCTGATAGTAATTGATTAATGATCTTTAAAACAGCAAAATGGAGCCTTAAAAAGCTGTATATCCTCAGGTTAATTTTATTATTGTGTGTATCGTTTATTGGGTTAAATTCCTGCAAACAAAAAAACGTACAGTCTACAGTTTTTCAATTGCTCGACTCAACGCAAACCAATATCTATTTTAAAAATACCTTAAGCGATACCGATTATCCCGGCATTTTAAACTACCTGTATTTTTATAACGGGGGCGGCGTCGCCATCGGCGATATCAATAACGATGGTTTACCTGATATCTTTTTTACTTCTAACAAAAAAGGGGGTAACAAACTTTATTTAAACAAGGGCAATTACCAGTTTGAGGATATTACTGAAAAAGCAGGTGTGGCAGGTACGGCAGATTGGTGTACAGGCGTCACCATGGCCGATGTTAATAATGATGGATATTTGGACATTTATGTTTGCGCTGTTTCTGGCAAACTGGGTTTTACAGGGCATAATATGCTCTATATCAATAACCATGATGGCACATTTACAGAAAAGTCGGCAGAATACGGACTTGATTTTTCGGGTTATTCAACGCAAGCGGCCTTTTTTGATTATAACCACGATGGTCGCCTGGATTGTTTTCTGCTCAATCAATCCAACCATTCGGTTGATACCTATGGCGATACCAGTTTACGCCGGAAAGTAAATAAGCTGGCCGGCAGCAGGTTGTTTTTAAACAACAAAGGACATTTTGAAGATGTAACACTTAAGGCGGGAATTTACAGCAGTGCTTTGGGCTACGGACTTGGATTGGGGATTGCCGATTTAAATAACGATGGATGGGAAGATATTTATGTTGGCAATGATTTTCATGAAAACGACTATTATTATATCAACAATCATGACGGAACTTTTACCGAATCAGGCGCTAAACATTTTAATCATTATAGCCGGTTCAGTATGGGTAATGACATTGCCGATTTTAATAATGACGGCCAGCTGGATATTATTACTGCCGATATGCTTCCGCCTCAGGAAAGTATCCTGAAATCATATATGGGTGATGAATCTTATGATCAGTATAAATACAAGATAGTTGATGGCGGGTTTCAGTACCAATATTCACGCAATTGTTTGCAAAAAAACCTTGGCAATGGCGAGGCATTCAGTGAGGTGGGTTTGATGGATGGCGTATCCGCGACAGATTGGAGCTGGAGCCCGCTACTTGCTGATTTTGATAATGACGGGATAAAAGATCTTTTTATTGCCAATGGCATCAAACGGCGGCCCACAGATATGGATTTTATAAGCTTTATTTCGAATATATCGGTACAGGGCTCTCTTCAAACCGGGCACGGTAACGACAACCTGGCGATAGACAAAATGCCAACCGGCGTAACCCACAGTTATGTTTTTAAAGGCACTAAAAGCGAAAAGTTTATTGATAAAAGCGACTCGTGGGGGTTAAGGGATACCATGTTATCAAATGGCGCCGCCTATGCCGATTTGAATAACGATGGTAAACTTTCCCTTGTGGTAAATACTTTAAATCACCCGGCATGCATTTATAAAAACACATCTTCCGGCAGCCATTACCTTAGCATAAAATTTAAAGGTAGCCGGGATAATCGCTTCGGCATTGGCGCAAAAGCTTATGTTTTTTGCAGGGGGCAAATGCAATATGAGCAGTTAATGCTTACCAGGGGCTTTCAATCTTCGGTTGAGCCAAAACTCCATTTTGGTTTGAATGATCAAAAAAAGGTAGATAGCATGCTGGTCGTTTGGCCGAACCAAACGTTCCAGGTCATCAAAAATATTAAAGGCGACCAGCTGTTTGTTGCAGATCAAAATAATGCAAAGGGACATTTTGATTATAATAAATTTTTTCCCGCCCCCAAACCGGGTTTTGAGGAGATTACCGCAGATATTAATTTGAAATGGAAACACCAGGAAAATGATTTTGTAGATTTTGATGTGCAATCATTTATCCCGCACATGCTTTCAAAAGAAGGGCCGCGGATTGCGGTTGCCGATGTAAATAACGATGGTTTGGACGACTTTTATGTTTGCGGCGGCAAGGGGCAGCCGGGAGCTTTGTTTGTCCAGACACCCGGCGGCGGTTTTAAACTGTCGCCCCAGTCTGACTTTGTTACCGACAAAGCAAGCGAAGACGTTGATGCTGTTTTTCTGGATGTAAATAAGGATGGGCATCCTGATCTGTATGTAGTTAGCGGTGGAAATGAATTGAAAAACGGTTCGCCGGAACTAGCTGACCGCTTGTATATGAATGACGGTAAGGGGAATTTTAAACGGTCAGATGCTGTTCCGTCGATCAAATTAAATAAAGCTGCCGTAGCAGTTGCCGACGTAAACCATGATGGTTATCCGGATATTTTTGTGGCAGGAGCGCCTGAAGCAGGTAAGTTTGGCGCGATACCGGAGTCGTACCTGTTGATGAACGATGGTCATGGGCGCTTTCAAAAGGCGCAGATTCCTGATGATCTTAAATATGCAGGTATGCTGCGGTCGGCAGCATTTGCTGATCTTGATAACGATGGCTGGCCCGACCTGGTGGTTGGCGGTGAATGGATGCCGGTAAAAGTTTTTATGAATAAACACGGTAAATTTGTTGAACAGCAGTCCCCCGGGATGGACAAATTATCAGGATGGTGGCAAAAGATAGTGCTGGCTGATGTTGACGGGGACGGTAAAATGGATATTATCGCCGGCAATTATGGCCTAAACTCAAAACTTAAGCCAACTGCCCGGGATCCGGTAAAACTATATTTAACAGATATTGACAAGAACGGAACTGTTGATCCCTTGCTTACTTACAGCATCAACCAGAAGGAGTATACGTTTTTGGGTAAAGGCGATATTGAAAAACAGGTACCCTTAATTAAAAAGAAGTTTTTATTCTACCACGATTTTGCCGGGAAGACGGTGAATGAACTTTTTGGCGATTCGTTAACCAGCACTACGTCTTTAACGGTTAACTCTTTTGCATCCGGGGTTTTCTTTAATAAGGGAAATGGGGATTTTCAGTTTAAACCTTTTCCTTCATCAGCCCAAACCGCGCCACTTTTTGGCTTTTCTGCTATTTCCACACCCGGTAAAGGAATAATTGCCGGCGGTAATTTCTCAGGGGTGATACCCTTTGAAGGTCGCTATGATGCCGACTTTGGAGATATGCTGATGCTGGACAAAAACGGGGATTTTAACTGGGCTTCGCCCGTGAACACAGGCTTTTTATTACATGGAGAAGTTCGTGATATTAAAATGATAAAAACGGCTAAAGGCATAATTTATGCCGTTGCGTTTAACAATAGCGGGATCAGGTTTTTTAAAAATAATAATTGAACATGAAGAGATCACTGATAATAATAATTGGAGCTGTATTGCTTTTTTCAACTTCAGCAAATGCCCAGGATGAATGGATTATTAAAGCCGATAAAATTGATCCGGCCAATTATTACGGAATAACGGTGGCAAACGGTATGATCGGTATTGTGTCATCGCCGGAGCCTTTCAAAGTTAAAAATGTCGTTCTTGCCGGCGCTTATGACTTGTATGGAAGGGGTAGGGTAAGCAATTTTTTGAATAGCTTTAACCTGCTGAATATGTACCTGGAGATAGACGGAAAGCGCATTGACGCCGCCAATATCAAAAACTTTAAGCAGGAATTAGATATGCAAAACGCTGCTTTTACCACCACTTTTGATTACGGTGATAAGGCATCGGTAAAATACACCTATTATTCGTTAAGGCAATTGCCATTTACTGTTTTGATGGATATTGCTGTCACCGCAAAAAAATCAGTAAATATTACTGCTGCAAGCGTTATGGAAGCACCCGATGCCTTAAAAGATGTACAAAATTATTATAACGAGATTGACAGGCCGCATGTAACCATTAGCCTATTAACCTCCACGGCTAAAAGCCCGACCGGGAAATTGCAACTATGCGCCTCGAATACGTTTTTGTTTAATGAACCGCACGGTCAGGAGCCAAGAGTGATCCACGAAATGTGGGATAACAATATGCACCTGATGAAATTTAGTAAAGTGATATCCGCCGGCGAAACCTACCAGTATGGCGTCGCAGGTTCTTCGATAACCTCAGCACATGATGCCGACCCTTTGAACCAGGCTGAACGTTTAACCATGTTTGCCAAATTGGAAGGAAGCGACCGGTTGATCCAATACCATAAAAATGCCTGGGCTGATCTGTGGAAAAGTGATATCAAAATTGATGGAGATCCGCAGGCACAACAGGATGTGCACAGCATGCTGTATCATTTGTATTCTTTTTCGCGTGCCGGAACAGCTTATTCACCATCGCCAATGGGGCTTTCAGGATTAGGCTATAACGGTCATGTTTTTTGGGATGCCGATTTATGGATGTACCCTGCCTTGTTGGTTTTACATCCTGAGATCGCCAAATCATTGGTTGAATATCGTTTTCAGCGATTGGGCCCGGCGAAACAAAATGCATTTTCGCACGGGTATAAGGGGGCGATGTTCCCCTGGGAAAGTGCGGATAGCGGTGTTGAGGAAACTCCCGTTTGGGCTTTGAGCGGTCCGTTTGAGCATCACATCACGGCCGATGTTGCCCTCGCCGCATGGAATTATTACTGTGTTACCCAGGATAAACAATGGTTGCTTGAAAAAGGCTGGCCCATATTGTCGGCCACCGCTGATTTTTGGGCAAGCCGTGTTGAACGAAACGGCGCAGGGCATTATGATATAAAAGACGTTGTCGCGGCGGATGAATGGGCCGAAAATGTGGACAATAACGCCTATACCAATGCTGCAGCTATAGCTAATTTGCAAGCTGCCACAGCAGCTGCCAAAATATTAGGTGTAAAAGCGGATCCTGATTGGGACGTGGTTGCTCAAAATATTCCCATTTTGAAAATGGCTAATGGGGTTACGCGGGAATTTGCTACTTATAACGGTGAAGGCATAAAGCAAGCCGATGTAAACCTGCTCGCCTATCCATTAAAAACCATAACTGATAAGGAGCAAATAAAAAAGGACCTGGAATATTATGAGAGCCGTGTACCGAACGAAGGTACACCGGCCATGACCCAGGGCATATTTGCTTTGCTTTATGCAAGGTTGGGTAATGGGGACAAGGCGTATCATTTTTTTAAGGATGCGTACGAACCCAATTTAAACCCTCCGTTCAGGGCGATTGCCGAAACAAAGGGCGGAACAAACCCTTATTTTGCGACCGGCGCCGGCGGTATTATTCAAAGTGTGTTAATGGGATTCGGCGGGCTTGACATTACCCCAGAAGGATTAATGCAAGTGAAAAGCAAGCTGCCATCCAACTGGAAATCGCTAACCATTACCGGTGCAGGCCCCGATAAAAAGACCTATGTAATTAAATGACCAATTTTTAAAACTATATATTATGAAACCTTTTTTATTTTTTATTCTGGCTGTTGCCCTGTTTTTTACTTCATGTAAAAAACCGGATTATCAAAAAGTATTTAATAATCCCGCACTATACAGCAGTACGGTACATGAATTGAATGGGGTGGTGATGGGTAATAATTTTTCGCCCGTTGTTGCTTCACGAAATTATGCCTACGCCAATATTGCAGCGTATGAGGTTGTTGCTGCGGGTGATTCTGCACACTATCAATCTCTGGCAGGACAACTAAATGGATTGAAATATGTCCCGAAACCTTTAAATGGAAAGCAAATTGACTATAAATATGCCGCGATTTTGGCTTTTTGTAAGGTTGGGGAGGCAGTTACCTTTCCGGAGGGGAGCCTCAAATATTACACTGACAGCCTGCACCAGCTTGCCGTAGCGCATGGGATGCCGGCTGAAATGATGGGAAACTCTGAAGATTATGCAAAGCTGGTTTCAGCAGCTATCATGAAATGGAGTAAAGGTGATAATTATTTGAAAACACGGAGTGAATCAAAATTTGCAATAAACGATTCGGCCGGCAGGTGGGTGCCAACGCCACCGGCATATAGCGAAGCGGTTGAACCACATTGGGATGAAATAAGAACAATGGTAATTAATAAAGTACCGGCTATCGCGGTAGTGCCGCCGCCTGCCTTTAATATAAAAGATACAAGCAGTAAGTATTACCATGAGGTGATGTATATAAAAACCACCACCGAGCATCTAACCCCGGATCAAACCCATACGGCTGAATTTTGGGACGATAACCCCGGTAAATTGAATGTTTCCGGCCATGTGATGTTTATCACAAAGAAATTTTCGCCGCCAGGCCATTGGATGAGCATTGTAGGGATTGGCGCTGCAAAAGCGAAGGCCGATTTTAACACCACCGTTTGCGCATATGCAAAAACAAGTATTGCTATTTTTGATGGTTTTATCCAATGCTGGACAGAAAAATATATTTATAAAACAGTAAGGCCTGAAACGGTAATCAATAAATATTTTGACCCAAGCTGGCGCCCGCATTTGCAAAGCCCCCCGTTTCCTGAATATACCTGCGGACATTGTACTAACTCAGGCGCTGCAGCCGAAGCGCTTTCAAGCGTTTTGGGTGATCACGTAGCTTACACAGATACATCGGAACTTGAATTTGGGATCAAAAGCCGTTCTTATAAATCTTTCAGGGACGCCGCCAACGAAAATATTTGGGGAAGGTTTTACGGAGGGATCCACTATTATAATTCATGCCTGGTATCGCATGAATACGGAAAAGAAGTGGGCGACATTGTTGTCAAACTGCTGAAAATGAAAAAATAAGGTTTGATTGCGTTAAATACAATTAAAAAAAATGAATAGTAAGTCGCATAACTTATTAAAAAATCGATAAAACGGTTGATTAGGATAAAAAATTAATATATAATCTAAATTTTAATTTTTTATAAGTAATTGATGGTTAATTATATATAAAATAAAATGCCTCGTTTTTGTTAAATTTTTATTATAAAAAATAACACAGTTTTGAATGGCGGGTTTAGCCTATTTAACAAGTTGTATATTTATATATCTCAAATACTTTAATGTTGTAGATTGAGTATAATATAATTGGTTTGACAGGTAGCCGCCTCATACGGCTACCTTTTTTTTATTTAAAAGAGCTCAAAGCAATGAATATCCGGCTACCTGTTAGCTTTAATAAATGCTATTGATGAAAGTCACTATTTGCGCTGACATTCGTCACAATATGCTTAATCCGGTTAAGCGAAATTTGTAGTATTATGGCCGGGGTATGCCGGGAACAGATCTCCTATCGCTATGATAACATTATTATGCCTGTAAATAATTTTAATATAAAAGGATTGTCTGACGATGAGGTTGCCAGGTCAAGGGAACAGTTCGGGTACAACAGCCTTTCATACAAAAAAGAAAACACCTTTTTGAAAGCGATTAAAACGCTGGCAATGGAACCGATGGTTATTTTACTGTTGGTTACTTCGTGTATTTACTTTATAAGCGGGAACTTTGCTGATGGTATTTTTCTTGCTTCATCAGTTGTACTGGTATCCGCAATTTCATTATTCCAGGATTCAAGAAGCAGAAATGCGTTAGAAAAACTTAAGAATTTTACCCAGCCACATTGCAAGGTCATCAGGAACGGTAAAACCGTTGAGATAAAAAGCGAGGAGTTGGTTGTGGGCGACAACCTTGTAGTTGAAGAGGGAAAATCAATTACGGCCGATGGTACAATCATTCACTCCAACGATTTTTCGGTAAACGAAGCGATACTTACCGGTGAATCTTTTTCTGTTTATAAAGATCGGACATCGGAAAATAATTTGATCTTTCAGGGCACTACCGTTTCCAGCGGCCTGGCCATTGCCAGCATTACTGCTATTGGGAACGAAACGCGTTTAGGAAAAATTGGCAAAAGCCTTGAAGCCATCAAGGAGGAACCCACCCCTCTGGAAATGCAGATCAATAATTTTGTGAAAAAAATGGTGATTGCCGGTACGCTGGTTTTCATTATTGTGTGGGTTTTAAATTATTTTCATTCCTATAACCTAACTGACAGTTTAATTAAAGCGCTCACGCTTGCCATGAGTATATTGCCCGAAGAAATTCCGGTAGCCTTTTCAACCTTTATGGCATTGGGCGCATGGAGATTGATGAAAATGGGCGTTGTAGTAAAGCAAATGAAGACAGTGGAGACGCTGGGAAGCGCCTCGGTAATTTGTACGGATAAAACCGGGACATTAACCGAAAATGAAATGAGCCTGGCAAAAATTTTTGTTCCCGGCTCAAAAATCACCGATGCTGAAGATATATTGAACGGTGATGAAAAGGCACTGATCAGGATGGCGATGTGGGCAAGTGAGCCCATTCCGTTTGATCCGATGGAGATAGCTTTGCACAAAGCCTATTCCAAACTTGGCATAGCTGATGAAAGGCCGCATTACAAAATGATCCATGAATATCCGTTAGGCGGACAACCGCCGATGATGACTCATTTATTTGAATACAAGGGCAGGCGTATTATAGCTGCTAAAGGCGCACCAGAGGCATTACTAAAAATCAGCGACCTGAATGGTGATGAGATAAACCAAATAGAATCAGTTATAAAAGCATTGACTGCTGATGGCTACCGGATATTGGCTGTTGGTGAAGCCGATTTTGCCGGGAATGCTTTTCCGGTTACGCAGCAGGAGTTTCGGTTTGCTTTTAAAGGAATAGTGGCATTTTACGACCCGCCAAAAAAGAATATCGGGGCGGTATTACAGGGTTTTTATAACGCGGGGATAGCAGTTAAAATAGTAACAGGTGATAATGCGGCAACAACAATGTCAATTGCTAAACAGATTGGCTTTAAAGGTTATGAGAAATGCATAACCGGCGAAGAGTTAATGAAGTTAAGCGACCGGGAAGTGCAGAAAAAAGTTGAAGATTCAGATATCTTCTCGCGAATGTTTCCTGAGGCTAAATTGAGGATCATCAACGCATTTAAAGCGAACAACAAAATTGTAGCCATGACGGGTGATGGCGTAAATGATGGGCCTGCTTTAAAGGCGGCGCACATTGGTGTTGCTATGGGAAAAAGAGGTACTGAAATTGCCAAGGAGGCAGCATCATTAATATTGATGGAGGACGATCTGTCGAAAATGGTCGATGCCATAGCAATGGGCAGGCGGATTTATACCAATCTGAAAAAGGCTATCCAGTATATCATTTCTATTCACATACCCATTGTGTTAACGGTTTTTCTGCCATTGGCGCTTGGCTGGATTTATCCTAATATTTTTTCTCCGGTACATATCATCTTTTTGGAACTGGTGATGGGGCCAACCTGCTCTATTATCTATGAAAACGAGCCAATGGAAAAAAACACCATGGTTCAGAAACCCAGGCCGTTTTCCGTTACATTTTTTAATGGAAAAGAGCTGATGACCAGTATTCTACAGGGTTTAATGATCACCTGCGGCACTTTAGCCGTGTATCAATACGCTGTACATACAGGTTACAATGAACAGTTAACCAGGGTAATGGTGTTTACCACATTGATCGCCGCCAATATTTTCCTGACGCTGGTCAACAGGTCATTTTACTATTCGTTATTTACGACCATCAGGTATAAAAATAACCTGGTTTTGCTGATCATAAGTATAACAATTGCGATAACAGGCCTATTGCTTTACCTAAGGCCTTTAGCCCTGTTTTTTGGCTTTAGCGCTCCTACTATTCAGCAAATCGGCATTTGCGCCGGCGCTGGTGCTTTATCGGTGGTTTGGTATGAGCTGGTAAAATTTATCAAAAGGAGAAATCCGGAAAAAAAATAATGATTTATGCTGCATACGATTAACTATTCGGCAGGTCTTAATGTATCCGCGGTTAGCTTTATGCGAAAATTACTTATTTGCCCTGATATCCAGCCGAACGATTCAATAGGATATTAAGCGGTTTCAACGCGGGGACGTGGTCTGTAACTATTTTTAATATCGCTAAAAAAGGAGACACCAAAACCATGCCTGCAATGCCCCATAATAAGGTAGCGGCAATAATAGCCACCAGTGTTGCCCATGTACTCAGGTCAAGCTGTGTGCCTACTACCCATGGGAAAATGACATTGGATTCCAGGTATTGAATAAAAACAAATATCAAAACAACACCCACGGGGTACCATACGGAGTCTTTGGTAACAAGCGCAATTGAAACGGGGATCGCGGCACTAATAAAAATTCCGATATAGGGAATTACCATCATAAAAGAGGTTAATATGCCATATAACAATGCATTCCTGATGCCAAGGGCAAACAAACCGATACAGTTAAGCGCCGCTACAATAGAATAAACATAAAAATTTCCCTTTATAAATTTAAAATAGGAATCGACGCTTTCATGTAAGATCAATCCTAACTGGACTTTGTACCTGTCGCCTACAATGAGGGTGATAACGCGTACAAAGGTTTCCCGATGGTATAAAAATAGCGCAGCATAAATGGGGATCATGACCAACATAATCAGGGTAGAGATCGTCGTATTTAACAGGCCTTTCAGGAAACCTGTAATATCGTCATCGAGGTTAACTGTCATTTTTTGAAGCCATGCCGACTGTGTAGTCCGACCAATATGAAAGGTATCGTTTACCCATTTTCCCATGTCTGGTGTAAGTTCCGATAACCGTTTAGAGATCAGCGGAAAGTCACTCAAAAAAATATTGATCTCAATTCCCAATAACCAGCCCAGCGCTACCACCAGCAGGACAACGGCCGTAAGTAAAACTGCAATAGAAAGACTCCGCGGCAGTCCCCATTTTTCCATTTTTTTACACATAGGAAATGTGATCAGCGCTATCAAAAGGCCGAATAATAAGGGCACGAACAATACTTTACCAAAATACAGGATCAACGTAACAAAGAAAATGGCCTGAATCCATTTTAAGGCGTTTGAAATAGAGGCATGGTGTTGATTGGATGGTGACATAACCTTAATCTATTACATGTGATTGATATTGGCAATTATACTTGTTCTGCTTTTCATTATTTATGATCTCATGGGTGTGAATTACTGACTGTTATCACATTTCAATAATCGTTATTTCAGGCTATTTCATCTGTTAATTTTAATTAACTATCTTTAATCCAATTCTTATCATCAAAATTCTGGATAAATTGGACGATCAAAATACCCCCCGGCTTGATACTTTCTGGCATTTAAGTAGCGAGGAAGCCGCAAAACAATTATCATGCACCCCAAATGGTCTTAATACCGGCGAGGCCGGCCAGCGCTTAAAACAATATGGCCCCAATTCCTTAAAGGCTAACTCAAATACTTCGGCGATTTTTTTGTTTTTATCACAATTTAAAAGCCCGGTTACTTTATTGCTGATCATCGCAGCGTTTTTGTCTATCGGATTAAAAGACGTTACTGATGCCGTCATCATTTTAATAATTGTTATCATTAGCAGCGTATTGAGTTTTTTGCAGGAACGAGGCGCGGCGAACGCCGTAAATGAATTGCTTAAAATGGTACAATTGCATTGTACAGTTTTTAGGGATAATAAAAAAAAAGAAATACCGGTTGAGAATGTAGTGCCTGGTGACATTGTTTTTCTGACAGCCGGCGATATTATTCCCGGCGATAGTTTGATCCTTGAATCGCAGGAGTTGTTTATTGATGAAGCCGCATTTACCGGCGAAACCTACCCGGTTGAAAAAAGTGCCGGTGTGTTGGAGGCCAATATCCCGATCTCCAAAAGAGCCAATTCACTTTTTATGGGCGCCCATGTCATCAGCGGGAAAGCTAAGGCGCTCGTCGTGAAAACAGGGAAACAAACTGAGTTTGGAAAAATATCAGCGGCGTTGCAACTAAAAACACCTGAGACTGATTTTGAAAGAGGTATTCGCAGATTTGGCTATTTGCTGATGGAGATCACACTTATCCTGGTAATCATCATTTTTGGCATTAACGTACTTTTGCATAAACCTCCGCTTGATTCTTTTATGTTTTCGCTGGCGCTGGCAGTGGGGCTCACGCCGCAATTATTACCGGCTATTATAAGTGTTAACCTGTCAACCGGTGCAAAACGGATGGCAGCCAAGCAGGTTATCGTAAAGCGACTCTCCTCCATCGAAAACTTCGGCAGCATGAACATCCTTTGTTCTGATAAAACGGGAACGATAACCGAGGGAAAAGTTAAATTGAAGGATACGATTGACATTGATGGTAACCACAGCGACAAAATATTGAAGTATGCCTGGCTCAATGCATCCCTGCAGCAGGGTTTTCATAACCCCATAGATGACGCTATCGCTTCAAACATGAAGGGTGATAAAGGTGCTTATACCGTTCAGGCTGAAATACCCTATGATTTTATCCGGAAAAGGTTAACCATTCAAATAAAGAATACCACAGAAAACCTGGCGATCACCAAAGGAGCAGTAAACAATATGCTGACGATCTGCGACAGGGTTGAAACTGCCTCCGGAAAAATTGTAAAAATGGCAGATAAAAAAGCCCAGATCCTGAAACAATATGAGCAATCAAGTAACGAAGGGTATAGAACTTTGGGTGTCGCCTATAAACCAGCTACGGCTGAGCATAATTTTGTGAAGGATGACGAAGCTGATATGATCTTCCTCGGTTTCGTTACCCTGTTTGATCCGCCCAAGAAAGATGTGCAGCAAACTATTGCCAAACTAAACGATCTTGGCGTAAAATTGAAATTAATTACCGGCGACAATGCCCTGGTGGCTAAAAGCCTTGCGGCCCAGGTAGGGCTTTCAGATCCTAAAATACTAACCGGTTCGCAAATGCAAAAAATGAGCACAGCTGCCTTAGCCCATCAATGCGTACTTACAGATATTTTTGCCGAAGTGGAGCCAAATCAAAAAGAACGGATCATCGTCATGCTAAAAAGAGCCGGTAACGTAGTTGGTTTTATGGGCGATGGTATTAATGATGCACCTGCACTGCATACCGCTGATGTGGGGATTTCGGTAAATACAGCGGTTGACGTAGCCAAGGAGGCTGCAGATATTGTTTTGCTTGACCAGGGGCTGGATGTTTTGTACGAAGGCATCATAGAAGGCCGTAAGACTTTCACCAACACCATGAAATATATTTTTATGGCTACCAGTGCCAACTTTGGCAATATGTTCAGCATGGCCGGTGCATCATTATTCCTGCCGTTTTTACCTTTGCTGCCTAAACAAATATTATTGACTAACCTGTTGACAGACTTTCCCGAAATGGCCATCGCCACCGACAGGGTAGACGCCATTAACATTCAAACACCCCAACGTTGGGATCTTGGTTTTATCAAGCGGTTTATGATCATCTTCGGTCTGTTAAGTTCGGTATTTGATTACCTTACATTTGGTGTGCTATTGTTAATTATGCGCGCAAAAGAAAAGGAATTTCAAACAGGCTGGTTTGTGGAATCAGTAATCTCGGCAATATTGATCGTGCTGGTTGTACGTACAAGACTTTCTTTTCTTAAAAGCCTGCCTGGCAAATACCTATCGCTTGCCACGGTACTGGTCTTTGTTTTCGTAATAGCTATTCCTTTTACACCCATGGCCGGATGGTTTGGATTTGTGCAATTACCTTTAGAATACTATGGATTAATGGTACTGATCGTTACTGCGTATCTGTTATCCGCTGAATTTGCAAAGAGGCTATTTTACCGTAAAATGCTGAACAAGATTCACTTGTTTAAGTAATTTGAAACTTCTTTAAGTTGGGATCGGTACTAATTGTTAACCGAAATAATAAAATCGTTAATAGCTTCAAGGTAGTGGCAGCCATGTTGTTTTTCTTCGCGCATTTTACCGGCGATACCATTGATCACTTTTTGGATCTTTTTTTCAGCAGCTATAACAGGGCATTTATCGGCATCGCCCTTAAATTCCGAGAAGTGTTGCATATAAAGATATACGAGCTTTGATTTTATGGCATTTAATGCGGGAGCATTTTTGCGCATCATGTACCAATCCATAAAACCAGCAATGTTTTGGGCAATGATGCATTTTGCTTTTGGTATTTCAGCCCTGCGTTTAATCAACGTGTCGTCGTTGATCTTTGATAGCATATCAACATTAACCAGCGAAATATTGGCTAATTCTGCGACCGCGGCCTCTACATTATAAGGGATGGAGAGATCAACAACCAGCTTGGTGTTTTTATGCTCAAGATGCGATTTTAAGATGATAGGTTCAGTTGCGTTTGCAGCTACCAGTATAACATCTGCGCTTTCAATTTGTGTGGCTAATTCTTCGATAGGGGCGTAGGTTAAACCCAATTCGGCAGCAAGCTCCGCGGCCTTTTCTTCCGACCGGTTGATAAGGGTGATGTTTGTTGTGCCTAAATAATCAACCAGGTTTTTACAGGTATTGCGGCCGATTTTGCCAATGCCAACAACCAGGATCTTTCGCCTGGAACAAAGGTTAATATGCTCCTTAATATACTCCACTGCTGCATAAGAAACAGACACGGTGCCGCTGCTTAAAGCAGTTTCGTTCCGGATCATCTTGGAGGATTGAAATACGCTATTCACCAAACGCTCCAAAAAAGAGTTAACAAAGTTGTATCCTTTGGCAAATTTTACCGATTGCTTCAGTTGACCGGTAATTTCATAATCCCCCAATATTTGCGAATCTAAACCAGCGCCTACTTCAAACAGGTGTTCAACAGCCTCAATACCATTTTTAATATAAGCTAACCTGCTAAAGGTTGCTGCATCGCCGGTTGTTTGAGTGCAAAGCAAATTGATCAGTTGCCCCGCGTTGGGTGCGAAGCCATAGATCTCGGTCCGGTTACAGGTTGAAATGATAAATAATGAATGAAGTCCAAATTCAGGTGCAAGCGTCAGGATATTAGCGTACTGATCGTTGTTGATCGCAAACATCCCCCTGATGGTGGCGTCCGTTTTTTTATAATTGATGCCCGCAATAAAGAATTTTGAAATATCTGCCTGAGATGTATGATCCATTGTTTTTTTCAATAGTAATTATTTCGGTGTAAAGATTCGCCAATTATGCCGGTCTGGCGTTGATGAGCATCATGATGTTTTGTGATATTTATCACTTTTTATAACTCATTTCATTTTTGAGGGGAATATCATTAATGGAACTTCCTGGTTATCCAGTATTTTTTTTGTGGTGCTATCGTGCAGCAGGCGCATAATAAATGAGTGCTGGTGATGTACCATTGCCAGCAAACCGGCGCCGCTCTCTTTAAAAATCCGCAATATGTTTTTTGATACGTCGTCGCCTTTTATCTCGTGATAACTGACCTGTGGGTATTTTAAACCGGAAATCTGTTTCTCAAGCTCTATTTCTTTCTGACTTTTTGATCGGGTTGTTTTATCCTGATGGGTAATGTGAATAATTTCCAGTTCAAAATGCAATAATTGGCCCAATTTAACCAGGTAGTGAATGGCCAACATGTCCGCTTCATCAAAATCGGTTGCAAATATCACTTTATGCAGTTGTTCCGGGTCCATTTTTGACGGCACTACTAAAACTGGTCGGCTTGACTTTTGAATAGTCGAATTTAAATCACTCCCAAACAGCCCGTCATCATCGGGGTTGAAGGCACGGGCTCCCATCAATATCATCTCCACATGATGCTTTTGGATGATATCCGGGATAATAACCCCTAGTTTTCCTTCGCCGTTGCCACAATAGATAACAGGTTGATGATGAGCTGCACCCAGTTCCCCGGCCTCATCTTTAAGCGTTTTAGCAAGTTTGTTCAAATTATCTTTACTGTCATCATCTCCCCAGTAAATGTCTTCAGCAACCCAGGGTTCAGCTACATAGGCTTCGGCCGAATTGGTAACGTAAGTATTAAACAACAAAAGGTTAGTACTAAGTTTAGCGCTAAGTTTAACCCCCAATTCTGCGGCGTTCTCTGAATTTTTGGAAAAATCTGTCAGGACAAGGATGGATTTCATATCGGATCGTCAATTTAAATAATATGTAAATTTTCAAATACCGCGTGGCTAAAAGAATGATCAGCATCACATATTAAAAGTTAAGAATCACACTTTAGAGTGAGTAATATCATTATTTGATGGTTTTGTTTTAGTGAATTTTACATAGGAAATATTATACAGTTAAATTCAAAAAGACAATGAAAACGTTACTTATAGCGACTGATTTCTCAGCTAAAGCCCGGCATGCTGCTGAATATGCAAATAAGCTGGCAGTTCAATTAAAAGCAAACCTTGTTTTGTGTAATGCTTTTATTGTGCCTGCGGAAGTGCCTGAGGCCGGCCTGGTTACCTGGCCAATGATGGAATACGAAGAAATGCTTAAAGACAGTGAAGAAGAGTTAAAGGCGTTGAGGGCTTCTCTGAAAAAACAAAATAATGACACTGACTTTCAACCTTCCATTCAATGTGAAAACGACGTGGGCGCCGTTACGGCGGTTGTAAATGATATTGTTGAACATCAAAACATTCAAATGGTGGTTATGGCCACACATGGAAATAACGGTTTAAGCCAGTTTTTGGTAGGCAACCATACCCGCCGGATGATTGATGAGGCAATTTGCCCATTGTTACTTGTTCCTGAAACCGCCGCGATAAAAACCGTAAAAAAGATTGCCTTTGCGACCGATTTTCTGCATCATGAAAAAGATCTGGAAACAATTTATAATTTAATAGAGCTGATAAGGCCGCTGAATGCGGAATTGCTGATTACGCATATTCTGGATGAAAAGGAACAAAGCCCTCAATTTAAACAGTGGCTGGACCACTTCCTGGTTGAGTTGTCAAACAAAGCCAATTATCCGAATATTTATTATAGGGTAGTAAAAAGCGATAATCCCGAACGCGGGCTTGAATGGTTATGTGAACATGGGCATGTGGACATGCTTGCGATGGTGCATCGGGGGCACAATATCCTGGAGAAAATATTTACAGGTAGCCATACCCAAAAAATGGCCGGACATTCAACCATACCATTGCTTGTAATTCCTGAACCAGCGTAATGTCGCCGCTACGGGAGTACACTTTAAGGCATTCAGGGAATTGATACTTCTATAATTTCGCCCCCATTTAATCCAAATAAATAAAGCTGCCCCATCAATGAGGCAGCTCCTTTTGTTTATAGTATTCAGGAAATTGGCGTTAGAGAGAAATACCGCTCAGTTTTTTTTCTGCTGAGTACAGGTCCTCCAAAATAGTGGCCAGACTTTGTGCCTGGAGTGTTATTTGAGGGAAAAGCTGTTTGTAATAATCAATTCCGGTTTCCAGTTCTGTTTTAAATTTGAGCAGGTATTTTTGTTTTTTATCAGTGAAATTTTTAACCTGGGCCGAGATCTCTTTTTGAAAATGATCAATGTACAGGTTAAGCTCGTTGATAAAAACATGTGGGCGTTTTACATTTTGTAACAGGTCAATTGACCCGTAAATATGCTTCACCATTTCCTCCAGGGAGTATGATCTTGAAAAATAAGCAAGGTTAGGGCCCGGGCAAATTGTAACCGCTTTGTTTTCCTTTGGTTTATTGATGCCGTACTTTAAATAACTTGATGAACAAAGACCTTCGCAAAGGCAGATTTTTTCGGTTACCGCACCAACTTGCTCTTCATATTCTTCAGGGCTCAGGTCAAGCGTTTTAAGTTGTTTTATTTTCAGGTTCTGGTACTCTCTCGAGGCTGTGCAGATAGGTTCGGTGGTAAACTCCGTATTGGTTACCAGGTATTTTTTAACACAGGGGTTTCCGGGCCTGCCTTTGTTAATTCGTTCCAAACGTTGTTTTTCACTGGTAGTACCCCTAAAATTATTAAACAATATACCTAACGGAGAGGAGTTGCTTACATAAAAAGCATCCTCGCCGGCATTTTCGAGCATTTTTAAAGTGTCTTCATCAACATTGGTAGCTTCCGGAACCAGTAAGAATGGGCTACCCCAACCTGTAACGTCCAATTGATAATAGGTGAGCAGAAAGTTATTTTCATCAGCAGTGCCAATGCCGCCCTGAACGCTAATGCGTTGCGGAGGGACATTTGAAATGGCTATACCTTTTATTAGTAATGCGGCCTTATACATCTCAAACAACTCAAGGTGCAGCGCTTCTCTTTTATTTTTAAACTCTTCTAAAACAGGGCCCAGTAAATAGCCATCAGAGGCAAAAGCGTGGCCGCCGCAATTAAGCCCCGATTCAATCCTGAACTCAGAGATCCATAGGCCTTTTTTTGCTAAAAACTTTGCCTGGATCAGCCCCGAACGAAAGTCGCTTACTTTTAAAATAATTTTTTTGCGTGTTGAGCCACTGTCGTCAGGAAGAAAATCGGCGAACGATTCGATATAACTGTAAAGCCTCGGGTTCATGCCGGCAGATAATATTACCGATGACCGTAAATTACTGTGCGCAAATCCCCGCAGGGCGGTTAAAGCATCTGTATTTTCATCTCCGGTTGATTCATGGTTCGCGTTGAAATTTGTCTTATCAACTTTCGACATGATATTTACGTCAATCTCGCCTTTTTTTAACTCCTTGCGCAGCCTGTCCTGGAAAACCCGCCGGGTTTCTTCATCGGTATACTCCTGCATCAGGTCGTAACCTTGTTTTAGCGGCGAAGATTCGGGCAGTAGGTCGAAATAGCGGCATATATCACTGCCGGGCTCAAATGGCTCGTTTTTTAATTGCTCAAATTGCTGGTTTACCAGTTTTTCGAGCAAGTTAAGATATGAGGTAATACGCTTTTCCCTGAAACCGGGCTCTTTTTTGGTTATGGCCTCGTAGGGTTCGTTGTTCTTTTTTGAATGATATTCGCGCATGCGCTCAATCAGTTCGTCATCAACAACTGATACAACTGATGATATTCCGTAACGGGCAACTTTTAATGGCGTATCAACTGAATAACCTAAACCTAGTACGGGTATATGAAATTTATGGATCATGAATTATTATTAATAGGGTGCAAAACAGTAATAGTTATGTTTTTCCCCAAAGCTACGGGTTGTTATAAACACAAAAACTGACGAAGGTCACTTTTTAATAAATTTTAGATCATTATTTACCCCGTTTTGAGGAAGCATCTTTGGGATAATAAAATTAAACTATGAAAGAAAGCGCCATAGACGGGCAAACCTTGTGCTATCATTGTGGCAATGAATGTGTTGAAGAACTCCATCATGTTGATGCAAAAGCGTTTTGCTGCCAGGGATGTAAAAGCGTTTACGAAATATTAAATGCAAACAATCTATGTAGTTATTATAACTATAATCAACACCCGGGGGCTAACAGGGCAATTGTTGATGCACGTTTTGAATACCTTGATAATCCAACCATCACCAGCGATCTGATTGACTATTCGGATGATAAGATAACCATTGTGAGTTTTTATATTCCCGCCATCCATTGCAGTTCGTGCATATGGTTGCTTGAACAACTCAACAGGATAAATCCGGCCATACACTACAGCAGGATCGACTTTTTAAAAAAACAGGTAATTATAAGGTTCAGTAATCCCGAAATTAGTTTACGGCAGGTAGTTGAATTGCTATTTAATATTGGATACGAACCTTTGATCAGCTTGCAGGATGTTATTAAGAAGCAGGATAAGAGCCGTAAAGATAACCTGGTACAAAAAATTGCTGTAGCAGGTTTTTGTTTTGGAAACGTGATGTTGCTGAGTTTTCCTGAATATTTCGGCCTGTCGGGAGTCGAGCAAACGTTTAAACACTTTTTTGGATGGCTTAATGTGTTGTTTTGCCTGCCGGTAGTTTTTTACAGCGGAACTGAATATTTTGTCTCAGCCTGGAATAACCTCCGCAATAAAGTATTAAATATTGATTTTCCGCTGGCTTTGGGTATAACTGTTTTGTTTATCCGTACGATAACTGAAGTGTATACCCGCACCGGTGCAGGTTTTGGGGACACTTTATGCGGGCTGGTATTCTTTTTGCTCATCGGCAAGTTTATTCAGCGGAAAACATACCACCACATTTCATTTGAGCGTGATTACCGGTCGTTTTTTCCTGTCGCTGTGTCGGTTATTGAAAATGATTCGGAACAGCATATTCCACTATCTCAACTACAAACCGGGCATCGCATAGTAATCCGGCATAATGAGATCATTCCGGCCGACGCTATCTTACTGAAAGGCGAAGCTTTGATAGATTTTAGTTTTGTAACCGGCGAGGCAAATCCGGTAAGCAAAATACTGGGCGAGATCATCTACGCCGGCGGCAGGCAAACAGGCCAGGCCATTGAAATGGAAGTAATAAAGCCTGTTTCGCAAAGTTATTTAACACAATTATGGAATAATGAAGCTTTCTCGCGCAGGCAGGGAAAAGATATGCAAACTTTCAGCCAGAAAGTAAGCAAATATTTTACTGTTGTTTTGCTGGTTATTGCAGTCAGTACATTATTATATTGGTTGCCGGTAGATTATAAAAAAGGGCTTGCAGCTTTTACCGCAGTCCTTATTGTGGCTTGTCCATGCGCACTTGCTTTAAGCACCCCATTCACCATGTCAGCAGCGCTGAGCATTTTTGACAAGAATTTTTTCTATCTGAAGAATACGGCCATTGTGGAACACCTGGCCAGTATAGATACCATTGTTTTGGATAAAACAGGGACTATAACAACAGGCGACAGCAAAACTATAAAATTTGAAGGCGCGTTATCGGAAAAGGAAAAACAATTGATTTATAGTGCATGTGGTAATTCGAGTCATCCGTTAAGCAGGATGATTTATGCACACCTCAACGGTCATGAGCGCTTAAAAACGGAAGAGTACGCAGAGGTTCCCGGCCAGGGAATAATGGCGGTAATTGACGGACATTACCTCAGGGTTGGCAATTCAAAATTGGTGTTTGGCCAAAAAGAAGACGAAACGCAGCTTTCGAGGGTACATGTTTTACTTGACAATGTTTATTTAGGTTATTTTGCTTTTGTTCATCAATACCGGCCGGGGCTCGAAAATATCAGTAATCTGGTGCCTGGTTACAAACTCTTTTTGCTATCAGGAGACCATGATCATGAAAAGTATGAATTGCTGAAATTTTTTAAAAGCCAGGAAGCGATGTATTTTGATCAATCGCCACAAGAAAAACTTGATTTCATCAACTCCTTACAGCGTACGGGCGCCACTGTAATGATGATAGGGGATGGTCTGAATGATGCGGGTGCACTAAAGCAAAGCAACCTGGGTATAGCCCTTACCGACAATGTAAATAACTTTTCGCCCGGCAGCGATGCTATTTTGGATGGACGCTCGCTAATAAAACTACCAGTGTTCCTTAAATTTTCAAAAGACACGGTACATATTATCTATTTGTCTTTCCTGATATCATTAACCTATAATGTAATAGGGTTAAGTTATGCGGTAACGGGCAATTTATCTCCATTGGTGGCGGCTATTTTAATGCCGCTAAGCACAGCAACTATTATTTCATTTACAAGCATAGCCACACGCCTGGCTGCAAAGAGGCGAAAATTGATATGACGATAATATTTTTTTTAATAGGATGCAGCATACTGCTTGCCCTGATTTTTTTAGGAGCATTTTTCTGGGCACAAAAGAGCGGACAGAATGATGACCTGTATACGCCATCGGTCAGAATATTATTGGATGATCATAATGAAGAGGTTGAAAATAAATCAAAAAAGTGACGAAGGTCACCTTTTTGAGTAATTGTCATCATTCTGTCACTGCCCCCGCAAAATTAATTTTACGCCATTAAAAACAACTAATTAATTACTTTATGCAACCCGAAAAATTTTACTATGACAACAAAATAGTCCGGAATTTTGGTATTGCCACCATTATTTGGGGTATTGTTGGGATGACAGTGGGCCTGTGGATAGCGATAGAGCTATATCACCCGGCTGCAAACCTTGACACCCAATACACCACCTTCGGCCGGATCAGGCCATTACACACCAATGCGGTTATTTTTGCATTTGTGGGTAATGCCATTTTCATGGGTGTTTACTATTCATTACAACGCTTGTTAAAAGCGCGTATGTTTAGTGATGTACTCAGCAAGATCCATTTTTGGGGCTGGCAGCTCATTATTGTATCGGCTGCTATTACCCTGCCACTTGGATTTACCACCTCGCATGAATATGCTGAACTGGAATGGCCAATCGATATCCTGATCACCATTATATGGGTTGTTTTCGGTATCAATATGTTTGGTACAATTATTAAGAGGCGCGAGCGTCATTTGTATGTGGCCATTTGGTTTTACATCGCCACTTTTGTTACTATCGCAGTATTGCACATTGTAAACTCTATTGAATTACCGGTATCATTAACAAAAAGTTATATGATATATGCCGGTGTTCAGGACGCACTTGTTCAATGGTGGTACGGACATAACGCGGTTGCTTTCTTCCTCACAACGCCCTACCTGGGTATGATGTATTACTTTTTGCCTAAAATGGCAAACCGGCCTGTTTATTCGTATAAATTAAGTATCCTCCATTTTTGGGCACTTATATTCCTCTATATCTGGGCAGGTCCTCACCATTTGTTATACAGCACCTTACCCGGGTGGGCGCAATCATTGGGTGTCGCCTTTTCAATCATGCTTATTGCTCCAAGCTGGGGTGGTATGATCAACGGTTTGTTAACGCTGCGCGGCGCATGGGATAAAGTAAGGGATGATGTAAATTTAAAGTTTATGGTGGTTGGCCTAACCGCTTATGGTATGGCCACTTTCGAAGGCCCTATGCTTTCGCTTAAACAAGTAAACGGATTTGCACATTTTACCGACTGGATTATCGCCCACGTACACGTTGGGGCTATGGGCTGGAATGGTTTCTTAACCTTTGCCATATTATACTGGATAATTCCACGTATCTACAAAACCGAATTGTTCTCTAAAAAATTGGCCTCCATCCACTTCTGGATCGGCACTTTGGGTATTTTGTTTTATGTAATACCCATTTATTGGGCAGGCTTTACCCAATCATTGATGTTGAAAGAGTTTACACCCGAGGGTTTATTGAAATATCCAAATTTCCTTGAAACTACCTTGCGGATATTACCAATGTACGTAATGCGCTCAATAGGCGGCACACTATATTTAAGCGGTGTTATTTTAATGGCTTATAACCTGTTTAAAACAATGGCACAGGGAAGCCTTGTAGCTAATGAAGCAGCCCAGGCTATGCCGCTTGAACCATTACCCCAGCACGTAAATGAGCATTCATGGCACCGCGCTTTGGAACGCAAACCGATCAAGTTCATGATCGTTGCATTACTGGTGATTTTGGTAGGCTCATTTGTTGAATTGATGCCAACATTAACCATCAAATCAAACATCGCTACCATTGCCAGCGTAAAACCTTACACTCCTTTGGAATTACAGGGAAGGGATTTGTATATCAGGGAAGGCTGCTTGGCTTGCCACTCGCAAACGGTAAGGCCGTTCCGGTCAGAAACTGAGCGCTATGGCGAATACAGTAAAGCCGGGGAGTTTGTATACGACCACCCATTCCTTTGGGGATCAAAACGCATAGGGCCCGATCTGGCCCGGGAAGGCGGTAAATATCCCAACGCATGGCATTACAATCACCTGATGGATCCTCGCTTAATGTCGCCGGGAAGTATCATGCCGAATTACGATTGGTTTATTACGCAAAAGCTGGATACTTCTTTAACCGCTAGAAAAATCAACGCGATGCGCACTTTAGGCGTTCCGTATCCGGTAGGCTACGATAAAATTGCCAACCGTGAACTTGATAAGCAAGCTAAAGGCATAGCGGCCGACCTTGCTAAAAACCATATTAAGGTTAGTAGCGACAGAGAGGTGATAGCCATTATTGCTTATTTGCAACGCCTTGGTACAGACATTAAAGCAGACAAATCAGCTAACAATAATTAATTTTTCAAATCATGTTTAGCCAGTATTTAGACAAATTTTCAGGAGGTCAGATCTATCTGATCTCCTCTTTAGGGATATTCTTCGTGTTTTTCATTGTTGTTACTATCCTTATGTTCAGGCTTAAAAAAACGCATGTCAACTATATGAGTGATTTGCCACTGGAAGACGACAATACACCAAAACCATTTAAACCATTACAGTCATGAAATATTTCCGTATATTTTTATTGTTGACTTTAACAATATTCGTCGTGCCTGCATTTGCGCAGGACGACCATAGTTTACTTACTCCGGAAACGGAAAATTTAATAGGATATGGCATTGTAGTGGCTGCGCTGCTGCTTTTCATCGTTGTGATGCTTGTTTTGCTCCGTACTTTCAAAGTGCTTACCAAAATCATCATGAAATATGAAGGCCAATCGGATGAACAGATCGAGGCAGAATTAAAGCCCGGCAAACAAAAAGAAAGTAAAGTTTGGCTTAAACTGCTCTCTTTAAAGCCAATGTCCGAAGAAAGTAATTTGCTGCTTGAAGGCGAATATGATGGCATTAGGGAGCTTGACAACCCGACACCTGCCTGGTTTATGTATTTGTTTTATGGAACAATACTTTTTGCGGTAGGTTACCTGCTCAATTACCACGTATTTGGTACCGGACAGCTTCAATACGCTGAATATAAAACCGAAATGGCGCAGGCCAATGCTGCTAAAAAATTGTATCTGAGCCACCAGGCCAGCCAGGTTGATGAAAACACGGTTAAACTGGTCACAGATCCAACTGTTCTTGCGTCCGGAAAGACAGTCTTCATGACAACCTGCTCTCCATGCCACGGTGCACAGGCACAGGGTGTAGTTGGGCCAAACCTAACTGATGATTATTGGTTGCACGGCGGAAAGATCACTGATATTTTTAAAACTATAAAATACGGCGTGCTTGCAAAAGGAATGCCTACATGGGAAAAGCAATTGTCGCCAAAACAGATTTCTGATGTTGCTAATTATATCAAATCTTTGCATGGTACCAACCCTCCGGGCGCAAAAGAACCCCAGGGGGCTAAAGAAGTTGACGATGCTGCAAGTCATGCACCGAAATCTTAAAATTTAAATTAATTAAAGAATATACCCGGATGGATGGATCATTAGAGGGCGCGAAAAATGCCAGGCGGCAGTGGATTTATCCGTTGATACGTAAAGGGCCATTTTACAAATGGCGCAGCTGGATAAGCTATATTTATCTTATCTTTCTGTTCTCAGGGCCGTTTATACGTATTAACGGGCAGCCACTGCTGCTGCTTAATTTTATCGACAGGCAGTTTGTATTACTCGGGCAGGTATTCTGGCCGCAGGATATTTTCCTGTTTGTGATCGCAACGCTGATCTTTATCGTTTGTATCGTATTGTTTACAATTGCCTTTGGCCGTGTGTTTTGCGGCTGGATCTGCCCCCAAACCATATTTATGGAAATGGTTTTCCGTAAAGTGGAAGAGTGGATTGAAGGCGATGCAAGAAAAAGGAAAAAACTTGATGCCGGCCCCTGGACAAGGGAGAAAATTGTGAGGAAAACGGGAAAAACAGCTGCTTTTATTATTATTTCATTTTTAATCGCCAATACTTTCCTGGCTTATATTATTGGTAGTGAAAGTTTAATAAAAATTATTACCGAACCAATAGCAACCCACGTAGTAGGCTTTATAAGTATTTGGGTTTTTACAATGGTTTTTTACACCGTTTATAGCAGAATTCGCGAACAGGTTTGTACCTTGTTTTGCCCATATGGCAGGCTGCAGGGCGTAATGATAGATGAGCATACATTGGTAGTTGCTTATGATGATGTAAGGGGAGAACCCCGCGGCAAGATCGATAAGAGGCATGATATACCAGGCCAGAAGGGTGATTGTATTGACTGCGGGCTTTGTATCGATGTGTGCCCTACCGGGATAGATATCAGGAAGGGAACACAACTGGAATGCATTAACTGCACGGCGTGTATTGATGTTTGCGATGAAGTAATGGACAAGATCCATAAGCCGCGTAAACTGATAGGCTATTTTTCCGAAAACATGATCCACATGAAGGAGAAGCCATCGTTTACAATAAGAATGAAGGCGTATGCCGGTGTTATTGTTGTTTTACTTTCGGTGCTGAGCTATTTTATATTCACGCGGAGCGACCTGGATGTAACGGTTATGCGAAGCGCGGGTATGCTGTACCAGGAACAGCCTGGCGGCTACATCAGCAATATTTATAATGCGGAATTTATTAACAAAACTAATCAGCGGAAAGATTTTACGCTTAGGGCAGATGACCCGTCTGTAAAAATTAAATATATACAGGCACCCGGCGTGATGGAAAAAGAAGGATCAGTGAAGGCGGTGTTTTTTGTAATGATACCGGCGTCAAAAATACATACAGCGAAAACAGATGTGCATTTACAACTGATTGTAGGAAATAGAGTAGTAAAAACGGTTGAAACCGAATTTGTGGGACCAATTAATTAATTAAAATTATGAACTGGGGAAAAGGAATTGTACTGACATTGATAGCTTTTATGCTATTCATTCTGACGATGTGTTATCGCATGTTTACCGCGCCTGTTGACGATTACGACCATCAATATTATGAAAAAGGGCTCACCTTTGATAAAGACTATAACCAGGAGGTGCAGGTTTATAAAGATCATGCAGTGCCGGTAATAAAATCAGACGAGGATAACATAAAACTAACTTTTGCGCAACAAGTTACCAGTGGAAAGGTAACATTGGGCCGTCCTTCAGACTACACGATGGACAAGGTTTATGATGTGAAAGTAAATGCTCAAAACGAATTCACCATCCCGCTTCAAAAAGTTAGCAAGGGTCACTGGCTATTAGTTTTTAATTGGGAGAGCAATCATAAAAAATATTTATACCAGCAGGGAATAAACCTGAAATGAACAGCAGCGAAATTGCATTTTTTATAGGCTTATTTGGCAGTGCGCATTGCGTTGGCATGTGCGGGCCGCTTGCCCTTGCCGTGCCTTCTTTTAAAACACGCTGGTGGCTTGTAATAGCTGATAAATTTGCATATAATTTTGGCCGCGTTATCACCTACACTTTTTTAGGTTTCCTGATAGGCTTTATCGGGCGGCAATTATGGCTGTCAGGACTACAGCAGGGGATAAGCCTGCTGAGTGGCGTCCTTATCCTGATGGCAGGCTTTTCAAGGTTATTTAAATTAAGGTTACCCGATGGTAAATTTATGACGAAACTTCTGGCACCATTTAACCGTTTGTTGAATTACGCGCTGCGGCATCGCACAGGCAACCTTGTTGTCGGTTTGCTGAACGGTTTTTTACCATGCGGGTTCGTGTACCTTGCCCTTGCGGGAGCAATTAACGCAGGTTCGCCCTTAACGTCGGCGCAGTTTATGTTTTGGTTTGGTATGGGGACGTTTCCATTGATGCTCATCGCGACGGTAAGTACCGGGTTCATGGGGCCTGCAATACGCAGGCGCATCAACAAAACCATTCCTTATTTTATGATCTTTCTTGGGTTTTGGTTTTTACTGCGCGGCCTTCAGCTTAATATTCCATATCTAAGCCCTGCCGGATTCGGTACAGGTACAAGCATTTGCCGGTAAAATTTGGTCTGTCTGAATTTTTGGAGAAATAACAACGGGTTTCTGATCTCTTCGTTTTGCCTTTTGAAGCGTGGTTCACACTTGGTAATTGATTAAATAATATGATCACGATCATTTTTTAACTTGAGGTGGGTCATGTGCCCATGTTGTAAAATATACCAACTTTACATCAGTAAAATAAATCAGAAGATGAGAACTATTAGGATACACAAGCCGGTTTATTGGGCGCATAAATCAGCGCATACTACCGGAAAGGCCGGTGTTTTTTGGGATTTGTTTTTTCAATCAAATAGAAATGAATTGAGCAAAGCCACATGGGTGCATATTCAGCTTGTTGTTCAATGTGTACTTTTTCTTCCATTACTGGTCTTAATGGCGACTTACTATCATGCGCATTTTAGTATCGTTGCCGTTATTTGCCTTGCATTTTTCTCTAATATTATTGCATGTTTCGATAGGTCCGTACGTGCCCTTACTTCAGTTGTCGCCTTTTGTGTAATTGATGCCTTCATGCTCATCATCTTTTTAATTTGATTATTTGTTCAGTTTTAATAAGGTTAATTTTTAGTGTTGATTTGAAGCTGTTGCCGTTAATGCAACAGCTTTTTTTATAACGACTTTTTTTAAAAGTGCTTCGGATCATGTTTTTACCTGTTTAAGGTCATGTTTTTGGCAGAAAAGCAGTGTTATATTTGTTTTGTAATAATTGATTTAGGTACGGATAGCATATAGCGATGCTGTCGATTTTTAATCGGTTTTTTTAACATTAATTGTTTAGTTTAATTTTTTAGCTGTTGCCTGGCAGGGCAGCAGCTTTTTTTATGGTGCGCCCGGCAGGGCGCATCTACTTGGTGATGAAAGTTCACTATGGGCCCGGTAAGGGGAACCATTAGCGGAGCGGCAAGGGTGTCCACCGTGAGATGGAATCTGAAGGAAGCCGAATGCAAAACGCTGGTCCGACGAACAGGAATCGCATAATAGGCTTGTATACCGGAAGCGGAGGCCATCATCTCTAAAGTCCAATACTTACACGGGAGGTACATAAGTATATGCGGCGGACATAAGCAGGAAGGTAGATGCGCATTACCCGGGGAGACCTGAATGAGAAGTTAGCTGAAAGGACACGCGGTTCCCGTAAGTAACAACGCCGATGGAGACATCGGTCTGAACATTCAGGAGTCAGCAGAGGCCATAGTATTCCGCACCAGCGGAAGAAGGGCTGAACCATAGTTACGGGAAGGACTATTATGATACAGAAGAAAGAAGCAGAATCAAGGGATAAACCTGAGGCCATTATTAAAGGAGGACACCCGGAAGGCGTTCGGAGTAATAATGGCGCGGATACTACTGTACCCATAACAGGGAAACCAACCCCAGCAATCAAAGGAAGCGAAATTGGACGAGGCGGAACAAACTGATCGCGGCGGGTCTAACCGAACAGCGGGCGGTGGAATCAGCCTTTAACAACCGCGGGCCATGGTGGAATTCGGGAGCCAGTCACATGAATCAAGCCATTACAAAAGCGCTACTTTCAGAAACTGGAGATTGTTAGCCTACTTGACAGGTACTTAGATTACAAGAAATCAGTAACTATTGGAACCGCCGTACACGGAACCGTACGTACGGTGGTATGAGAGAGCGGCGAAACAAATAAAAGTTTCGCCCTCTACTCGATATAAAGATTTGCGCCGGCGCACAAATCTTTATGAGGTCAGTTGCTTATAAAAAGAGGAGTTTTGTGGCGCGATTAGCCGGCCATACTGAAGAGTTGCGAAGTAGGTTGATTTTTCCAGAGCCTGGCATCCAGCGCCATACAAATATTCCGCAGGTAACGTTTACCTTCCGGCGTTACTTTAAGGCTCCACGAATTAAGTTCAATAAGGCCGTCATGCGCAAGCGTTTGCAGCCGCTCGATACCGGCGAATATGGATTCAAAAGGCTCATTATGGTAATTCCACCTGGTTTCGCCTTTGCACATTATATCCAAAATATGCCTGCGGATTACAAGGTCTTCCCTTGTTAAGATATGACCTTTAAATACCGGTAACTTGTCATGGTTTACCAATTCAATATAGTCCTCCACCTTTTTAACGTTTTGTGCAAAAGCATACCAGGAATCGCTGATGGATGATACACCAAGGCCGATCATAAGTTCGGTGTACTGGTGGGTATAGCCCATAAAATTGCGGTGCAACCTGCCGGTAACAGATGCCTGGTATAAACTATCTCCGGGCAAAGCAAAATGGTCCATGCCTATTTCATAATATCCATAGCTTTTTAGCAGGCTCCTGCCGGTTTCATAAAGTTTTTGTTTTGCTGCTGCATCCGGTAAATCATTCTCAGTATAATGGCGCTGACCAGGTTTTAACCATGGCACATGTGCGTAACTATAAAAAGCTATTCTATCGGGCATTAATTGCCCCACCAGGCTTATCGTTTCGGTAAGCCCGCTCATTGTTTGCAGTGGCAAACCATAGATGAGATCGAAATTAACTGAAGTATAACCAATTGCGCGGGCGCTATTGGTAGCTTGTTCAACTTGTTCATAGCTTTGGATCCTGTTGATGATAAATTGAACTTTCGGGTCAAAATCCTGTATGCCCAGGCTTAATCTCCTGAATCCAAGATCAAATAGCGTCTTTAAATGTAATTCAGTAGTGTTTCCCGGGTGGGCTTCGAAACTAAATTCAGCACCAGGATGAATTTCTGCATTTGTTAAAATTCCATTTATCAGCAGCTGAAGGTTTTCTGCGCTAAAAAAGGTTGGTGTGCCACCACCTAAATGAATTTCGCGTATAACAGGTTTCGATCCAAATATCTTTAAATACTGTTGCCATTCTTTTAATACAGCTTGAATATAAGGTTCTTCAACCTTGTGGTTTTTTGTGATGCGGGTATTGCAGCCACAATAGGTACATAAACTCTCGCAAAAAGGCAAATGGATGTAAATACTAATACCATCTTCTTTGTTGCTTTCGTTAAATGACAGCTTAACGGAATCTTTCCATAGGTCAGCCGAAAATTTTTCAATATCCCAATAAGGAACAGTTGGGTAACTGGTGTACCGGGGGGCAGCTACATTATACTTTTCTGCCTTATCTGTTTGCTGTTGTTTAGTTAACATGTGTTTTCTGTAGCTGAGTCTGGTTTAATTCATTATCCTGACAGTTTTTGATACCTATGCAAGCATTGCCTGCGCAGGCGTTATTTTGCCATTGATCAAGATTTTTTATGGTTTGGTTAGCAATTTCCTGCAGGGCTTCCCGGGTAAGATAGGCCTGGTGCGGGGTTACCAGCACATTGGGATGATCCAATAATCTGGAAAGTATTGGGTCTTTTTCGATGTCATTTTTGTGATCTTCGAAAAAAAGGCCTTTTTCGTATTCATATACATCGATGCCTAAATAACCAATTTTTCCGTTATCCAGCGCTACCACCACATCCTTGGTATTAATCAGCCCCCCCCTCGAGGTGTTGATCAGCATTACGCCGTTCTTCATTTTTTCAAGGGCGGTTTTATTAATAACGTGTTTTGTGCCCGGGTTTAAAGGCAAATGAAGCGAGATGATATCGGCAGATGAAAACAAAGTATCCAGATCAACTTCCCTGATATTGTTGGTTGTTTCGGGGAAAGAAGGGTCATACCCAATGACAACACAACCCATGCCATTAAAAATATTGGCCACTGCAAGCCCGCTTTTACCAAGGCCTACCAGACCGACGGTTTTACCATAAAAGTTAAAACCGATCAGTTCATCATTTCTGAAATCGAAATGCCTGCTTTGCTCTTCGGCTTTAACAATATGCCTGTTGAGGGCGAACGCAAGCGCTAGTGTAAGTTCAGCGACAGCCTGCGGCGAATAATATGGGACGTTTGCAAGTTTTATGTTGAATTTATCGGCAGCTTCAATATTAATTTGATCAAAACTGGAAGATCGGGTAGCAATATATTTTATACCAAATCCGGCAAGGCGTTCGATAACGGCAGCCGAAACATCGTCATTAGTAAAAACAATTACAGCATCCTTTCCCTCTGCGTAAACTGCTGTTTCAATGCTTAAGCTATTGGATATAAGTGTTATATCGTGTTTTTTCTGATTGGCTTTTGCCAGAAATTCTTTTTCAAAAGGTTTTATACTATAAGCTACCGCCTTCATTTAGCTATTGTTTTATATTACAAAGCTATTTAAAGAGCTATTTTTATTGTGTGAGCAATGTCAGGGAAAAAAGTGACATTGGTCAGTTTTTCATTTTGGTTAAACGGTTGAGGTCAAGTAAACGGATCGTACTTCCCTTTTTTTCAATCAATCCTTCGTCCTTAAAGTCAGATAATGTGCGGCTAACTGTTTCGGTCGCCATACCTGCCATAGCCGCGAGGTCTTCTCTCGTGATCTTAAAACCATCTTCGTTATCATGGCCGGGTTGTTTGTGTAACCGCAAAATAGAGTCGGCAAGCCTTTTTCTAACAGAGTTATAAGCAAGTTGCAATAACTGCTCTTCTTTTTCCCTTATATCGTTTGATAACAGCTTGATAAACTCTTTTGCAACATCAGGATACAAATTTAATAATTTGTCAAGGCTGTCCTTGGGGATCAGACAAACGGATGTATCCTCTAATGCGGTAGCTGTATCACTATATGGTTCATTGGCAAGCAGTGCCTGTATGCCCAAATAATTGTCGGATGTAAATATACCGGTCATTAATTCACGGCCATCTTCAGCTAGTTTAACGGTTTTAACCCTTCCTGTAAGCATCAGGTAGAGGCCGTTTCCCCTGTCACCCTCGTAATAGATCACCTGGTTTTTTTTAAACTGCCTTGTTTTGCGCTCGCTGATGATTTTTTTCAATTCTGCAAGCCCGTCGTTTTTGGATATAAGGCTATCCAAACGATCAAGTGATTTACTGTAAAAGGTTTGTTGGATCTCTTTTTTCTTTAAGCGGCTTTCAATGGCATTTAGCAATTCAATGTCATCAAACGGTTTTGTGAGGTAATCGTCTGCGCCCATTTCCATGCCTTTCCTCAGGTCAACTTTTTCAGCTTTTGCTGTTAAAAATATAAAAGGTATCGCAGCTGCTTCCGGGTTTTTACTTAGCAGGTATAAAACGCCGTAACCGTCAAGTTCAGGCATCATTATATCGCACAGGATAATATCAGGCAAATGTTTTAGCGCAAGTTCAACGCCAATTTTGCCATTATCGGCTTCAAAAACGGTAAAATCGGCCAGTTGTAAAATTTCAACAACATTTTCCCGGATATCGGTATTGTCTTCAATTACAAGTACTTTTTTCTTCATGACATTGGAAATGATAGGGTGAATATAGTCCCATGGTTAATGCTGCTCTTAAAATCAATATGCCCATACATCAGGTTGGTATAGCGGGCTACAATATTTAAACCCAAACCTGTACCCGGAATATTGCCGGTGTTATGTGCCCTGAAAAATGCCTCGAACAAATGTTTCTGATCATTTTCAGGTATGCCTATGCCATTATCTTTAATTATTATGGTACAGTATTGTTCGTTTATTTCGGTATTAAATTCAATAAAAGTATTTTCACCCGAATATTTTATGGCATTGCCAATGAGGTTAAATATACAATTTTTTAATAAATTAGGATCGAGAGTAACAATACTATTAATACCAGTGTGTTGGTAAATAATATTCTGGTTTTGTTTGGCAACCATCTGCATCTCTTCTGTAATATCTTCCGATAGTTTGACAAGATCGAATCTGATGAATGCTGGTTCCACCTTTCCTGCTTCCAACTTTTCGAGCGACAAAAAATCATTCAAAATAGTTGTAAGGTTTCCGACAGCATTTTTAATCTTTCCTACATGTTTAGTTATATGGTTGTTTTCAAAAGGCTCTGCGTATTTGTCAATTAATGACGCCGATAGTTGTACTGCACTCAAGGGCGTTCTGAATTCATGAGAAGCCATAGAAACAAACCTGCTTTTTAACTGGCTTAATTCTTTTTCTTTTTCTAACGACTGGCTCACCTCTTCCTTTGCCCGGTGTAACTCAGTTACAGTATTTTTCAAAGATAGCGTGCGTTCTTCTACAAGTTCCTCCAGGTGGGAGGCATAATCCTTTAGTTGTTCTTCTGCTTCCTTTTGTTTGCTAAGGTCATGAATAAAGCCGGTAAATATCTTCCGCCCGGAATACTGCACTTCGCTCACGCCCAACCTGAACGGGAATTTGGTTCCGTCTTTACGTAATCCTGTAACTTCGCGCCCTATTCCAATAATATGGGGCACACCGGTATGCTGGTACCTACTGATATAATTATCGTGGTTGGTACGATCAGGGGACGGCATAAGTACGGATATATTCTTTCCGATAACCTCTTCGGGCGTATAATCAAATAATTTACAGGCCGAAGGATTAATCAGTTCAATGATTCCCCGGTCGCTTATGGTTATTATGCCGTCGATAGCGTTTTGTATTATTGCATTCAGCAAGGCCGCATTCTCCATATTGTTCAAATTAACACAAACTTATCTTAAGATAAAAAGGTTAATTTAAAGTGAAAAAATATTATTGCCGAAGGTATATTAAGAATGAATCATAAAAAGTGATATTTATCACTAATTTAAATGAGTTTGATCGTTATTGAAGTGGATTTTAAAAGGACTAATTTAACTTTTATTTTCCTCTTCATCCCTTTCAACCGTGATGGTACACTCGCCCATCAGGGCTGCTATTGTACCAATAGCCGCTAAAACAGGCGCTACTAAAACGCCAGCCACTCCAACGGTAAGCGGAAAGGACATCAATTCTTTACCGGATTTATCGGTGATAGTTATTTTTCTGATGTTTCCTTCTGCAATGAGTTCCTTTATTTTATTCAGCAGGTTTTCCCCGTGAATTGAAAACGATTCTTTTGTCATGGCTGTTGTTTTGAGTATGATTGAAAGGATGCTTGATTGTTACAAAAGGCAGTTTGTTAAAACTATACGGCAACTCAAATGTTCATCGATCGTTTCTCTTTGGTAATATGGCCGGCATCGGATTGCATAAAGGGTTGCCCGCATGTTTGTCCCGAAATCAGGTGCTTAGCTTTGATATTACTTTTCTGCTTTCAGAGCTAAAAATCGTTTTGCCGATCATTAACCCGTCGTAAGCAGCCACGCTGCATCCTGAGCTTTAATTTATTCTGTTTGAATATTGACCTGTCAATAGAAAACGGCTATAGTCTCTTATGATCATATCAATATGCGTTGATCGCTGGCCGGTTTTTAGTCCTCCTTAAGGTTTTATATGGCGTTGACCTGTTCAGGCTGTTATTTTTTTACTTCATAAAATCAGGTCTAAAAAAAATGGCATGGGGGTGTTTATGGCTTCCTAGGGCTTTTTTATCTTAAATTGTCATTTTGGCAGTGTTTTTACCCTGTCAGATTACAGGCGTTTTGTCAGTAAAACGGCTGTTGTCATATTGTATGACAAAATGACAATTATTTTTTATTTTGACCTAAGAGGGGCATGGGGGTTGAAAAATCAGGATGTTTATTTTCAAAAACGGCCAATTGGATATGTATTTTTTGTCGCGGCAAAAATTACCGAAACTCAAATTTTTCAATTTTGCATTTCAATGGATAAAATCTCAATTAGGAGGATTTTTCCGATAAATTATTCTGAATTTTATGATTTTGAAACAATAATTGAGTCATAAAGCCTTCTTTTTTCGCCTTAACTCAAAAAAAATCAGTAAAAACCCCCAAAAAAGCCATTTTAAATTTAGAAAATCAAAAATAAATAAATTTCATTTTCAGCGTATTTGCGCACTTTCTCTTCCCCAAAATGAATGGCACATTTTTAGTACATATTGATCCAAAGGATAAAAGCGCCCTTTAAGTTTTTAACATTAAGGTTTTGAAATGCGAAAGCTTAAAGAGGGTAATATCCCGATAAATAATTAATAAAATATTTTAAAATTTAAATCTTTAGTCATGTTAGTTGTATTAGAAGTTGCTGCATTAGTTGCTATCATTGTATTGCCATTATTTGCACCACAAAGAAGCGTTAAATAATTGTTCAACTACAATTAGTTAGGAAATACACTGGGCTGGTCTTTTTGATCAGCCCATTTTTTTTGAAATTTTCAAAACCGGCCCTGAACTTCTCCCCAGATCGGTATAAACAGCGGTTTTATCAGATTACCAGCCTTACACCTATTATATAAATACAATCCTCTTAAAAAATAAGTCGTGTTTATATGCGGTTAAGTTAAATTTTAACAAATTTTAACATTTAAACAGGTTATTTCAGTAGCAAAAAAATGATCGGGTGCTTAAGTTTGCAATCCAAAATAAAATGGATCTAATGGAAGATATAAATAGTAACGGCGGGCATCTTTCAACTGATGCATTGCCAGGCAGTTCGTCCTATTCAACAGATATAAGGGCCATTAACGAGATGATACAGCGCGAGAGCGCCTTTGTAGATCTTTTAAAAATGGAGATGGATAAAGTGATTGTGGGCCAGAAGTATATGGTAGAGCGTTTGCTGATCGGTTTATTGGCCGACGGGCATATCCTTTTGGAAGGTGTGCCTGGTTTGGCGAAAACATTGGCTATCAATACACTGTCAAAAGCCATCCAGGCTGATTTTAGCCGCATTCAGTTTACACCTGATTTGTTACCTGCCGATTTGGTTGGGACGATGATCTACAACCAGAAAAAGGAAGAATTCATTGTGCGCAAAGGGCCTATATTTTCGAATTTTGTGCTGGCTGACGAAATAAACCGTGCACCGGCAAAGGTGCAAAGTGCATTGCTTGAAGCGATGCAGGAACGACAGGTTACAATTGGTGACAATACTTTTGCGTTGCCCAATCCTTTCCTTGTGCTTGCTACGCAAAACCCGATAGAACAGGAAGGTACCTATCCGCTTCCCGAAGCGCAGGTAGATCGTTTTATGCTGAAAGTGGTGATCGGTTACCCCAATAAGGAGGATGAGAAGCTGATCATAAGGGCTAACGTAAACCCGCAGGGTATGCTGAAGCCTAAACCTGTTGTTCACCCTGACGAAATTGTGAGGGCGCGAAAAGTGGTAAGGGAAGTTTATATGGATGAGAAAATTGAGCAATATATAATTGATATCGTTTTTGCAACCCGTTATCCTGAGCAATATAAGTTAGCGAATTATAAAAACCTCATCAGTTTTGGCGCGTCGCCAAGGGCAAGTATCAACCTGGCGCTTGCAGCCAAGGCCTATGCCTTTATTAAACGCAGGGGCTATGTAATACCTGAAGACGTACGGGCAATTTGCCATGACGTGCTGCGGCACCGTATTGGCCTTACCTATGAGGCTGAAGCTGAAAATATGACCACTGAAAATATTATTACGGGGATTTTGAACGCGGTAATTGTACCGTGATAGTTGATTTGAGATGTGAGATATGAGATTTGAGACAGAAAAGTTAGTTGCTTCTTAATCTCATATCTCATATCTCGAGTCTCAAATCTCACATCTAAAAATAGCATGGCAAGAGACACCAAAGAACTGCTGAAAAAAGTAAGGAAGATCGAAATAAAAACCAGGGGGATGAGTAACCACATCTTTTCCGGCGAATACCACTCGGCCTTTAAGGGCAGGGGTATGGCTTTTAGCGAGGTGCGGGAATATCAGGTAGGAGACGAGATACGGACGATAGACTGGAATGTTACCGCCCGTTTTAATCACCCTTATGTTAAAGTTTTTGATGAAGAGCGTGAGCTTACTGTAATGCTGCTGATGGACGTAAGCGCTTCGGAAAACTTTGGTACCATCACCCAGCAAAAACAAGACCTTGCAACCGAGATATGTGCTGTTCTGGCTTTTTCTGCTATACAAAACAATGACAAGGTTGGGGTGATCTTTTTTAGTGACAAAATAGAAAAGTTTATTCCGCCCAAAAAGGGCCGCAGCCATATTTTGATGATCATAAGGGAATTGATTGACTTTAAACCCGAAAATAAAGGCACCAATGTAGCTGAGGCTTTAAAATATTTTACCAGTGCAATAAAAAAGAAGTGCACCGCCTTTATTATTTCGGACTTTATGAGCCCTGATTTTGAAGCTGAACTTAAAATTGCCAACAAAAAGCACGATATTATTGCATTAAGGCTTTTTGACAAGCATGAAGAGGAATTCCCTGACCTGGGGCTGATCCCTGTAAAAGACGAAGAGACGGATGAAATATTTTGGGTGAATACCGGTGATAAAAAAGTGAGGGACGCTTTTAAAATTGATGCACTAAAAAGAAATGCCCGGCTGAAAGAAGTTTTCAGCCACTCGGGCGTGGATGCAACAGATATTGGCACACACGAATCCTACGTAAAACCATTAATGACATTATTTAAAAAACGGGAAAGAAGAAGGTGATAAATATGAATAACCGGTTTTTAAACTATATCCTGGCTTTATTAGTTTTAACTTGTTTAAGTTATAGAGTCCAGGCGCAAAATATACAGGCGGAGGCTAAATTACAGCAATACACGATAAGAATAGGCGATCAAACCAAATTATTCCTGAGTGTACACCAGCCTGCCAAAGAACATGTAAATTTTCCGAAGCTTACCGATACTATTATAAGTAAAATACAGGTAGTAAGTATTAATAAGCCGGATACGACTTATGACCAGAATGATCATAGGTCATTAACGGTAACACAAAGCTACACCATTACCAGTTTTGATGCCGGAACGTATACTATTCCATCATTTTCAATTGGAACAGCTGGCGGCGTTTTAAAAACCAATACGCTAACCCTGCAGGTTGAAACGGTTAAAGTTGATACTACCAAAGCAATTTATGATATCAAACAGCCGATATCCGTTAGCTATACTTTTTTGGATTGGTTGAAGGATAACTGGTATTGGGTTGTGTTGCCGTTGCTCGCGATAGCGCTGATCATCGGCCTGATTTGGTATTTGCGTAAAAGGCCAAAAGCTGAACCAGTGGTGCAGGTATCAAAGCCGGCAATACCTCCGCATGTAATTGCATTAAATCAGTTAAAAGAACTGAAGGGCAAAAAATTGTGGCAGCAGGAGGAAGTTAAACAGTATCATATTGAACTAAGCGACATCATTCGTGAATATCTTGAAAAAAGATATGCTATAAAAACCCACGAAAAAACTACCGATGAAATATTTGCCGGTTTAAAACGCATAGTTATTACGGACGAGAACAAAGGAAAATTAAAACAAATATTGGTATTGGCCGATTTGGTGAAATTTGCAAAGGAAAAACCATTACCTGCCGAAAATGAGGAAAGCCTGGAGATTGCGATAGACTTTGTTGTGGCAACCAAACAGCCCGAAAAACCAGCAATGGAGGGAGGGAGCGCCAATGTTTAGCGGAATCGAATTTGCCCATCCGGGATTTTTCTGGCTTTTTGTTATCATTCCTGCAATGGTTGGCTGGTATATTTGGCGCGAGCAAAAATTGTACGGGAGCTTAAGCGTGTCAGCAGTAAAGGGGTTTGCTTTGCCTGTAAAAAGCAAACTGCCAAAGTTCCGGCATTTGAGCATTATATTACGGTCGCTTGCCATTGCTGCGCTGATAGTGGCGTTAGCCAGGCCGCAATCTTCATTAAGCTGGCAAAATTCTACTACTGAGGGGATTGATATTATGATCGCATCGGATATTTCGGGAAGTATGCTTGCCGAAGATTTTCAGCCTAACCGGTTGGAAGCCGGAAAGAATATCGCCATCGATTTTATCAAAAATCGCCCCGACGACCGTATCGGCCTGGTTATTTTTAGCGGTGAAAGCTTTACACAATGCCCCTTAACTATTGATCATGATGTTTTAATAAATCTCTATGCTGATGTTAAGTACGGAATGATAGATGACGGCACCGCAATAGGTATGGGCCTGGCAACGGCCGTAAATCGTTTAAAGGAAAGTGAGGCTAAAAGTAAAATGATCATCTTGCTTACTGATGGTTCAAATAACATGGGCTCTATTCCCCCGCTTACAGCCGCCGAAATTGCGAAAGATTTTGGAATAAGGGTTTATACCGTGGGGATTGGAACACATGGCTTTGCGCCGTATCCGGTACAAACACCTTTTGGCGTACAATACCAAAAGATTCCGGTTGATGTGGATGAAGGCACACTTACAAAGATCGCTAATACTACCGGTGGCAAATATTTCAGGGCAACTGATAACCAGACTTTGAAAAATATTTATGACCAGATAGATAAATTGGAAAAAGCGAAAATTGATGTCACCCAGTTTCATAAAAAAACTGAGCTGTTTTTACCTTTTGCGTTGATTGCCCTGTTTTTATTGTCGTTGGAATTTATTTTAAAGAATACATGGCTGAGGGGGGCTTTAACATAAGATGCTAAGATTTGCAAATCCGGAATATTTATGGGGATTGTTGATCGTCCCTTTATTTATTTTGCTTTTCATTGCGGTAACCCGATGGAAAAAAAAGGCCTTTGGTGCATTGGGTGATAAAAAGGTAGTTGAGCTGATGATCCCGCAGGTATCCTTTTCGCGGCCATGGCTTAAATTTATACTGTTTGTTGCCGCCTGGTCAATGTTGATCGTTGGGGCTTCTGATCCGCAAATAGGCTCAAAAATGGAGGAAGAGAAAAAGAAGGGCGCCGACCTGATGATCCTGCTGGATGTTTCAAACAGTATGCTTTCGCAGGATATGGCCCCCAACCGGCTGGAAAATGCCAAAAGAGCAATAGCTCAACTGATTGATAATTTGCATAATGACCGTATCGGTATCGTTGTTTTTGCCGGAGAGGCTTACGTACAACTCCCGGTGACGACTGATTATTCGGCAGCGAAATTATTTTTAAACACCATTAATACGGGAATGGTACCTATCCAGGGCACTGCCATAGGCGCTGCTATTGATATGGGGATGAAGTCATTTGACTTTAAAAACGGCACAGGGAAGGCTATGATCATTATCACTGATGGTGAAAACCACGAAGACGATGCAGTTGCTGCGGCTAAAGGCGCTGCTGAAAAGGACGTGATGGTAAATGTGATTGGCATGGGTTCGGAGAAAGGCTCGCCGATCCCTATTTTTCAAAATGGCAAACAGGTTGGTTTTCATACGGATAGCGCTGGGAATACCGTTATCAGTAAGCTGAATGAAGATATGTGTAAAGAAATTACCGCAGCCGGCCAGGGTGTTTACGTAAGGGCGACCGATGCGAATGCGGGGTTAAATATTGTGATGGGGCAAATAGCCAAAGTGCAGCGTAAAACTTATGACAGCAAATCATTTAAGAATTTTGAGGATCGTTTTCAGTTTTTCCTTGCTTTTGCTTTTATTTTATTGATCGTTGAATTCTTTATTTCGAACAGGAAGAGTTTAAGGCTAAGTGGTTTGAATTTATTTGAAGTGAAAAAAACATGAAGTATTTAAGTGTCGTCATATTATTTTTACTCAGCGCAACCCAGCTGTTTGGGCAGGATAAAAGTTTGATCCATAAAGGGAACGAACTTTACAAACAGCAGAAATACAAGGAAGCCGAGGATAATTACCGTAAATCGGTAGAAAAGAAAAGCCAGGATATAACCGGTAATTTTAACCTTGGCGACGCGCTGTATAAACAAAAGAAATTTGCGGATGCCGGCGAACAATTTAATAAACTGTCATCGTCGCCCAATAACAATAAAGTGTTAACTGCACAGGCTTATCATAACCTTGGCAATTCGTACCTGGAGAATAAAAAACTGGAGGAAAGCATTGAAGCCTATAAAAAGGCATTGCTGAATAATCCGAAGGATGATGAAACACGTTATAACCTGGCTTACGCACAGGAAAAACTGAAACAGCAGCAGCAACAAAACAAACAGAACCAGAATAATAAGAACCAGGATAACAAAAATCAGCAAAACAAGGATAATAAGAACCAGGACAAGAATAAAGATAACAAAGATCAGAATAAGCAAAACCAGGATAAGCAAAATCAGGATCAGAAAGACCAGCAAAACGCGCAGCAGAAAGATAAACTTTCAAAAGAAGATGCTGAACGCATGCTTGAGGCCCTGAATAACGATGAAAAGCAAACCCAGGATAAGTTAAAAAACAAAAAGCTAAAAGGATCTAAATTAAATATTACGAAGGATTGGTAAGGGGGGCATTAGGTCATTGAGTCATTTGGTCATTGGTTGCACGTTGAATAACATTACAACTTTTCAACATTACAACCTTTCAACAGCTTAACCCAACCAAATCAACTAATATAAAAATGAAACTAAGATATTCCATATTAACATTACTCCTTTTTTGTACCGGCAGTTTATTTGCGCAGGGTATAAAATTTACGGCGTCGGTAAATAAAAATCCGGTTGCCACAGGGGATATTGTTGAAATTACTTTTGCGGTAAACGGGAATGCAGAGCGGTTTAGCCCGCCACAGTTCCCGGGTTTCCAGGTTGCAGGCGGACCGAATGAATCGCAGAGTATGGAAATTATTAATGGCAGTTCGTCGGTTAGCATGTCATACAGTTATGAGTTGATGGCCGTAAAAGAAGGCGAATTCACCATAGGCCCCGCCACAACCATTGTTAACGGGCACAGCTATACAACAAACTCCATCAGGATAAAGGTTGTAAAAGGACGCTCTGTTCCCCAAAACAACCAGGCGCAAACGCAAAGCGATCCCGATAATAGCATTACGTCAGCCAGAACCTCCGATCTGGCAAAATCAATATTTATTAAGGCAGTTGTTGATAAAAGCAATGTGTACCTGGGCCAGCAAATTACGCTGAGTTACCGGTTATATGTGCGTGGCGTAGGCATCGAACAAAACCAACCGGATGCGATCCCTGAATTAAATGGCTTTTGGAGCGAGGATATAAAACAGCCACAGCAGCAGGTACAATGGCATGTAGAAACTTATAAAGGCGAACGGTATAACGTTGCCGACCTGAAGCAAAGCATTTTATTCCCTGAGCGTGCCGGGAACCTGACCATTGATCCGCTCGGAATGAACTTTATTTTAAGAGTACAATCACCAGGGGAAGATATTATAGACCAGATGTTTAGCCCGGTTAAAGAGCTGAGGTATAACGCTAAAAGCACCCCGGTAATTATTCATGTAAAACCTTTACCGAATGCAGGGAAGCCGGATAGCTTTACGGGCGCCGTTGGTGAATTTAATATAGAGAGTTCGGTTGATAAAACGTCGCTTAAGGCCAATGATGCGCTTAATTATAAAGTTAAAGTTTCGGGAAAAGGAAATATCAAATTGCTGAAGACGCTAAGTACCAATTTTCCGGCTGATTTTGACAAGTACGATCCAAAAATAACAGATTCGGTCACTGAAAATGAAAATGGAGTTGCAGGTGACCGCTATTATAATTACCTCCTGATCCCGCGGCACCAGGGCAAGTATAACATCGACCCGCTTAAGTTTTCTTATTTTAACCCGGCCACCAACAGGTATGTGACGCTAAGTACGAAACCATTTCATATAAAGGTTGATAAAGGCAATTCACAAGGTAACGTTACTGCCTTTTCGGATGGCGATAAACAGGATATTAAAATGCTTGATAAAGACATCAGGTATATCAAAACTGATGACAGCAGTCTCAGTAGTAGTGGGGATTTGTTTTTTGGCTCATTTGGATACTATATTTTATTGTTGCTGGGCCCATGTTTATGTTTTGCCGCCTATTTGTATCGTAACTGGCTTATCAAAAACAACAGCGACATTGTTAAAGTAAAAAGCAGGCAGGCTGGTAAAATAGCAGCCCAACATTTGGCTAATGCCCAAAATCAATTGCAGGCAGGGAATGCAAAAGCATTTTACGAAGATGTGTTTAAGGGTTTGTATGGTTATTTGAGCGATAAGCTGAATATTCAGTACGCCAACCTTAATAAAGAAACCATTGCCACGGCAATGAAGGAGAAAAAAGTAAGCAGCCGTTTACTAGATCAGTTACAGGATACACTTGATCTTTGCGAAATGGCGCGTTATGCGCCGGTTACCCATATTTCTGAAAAAGAAGTATTTGAAAAAGCAAAAGGCATTATTAATGATATTGAAAATGAAATATAGTATGCACAAGCGCTTGTTTTATTTGCTGGTTATTGTTTTTCCGTTGCTATCTTTTGGCAATGATGATGCGGCTGTGCTTTTTAAAAAAGCGAATGATTTGTATGCGAAATCTCAATATAAAGACGCATTAATTACCTACCAGCAGATAATTGACGATAATCATCAATCAGCCGCGGTGTTTTTTAATATGGGAAATGCTGAATATAAAATAGGCGATATACCTTCAGCCTTGCTTTACTACGAAAAGGCTCATAAGCTTTCGCCCGGTGATGAAGATATTAACTTCAATCTGAAGTATGCCAATTTAAAAACTACGGATAAAATTGATGCTGCACCTGGGTTTTTTTTAAGCAGATGGTGGCAGGTATTTATATTAAGTTTTTCTGCAAAAGTCTTATCAGTTTGGAGTATCGTATTTGTTTTACTGGGTTCTGTTTTTATTATACTTTACTTTTTCGCAGGTTCGGTTGGCATAAAGAAAGGCGCTTTTTACGGCTCCCTCGCGTTAATCTTTTTAGGCGTCCTTTCAATTTTTATAGCCAGCAGGCAGTTGAGTTATTTTGATGATCATAAGCAGGCCATTGTTTTCAGCAATTTTGTGAATGTAAAAAGCGGCCCGATTGATAAATCCGGAACTTTGTTTGTTATTCATGAAGGTACCAAAGTGAATATAATGGATACCAATAACGGCTGGATGAAGGTGGGCCTCGCCAACGGCAGTGAGGGCTGGATAAAGACGACTGATGTGAAACAAATATAGATTGCTGCGCAAACGCATGTAATATATTTTTAAGATAATGGGTTGTTGTTTTTGTAAACTCTAAAATTTCTATATTTTTAGAGCCAGTATGAAAGCAAAAAACGATAAAAAAACCATCTGGGCGTGGTGTATGTTCGATTGGGCCAACCAGTCCTATAATATGGTGATCACGTCGACAATTTTTCCGGCGTATTATGTGTTTTACACCACCTTCCAGAATTCAAGCCCTAACCATGATAAGGTTACTTTCTTTGGGCATGAATTTGTAAATACCGTGATCCTTACTTATGTGTTGGGGGCCGCCTATTTGCTTATTGTTATTTTGCTGCCGATATTAACCTCAATTGCCGATTATCGCGGGAATAAAAAACGGTATTTGCAGTTTTTTACCTGGCTTGGCGCGCTGTCATGTGCGGGGTTGTTTTGGTTCAAGCCGGTGCAAACCGGAACCCCTGCGCTTGAATTGCCTTTAATATTTTACGCGCTGGCCTGTATAGGGTATTGCGGCGGTTTTGTGTTTTACAATTCATACCTGCCCCAGATTGCCACTGACGACCAGATGGATAGCGTAAGTGCAAAGGGGTTTATGTACGGTTACGCTGGCAGTTTGGTAATGCAGCTGTTATGTTTAGTGGTGATAGAAGACCCTGGTTTGTTTGGTTTAAAGGAGGTTATACATGAGGCCTTGCCTGAGCGCTTGTCGTTCCTGCTTATATTTTTTTGGTGGATGGGCTTTTCCATTACTCCGTTCAGGCTTTTACCGAAAAGCGAACCGGCGCCGGGTAAACACAATTATAATGTGTTTACCGGAGGTTTTCTGGAGCTGGCGAGGGTTTTTAAAAAGATACAAACCCTGCCTTTATTAAAACGATTTCTTTCATCCTTCTTTTTTTACTCGGTTGGCGTACAAACCATTATGCTTGTTGCTGCAAATTTCGCCTCGAAAGAATTGCATATGCCAGACGATACGCTTATCGAAATCATCCTTTCGATACAGGTAGTAGGTATTATTGGCGCATGGCTGACAGCAAAAGTTTCAGGGAAAATTGGTAACGTAAAAACGCTTATTGGTCTGGTATCCATCTGGACCGTATTGTGTCTATCCGTGTATTTTATTGCAAATACACCGCAGTTTTTTGTTGCTGCAATAGTTGTAGGTGCAGTGATGGGCGGGGTTCAATCCATATCAAGGTCTACCTATTCAAAATATTTACCTCCCAATATCCCCGATACGGCTTCGTTTTTTAGTTTTTATGATGTAACTGAGAAACTCGCTATCGTTGTAGGGCTGTTTACATTCGGATTTGTAGAAGGCATAACCGGCGAAATGCGCGATTCTGCCCTTGCCCTTGATTGCTTTTTTGCAATGGGTTTGGTGTTAATGATCGTTTTAATGGTTGCCGAAAACAGGACAAAGAAACAGGCATTGGTTACAGCGTAAATTTGGTTTAGATTAGAAAGTATTGTTACTTTTGGATAGATTTTATTTACCCCGAAAATCCTTCAGCCCGATTATTTTAACCAACCAATAGACAATTATGAAACGAGTAAAATTATTATTTGCACTACTGGCATTAACTTTTGTCAGCAGTTCAGTATTTGCGCAATTCACGCAAACACAACAGGTAGCCGAGTGGCAGCGTGCCAAAGCCTACACCAGGGCCTACCTTGATGCTATGCCAGAAGATGGTTACGGATTCAAGCCAACCCCTGAGATCCGTTCGTTTGCGCAGCAAATGCTTCATCTGGCCGATGCCAATTATTATTTTGCGTCCTCAGCAAGCGGGGTAACCAGCCCAATGAAGGCGTCTGCAGAAAAAACAGTTGCCCAAACAAAAGAGGCGACTACAAAGGCTGTAATGGATAGTTATGATTTTGTGATTGCCTCTCTGCAGGGGATGACAGCCGCACAATTGGATGAGATGGGCAGCGTTGAGGGTAAAACTATTTCAAAAGCAAATATTTTCGGTAAGGCATTTGAGCACCAAACCCACCACCGCGGGCAGTGTGTGATTTATCTGCGCCTGAAAGGCGTAACGCCTCCGGGTGAAATGCTGTTTTAAACACAAAACTTGTCATTGCGAGGCACGAAGCAATCGCGAACTTTGCACGTTTGAATCCATAACGGTGAAGCATAGTCCGCGATTGCCGCGCTGCACTCGCAATGACAAAAAGTTTAAAGGCTTGAAAATCGGCACTTTGAAAGCCACTATTGAGAATTAGCCGAGATTAACTTTTTTCATTCTGGGTGAAAGAAAATGCATTAGCACCCAGGCCAGCAGGTATGCGCAGCCGCATATAAAGAAGATAATATTGTATCCGGTTACTATATGCCCGGCTTTTTTGCTGGCATCTAAAATATATCCTATAAACGTAGGGAAAAAAAAGCCGCCCACAGCCCCGGCCATACTTCCAATACCAACAACCGAACTTATAGCCTTTTTCGGAAAAACGTCTGAAGTGGTTGTGAAAATATTGGCGCTCCATGCCTGGTGTGCAGCTGCCGCCAGTCCGATCAACCCAACCGCCTGCCAGATATTTGTAGCGAAACGGGCCGTTATTATTGGCACAACGCACAAAGCAAACAGTAGCATGGCTGTTTTTCGTGCTTTAAAAGCCGTCCAGCCTTTTTTTATCAGCCAGGAGGATAAATGGCCGCCGCCGATGCTGCCTATGGTGGTTGCGGTATAAACAATTACCAGGGGAAGGCTGGGTTTTGTAAGGTCGATATGAAAAGTGCTGGAAAAATAGGAAGGAAGCCAGAAAAGGAAAAAATACCATATCGGGTCGGTCAGGAGTTTTCCGGTCACGAAGGTCCATGTTTGGCGGATGCCCAACAGTTTTATCCATTTAACCTTGTTTTCTTCGCCGGTATTTATGTATACTTCATCCAGGTCGCTTTGGATAAATTCATATTCTTCTGCTGTTAATTTTTTATGCCTTGACGGTATTTCATAAAATGCAAGCCAAAACATCAGCCAGATAAACCCGATTGCGCCGGTAATTATAAAGGCCATCTGCCATCCGTAAATTCCCAATATCCAGGGAACCAGAACAGGTGCCACTACAGCGCCAATATTGGCGCCTGAATTAAATATGCCCGTGGCCAGGGCTCTTTCCTTTTTAGGGAACCATTCAGCAACGGTTTTAATAGCCGCGGGGAAATTTCCGCCTTCGCCAATGCCTAAAGCGGACCGGGCCGCGCCAAAACCAAAAGTTGACCTCGCGACAGCATGGCCAATGGCTGCCAGGCTCCAGATAATTATTGAGAATGTATAGCCGAGTTTAGTGCCAATCTTGTCGATAACATTGCCAAAAAGGAGCAGACCTATTGCATAAGATGCTGTAAAGGCCATTACGATATGGCTATAATCGGTTTCTGTCCAGTGGAGTTGAGCGGATAAGGTGGGTTTTAACAAGCCGATAATTTGCCGGTCGAGGTAGTTGATGGTTGTTGCAAAAAACAGTAGAGCGACAATAACCCATCTGTAATTCCCGACCGTGTTTTTATTCATTATCCCGCTTTTTGATTGTGTAAATTACAGGGCAGTTTTTACTAATTCCAATGCTTTAACGGTATTAGTGACTAACTGATCATAAAGCCGGTTATCTAATATTTCCTTACTGATGAGTTTGCTTCCCATACCGACCGCGCTTACACCGGAATGAAACCAGGCATTAATATTTTCAGAAGTGAGTTCAACGCCACCGGTAGGCATAAATAACTGCCCCGGAAATAATTCCTTAATTGAACTTACAAAGGCCGGGCCCAATATGTTTGCAGGGAATATTTTGATCAGTTCGGCGCCATGTTTCTGCGCAGCATAAATCTCAGTGGGGGTCATACAGCCAGGTATCCACAATAATTTGTGTTTGTGAGCCGCTTTGGCTACTTCGCCGTTTACAATAGGCGATACGATGAAATCAGCGCCGGCATCAATAAATGTTTCCGCTTCGGATATGTTTTTTATCGTCCCTATGCCCAAATAAAGATCAGCCATTTCCTTGTCAACGGCTTTTCGCAACACTTTAAAATTTTCGAAGGCCTGTTTGCCCCTGTTGGTATATTCAAATACCCTGATACCGGCTTTATATAAAGCACGGGTAATTTGCAGGCTTACTTCGGCATCTTCATAAAAGAATAAAGGCAGCATTCCCTGGGTGAGTATACTGTTCAATACCGCTTTTTTTATTTTCATGGCAGGTTTATTTTAGGTTTAATTTTATTGCGTTTTTTATTTCAGCTACAGTACAGGTGGTGGCATCTCCATTTATGAACAATTTTTCAAAGGCAGCAGCAGTTGCAAATTCAATTATTTCATCCGCCGCATGCGTGTTATAAAATCCATAGATAAGCCCGGCCATAAAACAATCCCCGCTGCCTACCTTATCTATTACTTGTTCCGTTTGATATTCTCCTGAATTATATAATTGGTTATTGACATACAAAGTTGTATAATATTTTATATCTTTTGTAGCATCAAACCGAAAAGTGTTGGCTACAGCCTTGCATTTTGGAAAGCGGTTTAAAATGCTCTCCGAGGTTCTCAATGATTCTTCTAAATATATAGTCTTTTGCCCAGACTTGTGGATATCTGGTGTTATTTCTATACCAAGCATGGTTTCTGCCGCCCAAATATTCCCCATAACAAGGTCACAATAATTTACCAATTCAGGCATTATCTCTATCGGTGATTTACCGTATTGCCATAATTTCGACCGGTAGTTTAAATCAACCGAAATAGTAATTCCCTTTTTTTCGGCAGCTTCCAGTACTTCTTTACATACATCCGCTACATTTTGGCCAATGGCCGGGCATATGGCACTAAAATGAAACCAGCTGACATTCTGCAAAACCTTATCCCAATCGATAACACCTGTTTTGATATTGGCGAAGGCTGAACCGGCACGGTCATATATTAAACCGTTATGTTTAACGTCCTGTCCTGTCGTTAAATAATATAAGCCTATACGTCCATCACCATAATGAATTTGGGATGTATCAATCCCCATTTTCTTCAGATACTCTATTATTTGTGCTGATAGACTATTATCAGGTAATAAAGTAAAGTATTTAACGGGTAAACCCCATAATGCGAGCGCATTTGCTGCATTGAGTTCGGCGCCGCCAATATAAAAGGGTATTTTATTGTTGTTCAACCAGTCGCCGTCAGCGTCGGGACAAAGGCGGATGAGTAATTCGCCAAATGAAAGTATAGAACCGTTTTTTTCTTGTTTTAACAGATCGCTCATTTTACTTGATCAAAACCAAAATATTTCTTTGCATTAAAATAGCTTATGTCCTGAACGATCTTTCCTGTCCATTCCAGGTCATTTGGCAATTCGCCGTTCTCGATATCATTTCCCAGGAGGTTGCACAATATTCTTCGGAAATATTCGTGCCTCGGAAAGGATAAAAAGCTCCGCGAATCGGTGAGCATACCCACCATGCGGCTTAAAAGGCCCATTGTTGAGAGCGCATTAAGTTGTTTGATCATGCCGTCCTTTTGATCCAAAAACCACCAGGCCGAGCCAAACTGCATCTTTCCTGCGATTGAGCCGTCATTAAAGTTCCCGGCCATGGTTGCCATTAGTTCATTGTCGCCGGGATTAAGGTTATAGAGGATAGTTTTTGTCAGTTTGTTTTCGGCCTGTATCTTGTTCAAAAATTTTGACAGGGATCTTCCCTGCGCAAAATCGCCAATGGAATCGAAGCCTGTATCGGGGCCGATCTCCGTTAAGGCCCTGGTGTTATTATTTCTTAATGCGCCCAGGTGAAATTGCTGCACCCAGCCTTTTTCGTGATCCCAAAGCGCAAAATGGTATAACATTGCCGATTTGAACTTTACAACTTCATCGTGGGTTAATTCTCTTTGCGCTAATATTTTCAGAAAAACCGTCCTGATCTCATTTTCTGTATAGCTGGCCGAATAGAGTTGCTCGAGTCCGTGATCTGAAACGCAGCATCCATTTGCAGCAAAGTAGTCATGGCGTTTTTTTAAAACGTCAATATAAGTATCAAAATTGCAGATGTCAGTCCCTATTATTGCTTCAAGCTGACGGATATAATACGTAAACGCTTCCACATCGTCGGCCTGCATGGCTTTATCCGGCCTGAAAGCAGGCAAAACTTTTACATTGTAACTATCTCTCTTAATTTTTTGATGGTATGCTAAACTATCAACCGGGTCATCCGTAGTACAAACGACTTCTACATTTTTGTTTTTGATGATGTTTTTAACGCTGAACTCAGGCGACTGCAATTTTTCGGTACATTCATCATAAATCTTTTTAGCCGTTTGGGGTGATAATATTTCGTGGATGCCGAAATACCGTTGCAATTCAAGATGCGTCCAGTGATAGAGCGGATTGCGCAGGGTATACGGTACTGTTGCCGCCCATGCTTCAAACTTTTCCTTGTCTGTTTTATCCCCGGTGATGTAAGCTTCGTTTATGCCATTGGCGCGCATTGCCCTCCATTTATAATGGTCGCCGTGAAGCCAGATATGGGTGAGGTTGTCGAAATTTATATCATTGGCAATCTGATCAGCCGGGAGGTGGCAATGGTAATCTATAATTGGTAAGCCTGCAGCATACTCATGGTACAAACGCTGGGCGGTTTTTGTTTCAAGTAAAAAATCTTCGTTTAAAAAAGGTTTCATTTAAAATTTATTTCCCGGTAAAGCAAAATTTGGCCTGTTTAATGGTTTTTTAATTTTCGGAAGCAATATACTTTATATGTTATATATTATAACAAGGTTTTAGTTAATTTACAAAACTTAGCCTGTATAGACATAAAACAGATAATTCTTTATTTCGGGAACACTTTACCTGCACAATGTTGTTGCTTGTATAACAAACCTTTATAAATTTATGGAAAAGCATATTGTTAAAGTGTTAAAAACTAAATTTATAACACACAATGTGAAAAGATTTACGCTCCAAAAACCCTTTGGGTATAATTTTACATCCGGACAGGCTACTGATGTGTCTATCAATAAACCCGGCCTCGAAAATGAACTTCGCCCATTTACTTTTACCTGCCTTAACAGTGATGACCACCTTGAGTTTACTATTAAAATTTATAAAGGCCACAACGGCATTACGGAAAAATTACTCGATGTTAATTCAGGAGATGAATTGATATTGCATGAAGTATTTGGCGCCATTAATTTCCTGGGATCCGGCCTTTTTATTGCCGGGGGAGCAGGAATAACACCGTTTATCTCTATCCTTCGCCAACTGAAAAAGGACGGTAAACTGGACGGTAATATTTTACTTTTTGCTAATCACACGGAGGATGATATCATTATAAAAGATGAACTCGACTCCATGCTGGGCAAAAATCATGTCGATTTTATAGCTGCGCCTTTGTCAGGGAAACAGGGCAGACACATTGATAAGACCGCTCTTAAACAATATCTGAACCCGAAAATAAAATACTGCTACATCTGCGGTCCGGATGAATTTGTGATACAAATTAAAACCAGTTTGCTGGAACTGGGCATAGCAGAAGAGCAGATTGTTATTGAGCAATAATTAAGCTGTTAGCCTGCGTTCCGTGTTAAATAAAGGAACTGCTGCTTTTATCAAGGAATAATACGGCATTTGGATGTTTGCGTAAAATAGTTGACGGATATTCTTCAATAATGTCGCAATTTAAGGTGTTATAAACTGCGTTAGCCTTGTTTTTTCCCGGTACCATGCAATAAATATATTTGCCCGCCATTAAAGCCGGGATAGTTAAAGTGATTGCGTATGCGGGCACGCTATTGAGTGCAGCAAAACAGCCATCGTTGACCTGCTGTTGCCGGCATGCGGCATCCAGCTTTACCATTTTTACCATCGACTGGTCGTTGAAGTAAGCTACATGTGGATCATTAAAGGCCAGGTGCCCGTTTTCGCCAATGCCCAGGCAAACAATATCAGGCGGTAATTGTGCTAAAAGTTTTGTGTACCGTTTGCATTCCGCTCCAATATCGGCAGCATTCCCATTAATATAATTAACCGAGTTGAAGGGCAACTGGTTGGATATTTTTTTATTAAGGAATGCTGCAAATGAATGTGTATCGTTTTTGGGTAATTCGATATATTCATCCATTTGAAATGCGTTTACGCGCCTCCAGTCTACATTTGACGATTCAACCATTGCATCCAAAAATTCATTTTGAGAGGGAGCAGCGGCAAAAATTACATTTACATACTCTTGTTGTGTCAGCAGATAATTTATTTTCGCGCATACCATCAACGCGGCCTCTGCACCAAGCAGCATCCTGTTCTTATGGATCTTTATGATCAGGTTATCAACTACCTGCAGTTTCATTGTCAGCTAACGTTTTTCTGTACACAACTCTTCCTTTAACGATGGTCATTTCAATATTTATATCCTCATCAAAAATTATAATATCTGCATCCATTCCGGCAGCTAATGTCCCCTTTTTATTCTCAATTTTCATAATTTTTGCCGGAGTTGCTGTAGCCATTTCAACTGCCTCAAGTAAAGGTACACCAGCCATTGTTATCATGTTGTACACCAGCTTATTGGTTGTTGCAACGCTGCCGGCAAAGGCGCTCCGGTCAGGGAGTTTAGCTACACCATCTTCCACAATTACTTTTAAACCATTTTTTAAACTGCCTAAAATACTTTCTCCTTCGGGCATTCCTGCAGCACGCATGGCATCGGTTATCAGTGCAGTTTTGCCCGCGCCTTTTATTTTATAAACCAGTTTCAATAGAGGTTTCGGCAAATGGACTCCATCGGCAATGATCTCTACATCCATTTCATCTATCAAAAACGCGCTTTCAATTACGCCGGCATACCTGAAGGCATTGCGCCTTGTAACTCCTGACATACCCGAATAAAGATGTGTGGCCAGCGAATAGCCGTTTTCCATCGCGATCAAAATTTCCTCATAAATAGCATCAGTATGTGCAATAGACGCCAAAACTCCCTTTGATGTTACATATTTCCCAAATTCAATTGCGCCGTTCAATTCGGGCGCAGCACTCCATCGTTTGATAACGGTGGTGTTACTTAAAATTTCCGTGTATTCATCAGGGTCAGGATCGCGGATATACCTTGGGTCCTGCGCCCCGCATTGTTTAATCGAAAAATAGGGCCCTTCCAGGTGCATGCCAATAAACTCCGAGCCGTTTATATTTTGTTTATGAGCTATTTCGTAGATCCTCAGCGTTTCAAGTAATTCTTCTTTACTGCTTGTCAGGGTAGTTGGCAGCATGGCGGTTGTGCCGTACCTGGCATGTGCGCCTGCAATGGCTAGAAAGGCTTCAACCGTATTGTCCATAAAATCGTGCCCGCCGCCACCATGTAAATGGATGTCAATGAACCCGGGGGATACATAATTTCCGCCTGCATCAATTTCAATGGCGTACGGCGCATCAATATTTTCAGGACTAATAGCTGTAATAGTACTGTTAGTGATCAAAATACATCCGTTATTCAAAATACCCGAAGGCGTTATGAATTTCCCGTTAAATATTTTCAGTTGTTGGTCCACTGTGCAGCGTTAATATTACTTATTTCCTGCTAAACGGTCGTACAAAAGTCTAAGTCTTGCACTTCTTAATTCGTTTTCCTCCGCCAATTCAGCAGGATAGAGGAAGTTTTTATTGAGTTGCGAAAAATGAAGGTCTAACAGTGTTTCATTTATCATCAGGTTTTTTAATTCATCTAATATGGCGGGTTTTTGCAGTGGCATAAACTCCGGCGAGTTAATAGTTTGTAAAATATAGTGGAATTCAAGATAGTTTGCCCTGATGCCCGCCATCAGCCTGTAATGCTCAAATTCATCTTTGTTTTTTGCGGGTTGAAGATCGTACAGGGTCTCCAAAGCCTCCTTTGCACTATCGCGCAATTGTTTAACTGTTAAAGGCAAAGTGGATTTAACTTCACCATTAAATAGCTCATATGGAGCAGTCTTCAATGTTTTCCAAAACTTTGCCGATTCTGATGCATTAAAGCCGTAATGCTCCTTGCAATAGCCGGTAATAAAACCATCAATATCCAACAGTTGTGCTGATTTTATACTCTGCGCATATGCCGCTACAAGCATATTAAAGCCGCTAAGGGGATAAACGTGCCGGATCGCATATTCTTCCGTTAATTCGTTTTCTGATTCAAAAACCTGGGAATATTGGCCTGATGTTGACCACGAGGTCATCACAATGCCTTTATAGCCTAATTTAGCTGCCTGAGGAACAAAATCACGGATGTTTTTGAAGTGTTTTTCCCATTGTGTTAAAAAATAATTATCAGGCGATGACCTTAGCGCCGGTGCGCCCCAAATTTCATAGCCGCTTTGTACCAGTTTTTTGTGATCGCCGAAGTTATTCAAATCCCAGCCATAATTCCAATCGATAAATACGGTGCCCTTAGGCAGCAATTTGATAGCTTTGGGATATTTTAAAGCAATATCGGCCCAAAGTACCGGTGTTTTGCCAAGCCTGATCACAATATTGCACAGCATCCGGATATAATTGATATATAGTTTTGATTTGCCTTCTTTGGCAACCATTAGCCGGCATCTTTCGTCGTGACCAAGCAAATATGTCTCATCTCCGCCAATATGGATATATTTTGACGTGTGGGTTGAGGCCAGTTCAGTATACAGATCGGTAAATAAAGCGCTGTCCTGCCTGGTTTGCAATGGGCAAACTTGCGAGAAATCTTTTTGGTCTTCGCGAAGAGCCTTATACCTGTCGTTCCTTAAAATATATTCAACATGCCCAAAACTTTGCTGCAGAGGAATCACATCGATTCCAAGATCACTACAGTATTTTATAAATGAAGTTACTTCTGTTTTGGTATATGCATACCTGTTTGGGATCAGCGGGTGCTTTTCAAAAGGGTAGGTGCCCTCCCACTCCATAATCAGGGTATTGACACCGTATCCTTGCAGTTTCAGGGCGAAAGCTTTAAGCGCATCCATCGTCATTACCTGTACCCTTAAATCAAGATGAAAACCTTTTACAATAAACGGGTCATGCTGACTTACGCCAGGCTGAGCAATTAAGCCATATGCAGTGTTCAACAATATTAATAAAACCAGGATGTATTTTCTCATGGATCGTTAATTGGTTTGACACAAGTGAGCTACTGAAATATGCTGAAATATGGTTAGCCGAATATATAAAGAAAAGTCGACCGGTTGATAAGAACGGGTAGGAAATCCTGAAAAACCTGATTTTCTGACCGGCAAGGCGGTATGCACATTTTTTTGTTCACTCGCCGGGGATACCCGGGAAAGAAAGATATTTTATTGTTTGCTTTTTCTGACGGATTATTCAAATCGTTTTACAAGTTCCAGTAATTCCGTAATGTCAAACGGTTTTTTTAAATAACCGTTGGCCTCACTTTCCGCCGCCATTTGTTCAAGACCGGTGCTTGCAGATACCAGCACGATCGGGTAGCGCCTGGTGGCTGGGTTGTTTTTAAATTGCTTACAATAATCGTGTCCATAGCCATCTGTCAGCCGGTTATCCATCAGTATCAGCATTGGTTCGTGTAAATGCACCTGTTCCAAAGGCTTGCTGTTGGTAGCTGCCAAAACTTCATATCCCTCGTCAGAAAGAATATAAGTCATAATATTGAGAATGTCAGGGTCATCCTCTATGATAATGATTTTTTTAGGCATGTAAATAGTTCAAATCGATAGGATTGATTTAGTAAAAGTTTTTCTATGCTAAATATAATATAATTCTTTTGATAAATTTTAGCGGTCAAATATATTAATTATTAGTACAATTTATAAATTATAAATAAATTAGTAAATTAAAAAATGTGATCCATATTGTAGGTCATAAATCTTCGGTTAATGAAATTGCTTTTTATTAATATCCTCATGCTTTTCTGCGCTTGTTAGTCTTTTTGTTTTATTTAAACTTATGTTGTAATGTGGCGTTGGCACTGCCCGAAAGGGCATTTTTAATATAGGGGAGTTATTAAAGACTGAAAGTAAAAAAAACGGCTATCAGCGGCAAAGGCGATCAATCATTAAGGAAAGATGCGGATATAGTGTTGCGAGCTCCTGTTTTTTTGCCATTTCAAACCCGCTAAACTCAAACCCTGGCGCGACGGCGCAGCTTACAAGGGCAAATCCTGTTTTGGACGGTATTTCGGAAGCAAACCATAAGCCTGCTTTAATGGCGACAGACAAGCTGCCGGATGCTGTATCTGATAATTCAAATGTGGTATAATTACCGGTCGGATCGATTGCGTGGATAAGCAGAGGTGCACCTTTATGAAAATACCACAATTCGTCGGATGTGATGCGGTGGAATCCTGAAAAGTCTGCTTCTTCGAGCAGGTAATATATTGAGGTAAGAGCCCGCTTTTTTTCAGAGGATGAAAGCCTCGTAACTTGCATGTCAGACCGGAAAACCTCTTTGTAAAAGCCTCCTTCAGGGTGTGCCTGAAGATTTAAATGTTTGATCCAGTACGCAGCGTTTTTGTGTTCCATCAAAGGGGATCTATCTAATTAACGCTTGCTAAAAAATCGAGCACTACTTCGTTAAAATCCTCCGCGTGTTCCAGGTTTGGCATATGGCCGGCATCTTCAATAACTGCCATTTTGCAGTTTTTAAGATTTTGCAGCATTGTTTCGGCCATGGCAACAGGAGTAAATTCATCCTGGCGACCCACAATGACTAAAGTTGGGATATTGATATCAGGAAATACATCCGATAAGTAGTCAATCCTTTCTGCACGTGCCCTTAAGGCTGTAGCCGCGCCAATAGGCGAAGCGGCCTTCATCATTTTGACGACGAATTCCGCATCTTCGGGCATTGATTTTACGTGTTCGGGTTTCATCATTTTATAGATAACTTCTTCTGCATAGGCATCCATGCCTTCGCGTTCCAGCCGATCGGCTGTATCATATCGCCCTTGTTTAACTTCAGGGGTATCCAGGCTGGCAAAGGTATCGGCAAAAATCAGCGACCTGATCCTGGCCGGTTCCTGTCGGAACATTTCCATAATGATTTGCCCGCCCATGGAGAGACCGGCTAAATGAAATTGCCCTACCTTCAGGTAATCCAGCAGACGGAGCATATCGGTAGCATAATCTTCAAAGGCGGTTTTTCCGGATGAGGGGAGGGTGCTTTCACCATAACCCCGCAGGTCGGGGGTAATCACCTTGTAGATGTCGGATAAAGCTACTGCCTGTGGGTACCACATGGTATGGTCGAACGGGTGACCGTGGATCAAAACCACCGGCTCTCCTTTGCCTGTTACTTTGTAATTAATGGTTATTCCGTTTAATATTACAGTCGCCATAGGATCACAGATTTTTACTGATTTTTTTGATTACACTGATCTTGATTGGCAGATTTATGAAGTTTGAGGAACTTCGTAAGTCTTTTCAATTAAACTTTTTTCGGAGGCAGGTCAAAAGCAATGGCTTCATGCTCAAAATGACCTTTGTGTGAGCCGTCACAAAAAGGCTTGTTAGCTGACATCCCGCAACGGCAAAGTGAAATAATAGTCCTGCCCTGCAGGCCGTATTCATTTCCTTGCATGTCAACTATCTCGAAATCGCCGTCTATTTTAACCGAACCGTTATTGTTTATTGTAATTTTTGTTTTGGACATTTTGCTCTTTTTTTTTGCGAAGATAGTCATCCCCGCGTAAGAACCGGAAAGAATTGGTAAATTTTAGTAGTTAAATACTGCAACTTAATTTTTACTCAGCAATACACCATGCAACACCTCCCAAACATTACCGCCGACTATTTTGGCGCCTTCGGCAGTAGGGTGGATGCCGTCTTTTTGATTTAATTTGGGGTTACCCGCTACATCCTTAAGGAGAAATGGCATTAATATCATTTTGTTTTTCGCGGCAAGCTCCGGGAAGATAGCCTTGAAACTATAGGCATAAATGTTACCCATATTTGGCGGCACCTGCATGCCCATCATTACTAATCTGGCCTTGGGGTATTTTGTTTTTACCGCATCAATTATAGCCTGCAGGTTTGCCGTAGTTTCACTTACCGGTATGCCGCGAAGGCCATCATTGGCCCCCAACTCCAATACAAAAACATCCACTCTTTGCTTTAAGATCCAGTTGATGCGGCCACGGCCGCCGGCGGAAGTTTCGCCGCTTACTCCGGCGTTAACCACGTGATAAGGGAGTTTTACGCTGTCAATTTTACTTTGAACGACGGCCGGAAATGCCTGTGACTGGTCATCCAGCCCATACCCCGCAGTGAGGCTATCACCAAAAAACAAAACCGTTTTGGCTGATGAAGTGCTGTCGGGTTTGGTGGAAGTGGCTACGTTATCAGTTGTAGATGATTGTTTGCTTCCGCAGGCGGATAATAGAAGTATGGAAATTATGAAGACACTGTTTCGACGAGGGGAGAAAAGAGATCTTATAAATCCTGTCAGGTGGACCGCGTATGACGTATAAGATTTCTCACTATCGTTCGAAATGACAAAGGGGTTTATTTGGAGATTCATTTGTTTTATTTTTTTACGTTAAAAGCCTTTCGCCTTTTACCCCTGCCTGCCGGCAGGCAGGTTTCAGCTTACACCTTTCTATGTCGTTCTCAGTATTTCCAGCGGTGGTTTATTTAACACACCGCGGCTGTTTAATAATCCTATTACAAGTGTTAACAGCGCTATAATAAAAAACAGCGCCAATACCGGCCACAGGTTAATAGCAAAAGGTATTTCAAAACTATATTTTGCCAGCAGCCAGCTACCTGATAACGCGATCAGGATGCCTGTTAGTGCTGATAATGCCCCTAAAAATAAATATTCCAGCGCGGTTATGGCGAATATTTGTTTGCGGCTTGCGCCGAGGGTACGCAGCAAAACGCTCTCCTGGATGCGCTGGTATTTGCTGATGCGGACAGATGCAATCAACACCACCACGCCGGTAATGATACTGAAAGCGCTCATAAAGCGGATAATATAGCCGATTTTATTTAAAAGATCGTCAATGATAGAAATTACCTGCCCTATATCGATAACCGATACATTGGGATAAGCCCGCACAACAGCCTGCTGAAATTTGGCCGATGCTTTTACAGAAGGTACATGAGTAAGTTCCACAGCAAATTGCGGTGCGTCTTCCAGAACACCGGTGGGGAAAACGATCTGGAAATTGGTTTGGATCTTATTCCAGTTTACCTGCCTTACACTGGCTACAACCGCAGGCATGCTCAAGCCCTGTACATTAAAAACCAGATGATCGCCAACGTTTACGTGATTCCGTTTTGAAAAAAACTGTTCGATAGATACAGGTATTTCTTTTCCGACGCCGGCTTTTCCAATCCATTCTCCTTTTACTATTTTTTCAGAAGGAGTAAGCGTATCGCGGTAAGTAACGCGGTATTCATAGGAAAATGCATGTTTGGAGATCTGAGATTTGGGGTCCTTTTTTACATCGGCAGCAGTTTTTCCGTTGATCTTATCCAGCCTTATGGTAACGATGGGTACCTGTTGGATCACCGGGAGTTTTTGCTGACGGGTGAGATCTGCAACCGCTTTTTTTTGGCTGTTTTGAATGTCGAACAGGATCATATTGGCCTGGTTGGCGCCGGACGAAAGGCTGACCTGTTTCATCAGCATCGCCTGGATAAAAAACAGCGTGCAGATAAACGCGGTGCTGAGCCCAATGGACACGATCAGGATGATGGTTTGATTATTTGGCCGGTAGAGGTTGGCAAAGCCCTGCCGGAGCAGATAACTCCAGCTGTTTTGAATCACCAGGCGCATCACTTTCATTAACAGCCAGGCCACAAATGCCAGTATAAGGAAGGCAATGCCGATCCCGATGGTGAAAATGATACTCGCCACCCAACTATCCAACTGGAAATAAGTGAACGTGGTCACAAAAAGTAAGATCAACCCATAAACCAGCCAGCGCAGCGGATCGCGGACCAGGTTAACCTCTTCGTACGAGATGCGCAGCGTATTTAAAGGGGAAATATTTCGGATAGAGATCAGCGGTAATAGCGCGAAAAGGATAGAAATGATCACCCCAAGCAAGATCCCCTGGCCAATTGCCAGCCACGAAATGGTGGTAGTGATATCAAAAGGCAGAAAATCTTTCATGATCACCGGCAAAATATGCTGCACAAAGGTGCCTGCAAATGCGCCGATAACCGAGCCAATGATGCCGATGCCAACAATCTGGATCAGGTAGATCAAAAATGCTTCGAAGCCCTTTACCCCAAGGCAGCGCATGATGGCGATTGAGGCGATCTTTTCACGGATATAGATATGAATGGCACTGGCGACTCCCACACAACCCAGCAATAAAGCAATAAACCCAACGAGCGATAGAAAATGTGTCAAATCGCCGAAGGAGCGGCCGGTGTTTTCTTTGCGCATTTCAATGGTCTCGTAATTCATATCGGCCTTATCCAAACGTGGATCGATATTTTTGACCAGCTTTTTCATATCGACGGGATGGTCGTACTTATAATAATAGCTGTAAGTAATCCGGCTGCCTTTTTTTAAGAGCCCGGTTTGCCCGAGGTACTGCATCGGGATATAAACGGTAGGGGCAATGTTGGATGAAATGCCCGTCTGTCCGGGTGCTTTGTTTAAAGTACCTGCAATTAAAAAAGTTACCTCGCCTACTTTTATTGAGTCGCCCACATTAACGTTGTATTGCAGCATCAGCACCTTATCCACCAGTGCCTCTTTACCAGTTTTAAAGGCTGTTCCTGCTGCTTCGGGTATCGTCTCAAAACTTCCGTAATAAGGGAAGCCGCCCTGCAACGCATGTACCTGTACCAGCCTGGTGCCTTTTGATTTTGGGAAATAAATCATCGACACAAATGTTCGTTCTACTGACCTTTTGTCTCCTAAGGAATCCAATAAGGGTTTTATGGAAGCATCAGCAGGTTTGGCTGATGATATTGAGAGATCGGCCCCTATAAGGCTTGCTGCCTGGGAGTTGATGTCGTTCTCAAGGTTATACCGGAACGAATAAATAGCTACCAGGGCTGCGATGCCAAATATAATTGCCGAAATAAAAAGCATTAATCGCGAACGGTTGCGGCGGCTATCCCGCCAGGCCATTTCAAAAAGCCAGGGGACATTGATCTTTCTTTTATCCATGGCTATTATTTGTTTTCGGTTTTGTCGTCAGCAATCAATTTGCCGCCTTTGATGCGAATGATGCGCTGAGTTTTAGCGGCCAGCTCAAGGTCGTGTGTAACCAGGATAAGGGTAGTGCCAGCTTCTTTGTTTAAATCGAAGATCAGCTTTACAACTTTTTCGGCGGTTTCAGTATCCAGGTTGCCGGTTGGTTCGTCAGCGAATAAAATAGCCGGAGAATTGGAAAAAGCCCTTGCGAGAGAAACGCGTTGCTGTTCGCCGCCTGATAGCTGTGCCGGGTAGTGGTGCCAGCGGTCGGCCAGGCCAACTTTATCAAGCAGGTCCATTGATCTTGCCTTTATATTTTTTTCACCGCGTAATTCTAAAGGCACCATAACATTTTCCAATGCGGTTAGCGTAGGAAGGAGCTGGAAATTTTGAAAAATAAAACCGACATACTGGTTACGTACCTGTGCGCGCTGGTCTTCTGAAAGATTACCCAGGTTGATGTTAGCCAGTTCAACCTTGCCTGATCCTGGTTTATCCAGCCCGGCGCATAAACCCAAGAGGGTTGTTTTTCCGCTCCCGGAAGGTCCAACGATAGCATTGGTTGAGCCTTCGGCGATGGAAAAGTTGATGTGATCAAGTACCGTTAGCGTGCGACCGGCACTTTGATAAGTTTTGCCGAGGTTTTCGATATTAAGGATGTTTTCCACTTATGCTTTTTATTGATTTGGATATACAATGTCTGTTTTTGTTACGCAAACAGGTTTCGTAAATATCCGTTTATCGGGGCATAAGTTTAGGGGATATTTGCAATGTTGAAATTATGACATTTGTATGGTTGAACGGGGGCTTAGGCATAGATAAATCCGGTGCGCTTAATGTAAGCGTGTATCATTACAGTTTTTCTATTTCCTCAATTGAAAGTTTGGTTGTTTTAGCAATAAATTCAACAGTAAGACCTTCTTTTTTGAGTTCGCGGGCTATTTCCCTTGCTTCTTCAAGTTTACCTTCAAGTTTTCCTTCCTTTTTCGCTTCTTCAACTGCATAATCGAGTACGTTCTTATTGTCCCATTTGTATTTCATGCTGCTATCGTACATGTTTTTTTCCTCCTTCGTCAGATTGGTGTATTCTGCAATGCTAAATAGTTTTTCAAATATTGGCTTCCGCAAGTAAGCCGGAATTTTATCCATACTGCTCATGTTTTTTAACACATAAAGCCATTTGTCGAGTTCTGAATCAAGTTCTTCCTCTGTTTTAACAAAATTAAGCAATTCGATATAAGTATATCCCAATTTATCGTAAAATATTTTACCTGTGTCCCTGTCGCACAGGCAAATATCGTGCAGGTATTTATCGGCGGGATTGCCTTCAAGCGTAAAATTTTCAAGGAGCGCTACCAAATAAACTTCGGTTATTTCATAACCCCATTCCGCCCGTTTACCCCTTGGCGCCTGGTCGCTTATGAGCCGGGAGGTGTAAAATAATGCCCTTTCCTTAAAGCGTCCCTGTCGGCCACGCTGCACTTCAATTAAAAATTGCTCGCCTTTATCTCCTGTGCATAACAAATCGAATACTGCGGCCCCTTCATCCATTAAATCTCCGGGGTGTTCGTTTTTGTTATAAACCAAATCAACAATATGTTTTGTACCTCTGAATACCTCGTTCAAAAAGGCAATCAGTAAATCTTTATTTGGCTCGCTGCCAAATATTTTCTTAAAAGCAAAATCAACTAACGGGTCAATATATTTTCCAGTTACCGGTTGTTTGTTTCCGACCATGCACAAATATAAAAGATTTGCAGGTTCGCCACCAATTTACCCAACCAACTTTGCTCTAAGTTTTTCTTTCGCCCCACCCAGCCACTCATTCTTCAAAATACTCAAAACGATAGAATCGCGGCGGCCGCCATCGGTTAAGGGCATATTGCTCCGTAGGATGCCTTCGGGTTTACAGCCAATGCTTTTCATGGCGGCAATGCTGCGCTCGTTACGGGCGTCGGCCCTGAATTCAACCCGTTCGGCATCCAGGGTTTCAAAGGCAAATTGCAGTAGCAGGAATTTGCAATGTTTATTAACACCAGATCCCCTGAATTTTTCGCCGTACCAGGTGTAACCCAATTGTACGGTTTGATAAACAGGCTGTATGTCGTAAAAACGGGTACTGCCGGCATATTCCCCGGTTTGTTTGTCAAATACGATAAAAGGGTATTCAACGCCTTTTGCTCTATTTTTTAGGGCATCGGCAATATAAGCGCGCATGCCGTCTTCCCCCCGGGCGCTCAGGTACGAGTATTTCCAGGTATCTGGTTCGTTGATGGCGAAGGGTAATAGAAACTCAAAATCGGTTTCTTTCAATGGCCTTAACAATACTCGGTCATTTTCAAGAATATATTCAGCTTGCGGGTTAAAATTCAGGGTCATATTAATATAAAATGTCGGTTGGTAAATAAATCAGATCGGCATGCGGTAAACCAAAAAGCCGGATTTTTCGGCCACTTTATCATAAAGCCGCATTGCTGTTTGGTTGCTTTCGTGTGTTTGCCAGTAAACACGGAATGCACCAGCAAGTTTCGCCTGTGCATAAACCTCATTGATGAGGGCACGGGCAACGCCTTTTCCGCGTGCACTTTCAGTAGTAAACAAATCCTGCAAATAGCAAATCGGCCCAATTGAAATAGTTGTCCGGTGATAAATATAATGGGTGACGCCAAGCAGTTGGCCATCGCTTTCGGCTACAAGGGCATGAACTGGTTCGTAAGCATCAAAAAACCGAGTCCATGTCATTTGCGTGATTTCTGGCGCGAGCGCCGTTGGGCCCGAACGCCCGTAAAAAGCATTGTATCCGTCCCAAAGGGGCAGCCATTGGTCGAAATCCCTTGGTTCAACGGGGCGGATGGTGAGATTGAGTGACATCTATTCGATTAATTTTAAAGTTTACTGTAGCAAAAAATCAAATTTGAACAATTTTGCGTCAAATTCTTTCATCAAAGCTTCCCCAATTTTTATTGTTCCGGCTACCATTTCATCCAAATGCGCTCTTCTTGTACGGTGATTGGTAATTGCGGCGCGGATGACATAATTGCCGTTGAGCAAGGTATATGAAGGTGCGGCAATACCTGCTTCGTGCATCCGCATTAATAGCTCTTTGTTCAAAATATTTAGTTGTTCAACATCCAGGTTGCCGGGGTTAAATCGGAAACAAACCACATTCATGGTAACTTCGGCCATTAACTCCAATTGGAGTTGCTGTTTTACCTGATCGCCAAGGTAAAATGCCTGGTTAATGTTTTGGGTGATCATGTCGCTGTATTTTTCCAAACCATGTTCCTTTAACGACATCCACACTTTCAGCGCTTTAAATCCGCGTGAAAGTTCCACGCCATAATTGGAAATGGTTTCCGGGCCGCCTGCAAGGCCACGTTCATGGGCTGTAAGGTAATTTACGGTGTTAGTAAAGGCTGCGCGGTGTGCGACGGCGTCTTTAAATAAAACACAACCCACTTCGTATTGCATGTACATCCATTTGTGCAGGTCGAAGGCAACGCTGTCGGCCTGTTCAATGGCTTTTAGTTGTTGCTGATAGGCAGGAGAAAGTTTAGCCAGGGCGCCGAATGCACCGTCGATATGGAACCAGGTGTTTTCTTCGCGGGCAATTTGCAGTAAATCATCAAGCGGGTCGATAGCGCCGGTGTTAACGGTGCCTGCATTCCCAATAATACAAAAAGGGATAAAGCCATTAACCTTGTCTTCGCGGATCTTATTTTTAAGCGCCTCAACATCAATCTGAAACCGGCCATCTACCGGAATCTTTCTCAACTGTTCGCTGCCGATGCCGATCACTTCAGCAGCTTTGCCGAGGCAATTATGGGTTTCGACGCTGCAATAGGCGGTCAATTTGCCCTTTGCGGCATAAACGCCAGCGTTTTTGGCATTGTCGATCATCGTATTGCGGGCAACGATCATAGCTGTGATATTGGCGATGGACCCACCGCTTACTAAAATTCCGCTGCCATCAGCCGGGTAATTCATTAATTCCTTACACCAGTTGACTACCTGTTTGTCTACATACAAGGCGCTTTGATCACCGATGGCGGCATTGTTATTCATCACACCGGCCAGCAGGTCGGCAAGGGCGCCCATGGGCGTACCGGTACCCTGTACCCAGGCGAAAAATTTGGGGTGGATATTTCCGGCAGGGTAGGGCAGGATGTTTTGTTTAAATTCTTCGTAAATGGTAAATATATCCGTTCCGGTTTGGGGCAGCGGTTTCTTAAATTCATCTTTTACCTGTTGCGGGATCGGCGTCCAGGCAGGGCGGTCGCCGATATTTCTCAGATAGTCCACCATATCGTCAATAATCTGGTAGCCCAGTGTTTTAATGTCGTTCCAGTCGGCAGGGTCTAATCCTGTTTCGGGTTTTGTGATTTTATCTTCCATGGTCATTTATAACGATACAAAAATGAATTTTAATTTCTTGATAAAACAGATTCAGATTTATTATTTTTGCGCATAACAGTTGGGGGGAAGTCCGAAACCTGCCTGCCGGCAGGCAGGGTCGGGAAAGTCCGGAAGTACGAAAGAAAAAGTGATGAGTTATTTCTTTTCAATCCTGATTCTTGACTCTTGGTTCCTGGCTCTTGACTCCCGTGACGAAGTTTAGGGGGGAAACGTTCAAAAGAAACCCGTTTATTGCTATTTTATAGATATGATAGATCATTCAGCCAGAAAAACAGTTCACGACGAAGACTTTTTGTACATGCAGATCGCTGATAGATTGGGGAGCCAGATAAGGCAATTGTTGTTAAAAACAGGCGAGAAATTGCCTTCGGTTCGCGCTCTGAGCCAGGAACAGGGGATAAGCCTGAGCACTGCCTATAAAGCCTACGTGCAGCTGGAAATGAATGGATTGATTGAAGCCAGGCCAAAGTCGGGTTACTATGTGCGTTATACACCCGCCCGGTCATTTGATCAGCAAAAAAAAGAAAAACAACAGGAAACTAAAAAACGGACCCTCGACCAGATGATCGCCATGGTTTATAGTCATTTTACAGGGGATGGTATTGTGAAATTATCGAGGGCTTCGCCTGCCCTATCCTTATTGCCGCAGGCGAAATTGAATAAATCGATGATGGAGGCCATCCGTTTAAGCCCAAGCAACTGTATTAATTACGAAGAGATCCAGGGGAACGAAAACCTGCGAAAGCATATTGCCCGCCATGCTTTTAACTGGGGAGGGGACATTTTACCTGAGGATGTAGTTACCACGCAGGGCTGTATGGAGGCCCTGGTGTTTTGCCTGCGGGCGATAACAAAACCCGGTGATGTGGTTGCTATTGAAAGTCCTGCATACTTCGGGATATTTACCATTGTGCAAAGCCTGGGCCTGAAGATATTGGAAATACCTTCTGATCCGAATGACGGTCTTGACCTTGGTTTTTTGAGAAAGGCAATTGCCGAACATCAAATAAAAGCCTGCCTGTTTGTGCCAACCTTTAGTAACCCCTTAGGTTATTGCATGACTAATGACAAGAAAAAGGAACTGGTTGATCTTTTGGCCAAAAACGAAGTGCCGCTGATTGAGGATGATATTTATGGCGAAATGTATTTTGAGAAAACCAGGCCGCGCACTTGCAAAAGCTATGATAAGCATGGTTTGGTAATGCTATGTTCCTCCGTCTCAAAAACATTGGCTCCGGGTTATCGGGTGGGCTGGTGCCTGCCAGGGAAATTTAAAGCAGCGGTCATCAACCTAAAATTAATGCAAACGCTGTCATCCGCCACGCCGACTCAGGCTGCTATTGGCAATTTTTTTGAAACCGGCCGGTACGACCTGCACATGCGGAACCTGCGAAAAAAATTACATTCCCAGTGTTTAAGGTATACCCAGGCCATTGCCGAATATTTCCCGGAGGATATCAAGATCAGCAGGCCACAGGGTGGTTATGTTTTGTGGATTGAATTAAATAAGAAGGTTGACGCTTTTGAATTGTACGAGCGCGCGTTGAATCATAATATCAGTATTTCGCCCGGGCAGATCTTTAGTACCGACAGCCGTTTTACCAATTTTATACGGATAAGTTTTGGCATACCTTATGATGATGAAATTGAAAAAAGCCTTAAAACGCTTGGGGAATTGATCCAAAAATTTTGAAAATATGCCCTAATTGTCAAAAAAACCAACAATTTTCCACAATTTTCGTTAAATAGCGTACTATGATCTATTCTTCATTAACACAACGCTTAAAAGATCAGCATAAAACTATAGCCTCGCTTATTATACATTTAAATAACAGGCAGCTAAACCAGCATGTTAGAAAAGGGAAGTGGACCATCCATGAAAACATAGCCCACCTTGCCAAATACCAGCCTGTTTTTCTTGACCGTATACGCAAGATTCTTACCATGGATGAGCCCGAATTTGAGGCTTACCGCGCTGAGGAAGATGACGGCTTTGAAATATACTGCGCCTTTACCACCTACGAATTATTAAAAAAAATAACGGCTGACAGAGAGGTGATCTACCAACTGATCAATCACACGCCTGCTGATAAACTTGAACGCACGGGCACCCACGCTAAATATGGGAAGCTGACGATTATAGAATGGACTGAATTTTTCCTGCTGCATGAGGCGCATCATTTGCTCACTATTTTCCAATTGGCGCATACGGGGTGATCACAGATTTTTAATGATTATTTTGATTCCGCTGATTTTATGAAACTGAAATTAGCAATCAGTGAAATCAAAAAAAACTCTGTGATCAAAAATATTCTCCTTACCCAATCGTCCTCTTTTTAGCGTGCGCTGCTAATTGGTTAACGGGATTTTTTGACTTTTCTGATGCGGAAAAAAATATTCCGGGTTATCTTATAAATCCACAGAATCTGCTGTTATTTTTACACGCGTTTATTGTTTAATCGATAACAACAACCAATGGAGAAGCCTGATATCAAACCAAAACAGCCGGGTATTTTTAGCATCTTAAAACCCTATTCAGGTTTGGTTGCCTTTTTAATACTGTTTGCCATTTTTAGCAACAGCGTTAACCTTTGGTTGCCTAAAATCATTTCGCATGGTATAAATGATTATATCCACAGCTATTTTACGCATACCAAATACAATATAAACCCTACGCTTGTCAAGTTTTCTGGCGCGGTTGTTTTCATCTTTATATTTGCTTACCTGCAAACCATACTTCAAACCTATACATCTGAAAAGGTTGCCCGAGACCTGCGCACGCGATTGTCGGATAAAATTTCCAGGCAAAGCAGCGTATTTATTGAAGACGTAACTCCTTCAAAGCTGCTTACCAACCTGACGGCTGATGTGGACTCTATCAAACTTTTTGTATCGCAGGCGCTGGTTTCCATCGTTTCCTCGGCACTGACTATTGTTGGCGCAAGTATCCTGCTGCTTACCATTAACTGGAAACTTGCGCTTTGTGTTATAGCTATCATCCCCATTATTGGCGGGACATTTTTTTATGTATTAAAAAAAGTACGGGCATTGTTTATCAAAAGCCGGGGCGTTATCGACTGGTTGAACAAGGTGATCAATGAAAGCATATTAGGCTCAGCGTTGATCCGTGTCATCAATTCACAACAGATGGAATTTGATAAGTTTTTAAGAGCGAATAGCGAGGCACGGGATATCGGCATGTCTATTTTGCGGCTTTTTGCGGGTTTAATACCGGTAATTACCTTTACAGCCAACATGGCTACATTGACCATCCTGGCATTGGGTGGGCATTTCGTCATCAATAATACGATGAACCTGGGTGACTTTGCGGCGTTTGTCCTTTACTTGTCGCAGTTAATATTTCCAATCCTGGTTATTGGCTTTATGAGCAATATTATAGCCGCTGCCACCGCTTCCTTTCAACGCATTAACGGGGTTTTAAATGCGACTGATACTTCGGACACCGGCACGATAACCGTGACATTGAGAGGTGATATTGAATTAAAGGATGTAACCGTAACCTATGGACAGAAACCTGCGCTGAAACAAATTTCGTTTTCGGTTAAGGCCGGTTCGAAGATTGCGGTGATCGGGCCAACAGCTGCCGGAAAATCGCAATTGCTTTACCTGCTCACCGGTTTGATCAAAGCAAATGCGGGTGAGATATTATTTGACGGACGGCGTATCGATGACTACAACAGCGAATCTTTCCATAGCCAGGTAGGCTTTGTTTTCCAGGACAGCATTATTTTCAACATGAGCATCCGGGAGAATATTGCTTTTAGCGATACGGTGACAGACGAGTCATTGGAAAAAGCGATCAACACTGCGGAGTTGAGAGAATTTGTAGATACATTACCTGATAAATTGAGCTCAATCGTGTCCGAACGCGGCTCAAGCCTTTCCGGCGGACAAAAACAGCGTATCATGCTGGCGAGGGCTTTGGCCATCAATCCTAAGGTTTTATTACTTGATGATTTTACCGCCCGGGTTGATGGCAATACGGAAAATAAGATTTTGGCCAATGTGCAGCGAAATTATCCCGGTTTAACCCTGATCTCCGTTACCCAAAAAATAGCCTCGGTTGAACATTACGACCAGATCATTTTATTGATGCAGGGTGAGATCATCGCCAGCGGCAAACATGACGAGCTGATGCATAGCAGCCCTGAATACGTTCAAATCTTTAATTCGCAACAAAGCACCAGCAATTATGAAGTACAATCTAAATGACCTGCAGGCGAATGCCCCTAAAACATCCACATGGACATCGCTTGGGAAGTTGTTGAAGCTGATTGAGCACGAACGAAAGAACCTGATATGGGCATTGGTAGCGATATTGATCAATTCGGGGTTAAACCTGGAGGGGGTGCTGATCATGGGCCGTACCATTGATAAATACATCTTCGTGCTGCATAAAAACTATAATGGCGTATTGATCAATTGCGGCATATTGCTGGCGATGTACCTGGTGTCATTAGTGGCAAGCTACCTGCAAACCATTTTAATGGGCGGGGTAGGGCAGCGCATGCTCTTTACCTTGCGCAATGCTATTTTTAATAAGTTGCAATTGCTACCTGTTGGCTTTTTTAACCAGAATAAGGCCGGCGACCTGATCTCGCGCATCAATAACGACACCGATAAGCTGAACCAGTTTTTTTCGCAGTCACTGATGCAGTTTATCGGGAGTTTGGTTACCATGACAGGGGCAGGCATCTATTTACTGTCCATCAATATCAAGCTTGGTTCGGCAACTTTGCTGCCTGCGGTGGTCATTTTGATCTTTACCAGTTTAACATCACCCTGGGTAAAAAGAAAAAATGCCCGAAACCTTAAAAGCGTTGGCGGCATGAGTGCTGAAATACAGGAAAGCCTTAACAATTTTAAAGTGATCATCGCCTTTAATCGCCGCGATTATTTCCGCAAGAAATTCGATGGGGCCAATCAGCAAAATTATAGTACGGCAATTGGCGCGGGCATTGCCAACAATACTTATTTGCCTGTTTACAGCCTGTTTTCGAGCATGGCGCAATTGATCGTGCTGGCCTACGGTATTTACCTGATCTCGATAGGGCAGTTTGGGGTGGGGCTGTTGGTGAGTTATTTTACCTATGCCAATCAGTTTTATAATCCGCTGAGGCAGCTGGCATCGTTATGGGCCAATTTCCAGACGGCAATTGCCGGCTGGGACAGAATCTCACATATTTTAACCCTCGAAAACGACATGGTTACCGTAGATACAGCTGCCGCGGAGACGTCATCATCGCTTTTGGAATTCAGAAATGTGCATTTCAGTTATGATGAAAGCAAAGAGATCCTGCACAACATCAGCTTTAAGCTGGAAAAAGGTAAGACCTATGCACTGGTTGGCCCCACAGGTGGCGGCAAAACAACAACGGCTTCGCTGATTGCCCGCTTATATGATGCCACCAGTGGGACAGTATTGTTAGATGGAAAAGACATCCGCAGCTATGACCCTTTAGAAAGAACCAAAAAGATTGGCTTTATTTTGCAGGAACCTTTTTTGTTTACCGGCACCGTTAGAGACAACATTCTTTACGGAAATGAGCTATACGTAAACCATACCAATGAGCAATTGGAACAAGTGATACTGGATGCCAACCTGGGAAGTTTATTAGCCATTTTTGAGCAGGGACTGGATACAAAGGTGCTTTCAAACAGCGATAGTATCAGCCTGGGCCAAAAACAGCTGATCGCCTTCATGCGGGCGGTTTTGCGCAACCCGGAATTACTCATCCTGGATGAAGCAACAGCCAATATTGATACCATAACCGAAAAATTACTGAGTGATATTTTAAATAAGCTGCCGGCAACTACCACCAGGGTAATTATAGCGCACCGGCTGAATACCATTGAAAATGCGGATGAAATATATTTCGTTAACTCCGGCGAGGTGATCCTCGCCGGATCGTTTGACCATGCAATGGAGATGCTGCTGCATGGAAAACGGGTGAGTTGAGTGGTTATTGATTGGGTTGCTTAAGTTGATTAAGTGATCCTTCGGGTAGTTGAACGTATCTGCTAAGAAATTTTCAAAATATCTCAAAACGCTTATCTTTAAGCACTAAAAAAATCTCCGTTTTTTTTTTTACACTTGTAAATTACTATAAACCTACTATGCAGAGATATACAGGTCAAAAAAGGATATTAGTTGCTACAGATTGTATCATATTCGGTTTTGACGGATGGCACTTAAAATTATTACTGGTTCAACGCAACATTGAGCCCGAGAAAAATAAATGGAGCCTGATGGGCGGCTTCATACAACCTTCAGAAAGTCCGGAAGATGCCGCTAACCGCATATTGGAGTTGCGCACCGGTCTGAAAAATGTCTATATGGAGCAATTCCAGGTATTTGGCAAGCCCGACCGCGACCCGGTTGAGCGTACGTTGTCTATTGCCTATTTCGCGCTGATCGATATCCATCAATATGAAGAACAGATTAATGATGAGTACCATGCCGAATGGTTTTTGCTGAGCGAAATGCCTGAGCTGATATTTGACCATAACGAAATGGTAAAACTTGCACAGCGGCAGCTGCGTTACAAAGCTGCGTTGCACCCCATATTATTTCAGCTGCTGCCCGAGAAATTTACGATACCGCAACTGCAGGCCCTTTATGAGGGAGTTTATAATACCACTTTTGACGACCGGAATTTCAGCCGGAAGCTGTTATCTACCGGGTTGTTGATCAAATTGCCCGAGAAGGATAAATTTTCATCAAAAAAAGGCGCGTTTTATTATAAACTGGATCAGTCACACTACGCTGAGAATTTTACAAGGTTTTTAAACCTGGTGCCCAACCCGGATAAGTTTTTTTAAGTGCAATGTATTGCAGGTTAAGAGCTTTATTTTTCGAGTCATACTGAATATAAGTTGCTTACTTTCTAAAGTAAGGCGAAAGCAAAAGTGCATTAAAACGTGAGAAAAGAGCTTCGGCGCGTATTTTGGTGACAAATAGGTCTTTGTTTGTGACCTGGTCTTATTGCAGAAGTTTAACTGGCTGATATCGTTTTATTTTATATATTAGGTGCTTTTTCGGCAGGCATTATCCTATTTGACATGCAGGCCGGTTTAAACTATATGAGATACCCTAACGAATGAAAAGACCCCTGCTTTTTTTAAATATATTCCTGTTTTTTTTCTGCTTACAAGCCTATCCACAAACCGGCCAATCAGTTACGGCCGGTAATTTAACGGGTGCAATCAGTTTTCCTTCGGGCGGTTGTGTTTACAATTGGGTAAATGATAATCCATCCATTGGATTACCTGCCGGCGGAACAGGAGATATCAGTTCATTTACTGCGGTGAATAATGGGAGGCGGGCTATTGTCGCCACTATCATGGCCGAGCCCGGCCCTACTGGGGATGCGTTTCTAGGTTCGTCTGGAATTGCCAATATTTCTATGTTTAATATCGTAAACGGCAATAAAGGAAATACAATTTCTACTTTTGGTAATGCTTATGGAATTGGTTACTGCCCGAAAAGTCCCACCGGCAGCCTTTTATATGAAGTAAATCCCGATAAAGGGAATGTTCAGATGTTTGACGGCACAACGTACGTACAGCGGGCCACACAACTAGTTGGATTGAACCCGCATTGCGTGGTATTTAGCCCTGATGGTTATAGGGGATATGTTACAAGCGGTTCAAGGGATAATATTAGTGTAATAAATACCGCGCTTTGCAATGTTATAACCACCATTTCAGTGGGGGCAAACCCTTGGGGGATAGTTATAAGCCCGGATGGTAATACTGTTTATGTAGCTAATCATGACGATAATACCGTTTCGGTAGTCAGCGTTTCGGCAAATGCTGAAATTGCAAAAATCCCTGTTGGATTAGCCCCTACTAATTTAACTGTAAGTCAGGACGGAGGTGAGGTGTTTGTCACGAATTATAATTCCAATAATGTTTCGGTAATTAACTCATCGACAAACAGCGTGATCGCAATTATTCCAGTCGGAACTGGGCCGTTGGGGATTTCGGTAACACCTGCCGGAAATAGGGTTTTTGTGTCAAATTATAGCGATGGCACAGTTTCTGTGATTAATACGAGCACTAATGCTGTTGTCTCTGTAATACCAACGGGTAGAAATCCGAATGGCGTGTTAGTTAGTCCGGGCGGCACCCAAGTATACGTTATAAATCAGGGCTCCAACAGCATGTCAGTTATTAACACTGGTACAAATAGAATAATATCAAATATTAATGTTGGTTCGAGCCCATTTGCAATAGGGGACTTTATAAAATGGGATGCCGCTTGTGCGCCCGTCAAATTCACCATCACCGTAAACCCCGCTAACGCTGCCCCGCCAACGATCACCACCAGCGCTGGAACGGGTACTATTTCCGCTTGTACCGGTACCGCCTCCAGCAGCCCCAATATTCAGCAATTTATTGTTTCAGGTAGTAATTTAACCAATGATGTAAATCTAGCTGCCCCCAATAATTTTGAGATCTCATTAAATCAGGCAAATGGCTTTGGGACAAATTTAACCTTGCCTCAAAATGGCGGCTCAGTAAATAATACCGTTATATATGTGCGTTCATCTGCCGGGGCTTCTTCGCCAGGCGTGTCAGGTAATGTATCCATAACCTCAACCGGAGCACAGCCAGCCAAAGTGCCTGTAACAGCGGTGGTAAACGCATTGCCAACGGTTAATACAGTTTTTTCTCAAACAGTTAATAATGGCCAGCCTGTTGCAGCCGTTAGTTTTACAGGTACCGGCAATATTTTTAACTGGGTGAATGATACGCCAGGGATAGGTTTAACGGCGAGCGGAACAGGGGACATTGAGATATTTAACGCTGTGAATAAAGGTACTACTGCTGTTAAAGCAACGATAACAGCAACGCCGGTGTCCGGAAGCTTTGCTTATATCGGCAATAATGCTATGAAGGGTAATGATTTTACTACCCCACAAACAATATCTGTTATCAATACCGCTACAGGTATTGTTGTTTCAACCATCACCGTAGGGGTATCACCTATGGGCGTATCTGTAACACCTGATGGCAAATGGGTTTACGTAGCCAATGAGTTTTCAAATAATGTGTCGGTTATCAATGCATCTGTCAATAAAGTGGTGGCGACTGTGCCTGTCGGAATAAATCCGGCTGGAATAGCTGTAACGCCCAATGGTAAGTTCATATACGTAGCCAACTTAAATTCAAATAATATATCAGTTATCAGTACTGCGAGTAATAAGGTAGTTGCAACAATAACCGTAGGCACAACGCCCCAGAACGGGCCGGGTAGAATTGTGATGAGCCCCGATGGTAATTTTGCGTATGTAACTTATTTTACCAGTCCCACAGCTGCAGGCCATATTACGGCCATTAATACGGTAACAAATTCAGTATCGGCTACGATTCCGCTTCCAACAGGCGGCATTGATGACATGGCTATAAGTCCTGACGGCAGTAGGTTATATGTTCCGGATTATCTTGCGCAACTCATCTACATAGTTGATTTAAAAACACAGTTGGTAACCGCCGCGGTCAAGACACCGGCTTCCCCTGTTGGAATTGCGGTCAGCCCCGATGGTAACTTTTTTTATGTAACTGAAAGTAATTTTAATAATGTCCTGGTCATCAGTACTGCAAGCAATTCCATCGTTGCTACGATATCTGTGGGCCAGAATCCCAACGCAATATCTGTAACGTCCGATGGTAAGTATGTTTATGTCCAAAATACCTTTTCTAACAATGTTTCTGTCATCAGTTCTTTAACGAATAAGGTAATTAATAGGATTCCGGTTGGCGGGGGGCCCGAAGGTTACGGTAATTTTATTTCACCGGGCACGGGTTGCACCGGCTTACCCGCTAAATTCACCATCACCGTAAACCCCGACCCTGCCGCTGTACCCACTATTACAACAGGCAGTACAACGGGGGATATCGTTGCCTGTTTAGCGGTTGCCTCGGTAAGTCCTTATATTGAGCAGTTTGCGGTTAGCGGGACTAATTTAACAGGGGATATAACTGTCTCGGGAGTAGGCTCGCAATTTGAAATCTCACTGAATCCAAACAGCGGCTATGGCGCAAGCGTCACTATTCCTCAGGCAGGCGGACTGGTGAGCAACGTAATTGTTTACGCCAGGGCGGCAGCAGCTGGAAATTCCGGATCACTAACGGGTATGGTAAGGCTTACTTCGCCAGGAGCACTGCCGGTAAACGCCGGATTGACCGGTCTCATAAACGGGTTGCCCAATATGGGCGGTGTCGCAACGCAGACTTTTGTTGGCGGGCAAACAACTTCGCCCATCAATTTTGTTACCAATGGAAACAATGTAAGCTGGACGAATAGTAACGCCGGTATAGGCCTGGCAGCAAGCGGGACCGGGAATATTTTGCCTTTTACGGCGGTTAATAATTCGGGCATACCTATAACTGCCGAAATAATTGCTACGCCGGTGAGCCCGGTCGGCGGTTGTACCGGCACGCCCATTTCATTCATTGTCACCGTAAACCCGGCGCCTGCAACGGTGCCAACTATTACTACCAGCAATCCTACCGGTACCATCATAGCCTGTTTGGGCCAGGCTTCTCTTAGCCCTAATATTGAACAGTTTACGGTTTACGCCACCAAATTAACAGCTGACATTATTGCCACCGTATCTTCCGGATTTGAGATTTCACTGAATGCAGGCAGCGGCTATGGAAGCAGTATAACCATACCTCAAACAAGTGGCATAGTAAATAATGTAATCGTTTATGTAAGAGCGGCGGCGACTACATCGTCAGGAAATTTAACCGGCATCGTTAAGTTGAGCTCAACAGGGGCGCAACCTGTAAATGCCGGCGTTACCGGGGTTGTAAACGGATTACCTACGATGGGTGGTGTCTCGCCCCAACTTTATGTAAACGGCGACGTAACCACGGGGGTTAATTTTACCGATAATGGCAATACGATCAATTGGACCAATGACTCCCCCGGCATCGGCCTGGCTGCCAGCGGTACGGGTAATATTCCCCCATTTACAACGGTGAATACTGGGACAACTGCCATTAAAGCTACCATCACTGCCACGCCGGTAGCGCCGGGTACGGGCTGTACCGGAACCCCGATTACGTTCAATATCACCGTTTCGCCAACATTGCCATCTTCCATTGCAGTAGCAGGGCCGTTGTCGCCATTAAATACTATTTATGGCACGCCGTCAACCTCCACTGTTTTTAGTGTTGTAGGTACATCATTAACCCAAGGTATTTTGGTAATACCGCCTGTTGGCTTCGAAGTGAGCAGTAATGATGTCGCTTTTGCCGGTTCGCTGATGATTAGTTCCTCAGGAACACAGGTTTATATCAGGCTGGCAGCAACTACCCATGTGGGAAGTTATTCCGGAAAAATCATATTGAGCAGCGTCGGAGCGCCGTCTGCTTCGCTTGATATGCCATTAAGCACCGTTACCCCGGCGCCGTTAACTATTGCTGCTGACAATAAAACCAAAACAGTGGGGACTGCCAATCCTGAACTAACGGCAACTTATATAGGCTTTTTGAATGGCGACACGCCGGCAGATCTGACCAGCCCTGTTATTTTAAGTACTATTGCTGACATTACTTCGCCTATCGGCGTGTACCCCATAACCCTGAGTGGATACGTTTCAAAAGATTATACGATAACCCCTTTCCCCGGTATACTTACCGTTATAGGCGCAATTGTTATACCGAATACTTTTACGCCCAACGGCGATGGCGTAAATGATACCTGGAACATCAAATACCTGAATGTTTATAATAGCTGTACCGTTCAGATATTTACCCGGTACGGAGAAAACGTTTATTCATCTATCGGTTACGGAACGCCATGGGATGGGACCTACAAAGGGGCAAAATTACCTACCGGTACCTATTACTATGTGATCAACCTGAAAAATGATACGAAACCTTTATCTGGATTTATAGCGATTATAAGATAGTGATATGGTTTGGCTGGCATTTTTTGAATTCAATATCATCAAACAAAACAACGTATAGCAATATTATTAATTAAGAGTACCGGTTTAGGTTAAATTACGGGTACCTTTGCGCCAAATGGCAATGGCATAAGAGACATCCCGGACATCAAGTATCTTAATTCTTACTTAAATTGTAAGGTTCGGGTATACAACAGATACAGAGAAAATGTATATTCGTCAATTGGTTATGAGTTGTCATGAAACATGACATCTAAAGGCGCTCAATTACCAACTGGTATTTATTACTATATAATCAACCTTAAAAATGGTCTTAATGCTTTATCAGGTTTTGTAGCAATTATCAGATAAAATTAAATGAAACGAATTTTACTTATACTATTAGGGGTTTTTGCTTACATACACTTAGCATCAGCACAACAAAAGCCGCAATACACACAATATGTATTTAATAACTTATTATTAAATCCGGCGGTAACAGGCATTGAAAATTATACCGATGTAAAAGCCGGATACCGCAGTCAATGGACAGGTTTGCAAGGGGCGCCTGTAACCAGTTATTTAACTATTGATTTTCCTTTGGGAAATAATTTTTTGCAGGGTGATGCAACCGCTTTCCCGGCAGAAGGAGGCGTTAACCCGTCGAGCAGGCTTTACACGCAAAACTATATGGCGGCCGAGCCTCACCATGGGTTGGGGTTTAATATCGTGTCTGACGTTGCAGGCCCGATCAATACAACTAATATTGATATCGATTACGCGTATCACCTGGGTTTAACTGACCGTTTAAATTTAGCTGTGGGCGTTTCAGCGGGGTTTAACCACATCAGCTTGAATACCGCTGAGATTACCCTTGAAAACCCGAATGACCCTGCTATTACCAACGGCAATAACAGCCAGTGGAAGCCAGACCTGAATACAGGTATCTGGTTATATTCTTCCAATTATTACTTTGGTGCATCCGTACAGCAAATACTTCCCCAAAATCTTTATTTTAGTTCAACCCATTCTGCAGATCCGAGCAAAACTGTTCCGCAATACTTTTTAACAGGTGGGGTTAAATTTTTCCTGACGGATGACGTAACTATTTTACCCTCATTTTTGATTAAAGAAATCAATCCGGTGCCCTTAACTTATGACATTAATGCGAAGATATCCTTCCAGGATAAGTTTTGGCTGGGAGCGTCGTACCGTCATGGCGACTCATTTGGCGTATTGGCGGGCTTAAATATCAGCTCATTTATCAATATCGGATACTCTTATGATATTACCACCTCGGCACTTAATACTGTAAGTAACGGAACCCACGAAATTGTGATAAGTTTACTTTTGAACAACAGATATAAGGTAACTTGCCCGCAACATACTTTTTAGCCCCCCCCCCAAGCCCCCTAAAGGGGTGGGAGGAAATAAATCCGAAATCGAAAATCCGAATTCCGAAATTCTTTCTAAAGCTCCCGTCTCAATCGTGCTACCGGGATATTCATTTGCTCGCGGTATTTGGCAACAGTACGGCGGGCAATATTATAGCCGGCATCTTTTAATATTTCGGTTAGCTTTTCATCGGCAAGTGGGTGCTGTTTGTCTTCATTGCCGATATGTTCTTCCAGGATCTTTTTCACCTCTTTATTTGAAACCTCTTCGCCGCTTTCGGTTTGAATGGCTTCAGAGAAAAATGATTTTAACAGGAAGGTGCCGAACTCGGTTTGTACATATTTTGAGTTGGCCACACGCGATACGGTTGATATATCCATATTGATCCTGTCTGCGATGTCTTTAAGGATCATTGGTCTTAAATTCTTATCGTCACCAGTTAAAAAATAATCATACTGGTATTGCATGATGGCATTCATCGTTTTTAAGAGGGTTTGCTGGCGCTGTTTGATGGCATCAATAAACCATTTAGCCGAATCGAGTTTTTGTTTTACAAACTGAACTGCTTCTTTTAACTTTTTATCCCTTTGTGATGCTTTATCATAATGTTCAAACATTTCCTGGTACGATCGGCTTATCCTCAATTCGGGGGCGTTTTTTGAGTTTAAGGTAAGGATAAGGAAACCGTTGTTATTGCTGATATGAAAATCAGGGATAACCTGCATTTGCTTTGTGTTGATTTCGTTTGAATCTCCTGGTTTTGGGTTCAGTTTTAAGATCTCATTTACCACTGCTCTTAAGTCTTCTGATGACATGTTTAATGACTTTTCAAGCTTGTCATAATGTTTGCGGGTAAATTCATCCAGGTAATGCTCAACAACCATTATGGCTTTTTTAACAACCGGGTCATTCTGGTCTTTTTTGCGCAACTGGATTAACAGGCATTCCTGCAGACTCCGTGCACCTACACCTGCCGGGTCGAACCCCTGAATAACCCGCAGCATATCTTCCACCTCGTCATCCTCGGCAAAAATATTTTGCGAAAAAGCAAGGTCATCTGTAAGTGAAGTGATTGGGCGGCGCAGGTATCCGTCATCATCCAGGCTGCCTATAATTTGCCTGCCTATCCTGAAATCTTTATCCGACAACGGCAAAAGATCGAGCTGCTGCTGTAAACTTTCAAAAAATGAACTTTGCACAGCAATAGGTATCTCTTTATGATCGTCATCATCATCACCGTTTTGGTCGTAACGCGAACCATATTCATTTACATTGTCTTCCTGCAGGTAGTCGTCGATATTAAATTCATCCGCTTCGCCTTTTTCTTCATCAGCGCTATAATTGTCATCTTCAGGATCGCGGTCGGGATATTGCTCTTCAGGTTCGTTTAAATTAGTTAGGCTCAAATCTTCAAGCGCGGGGTTTTCCTCCAGCTCCTCCTTAATCCGTGTATCTAATGAAACCGTGGGCACCTGCAGCAATTTTATAAATTGTATTTGCTGCGGCGATAATTTTTGTAATAGTTTTTGTTGAAGATTTTGTTTTAGCATAATCAGATAGCGGCAAAAATACATCAATTACCTTTAACTAAAAAATTTGTTAGGATAAGTTGAATACTGGGTAGATTCAATAAAATAAAATATTTTTTTGATTGTTTTACTATTTGGTATATTACACAAAATAATAATTTTATTTATGGCATTTGTTAAGGAATTTAAAGAATTTGCGATGCGGGGCAATGTAGTTGACCTTGCTGTTGGTGTGGTTATCGGCGCTGCATTCGGTGGCATTGTTACCTCGCTGGTAAAAGACATTATTATGCCCCCGATCGGATATATCACCGGCGGTGTTGATTTTTCGGACAAAAAAATCATTCTGAAAGATGCAGATCCTGCCCACAAGTTATTGGAGAACGCCATTCACTATGGTAGTTTTATTAACGCGGTGATCCAGTTCCTGATTATCGCTTTTGCTATTTTCTTAGTAGTGAAAGCGATTAATTCGTTAAAAAAATCGGAGCCGGAGCCCGAACCAGCTCCTGTAGCCGAACCTGAACCAACCAAAGAGGAATTGCTGCTGACACAGATCCGGGACTTGCTGGCAAAAGGACAGAAATAATTATTGCCCGCTGGCAACCGGTACCGGTTTTTTCCTCAAAATGCCATTTTCCTGAAGATCGTTTGAATCTTCTGATTCGTGGCCTTTTTGTGCCACAGTGATAACGTATGGCCACCAATTTTTGGTGGCCATAGTAATATCATTGTCAAGATAATACCTATCGTGGCCCTTTAACTGAATATGGTCGAAACCCGGGTAATGTTCTCCTTGCGAATAGGGATCATACGTTTCAATGTAAAAATTGCTGCCCGTTTGTTTATAGCCCTTTGCCAGCAGAAAGTGGCCCCATCCGCTCGCAGCTGTTGGATAAAACTTCGAAATATGCTGGTAATCTGTTGTGTTATATGGAACATAAAACATATCAAGGCAAATAATAAGTAATCTATTTTTGTCGATGTCTGTTTTTACCAGGCTGTCGATGTTTTGCAAAGTATCAACAGCATATTTGATGTTATTTAACTTTAAATATGATTGTACGTCGCTGGTAAACCACCAGCCACCTTTAGGTTCATAAATATTTCGGGCATCTACGGGCGTTTTGGAAAATGTCGAATCGGCCCATTCGATAGCCATAGTAGTGACCGCAGGCCCGCAGTTGACGAATTGAAACCGGCTTCCGTCAAACTGATCGCGGTAAAAGTTATACCCTTTATTCAGGCTTTTTCCGGCCGTTATGGCGCCGGGAAATCCAAAATATTCCATTTCTGTTTGAACGATTAATTGGAATGATGTTGACTTATGTTTATCTGTTGATGTAACCTTGAAGATAACAGGTTGCGTAAAGTCATAAACTTCATTATCGCCGGCAATAGTACTGTTAATTGTTGCAGTTACCTGGCTCGCCAAAGTATATGACATGATTAGCTTGTGCATATTTGCAGAATCAGGCACAATAACAGTTATTGTATTTGAAGCAGTATCGATATTTGCGACGGTTAATTCTCCATTAATCGCAAAATTAAGCAAGCCATTCTCCAGGGTGTGGATTTGTTGTCCGGTCACCTGCGGCGATGCAGGTTGAGTCTCCTTTTTACATGAAACTGCCTGTAAAAGGGAAAAAATAAAAACCCACAAATAAATTTTAACTTTCATCAGGGGAACCTTCGTTTTATAAAGATATAAATAAATTTCAAAACGTTTTGGGGACTTTAGGGTCGGTTACAATTATAAAGTCGCCGTTTTTACTCAATTTTTTCCAGTCGGGATTGTCGAAATTTTCATCATTGAAGGTTGCTATGTTCAATATCCTGACTTTGGGGGCGTATTGTTTCAATTGCGCTGCTGTACCCAGTTTTTCTTCGCTGTGGAAGCTACCGTTTAACTGTAGTATTTTATAACCTTTATGCGATTTGATGAACCGGGCAATTGACCAGGCCATAGTGGCGTCCCATAAATTTTGCGCCTGGTACATTTGCATTCCTCCCAAAGCCGCATGACCACCCATTATCTGTAAAAAATTGTCATAATAAGGGCCTGTGGCTGTATCAACCGGTAGTGGGGGGAGGTAAGACTTGCCAATTGCATTCAGATGTTCAAGGCTTTGCAGGCCCATGCGATTGGTCATGTTTACATAACGATTAGGTGCATTGGCGGCAACAACAGGGATTTTATTAGTCTTCGCCCATTCAATTAAGGGCCTGTAATCTTTGTAGTTATGCCAGGCGCGGGCCTCGGTAATAAAGTTTTTTTCGCGGATTAAGCCGTCCAAATATTCATTCAAAACATTCTGGCAATCGGTTTCAAACATCTCCATCGATAAGGCTATTTTGTCAGGATACCGCTGACTTAGTTTTTTAAATACGTTATATTCTAAAAAATGGCCCGTTGAATCGTTATGCTGCTCACCAAAAAATAACACATCGGCATTTAGCATTTCGTCAGTAATATCATCCAGCGACACGGTTTTTTGTTTTGCAACATTATAAATTTTATAGTGATTAGAGAGTGAATCCTGGGAAAACGCGCAGTAAGGAAGGATAAAGAATAAAAAAACAATGGATAATTTCATTAACAAGCTCATTAAGTTGATTTGATAGCCTTTAGTATTTTGTTAATTAGAGTTCTGAAGGTTAAATATACATACTAATTACCGTAATCAACTTAACCAACCAGGGAAACTACTCAACAAAACTATTTGAAATGAAAAAAAAATACACTACATTTGCGTCCTTGTTTTAAAAACGACGAATAGAATAAAATAGCCATGAAAAGAACGTTTCAGCCCTCACAAAGGAAAAGAAGAAATAAGCACGGTTTCCGTGAGCGCATGTCAACTGCTAACGGCAGAAGAATATTAGCAGTAAGAAGAGCTAAAGGCAGAAAAAGACTGTCAGTTTCTGACGAGCGCAGCCACAAAGCATAAAGCTGGTTGCTTTCTCCAAAACGGGGCTTGAACCGCTTATTCATATAAATCCGGTTCATACGCAGCAACACCAATGTATACTTTTAAGAAAGAAGAACGGTTATGTAATAAAAAGCTTATTGATGAGCTTTTTCATAACGGCTCTTCTTTTTTATGTTATCCCTTCAAGGTATCCTGGCTTTTTACAGATTTTTCGGGACACTTTCCCGTGCAGGTTGTTTTTTCAGTTCCCAAAAGGCGTTTTAGCCACGCAACCGACCGTAATCTGTTAAAGCGGCGAACCCGTGAGGCTTACCGCCTTTATAAACAAGAGCATTTATACAACCAGTTAAATGCCGGCAGGAAAAAGATTGTACTTTCATTAGGATATATCGGCAAGGAAATAGCGTCATATGACCTTGCTGAAAAAAAAATGCTAAAGCTGTTGAAACAGCTAAGTGCTGAGATCTCAAAATGAAAACCATCATTAACATATTAAAAAAAGGGGTAGGCCTTATATTCATCGTCCTGATAAAAATATACCAGTATTTTATTTCGCCAATTACCGGTGCTTCATGTCGCTATACACCAACTTGTTCGCAATACGGGATAGAGGCGATCAGAAAATTCGGGGCATTTAAAGGCGGCTGGTTAACTTTAAAACGCATTGTTAGTTGCAACCCCTGGGGAGGCCACGGCCATGACCCGGTTCCTTGATTTAAGCCGTTAGTCTTGAGTCGAAACTCTTGAGTGAAAAATACTTTCGTTTGAATGATGAATTTAAATACACAAATCAGTAAATGAGCTTGTTATTACAAATTGAAACTGCTACCACATCCTGTTCAGTTGCCTTAGCAAAAGATGGGGTTGTTTTGGGTTTTAAACAAATAAACCAACGGAATATACATGCGGAGGTGATCACCTTATTTGTTGAAGAATTGCTTGTTTTGGCAGGATTGAAATATGATGAATTGGATGCCATTGCGGTTAGCAGCGGCCCTGGTTCCTATACTGGTTTGCGCATAGGTATATCTACTGCTAAAGGCTTATGTTTTGCACTTGATAAACCATTGATCGCCATTGAGACCCTGGAGTCTATGACCTATGGCATTATCAACAGCGGCGGAGCATTAGACAATAGCGTGCTTTTATGCCCAATGATAGATGCCAGGCGTATGGAAGTATTTACGGGTGTATTTACAGCAGAAGGAGTGAAAATAAGGCCTACTGCTGCCGAAATTATTGACGCTGATAGTTTTATTGATCTACTTGAAACAAATAAGATGTTGTTTTTTGGTGATGGCGCCGAAAAGTGCAGGGAGGTTTTAGGAGCCCATCCTAATGCCGGCTTCCTGCCCGATTTTGTTAATTCGGCTGCACATCTAAGTCAAAAAGCGCTTAAAAAATTCAGGAATAAAGAATTTGAAGATGTGGCTTACTTTGAACCTTATTATTTAAAGGATTTTATTGCCGGGAAAAAAGCATTCTGATTTCGGATTTCGGAATTTCGATTTCGGAATTATTTAACCTTGCTTTATTGTTAACGCTTTAAAATTCATGCCAGTAAACACTATTCACCTGCTGTCGCACAAGTTCCCTGGACGGTGCAATGATAATTTCAAATGAGATATTTTCATCTGTTTCGGTATCAGAATATTGTAGAACATTATCGGGATCAAATAATTGTCTTACCGTCACCTTGTATACGCCATTTTCCATAGCAATATTCAGATCCGCGTTATGACGCGAAGGTACTGACGCATCAGAAAACTGAGCTGCCATTGTCAAGTCACTATAATTAGTTAAAAATAACTCCCCGTTAGTTACATTTATAAAATGTTCAAATTGTCTAAAGGCAAGCGTATTGGATGGCTGGTTTCGAATTGCTACAACCCAAATCCCTCCACCATCATTGCTGGTTTGCCAAATAACGATATTACCCGCATTCATTTGATCAACAAAATGTGCCATTAATTGATCAAATTGCCAATCGTGGTCTACAAAGCTTTGATAGTTGTCACTGTTTACAATCGCAATAAACCCATCGTCATCAATAATGCTTAAATTCATAAATCAAAGGTATTTACCAATAAAAATACAATTAAGATTGAGCTTAAAAAAAGCAGCCGATGAATTTGCCAATTTGAACGGAGTAGTTCTCAAATCCGAAATCGAAATTCCGAATTCCGAATTCCGAAATAAAAATCAATCTTTTGTTTTAAACCAGCGGCTCAAAAGCCTCCCCAAAAAACCTTTTTCGCCCATAGGGATGCTACTGGCGTTCATCGGGTGTTCAATAACCGGCCCTAGTTTTAATGAGAAACCTATAAAGAAATCAGCACCGGTATAACTGCCGTTTTGGTTAATATCGGCCGATTTTTTATTCAGTTGATCTCCTGCTAAAGCCATGCTGTGCGTCAATTTGTCGCTGCCTATAAAAAACTCCCAATTGGGAGTTTGCATCATAAACTGGGCGCCCAAATTGAATATTTTTAAGTCGTCATAAGTTGTAGTAAGGGTTAAAGAGTATTTTTCATATTTAAATGGATTGACCAATGCGCCTATAAACCCGGGATAGAACAATTCCTTTGATACCACAGCGGTTGGAGAATATTTGAACATATGATTGTCATCTATCCAAAAGCTTTTTGAAACGCTAAATTCCGCCCTCCCGTCAATTGGGCTGGTGAACGATCCTGTTACCTGATTGGTATGGACGATCTTGCTTATTTTGTTATAAATACTGTCTTCGCGTTGCGGTGTTGTCAAGCCATAGATGGATGCACTGCTGTTAAAGTTATAATAACTGGACCGGCTGCTCCAATGGATAAACCCCAGATCTTTTATGTTTCCCTGCAGTATAAAGTTGTCTTCGGTGCGGTAAGTTGCGCCCATGCTTATTGCGGCACCGGGGCTTCGCAGATTTGGTAAATAATCTCGTACAATAAATTTGCCGGGGATATAACCTGAATAATACTTCCCGCGAAGGGCCACAACGGCTGAATCTCCCGTTTTGTCGAAGGTAGCCTGCGAGCCGTTAATGTTCAGTTTTTGATAGCTGATGCCAAGTAAGGCGCTTATTTTAACACCGAATGCAACTTGTTTATTGAATTTTTCGCGATAGGTAAAACTTATCTGGTGGTAGGTTTGATAGTAATAGTTGCTGTTAAATATATCGGTATAATTTTGGCCGCTGGTGAAACTTTGTGTTCCGTTTAATGCAGCAATTGATTCGTCGGTTAATGCACCTTTACCATCTGATTTCATTTGCCACGAGAAGCCCATCTCTTCGTCGCCGCTTAAGCTCGAAAACATTTTCAGCATGATCAAATAGGCATTAACATTCTCATTTACTCTATTATACTTGCCTTTACCTATTTGCAATGCCGTGTTATTGTATTTATTTAAAAACGCCCTGTTTTTTAAAGTCGCCTGGGCATCACCGCTTAAAAATAAGTTAGCGTTGAAATTAGGGATCAGGAAGTTAGAGGCATACATTTTACTGGTGTCCGGAATAAAAGCCCTTTGGGAAGGGTTTTCGAATGAGTCGTATAAGGTGCCAGTATTATACAGCGAAAACTGTTGGGCAAAAATTCTAACTGAAAACAATAAAAAGAATAGAACAAGTAAAAATTTCTTCATAAATAGCTTTGCGCCTGAGCTTTTATATTCGTTTTAAAGATAAAAAATCCAAATTGATTGTCTGAATATATAATAATATTTTAGTGTTTAACGAAAAATAAGGGCGATAGTTGTATGCCTTGATTAATTTTTAACTAAAACTGTGTCTGTGTTTAACTTTAAACAAAAGTTTGTATAATAATTTTTTTTGGCGGCGCTTAATTGCCATGATATGCCGTAAAAGTTTTTCCACCCGGATTCCTGTTTTTGGAAGGAGTTGAAATCTTCGGGTTCCATATCCCTTTTTAAGATTTGTTCAGCATTTTTGAAGATAAGCATAAAAGTGACATTGCTTTGTGCCGAAAGCAGGTTGTCGAACTGCCCGTACTGCTGGTTTTTGCTCAAAAATTTTCTGTTTAAATAACTGTCATCATAGCTTTTCAATTCGTTAATACTATTGGCTAATATTAAATAATTATCAATAATCAAATAATAAGGATGCCTGAAAATACTAAAGGCATCCCCCAATAAAAAGAATGGCAATTTATCATAGCTTAACTGACCGGAATTTTCATCCGTTATTTTACTGACATTCATTAGCAACGTATTCATTTTGCTTCCGTCTTTAAGCGAAATAATAGCCAGTTTTTCGAAGTAGCGTGTGGTAACAATAGCAAACTCATTGCCCAGCAGGTTGTAAAATCGTTTTTTCAGGTCAGTGCCTGTTTCGGCCTGTATTTTGTTAAAAAGTTGCCGCTCTTCTTTTTTTAAGCCGGCTTTCGTATACCAGCCGGAGAGATCTTTGCTGAATCCAAGCGGATCAGATACAGCCAGGTTGGTGCTGTAAGCGGTTGTTGAAGGGAAAATATCCTTTAATTGGTTGTTGACAGGCTGTTGGTTGGCGAAGAGGTTTAAGTAGCTGATAGCCTCGTTTACCTGTACTGTTGTTTCACCATTAAACATTAAAGCATCCGTTTTGTAATTTAAACTTAATGCTGAATGCCCGGAGAGCAAACGGAAACTTTTAAAAATGTCCGTGTTTTTATTGCTGAAAAGACAATCAAATAAAGCGTCGAGCTGGCTGTAATTTACATAGACGTTGGCCAGGGAATTAGCGTTTTGTTGCTCGGAGAGTAATGCAAATGACGGAGCGGTGTCGGTTTTTTTATTAGCAGATACTTCATTTATCAATTCTTTTGAAAAGCTGCCTGAGTAAATATTATGATCGTTGCTAATCAGGTAAAATCGCTTTTTTAAAGCATTTATATAAAAAGTATAACCTTCTTTGGTGCCAGCCTTCAGCGGCGTTATCAGCAGACCGCTGCCAGGTTGTTTTACTAATTGATCGATTACTGCTGGTCCAAAACCGTTAGATGCCGACAACGTGATCAATAACTCAATGTTGCGGGTTTGGGTTGGATGTACGGAAATAAAAACGTTTTGCCCTGAAAAATATTTACTCAGTAGTTGATTTTGGAGCAATTGCTGTCTCAGTGTATCTAATTGGCCAAGTACCTGCCTGCCGGTAACCGTGGCGAATAATGGATTGCCTTTGAAAATATCATAAAAGCTTGAATCATTATTGAATTCGAAAATAATGGACGCATTGCCGGGGATGGTACGCATTACCCGGCTGGTATTTGATCCTGGCGGATTTAAGTTCTTAAAGTAAACAACCGTTACGTAAGCGGTAGCTAACAACAAAATAAGGGTAATAATAATGTGTTTTTTCATTGCTTCCTGCTATACAAAGGTAGCTTAAATTTGGGTGGTTCATCAGGTCATTTGTCAATATTAAATAGAGATATCGGTTAATAACAATTTTTTTAAGAAAAACCTTAAATGGCTAAAATCGTTATCTTAGCCATTTATTATAAACATGAAGAGAAGAATAATTATCACTGCTGCCATATTTGGCATGCTTGCAGTTATTGCCGGTGCATTTGGGGCACACGGTTTAGAGGGGAAACTATCGGCAAAAAACATGGCGGTATGGCACACTGCTGTACAATACCAATTTTACCACACTTTCGCTTTGATCTTTTTATCAACACTCACTCGCTTTAAAATAAAACTTGTCGCCCATTGCTATATTCTTTTTAGTTTAGGTATTGTGCTGTTTTCCGGCTCATTGTATATGCTTTCCTGTGCCGGTTTGATCGGTTGGTCATGGTTACCAATACTTGGTCCGATAACCCCGTTAGGCGGGCTTCTTTTTATAGCAGGATGGGTATGTCTTGGAGTTGCTGCTTTAAAAATTAAATAATTTCATGTTAGAATTTGCTGAGCCAGGCCGTACTGATCGTGCAACACTTTTTGTTGAGGTGATATTACCTTTGGCAATAGCTAAAAACTATACCTATCGGGTGCCGTTTGAAATGAACCACTCGGTAGCTGTGGGAAAAAGGGTGGTGGTGCAGTTTGGTAAAAGCAAACTTTATACAGCAATAGTAGCGTCTGTCGGGAATCTCGCACCTGAAAAATATGAAGCTAAGTATGTAATCGAGCTACTGGATGACCGACCGCTGGTAACTGCGGCGCAATTACAATTTTGGCAGTGGATGGCCGATTACTATATGTGTACCGTTGGCGAAGTGATGAATGCCGCTTTGCCTTCGGCCTTAAAACTGGCCAGTGAAACCCGGATCATCCTGAATAAAAACTTTGAAATTGACAGGACAGCCTTACACGACAAGGAATACCTGATTGTTGAGGCTCTTGACATACAACCAGAACTTACTGTCAGCGACATTGTAAAGCTTTTAGGACAGAAAACGGTAATGCCCATATTAAAACTACTTTTTGAGAAGAACATTATCCATATTTCTGAAGATATAAGTGAAAAGTACAAACCCCGTACCCGCACTTTTATCACTTTAAACCCTGTTTATCATCAACAGGAAAGCTTAAAAGAATTGTTCCTGATCCTCGAGAAACGGGCCCCAAAGCAGGCGGACGCGGTACTGGCTTATATTAAACTGGCGCGTCATCAAAAAGCAATCACCAAAAATGAACTTGCCGAGGAAAGCGGCGCCGGCGCATCGAGTATTAATTCCCTTGTAGAAAAGGAAGTGTTTATTGCTGAAGAAAAAAACATAAGCCGTTTGTATTATGAGGATCAGGCGATTTTCGATAGTTTCGACTTAAGCGAACAGCAGGCTGATGTGTTGAAACAGGCAGGCGATGAGTTTAAGCAAAAGGATGTGGTGTTGCTGCACGGCGTAACATCTTCCGGGAAAACGCAGATCTATATCCGGCTGATCGAAGAAATGATCAGTACTGGCCGGCAAGTTCTATATCTACTGCCCGAAATTGCCCTTACCACTCATATTATTGAAAGGCTCCGGCAGTATTTTGGCGCCAATATTGGCATATACCACTCCCGTTTTAATGATAACGAGCGGGTGGAGGTTTGGCAAAAAGTGTTGAATAATGATTATAAGGTGATATTAGGAGCGCGGTCATCTGTGTTTTTGCCATTTCAGGATTTGGGTTTGATCATTGTAGATGAGGAACACGAAACATCGTATAAACAATACGATCCGGCACCGCGCTATAACGCAAGGGATGCAGCGATTTTCCTGGCGAATATGCACAAAGGAAAAGTTTTGCTTGGTTCTGCTACCCCATCATTTGAAAGCTATTATAATGCCCGCCTGCATAAATATGGCTTTGCCGAATTGACGGAACGCTACGGCGGTGTTAAAATGCCCGAAATTGAGGTGGTCAGCATTGCTGAGGAAACGAAGCAAAAAACGATACAATCGCATTTTACCAGTGTTTTACTGGCGGATATCGGGCAGGCGCTTGAGAATAAGGAGCAGGTTATCCTGTTCCAGAACAGGCGCGGGTACGCCCCTGTGCTGATGTGCAAAATATGCGCCTACACGCCCAAATGTATCAATTGCGATGTAAGTTTAACCTTCCATAAAAGCAGCGGCAAACTGCATTGCCATTATTGTGGGTATAAAGAGGATGCTCCTAATATTTGCCCTGCCTGCGGATCAACCCACCTTGAATATAAAGGTTTCGGCACCGAAAAAGTGGAAGATGAGCTGGCGCTGATATTGCCCGAAGCGCGCATTGCCCGGATGGACCTGGATACCACCCGCTCGCGCAATTCGCTGCAGCTATTACTGAATAACCTGGAAGAGAAGAAAATTGATATTCTGGTAGGGACGCAGATGGTGGCTAAAGGCCTTGATTTTTCGGACGTTACGGTGATCGGTATCATCAATGCTGACAGTCTGCTGAAATTTCCGGATTACCGCGCTAATGAACGTAGCTACCAGATGCTGAGCCAGGTAAGCGGCCGGGCTGGCCGGCGCGGCAAACAGGGTAAAGTAGTAATACAAACCTATGATACCACGCACCGGGTAATCAGGCAGGTAATTGAAAGCGATTATACCGACCTCTACTTTACGGAAATGGAGGAACGCAGGAGTTTTAAATACCCTCCGTTTTATCGTATTATCAACCTGGACGTAAAGCATAGAGACTCCGAGATCGTCAACAACCAGTCAATCTACCTTGCAAAAGAACTGCGCAAACATTTTGGCGATAGGGTAATAGGGCCGGAATACCCGTTAGTGAGCCGGATCCGAAATTATTACATCATGAGTATTATGCTGAAATTTGAGAAAGAGGCTGATTCTATTAATAAAGCAAAGGTTATTATCAGGGAGGTGATAACCCAGTTTCAAACTACAAAATTAAGCAAGGGGAGCATTGTGCAACCTGATGTAGACCCCTATTGATCTATTGTGCTGCTAACCCAATGCTATCAATCTGAATTTCTGTAATACCTTTCCCCTGGTTATTAGCAACCATACTGCAATAAAGCCTTGATTTTAATTTGTGAAAAGCTATATGCACTTTTAAGTTATTCACCTGGAATTCACTTGCCAGGTTTTGAGGGCTGTAGGTACTGTCGGCAACCGTTATCTGCCATCCGCAACCATCAGCAGCAAGGTTGCCTTTGTCCAATATGATCCCATTAGCTGAAAAAGGATGGACTGTAGGACTGGCGCTTTTTTTACACGATGTTGATGCCAGTGCGATTGAAAATAACAAGCCGAAAAATGCAATTTTGTGTAAAGTGTTTAGTTTCATAATTCGTTTTTTACCTGTACGCCAATAAATAGCTGTGTGCGACACCTTGCGATGTTTAAAAGACATTTTTTTATCAGCATTAAATCATAGCTTTTATAAATATCTTTGTTGTCCTGATGACAACTAAATATATTGACAATTATCGTGACAAAGGCCTGCGGAAGGCTTTGGTGGAAGAATTGCGAAAAAAGGGTATCGAGGACGAAAAGGTACTTGAAGCGATGGGTAAGGTGCCCCGTCACTTTTTTTTCGAAGAAACCTTCAGGAACCAGGCTTATAAAGACATCGCTTTCCAGATAGGTGAGGGGCAAACCATTTCACAGCCTTACACGGTAGCTTATCAAACCCAATTGTTACATATCCATAAAGACGATAAAGTGCTGGAGATTGGCACCGGCAGCGGTTACCAAACCTGTATTTTGGCTGAACTTGGTGCCAAAGTTTATACGATAGAACGGATTGAAAAATTGCACCTGCAAGCCAAGGAACTTTTACACGAAATTGGCTACAAAGCCAGGTATTTTTGCGGCGATGGATCAAAAGGCATAGCCAATCGCGCACCGTTTGATAAGATTATTGTTACGGCCGGCGCGCCGACGGTACCTGACGAATTAATAAAACAATTGAATATCGGCGGCATCCTGGTGATTCCTGTGGGTGATCAAAAATCTCAGAAAATGGTCACTATCCTGAAGACCAGCGAGACAGATTACGAGAAAATTGTGCTGGATACGTTTAGGTTTGTACCGCTAGTGGGGGATAAAGCCTGGTAGAAGATTCTCGGTTTTTTCTTATTTGAATTCGGCTAAACAAATATTGGAAAAATGTAATACTCATCAAGGAAGGGTATTAGGAGAATTATTTCTATAAGAATTGCCATCGCAATTTTCAAAGCCCAAAATGAGAAAATTAAAGAACTTGAATTACAGTCTATTTCAGCACGAAACATGTAGAGGATGTTGATTGCTGAATAACAGACAAAGATAATGATATTCGAAATCTTGAGATAGCTTCTGTTTTTTAACCATTTTGAAGATTCTGTTTGCGCATACCATGGATTTAACAGCCAAATTATACTGAGCGTGCCAAAAATGAGATAGGCAAATATTGAAAAAGGTGGCAATGGGATTCGGGATATATCATAATATAAAATCACTATAAGCGGTAAAAGTAAAATGAATCGTTTGAACTTCTTCAATTTATGGCAGACAGATTAGTGAATAACAAGTGAATTTAAGAATTAAAAATATCGTAACTATTCAGGCCTAAAGTTAGCGATTAAAGCAAGAGCATAAAAGACATCGTTTCCAGATTTTATAGTTGTATCAATAACAGATCGGAGCACAGCAAAACCATCTGCGCCATCTATAGACCGAAAGCCTCC
>JARLHA010000043.1 GCA_031292485.1 Mucilaginibacter sp.
CTATAAAACGTGCCATATGGTCTTCCGGCAGCCATTCAGATAAATCATAGGGCATTAACATACCCTGTTCGCGATTTGCCCCTTGAAACCTTTTCATAGCTAAATATACTAAATTTGTGCCGAATTATAAGTCCGACAGGCGCTAGCTGTCCATATAAAAAAGTGCGTTCCGTATCTCACCCCGGAACGCACCACCTAAGTGTTTCAACTAAACCTCAGATCGCACGCTTGCGAACCTAAGTTCTTTTTAGCAGTTTGCTCAATCATTCACTTCGTAAACTTTTCACCGGGTTAGCAACTGCTGCCCTGACCGCCAGGAAACTGATCGTGGCCAAAGAAACGATCAGGGCTCCCGCACCGGCGAGAAGGAACAGCCACAAACTCAGGGCGGTGTGATAGGCGAACCCCTGTAGCCATTTATTCATCAGGAGCCAGGCCAGAGGAGAAGCGATCAGCAGCGCAATACCGACCAGCGCCGTGATCTCCGCGCTCAACATCGTTAATATATTGCCAACCGTCGCTCCCAGGACCTTCCGGATGCCGATCTCTTTGGCCCTTTTTTCGGTCGAAAACATGGCCAGTCCTAAAAGGCCCATACAGGAAATAAATATTGTCAGCAGCATCGCCGTGTTCATCAGCCATTTTGTCTGGAGATCGCTTTTGTACAATTGCCCGATCTGTTCATCCAAAAAAGAATATTCAAAATGTTCATCAGGGTACAATTTCTTCCAATCCTTCTCCACGATACTCATCAGCGCTTTGATATCACCCGCACCTTTCCCCTGTAAGTTCAGCTTAAGCGCAAGGCCATGTTCCACATTAGGATCATGGGCGATAAAAACAGGGCCAATCTGCTGGTGAAATGAATTCTCATAAAAGTCGGCGACCACACCGGCGACCGGATAGACTTTGTTGCCGCCACCGGCGATCACCAGCCGGCCGATTGCCTTTTGCGGGTCCTTAAAACCCAAAGCCCTGGCACAGGTCGCGTTGATCAAATACTCCCGCGTACTGTCCGCGTGCAACAGGTTGCGGCCGGCAATTATCTTCATATCATAAAAGGGCACGAAATGCTCATCCCCGGCATGTTCAGAGGCCTGGATTACCGGTTGCGTTTTACTGCCCTGCAATTGCAGCCCGTTACCCATGTGCGCAAAACCCATTGGCGGAAAAGCTTCCAGGATCACCTGGCTGACACCGGGCATCTGTCTGACCTGTTGAGCCAGTACGTTAAGTTTCCCGCTTTGATCATTCCACAAACTTCTCAGTGTGATCACCGCATCAGTTTTGAAGCCCAGATCCTTCGTACGCATATAATTGACCTGCTTACTCATCACGATAGTTCCAATAATAAAAATCAGAGAAATGGTGAATTGGAAAACGATCAGTGCTTTGCGCAGGTAAGTTTTTTCTCCGCCTGTTGTGCCGGAACTTCCTTTCAGACCGGAGACGGGCTGAAACCGGGATAGCAGCCTTGCCGGGTAGAAACCAGCACCTAAGGTGGTAAATAAAGTAATGAGTGCAAGAAAAATCCAGACCCAAATATCTGACACATTGAACTTCACATCAGGCGGGATATAATCAGCAAACAACTTTAAAACAGGACTAGCGAAAACAACAGCTATGATTACGGCGATAGCGGAAAGGATGAAAGTTTCTGTCAGGAACTCAAGCATCAGTGCCCACTTTCCGCTGCCTAATACCTTCCGTATGCCGATCTCCTTAGTCCGGTGGATGGCTTGTGCAGTAGTTAAATTAATAAAATTGATCACCGCGATGAGTAATATAAAAATGGCTACTACAAACAAAATATATAATACGGGCAGGTTGGCCTTGCGGCCCTCGCCACCATATTCCTCATGAAAATGGATGCCCGTAAAAGGCTGCAGCCGGATATGGAGGACCGTTTTCGGATCGGGGTCAATATGCTTCTTAACAAATGCCGGGAACTGGCGGTCTACCGCAACCGGCTGCACGTTAGGGGCCAGTTTCACCAATACCTGGCTTCCATGATTAAGCCTCCCCCAGTTGTCCAGGTCAAAGCTTTGCTTCAAAAAAGTAGCGCGGATCGTCGCATAGGAAATAAATTCAGAGAAATTAAAATCGCTGTTCCTGTTCCAGTCTGCCAGTACACCGGTAACTGTAACCTTTAGCGAATCATCATAGGTTATGACCTTGCCGATCACCTGGTCAGCCGGCAAGTTACCAAAATAGATCCGGGCGCGGCTTTCGGTCAGCACAACCGAATTAGGTTCAGTCAGCGCCGTTCTGCTGCTCCCGCTCAACCAGGTATATGGTAAAATATTGAAATATTGAGGCTGGGCAATGATCGCCTTATTAGCGTCGAATTTCCGGGATAAGCCGGACAACTGTATAGTTGTCTTGGCACGGTAACGCTGGAAAGCCGCCACTACTTCAAAACCTGTCATTTCCTGCCGCATCGCATCAGGCATTGGTGCGGGCACCGAATTCCAATGCGCATGGTCATCTGTCCGTCCGGCCAGGCTACCATCCACGCAATAAATGCGTTCTTTATCCGGGTGGAAGGTATCAAAACTAAATTCGAAACTTGCTACGAGGTAAATGACCAGGCATCCGCAAATACCCAGCGCAAGCCCCATGACATTAATTGTAGTATAAATTTTGTGGCGTATGATGTGGCGCCACGCTGTTTTTAAATTATTTTTAAACATATAATTGCGGTTTAATTTCATAACCGTCCATTTCGGAGTGGTTTCCTGGTACGAAATTACCGACCCAATTCGAGAATAGAGTTCCAAGTTATAAGATGGGATTTCTTTTTTCCGCTCTGTCTTATATTCCGCCGGGCTTTTCCCGGTCATTTGTTTAAAAATGCGGTGAAAAGTAGTTTTGGAATTGAATCCTGATTCAAATGCAATACCCAGTAGGGTGATATGGTCATAAGCAGGGTCCTGCATTTTCTGAACGACATCCGCAACGCGATATTCATTAACGAAATCATTAAAGCTTTTTTTTAGCGCCGTATTGATGATCCGGGATAATTCATGAGAAGTGAGCTCCAGCTTTTCAGCCAGCGCGCTTAAGCTCAGTTCCGGGTCTTGGTAGTAACAGTTGGCTTTGACGACTTTTTTCAGCCAAATACCCTTGTGCTTCATTTCCGCAGGAAGCTGTGGTTTTAAAAACGGTGTGGGAGCGACCAGCACGCCAGCCTCCGTTCTTAAAAAGGTCACAGCTACTATCCAGATCATCATTACTGCTAAAAGCAGGTACAAAGGATAATAAGCATGTATGCTTAACTGGTTGGGGTAATAAAAATAATCGATAGCGACATAAGGGATCCACAATAGCCATAGTATACTAAAAGCCGTCAGTAAGCGATGTAACCAGCGCAATTCGTACCGGTACCGGTCACTCACCTCATTAAATTTCAGCCGTTGGTAAAAGCGTTTAATTAGCCGGAAAGACCAATATAAGTAGCTGCTGACCGAAATAAAAGCCGCCAGGTGCAATACTGGACTTGTTTGCTGAAAGGTCAGCGTATCATAAGTGGCAGCACTTGTCCTGATACTCTCTTTAATCTCTAATAGCAAAATGCCCTGCTCCAGCAACAGCGGGCTGAAGTGCAGCAGATACTTAGCCCTGAATTTATATCCCGGCCGGGTCATTTTAAGCACGTAAAAGAAAATCAGGGGGCCGAGTGCCAGCGAAAATTGCAGCGGCAGCCAGCTCCAGCGGGGAAAGTAGGTACCCAGCCGGATATCCATACCCAATACCCGAACGATCCATAAAACGGCAATAAACAGGGCTAGGGCAAGAAAGCGGTTGGCAGCCTGGTTGATCCTTTTGGTGAACCATAACTGCAGGCTAAAGCCCAGCCCGATAAATATGGTTCCCATGAAGGCCAGGTCGTAGAGGTTGATATGGAAAGTATACGGGTTCATGTAGTTTTACTTGCCTCAATCGTTGTTCCAAATTGTTAATTTATTGATAATAAGCCGATTGGTTTTTATTGAAGCAGGTCATTGTAACAAAAGCGCACATTAGCCCGTTCGGTTTTGAATTGATCAATCTGATTTTAGCTTTTATGATTAAAGCGGATTTCCTTTTCTGGCAATAATTTTGAATAGCTTGTCTTTGTCGGCTATTTCAATAAACTTGGCAGGTTTCTCACTTTTGCTGGCCGTGAAGATGGTGTGACGCATTTTAGACATATCTGTCCATATAAAAAAATGCGTTCCGTATCTCACCCCGGAACGCACCACGATCGTGTTTCAACTAAATCTCAGATCGCACGTTGATGGACCTAAGTTCTTCCTGTCAAGCTTGCCAAATCATTCGCTTCTCAAACTTTTGACTGGATTAATCAGCGCCGCCTTGATCGCCTGGAAACTAACCGTAACTAAGGCGATCAGTGTAGCCGAAAAACCGGCTATGGCAAAGATCCACCAGTGTATACTGATCCGGTACTCGTAGCCTTGCAGCCAATTATGCATGATCCACCACGCGACCGGGAAGGCTATTATACAGGAAATACCAACCAATTGCATCAGGCCCTTAGAAAGCAATCCTGCAATCCCTGCCACACTTGAACCAAGCACCTTGCGGACGCCTATTTCTTTCAGTCTTCTTTCAGCTGTATACGCGGCCAGGCTAAACAAACCAAGACAGGAGATAAAGATGGCCAAAATGGCAAAAACGCCCGATAATTTACTGGTCAGCATTTCGTCCGCGAACATCGTGTTAAACTGGTCATCCACAAATTTATACTGGAAAGGGTAAGCAGGATTGGTTTTCTTGAGCACCGCAGCGATGTTTGCTAAAGTTTGCTGGGAGTTATGCCCTTCCTTGATGCGTACATAAACGAGATTGGCATCAAAAGAAGATGGCGGCTGGCAAAAAAATATCACTGGTAGTGGCTTACTATACATATCACCATAAATGTAGTCAGCTACTACGCCGATCACGTTGAAATTTTTAATTGCGCCTTTGTTGTTGTTGTCCGGCATCCGGACGATTTGGCCGATTGGATTGTCTTTGTTAATGAGTTTTGCAAGGGATTCACTTATCACCACGTCGGGATTGTCTACCGTAATATTGGTATTGAAATCTCTCCCTTTTAGCAGCCGCATACCCGATGTGGAAATAAACTCAGCGCTGACGTTCCTTTTAGATACGCCCTGCGCATCCGGGGATTTGCCCGGCCAGGTTAAATCGCCACGGGTATTACCACCATCAATCGTGGTATGATCCGCCATAGCAGCATTATCGATGAGACCCGTCTTCAACAGCTCCGATTTGATAACCGGGAAATCCCTGGCTACAGCGTGCTGCATATCTATTTCGAGCAGATTATCCTTATTAAAACCCAGGTTGCGGTTTTTCACGTGTTGCAATTGTAAGTAAATGACGTAGGTGCTGATGATGAAAATAACCGAAACCGTAAACTGTAATACGACCAGGCTTTGCCTTACCAGGGTGGCATGGCCCGTTTTGATCCTTAACCCTTTTAATATTTTTAAGGGATCAAAGGAAGAAAGGTAAAGCGCCGGGTAGCTGCCTGCCACCAATCCGCAGATGATGACGATCAGCAATAAGGCGATCCAATGGAAGGGTTCCGCTATTCCTAAAATAAGATTTTCCTGAACCAGGCTATTGAATGCAGGTAAGGCAAAAGCCATCAAAACAACAGCGCATAACGCTGCGATGCAAGATAGTATAAATGACTCCGCGATGAATTGCAAAATCAATCTTTTCCTGCCAGAGCCCAATACTTTGCGTACACCGATTTCCTTTGCCCTTTTTTCGCTCCTGGCGGTGGAAAGGTTCATGAAATTGATACAAGCGACCAACAATATAATCAAGGCGATACCGGCCAGCATACGTACCTGTTTAATTTTTCCCCCGCCGGTTGGTCTTCCATTCGCAAATTCGCTGTACAAATGCCAATCGCGCATCGGAAAAAGGAAAGTATTGCCGACTTGTTTAGGGTCCCGCTGATGAATAAAATTAAATAGTTGCTTGTTGACAGACGCCAGGCTTGCCGGTGAGGCTAATTGCACATAGGTAAATGGACCGTAGCTATCCCATGTTTCCTCGTGCGGGCCGTAGGTGATTTGTTCCTGTTGAAGATTGGCCTGGTATGGGGCAAGCCATTCAAATTGCAGGGTGCTGTTTTCGGGCAGGTCTTTTAAAACTCCAGTGACTACGTAATCCTGTTTATTGTTCATCCTCACCGTTTTCCCAATAACGTTTGATGAACTCCCAAAAAACTTGACGGCCGTTTTTTCCGTGACAACTATAGAATATACATTGGAAAATGCTGTGGCTGCATTCCCTTCAATAAATGGCAGGGTGAACATGCTGAATAAAGAAGAGTCCGAATACTTGCCCGAAGCGTAAACACCGTTGTCACCGATGTTAAACAACGCACGTTCATCCTGATCTGAGATACGGCAGGTATTCACAATGCCAGGAATTTCTGCTTTTATGGCTGCCGCCATAAGCCGTGGTGTAGAACCTATCGTAGAAGTATTGCCGCCGGAAATCTGGTTAACCTGGACACTGTATAACTTTTCACGCTGTGCATTATTGTTATCATAAGTCAATTCGTTACCTACCCATAAAAAAATAAGGCCTGCACAGGTAATGCCGACTGCCAGTCCGGCAATGTTCAAAAAACTGTAAGCCCTGTTTTTTGACAGGCTGCGCAGGGTGGTTTTTAAATAATTTCTAAACATAAAATTGCGGGTTAATTTCTCATAAGACCACTTGGGGGTGACTTCGTGACACGAAACTATCGCAGCAGAGCGGGAATGAGGGTTCAAGTTATAAGATGGACCCTCTTTTTTCAGATCGCTACTGTATTCTCCCGGTGTTTTACCGGTCATTCGCCGAAAGGCTCGGCTAAAAGTTGTTTTTGAATTGAATCCTGAATCAAAAGCAATGCCCAGCAGGGTTAGCCTGTCATAAACCGGGTTCTGCATTTTCTGGATCACTTGAGCAATACGATATTCATTAATGAAATCATTAAAGCTTTTTTTGAGCACCGCATTGATGATCCGGGATAACTCATGGGTAGTCAGGTCAAGCTTTTCAGCCAATGAGCCTAAGCTTAATTCCGGGTCCTCGTAATAGCAGTTTTCTTTAACAACTTTCTTCAGCCAGATACCTTTTTGCTTCAGTTCCACGGGCGGCAACGGCCTGGAAACATAAGTCGCATGGACCGGCACTCTGGCATCCGGCCTTAAAAAGGACACGATTGCAATTCGGGTAAAGATTATTGCCAAAAGGAGATATAAAGGATAACAAGCCTGCATATCCATCTGACCATGGTAATAAAAATAATCCACAGCGGCACACGGAATCCACAATAGCCATAACAGGCCGAAACCCGTCAGTAAGCGATAAATCCACCGCAATTCGTACCGGTACCGGTCACTCACATTATTAAATTTCAGTCGTTGGTAAAAGTTTTCTATTAGCCTGAAAGACCAATACAGGTAGGTGGTGACCGAGATAAACGCCGCCAGCTGCAATACCGCGCTCAGCTGCTGAAAGGTCAGCGTATCATAAGTAGCTGCGCCCGTCCTGATACTCTCCCTTACCTCCAATACCAAAACACCCTGTTCCAGTAACAACGGGCTGAAATGCAGCAGGTCTTTCCACCGGAGTTTATATTCCGGCCGGGTTATTTTAAGCACATAAAAATAGATCAGGGGGCCAAGTGTCAGCGAAAATTGCAGCGGCAGCCAGTTCCAATGGGGAAAGTAGGTCCCCAGCCGGATGTCAATGCCCAGCACCCAGGCCATCCACAAAACGATGGTTGCCAGCGCCAGGCCAAGAAACCTGTTTGCAGTTTGGTTAATCCTTTTGGTGAACCACAACTGCAGGGTAAAAGTCAGCCCGATAAATATCGTTCCCAGAAAGGCCAGGTCATAAGGGGTGATATGGAAAGTATATGCATTCAAGTACATTAACAGCGTCAATCGCTGTTCCAAATTACTAAAATATTGACAGATAGAATATTAGGGTTTAAATGCTGTGGCGATTGTAACAAAAGCGAACATTTGGCTGTCCGGTTTTGAATTGATCGTAAGATCAGGAACTGGTACATTATTTTCCTGGTTTTGAGTCTCACCAAAAATGAAAAACCGTCTCATTAAAAAAGAAAACTCACATTATTATTCCCACAGAAAAAGCAGGAATACAACGAAACCGAGTTTGGTACGCAAGCGATACAACGCGTTGGAGACCTGTGTTTCCACGGTCCGTTCGGATATATTTAATTGTTCAGCGATCTCTTTATTGGAAAATGCTGTTTGCGGCTTAATTCGAACATTTCACGCATCTTTACAGGCAGCGCCCGGATCTCCCGATTGATCATTTCCAATAATTGCTTTTCACGAATAAGGTGGTCGGTGGTATCGGTTTCAACATTTAGAAAACTTGCAAAAGATTCCAAATATTTTGATTTTACTGTCTCATGCGGAAAATAATTAATGATACGGTTGTTAACTGCCAAGAAGAAGTAACCGGCAATATTGGTGCTGAACACCGTGGATTCGCGCTTATGCAAGAGCGACGTAAAGAATTCCTGGATGATGTCTTTAGCCTGTTCCTCGTCACGAAGCTTTTTGTAAGCGTAACTGTAGAGCAAACGGAAATACCGCTGGTACAATTGCGCATAGGCTTTGTGATCCGCGTTGATTAACAGGACTGATAATTCGCTGTCTGATAATGTCAAACAATCCCTCATCGCTCACAATTGCAAAACGAATATAAAGAATAATTAAATGGGAGTGAATTTCAATGTAATTAAAATATTACACAAAGGAGAGCTATGGAATAAACATGAATGGTTCCTAACATTTCCCACTTTTTGGAAAAGAAGTAACCCGTAAGGTATGCATTTAGCGTAATTTAGAGGAATTAAGCGCCCTAAGCGACCTGATTTCTCCTTTTTTCCGCCGTACTCAAAAAAAATATTTTTGAGTAACAACTGGCTAACAAAAGTCGGAAAAATAGGCGCAATTATCCAAGAGTTTGGACCAGAAGAAACGATATAACTTATTAACAATGAGATATTTACTTGTTAGAAATGTGCGCAAATATTCGCTATTTGGCAGGGTTACTTTCCGATACAAAACTTACTGAATATATTCTCCAGCAAATCATCCGTCGTAACCGCCCCGGTAATTTCGCCCAAATAATGCAGTGCCTGTTTGATATCCATGGAAAGGAAATCGGAAGTAATGGTATCCATGCCATCCAGTACTCTTGCCAGGGCTTCTTCGGTTTTTTGCAGAGCTTCCAGGTGTCGGATATTGGTTACCAGCGTTTCGTCACCGGTTAACTTGTCTTTGATAGCGGCGCTGTATATCTGTTGTTTAAGATCGTCGATATGTAGTTTTTCTTTAGCGGAGATGGGAAGGAAGTCCGGGAGTGCGGGAGTCCGAAAGTCCGGAAGAATATTATCCTGTTTTTCTAAAAGGTCCACTTTATTTGCAACTGCAAGTAGCGTAATACCTGGTTTTTGGAGGCTTTGCAAGTCGTTTTGGAGTTCTTCGGCGCTGATCTGGCTGGCGTCGAACAAATAAACAAGGACTGCCGACTGGCTGATTTTTTCCATGGTACGCGCCACGCCGATCTGTTCAATGGCGTCCGTAGCTTCCCTGATCCCGGCGGTATCAATCAGCCTGAAATTGATGCCGTTAATGTTCAGTACCTCTTCAATGGTGTCGCGGGTGGTACCGGGAATATGGCTAACGATCGCCCGTTCTTCATTCAACAAAGCATTCAATAAAGTGGATTTACCGGCATTTGGTCTGCCTGCTATCACCGTGTTTACCCCCATTTTTATCGCATTCCCCAATTCAAAAGAACTTATTAAACTGTGGATTACACGGTTTATCTGGAGTATTAGTTTTTTAAGCTGGTCGCGGTTGGCGAACTCCACATCTTCTTCGGCAAAGTCAAGCTCCAGTTCTATTAAGGAGGCGAATTGTACCAGCTGGTCGCGAAGTGCCTGTAACTGGCTACTGAAACCGCCGCGCAATTGCTGCAGGGCTACCTGTTGTGACGCTTTGGAATTGGAGGCTATGAGGTCGGCCACCGCTTCGGCCTGGGACAGGTCAAACTGCCCGTTAAGGAAAGCCCTTAGGGTAAACTCCCCTGCTTTTGCGGAGCGTGCACCCTTTTTAATGAGCAGTTTGATGATCGATTCGATAATATAAGCGGAGCCATGGCAGGAAATTTCGACCACGTTTTCCCTTGTGTATGAACGCGGTGCAATAAATAACGAAACTAAAACTTCATCCAGTATAATATCCCCATCTACGATGCTGCCGAAATGAATGGTATGTGAGGCTTGTTTAGTGAGGTTCTTGCCTTTAAACACGCTTGCGGCTAAGGTAATAGCTTCCGGCCCGGAAAGGCGGATAATACCGATGGCTCCTGTTCCATTCGGAGTGGCGAGGGCTACTATTGTTTCGTTGTTGGTCATTATGTCATTGGGTCATCGGGTCATTGGTTTTGGGGCAATGATTTTGGGACCGTGGCGCAAAAGTCGCTATTTAAGCGCAATCTTCCTAAGTCTTCTTTTCAAACCAAACATAATCAACCTTACAATGACTTAATGACCCAATGACGTAATGACTAAATTAACTACCTTCGCCCCTGTTATGGTAACTTTTTTTGAAGCTTCGCTCGATACGATTTCTGTGCACCATGTGGGCAACCAGGCGTTAAGTGAAATGTACGCTTTGTCTGATCATCCCCTGGAATTGAAGGACGAGATCATCCCCAACCTGCTGATGCAGTATTTTTTGAAACCTTTTGAAAAGGCCAACGAGGTTTACCACCTTACCCACAGCAGTGGCAACCTCAGCCTGAATGAAGTACATCATTTTGCAGCGCAGGTTTTTGACGATAAAGAGTATTTTCATAGTGCATCTGAAGGTTTAGCAAAGCATCTGTATAAGGTTGCTAATCACCCGAATATAAAAGGCGGTGAGCTTTATGTGGTGTACTTTAACAAGGTGCAGATAGAAGGTAACCCGCTGGATGCCATCGGGATCTTTAAATCGGAAAATAAGGAAACTTACCTCAAAGTGTACCCCGATAAAGGCGGTTTCCAGGTGGATTATGAAGAAAATGCCATCAATATCAACAAGCTGGATAAAGGCGTTTTGATATTTAATATCGAAAAGGAAAACGGCTACAAGGTGGTCGTAATAGATAAAACCAACGGCGGCCAGGAAGCGGCGGTTTATTGGAAGGACCAGTTTTTGCAACTAAAGATCCGTAACGACAGCTTTAACCAAACCAGCAACACCCTGGGCATCTACAAAAACTTTGTGACCCAAAAACTGGATGATGAGTTTGAAATGAGCAAAGCCGACAAGATCGACCTGCTGAACCGCTCCATGAAGTATTTTAAAGAGAAGGACACGTTTGATATGGACGAGTTTACGGGCGAAGTGATCGGCAACCCCCAGGCTATTGAATCTTTTAAAAACTTTAAAAGCCAGTACGAACAGGAGTTTGACAGCCCTATTTCTGATACGTTTGAGATCTCGGACAATGCTGTAAAAAAACAGGCCCGTGTTTATAAAAGCGTTTTAAAGCTGGACAAGAATTTCCACATTTACATCCACGGCGATAAGGAACTGATTGAAAAGGGCTTTGATGATGACAAGCACATGAATTTTTATAAGGTTTATTTTAAGGAGGAGAATTAGGATTTCACCGATTTGTTTTTTTGATTTCACCGATTAACGAGAAACTTTACTTAATCAGCGCCATTTCTTGACATTTTTATTTTATTGAGGAACGTCTTTATATCCGTGTTTTTGGGCGACCTGAAAATTATAAGTTTGGTTTCGTCGGAGGTGGCATACGTCCTATAAACACCGATATTAATAGCCCTTGAATACTCTATAGCAATCAATTCGCTATCTTCAAATATAAGTCCTAACCTATAACCAGGGGACGGATCCATTACAGTGCTTTCATAAACGCAATATTCCTCACAATGCGGAAGGGGCCTTTTGATGATACCCTGCGCCTTGAAACTATTGTCCTTCATAAAGCCTTTTAAGGAGTCATACTTAAAACTGAACGTTCCTCTTTTGAATGTTGAATCTATTACATTTTCAGGAATAGAATTTTGTTTAATATTGGATTTATAAACGTAACCAAAAATTTCCATTTCATAAACAGCGGGCCCTTTTAAACCTCCATAGGTTCCGGGAATAGACAAACCGGTGGGAATATCTCCCAGGGCAACGCCCACAACTTTATTTTTTTGATTGATTAGGATATCGCCCTTCTTTACTTCATACCCTTTGTCATATTGTTGCTTGGTAATTTTGATTGTGAAGGAGATTTTGAACCAACCATTAGTCAATAAACCACATTCAACCTCGACGCCATCATTTAAACTAACAAGAATTTGTTTATTTGGACTCAAGCGAATATTTGCCGGCCCATCAATAACTTCTGCTTTGGTTAAATTAATAAGGAATCCCAAACAAAAAATAGACAGTAGCGCTGTTTTCATGATAAAGAAGTATTCTTAGTAATTTTGACAGTTATTTAGGTTCAAATCCTTTTGGATTTCTTTTGGTATGGAAAATCGACGTAACGAACACTGTATTAAGATTTTCGTCAAACCAATATACAATAATAAACGGAAATTTTTTTAAGGGTGCGAAGTGCTGGTCAGTTTTGTACTTTTTGGCGTAAAGGTCAGGGTTTGAATTGATGAAATCTAAAGTATCCTTTATTTCGGCCCTAAGTTTTGCGGAGAGGCCTTTTCGCTGTTTTTCATACCATTCACAGGCGTCTATAAGTTCGAGTTCAGCTCGTCTGAGCAGCTTAATTGTAGGCACGATTCAGGTCTTCCTCTATTTCAGTCCAGTCGCGGGCTGTAGTTTTGCCGTCAATAAAATCCTGTTTTGTCTTAACCAGGGAGGCTATTTCAGCTTCGCTAAAAACGTATTCCTCATTAGTGTCAACAGCATACGAAAGACCAAACCGATCTAATATTTCCCTCAAAACAGAAAGGTCTTTTTTATTTTGTATCTTGACGGTTAGTGTTGCCATATCCAAATTTACTAAAGATAAATTCAAAATACAACCGGTAATATTTTCAAAAAACTGTAGATACCGAAAATCGGTGAAATCAACTTCCAAAATCGGTGAAATCCAGAAACCTAAAAATGCTCCTCAATCCCCAACGCAAAAAGCGCGAAATCATACTTCACCGGGTCAACGGGATCAAACTCCCTTAGGCGTTCAGTGAGTTCAACTGCGGTTTGCCAGTCGGTTTGTTTTCGGGTAATGAGGTTGAGTTTGCGGGCCACGCGGTCAACGTGCAGGTCGCAGGGAATAATGAGTTCTGATGGTTTGATGTGGCTCCAGATGCCGAAATCAACACCGCAATCGTCTTTGCGTACCATCCAGCGTAAAAACATGTTTAACCTTTTGCAGGTTGATTTTTGTGATGGAGAGGAAATGTGTTTTTTGGTGCGGTGAGGGAAATCCACAAGGGAGATAAAATACGAGCGGAAGTAATTAAGTGATTGTTCAACGGCAAGCTCCCCCTTTAGGGGGTTGGGGGGCAGGAACGCAGATTCCAGTGATTCATATTTTGAATAATGATGCCTGAAGAACGAGATAAAATACAGCGTATCCACATCATTAAAGGTGCGGTGCTTAAATTGCAGCAGTTTTTTGAGGTCGGCTTCCTCATGATTCATGATGAAATCATAGGGTGCGCCATCCATCAGTTTAACTAATTCATGGCATTTGTTGATGATGGTAACCCGCTGCCCCCAGGCAAGTACCGCCGCCCATAGCCCCATGATCTCGATATCCTGTTGTTTGGTGAACAGGTGCGGGATGGAGACGGGATCGTTTTTTATGAAGCCAGGATTATTATATTGAATAACTTTTGAGTCAAGAAAGGCTTTTATGTTTTCGATCATCGAATTATACCCGATGTCATTGCGAGGCACAAAGCAATCGCGAACTTTGCATAGTGATCAGCAAAGTTCGCGATTGCCGCGCTACGCTCGCAATGACAAATTTAGTTATTAATTTAAGCTAATGCTTGCGCTAAATCTTCCAGCAAATCTTCCACATCCTCCACTCCTACGCTTAAACGCAAAAGGTTATCTACTACGCCAACTTTTTCACGTTCCTCTTTGGGAATAGAACCATGCGTCATACTCACGGGGTGATTGATCAGGGATTCAACACCGCCCAAAGATTCTGCAAGCGCAAATACTTTGAATGAGGAGGCGACACGGAACGTTTCTTTCAGATCAGCGCCTTTAAGGGTTATAGAGATCATCCCGCCGAAACCGCGCATTTGTTTTTTGGCAATATCATGGTTGGGGTGATCGGTGAAGCCAGGCCAGTAGATTTTATCTACTTTGGGGTGGGTTTTAAGGTATTCTGCTATGATGCGGCCGTTTTCACAATGAGCTTTCATGCGCAGGTGCAGGGTTTTTATACCGCGAAGCACTAAAAAGCTGTCCATCGGCCCGGGTGTGGCACCGCAGGCATTGTAGATGAACCACAGCTTTTTGTATAAGTCCTCGTCGTTCAGCATTAAAGCGCCCATTACCACATCGCTATGGCCACCAATGTATTTAGTCACCGAATGCATTACGATGTCAGCGCCCAAATCAATCGGGTTTTGCAGGTATGGCGATGCAAAGGTGTTATCAACCGCCAGAAGGATATTTTTCTCTTTGCTAATCTTGCCAATCGCCTCAATATCCACGATTTGCATCGTAGGATTGGTCGGCGTTTCGATCCAGATCAATTTGGTATGCTCATTCGTATATTCTCTGATGACCTCCGGATCAGAAAGATTCAAAAAATGAAATTTGATACCGTAATTAGCAAAAATCTTGGTAAAAATACGGTACGAGCCTCCATAAAGGTCGTTTCCGGTGATCACCTCATCGCCGGGCTGTAGTAATTTCATCACGGCGTCTGTCGCACCCATTCCGCTGGAAAAAGCCAGCCCGTATTTTGCGTTTTCCAGCGCAGCCAGGCAGTTTTCAAGCGCATGGCGGGTTGGGTTTGTCCCACGCGAATATTCGTACCCCTTATTATCTCCAGGCGATTTTTGCCAATAGGTAGAAGTCTGGTAGATCGGTGTCATCACCGCCCCGGTTGTTGGGTCGGGCTCCTGCCCTGCGTGTATAGCTTTGGTTGCGAATTTCATTGAATTGGTTGATTGGGTTTATTAGGTTGATTAGGTGAGTGGTTTTTAGGCACTATAAATCATCAACCTTTTTACTCTTTAAATATTGAATATAACCGTTTAATAATCGAAGGCAACTTTCGTAATCACTTTGAAAAGACAATAGAATATCCTCTGTTATCATTTTCTCTTCATGTGCAATCATTAAATGATCCAGCGTCTCAGACAAAGAACCCCGGGCCATTACGCAAAATCGGATATTGTCTTGATAATGAAAGCGTCCATGCCATTCAGCAATATTGTTTCCTATTGACCTTGACGACCTAATGATTTGATCGGTTAATCTGTATTTCTCTTCCGATGGAAATTGTTTTGTTAATTCAGAAATCCAGATTCTTATTTTTCTTGATTGCTTCCAAACCTCTAAATCAACAAATGATGCCATTTTCTTTAGTTTTCAGTTGATTATGCAAATAAAGTGAACAGTTTTGTCCTTTTTACGTTATGGGTTTTGCTTTTTCTCCATAACCACTCACCTAATCAACCCAGTCAACCATTCACCAATTCAATAAGCCCTTGCAAATATCACCCTTTGTTTCGATGGTTTGCCGGTAAGTATACATTTCCCTTCTTCCTGCTTGTTATCCAAAGGTATGCATCTTATTGTCGCCTTAGTTTCATCTTTTATCTGCTGCTCGGTTTCGGGCGTACCATCCCAATGTGCCGATAAAAAGCCCGGCTGCTCATCCAGCAAGCGTTTAAATTCATCATAAGTGTCAACTTCGATAGTGTTTTCGGTTTTGAATTTTAATGCCTTTTGATAAATATTTTGCTGGATTTCTTCCAGCAACGCCTCAATTTTCACAGACAATCCTTCCTGAGCTACCGTTTCTTTTGTCTTAGTATCGCGGCGGGCCAGTTCAACTGTTCCGTTTTGCATATCGCGGCTGCCAATGGCAACGCGTAATGGAACTCCTTTTAACTCATACTCGGCAAATTTTGCACCCGGGCGATGGGTATCTCTTTTATCAAACTTAACCGAAATGTTTTTAGCCTTCAATTCGGCTGTCAAACCTTTTACATAGGCTGCTATGTTTTCCAGTTCTTCTTCGTGTTTATAGATCGGCACCACAACTACCTGTATTGGTGCCAGTTTTGGTGGCAATACCAAACCTGCGTCGTCAGAGTGCGCCATGATCAGTGCACCGATCAGCCTGGTAGATACACCCCATGAAGTTGCCCAAACATAATCCAGCTTATTTTCCCTGTTGGTGAATTTAACATCAAACGCTTTCGCGAAATTTTGCCCCAAAAAGTGCGATGTACCTGCCTGAAGGGCTTTACCATCCTGCATTAGTGCTTCTATACAATAAGTATCCAAAGCGCCGGCAAAACGCTCGTTTGCGGTTTTTTTACCGCGAATAACGGGCAGCGCCAGCCAGTTCTCTACAAAATCAGCATATACATTCAGCATTTGTTCCGTTTCCACAATAGCTTCTTCAGCGGTTGCATGGGCGGTATGGCCTTCCTGCCATAAAAACTCTGTGGTACGCAAGAACAAACGGGTGCGCATTTCCCAGCGGACTACGTTGGCCCATTGGTTAACTAAGATAGGCAGGTCACGATAGGATTGGATCCAGCCTCTGTAAGTGTTCCAAATAATAGTTTCAGACGTTGGCCTAACGATGAGTTCTTCTTCCAGTTTGGCATCAGGGTCCACTATAATATTACCTTCACCATCGTTTTTTAAACGGTAATGGGTTACTACGGCGCATTCCTTTGCGAATCCTTCTACGTGAGCAGCTTCCTTTGAAAGAAATGATTTTGGTATAAACAACGGGAAATAAGCATTCACATGCCCTGTTTCTTTAAACATCACATCCAATACGGCCTGCATTTTTTCCCAAATGGAATAGCCATAAGGTTTAATGATCATACAGCCTTTAACCGGTGAGTACTCGGCCATATCAGCCTTGATCACCAGGTCGTTATACCATTGTGAATAGTCTTCTTCTTTACTTACAACCCCTTTGCTCATATATTTTATAAATTGAATTAACACCGCATCAATAATTGCGGCCGCCAAATTTATAAATTTATATGGTCTGAACCGGGATTCAGCTGATTTTTCGGATTTATTTGACTTAACATTTGATTACATTGGTAACTAAATTCGAAAACGAGCGCCAGATTTTCGAAATCAAACCCCATCTTTGCAGGCACTATGACCATTTCAACCATCATCAGCGAACATTTTAACGGCGTTATCTGGCGGATGGAAATTGATGAGTTAAGTGACACTCTTTTTGTCGAGATCAGGAATGAAGAAGAACGAAAAGTTAGTTTCTCGGCGGTAAGTTTATCAGATGGCACTGTTTTATTTAAAGACATTGCAGCACCAGAAAAATGGCTCACAGGTATTGAAGCCGCATTTGACGGTGTTTTGCTATTGCACTTTTATCAATCTGAAACGGGCCCTGCACATAAGGGATTAATGGCAATTGAGGCCGGATCGGCTAAAACACTGTGGAGTAATTACACCTATACATTTGATTATTTAACCGAAAACGGCCCCGTTGTTTATGATGTGCGGATCCATCCCCGCAAGTTTTTTCTGCTTGATATTAAAACCGGTGCAATAAACCGCGTTTACGAGCCGTCTGTTTATAAAGCGTTGCAAAATAGTGTTGTGCTACCCCATGCGGTTTCGCCGGAAGAGCTGCCTGTTAAATTAATTTCGGTGCATCCGTTCGGAAATAGCACACATTATCTTGAATACAATAATTTCAGAATTGTATCTTTGCACGCGCTAAAGGGAGGGGAATTAAATCAGATACTTTTAGTATTTGACGAGACCATTCCCCGCAGCAATACGATAGTTTATGAAGATTTATTAAATGCCGGCATACAAAAGATGCAGCCAGAGGCGTTTATAATCCATAAAACCCGGTTAATATATATTAAAAACAAGTGTGAACTTAAGGTTTTGGCCTTATAAAACATTGATTCAATTTAAATTATGAAATTTAAGCTCTTATTGATCACCACATTCTCCATAATCATTTCGACATCGCTTTTTGCAAAACCAGTAATAGATTCTGTTGGCGTAAAAAATAACGACGGCAAAAAGATGATCCTGTTTAAAGTTAAAGCAAAGGATACGTACTACTCTATTGGCAAGCGGTACGGTATTAAGCCGGAAGCCTTAATGAAGTTTAACGGCAAAAAGAAAGCCGTTTTATCAATAGGTACTATTATCGAAATCCCAACCGAGATTCCGTTTAAGAAATCGGGCAAAACCAAAGAAACAGCTGAAGCGCCAAAAAAAGAAACCAAAAAAGAAAAGAAGGAAAGGCTTGCCAGGGAGGCCAAGGAAGCGCGCGGGGAAAAGAAACAGAAAAAGTCATCGGAAAATAACACCGATGAAACTCCAACAGCAGTTGTCGAACAACCGACTAGCCCTGAGCACGTAGTGCAACAGCCCACGCAACAACCAGTTCAGCAGCCGGTGCAACAAAATAATACCCCTCCTATTCAGTATAAGGTATCAGCAGGTGAAACCCTTTATGCCATCAGTAAAAGGTTCAATACTACAGTTGATGATATCACCAAACTGAATAACCTAACCTCCACCAACCTGACGCCAGGCCAGATATTATTGGTGCATTCTGGTACACAGTCTGCACCTCCGCCACCCGTTATGAATAGGGATACACAGGTTGCCAAACGCGACTCAACAAGTGTTGTGCAGGTGAACAGCGATAGCAGCAACAACGACCGTCATTTAAATGCAAACCGCTATGGCTTATTCGAAAAAAATGAAAAAGGCGTGGCTACCTGGATGGATGACCCTGGCCTCGACCCCAATAAAAAGCTCGTTTTGCACCGCACAGCTCCAATCGGCACCGTAATAAAATTGACCAACCCAATGACCAACCGCACTACTTTTGCAAAGGTGGTTGGCCGTTTTACCGATAATGAGTCGACAAAAGATGTGATCATCGTGATGACAAAAAGCGTAGCGGACGCATTGGGCGCATTGGATAAACGTTTTCATGTAGATATCAGCTACGGTAGTCCGAATGAATAAACCGTTTATTATAGGGATAGCCGGTGGCAGCGGCTCTGGTAAAACCTTTTTTTTAAAGTGTTTCCGGGAGCATTTTACCGAAGCGGAGGTTTGCCTGGTTTCGCAGGATGACTATTATATCCCTGTGGCCCATACCATGACCAAAGAGGAAAATATGTTCTACAATTTCGATTTACCCTCTACTGTCGATCATGAACACTTTAATGATGATATCAATCGCCTTGTAAGAGGCGAAACGATCTTAAAAAAGGAATATACCTTTAATAATCCCGACGTTGAGCCAAGGATGCTGGAAATTAAACCGGCGCCTATTTTGATTGTTGAAGGCTTATTTATACTGCATTTCAGGGAGATCGCATCATCGCTCGATCTGAAGATCTTTATCGAGGCTGATGATCATATCGCGCTACAGCGCCGTGTTAAGCGCGACCTTGTTGAACGCGGTTATTCGCATGAAGATGTGATGTATAGATGGGTTAACCACGTGGTGCCGGCCTATAATGAATATTTATTACCTTATAAAGGCGAATGCGACCAGGTAATCACTAATAACTCGCATGAGGCCGAAGATATCATCGGTGTAACGGGGGTAATTTCGAAGGAATTGCGTAAAACTGTATTAATTTGAAGTGATTTGAAAATGTGCCAATTTGAAAATTAAAGCCGAAGTCCATATTCAAATTTTTAAATCAACAAATCTTCAAATCAAAATACCATTTCCGGTATTTCCCCTTCAATAATTAATTTACCTGCGGTAGCCGCTTTTATTTCTTCAACACTTACGCCTGGGGCGCGCTCAAGCAATTTAAAACCGCCTTCGGGCAAAACATCCAGCACCGCCAGCTCGGTCACTATTTTTTTGACGCATTTTACGCCTGTTAGCGGCAGCGTACATGCCGGCAATAGCTTTGATTCGCCGGCTTTGTTTACGTGCTGCATGGCCACGATAATGTTGTCTGCTGAGGCTACCAGGTCCATCGCGCCTCCCATTCCCTTTACCATTTTCCCGGGGATCTTCCAATTGGCTATATCGCCGTTTTCGGAAACCTCCATCGCTCCCAATATGGTAAGATTAACCTTTTTCGCCCTGATCATCCCAAAACTCATCGCCGAATCAAATACCGCCGAGCCCGGCAACATGGTAATGGTTTGTTTGCCGGCATTGATCAGGTCAGCATCTTCCTCTCCTTCAAAAGGGAATGGTCCCATTCCCAATAAGCCGTTTTCGGACTGCAGAATTACGTCCACGCCTGTGGGTATATAATTGGCAACAAGGGTCGGAATCCCGATGCCAAGGTTTACGTAATAGCCGTCTTTTATTTCGCGTGCAATACGCTTTGCAATATCTTCTTTAGTTAACATTATTGTTTTTTTCTAACGGTTCTCTGCTCTATTCTCTTTTCGTAATTTTCGCCCTGGAAAATCCTATGCACATAAATACCTGGTGTATGGATATGATCAGGGTCAAGCTCACCGGGTTCAACCAGTTCTTCAACTTCGGCTATTGTGATTTTCCCTGCCATCGCCATTACCGCATTAAAATTGCGTGCAGTTGCACGATAGACGAGATTACCAAGCCGATCGCCTTTCCAGGCTTTCACAATGGCAAAATCGGCTTCAAAGGCCATCTCCATTAAATAATCTTTGCCATTAAAATTCCGTACTTCTTTTCCAATGGCTACTTCGGTACCGATGCCTGCAGGGGTAAATATGGCAGGCATACCATATCCTGCTGCCATACAGCGGGTGGCCAAAGTTCCCTGGGGTATCAGCTCAACTTCCAGTTCGCCGCTGAGCAATTGCCTTTCAAATTCGGCATTCTCGCCGACGTAAGAAGAAATCATTTTTTTTACCTGCCGCTGTTTAAGCATCAGGCCGATGCCAAAATCGTCTACCCCGGCATTATTGGAAATGCAGGTGAGGTTTTTTGTCCCTTTTTTCACAAGGGCAGCGATACATTTTTCGGGCAAACCACACATTCCGAAGCCGCCGAGCATTAAGGTCATGCCATCTTTTATGTCATGGATAGCCTCATCAGCGCCATTAACTACTTTGTTCATTTTTAATAATTGGTTGCCGCAAAGTTAGGTGTTTTGCCTGAAGGATGATAGTTATGGTTTATTGTTTTAATTATGCAATTTTACCCCGATTTATAATTATTGAATACATGGTCAATCAGCAATCTACATCTCACATATTAATGATCCGCCCGGTAAATTTCGACTTTAACGAAGAAACTGCAGGGAGCAACGCTTTTCAGAAAAGAAATACCGATAAAAGCAGTGCAAATGAACAGGCGCAATGGGAATTTGATGGTATGGTGAATATCCTCCGCGAAAATGGCGTTGATGTTACGGTTATTGATGATACGCCTGATCCATACACCCCGGACTCGATATTCCCGAACAACTGGATCTCCTTTCATCACAACGGGGATATATTTTTGTACCCGATGCAGGCCGAAAACCGCAGGCTTGAACGACGGGAAGACATCATAGCTCAACTGGAAGATGTTTTTGAGGTTAAACATATTACTGATCTGAGCAGTTTTGAGCAGGAAGGCAAGTTTCTGGAAGGAACCGGCAGCATGGTGCTCGACAGGGTGAATAAAATCGCCTATGCCTGTATATCCCCCAGAACCGACCGCGAAGTGCTGGCTTTATTTTGCGAACAGGCTGGCTATAAAGAAGTGAGTTTTCACGCCTATGATGAATATCATATGCCCATTTATCACACCAACGTATTAATGTGTGTTGGAAGCACGTTTGCTGTAATTTGTCTGGATAGCATTACAGACGACGATGAAAAAAATGAAGTAACCTCCATCTTAAAACTAACGCACAAGGAGATCATCGGCATCAGCTTCGGGCAAATGAACCATTTCGCCGGCAATATGCTTGAAGTTAAAAATAAGGATGGCGAAACGTTGATCGTGATGTCGCAAAATGCTTTTAACGCTTTGGATGATGAACAAAAAGGCGTGCTTGAACGATTCGGAAAAATGGTTTATGCGGATATCAATACCATAGAAACCAATGGCGGGGGCAGCGCGCGGTGTATGATGGCAGAGGTGCATTTACCAGAAAGTCGATAGTGCATGGTCGATGGCCCATAGTTTAACATTGGTTTAAATCTAACAATATCTGCCATGGTCTACGGTCCATTGACTATGGACAAAAATAAATTACATTCAGGCTAAAAATTTCTCCCAACAAATAGCCCATATTTCCATTTAAAAATTACATTTTTGGCAAAATTTTAAAAAATGCAGAGCTACGAAGAGTTTCTTGACCTGAGTGTAGGTTTCCCGCAGGAAGGTTTTGAGATCATTGAGGATGAATTATACTTTCACGACCTCAATTTAATGGAAATGATTGAAACGTATGGTACTCCCCTGCGCTTCACTTATGTGCCGATTATTACCAAAAAGATCCAGCAGGCGAAATTGCTGTTTCAGCAGGCAATAATTAAAAACAATTATCGCGGCAGTTATAAATATTGTTACTGTACCAAAAGTTCGCATTTTAAGCACGTGGTTGAAGAAGCGCTTAAGAATGATATTCACCTCGAGACATCCTCGGCTTTTGATATGCCGATGATCGATATCCTGGAAAAAAAAGGCGCTGTTAATAAAGATGTAACGGTGATATGCAACGGTTTTAAAACCTTTCAGTACAAAACCTATATTATCGACATGCTGCATGATGGCTTTAAAAATATCATCCCCGTGTTGGATAATAAAGAGGAATTTAACCTTTACGACGACGAGATTGAAATGGAAACCCCTTGTAATCTGGGGATCCGCATCGCAGCTGAAGAGCAACCTGATTCGCAGTTTTATACTTCGCGCTTAGGGGTGCGTATGGAAGATATTATTGATTTCTACTATAATAAGATTGAGGCGAATCCTAATTTCCGCGTAAAACTGTTGCATTTCTTTATCAATTCAGGGATTTCAGACACTCCTTACTATTGGAACGAACTGGAGAAATATGTCACCCTGTATTGCAAATTTAAAAAGATAAACCCGCACCTGGATACGCTTGATATTGGCGGTGGCATGCCTTTTAAAGATTCACTGGTTTTTGATTTTGATTATGAATACATGATCAACGAAATTGTGAGCCGGATAAAAGAGATTTGCGCCGATAATGATACCGAAGAACCGGATATCATTACCGAGTTCGGTAAATACACAGTAGCCGAAGCTTCCGGCATTTTATACAAGGTATTGGGCCGCAAACAGCAAAACGACCGTGAAAAATGGCTGATGCTGGATGGTTCATTTATCACCAATCTGCCTGATGTTTGGGCCCTGAACCAGAAATATATTTTATTACCAATAAATAACTGGGATTCGGAATACGAACGCGTCAACCTTGGAGGTATCACTTGCGACGGCCAGGATTATTATAACCAGGAAGCCCACATGAACAGTGTGTTTATGCCGAAAACGCGCAAAGTACAGTATATCGGCTTTTTTAATACCGGCGCTTACCAGGAAGTGTTAAGCGGCTATGGTGGTATTCATCACTGCCTGCTGCCGTCACCAAAACATGTGATCATCAGGCGTAACCGTGATGAAACATTCAACTTTGAAGTTTTTGGGGAAGAACAAAACAGTAAACAAGTAATGAAATTGTTGGGATATACAACGTAGAGATTAAACTAATCTCTACGCTCAATTCATTGTTCTTTATGATAAAGGTCACCCGCTTTGGCGGCTGACAACTTAATGCCTTTTATCATAGCAGAGCTGAAGCCATTATGTTCCATTTCATTTAAACCTGCAATGGTACATCCGCTCGGCGAGGTTACTTTATCTATTTCCTGTTCAGGGTGCGAGGAAAGCTGCAACAACAGATCCGCAGCGCCTTTGGCAGTTTGAGCAGCCATCTTTAAAGCATCATGTGCGTGGAACCCAATTTCGGTTCCGCCTTGTGAAGCTGCACGGATTGACCGTAAAAAGAACGCTATGCCACAGGCGCAAAGCGCGGTTGCTGACGTCATCAATTCTTCGTTGATCTGGATAGTAACCCCCACGGTTTCAAAAAACGAACGTGCAAAATTGATATTTTTCGGTGTGCCGTTATCGGTAGCAATACAAGTCATAGATTGCCCGATCGCTATAGCTGTATTCGGCATTGCCCGGATAACCTGTACATTCAGGTCGAGTTGCTGGCGGATATCCGCGCAACTAACGCCCGAAACCACTGAAATGAGCAGCTGTTTTTCCGGCCTGATGGAAGGACGGATCTCATCCAGCAGTTTGTTTAATTGCTGCGGTAATACTGCAAGCACTACGTAATCGGCCTTTCTAACGGCCTTTAAATTGTTATCAGTGGTGTGGTAGCCCATTTCGGCAAAGGCTGATAAAGCGGCTACGTTTCTGCGGGTAAGCGTTATTTGCTGGGGTTTACAAATTCCTGCTTTAACAAGGCCTTTCGCCAAAGACAAGCCAATATTACCGCTGCCTAAAATGGCGATATGCTGTTGTGAATTCATAAGTTAATTATCTATCAAATGTGTACCAAATGGTTGGTGTTGTTTTATATTTCCAAGATCGTCGGAATGGCCTATGATCACTTTTTTAACGCCGCTCGCAATAGCCGAAAAAGCATTATCAAGCTTGGGGAGCATTCCGCTATGTATTACCTGTTGTTTTTTCAATTCTTCGTAATGTTTCGGATCTATTTCCCTGATCAGCGAGTCTTCGTCATTGATGTCTTTTAAAACACCTTTCTTCTCAAAACAGTAGACCAGGGTTGTATGGTAATAATTCGCCAAAGCGACCGCCAGTGCAGATGCAATGGTATCTGCATTGGTATTCAACAACTGACCTTCACCATCATGCGTTAACGCACAAAAAACGGGGGTAAATCCAGCTTCCATCAGGCTGATCAGATTTTTTGGCTTGATGGAATTTTTATCAAGATCCCCAACAAAACCATAATCAACGGTTTTTACCGGGCGCTTTTTTGCCCGGATGAAATCGCCGTCGGCGCCGGTAAGGCCAATGGCATTGTTACCAAACCGCTGTAATTGTGCAACAATATTCTTATTGATCAAGCCGCTGTAAACCATGGTCACCACCCTTAGGGTTTCTATATCCGTTATCCGGCGGCCATCCACCAATTTAGCCTTTACACCTAAGGTCTCCGAAAGCTGCGTTGCCACTTTACCACCGCCGTGCACCAATATTTTAAAATCTGGCAGCGCGGCGAAATCCTTTAAAAAACGATAAAGGTTTTCCGAATTATCGATAACATTTCCACCGATTTTAATAATATACAGGTCTTTATAATCTTTATTTTGCCGCTGCTTTGTCAAAACCTGCTTAATTTTATTCATATTATCCACACGAGAGGCAAATAAAACTGAAAAATATATGATTATGTGCCTATTGGGGTTAAAAATACTAAAAAAACGGGCAAATCTTATTAAAAAATGTTAAAAACTATAGAATTTGTTATTGAAATGTTTATTTGATGTTAAATTGCTATTAAATTAATCCATCTTAAAATCGGCCAACATCAAATTTTGATTCAGTGTTAAAACCCAAATCTCTTAAAAATGTTGTTTTACAGGTATAAAGAATAAGTTTACAATTGGTTAATGAAAGATTATGTAATATTGAATTTTTAACAAACACGAATGTTTACAATTTCCCAGGATCACAAAAAGAGCACTAAACCACGCATAGTTATTATAGGAGGAGGATTTGGCGGCCTGACATTAGCAAAGGCACTAAAGAAGGCTCCTGTTGAGGTATTAATGCTCGACAGGCATAATTACCATACTTTTCAACCGCTACTATACCAGGTGGCTATGGGGTCCCTGGAAGCTGACTCCATTGGCTTTCCCATCCGGAGGATCTTTATCAGGCAAAATAATTTCAGCTTTAATATGGCTGATGTCGAAAAAATCAACCCGGAATCAAATACGCTGACCACTAATATTGGTGAAATATATTATGATTACCTGGTGATTGCGACCGGCTCAAATACCAATTTCTTCGGCAATAAAGAGATTGAACACTTCGCCATGCCAATGAAAAACATACCGGAAGCTTTGAATCTGCGCAGCCTCATCCTTCAAAACCTGGAAACCGCATTGGTTACCACGGATATGAGGGAAAAGTTTGCCCTGATGACCTTCGTGGTTGTTGGCGGCGGCCCTACCGGGGTGGAGCTTTGCGGCGCATTGGCGGAGATGAAGCACTTGATCCTGATGAAAGACTACCATGGTTTGAGCAAATATGATATGCGTGTTTACCTGGTGGAGGGTAAAGACAGGTTACTGGCGGCCATGTCGCCCCAGGCATCAACAAAAGCAAAGGAGTTTTTGGAAAAAGATGGCGTAATTATTTACAACAGCGCCCACGTGCAAAGTTACGACGGCTTTTATTTAACAATCGATAACGGCAAAACCATAAAAACACGGAATGTATTATGGGCTGCTGGTGTAAAAGGTGAAATGCCCGAGGGAATCCCTGCTGACACTGTTTCAAAAGGGAACCGTATTTATGTTGACGAAATAAACCGGGTGAAAGGTTATGAAAATATATTTGCCATTGGTGACGTAGCGGCTATGATTAGTGCGGAATTCCCCAACGGGCACCCTGGTGTAGCCCCGGCTGCTATTCAGCAGGGTAATACACTTGCTAAAAACCTTGTCCATTTAGTAAAAGGCGAAACCACTGAGCAATTTAGATACTTTGATAAAGGTTCATTAGCTACCATTGGCCGCAATAAAGCGGTTGCCGATCTGGGGAAATTTCATTTCCATGGATTTTTTGCATGGATTATCTGGGGCCTCGTTCACATCATATCGCTGGTAGGCTTCGCGAATAAGGGCGTTGTATTATTACGATGGGCGATCAATTATTTCACCAAAAATAGCGATAACAGGCTGATCGTTAGATATTTCAACACAGAGACAAGGGTTCCGGAGGTGCATTCGAAGTAGAGACGCAATACTTTGCGTCTCTGAAAATATCCAGGAGACGCAAAGTATTGCGTCTCTACGCTTTTAGGGATTTCATATATTCAGCCGTTTCGCTTTCCGCAGTATTTTCGGAATGATCCAATTCGGCGATGATGTTTTTGCGTTCAATTTCACTGCGGTTCTGACTTAATTTTGCTTTGGCCTGCAGGTCATCCACCACAATTTCAAAAGCTGTGATGCCTTTCATCATGTTTTGTTTGTATTGATCGGGCAAACTCTCCCATTGTTTCAAATATTCTGCCTCGAAGTTTTGTATGGTTGCTTTGAGCAGTGCGGCTTTACGCTCTTCGCCTTCCAATAGCTTAAGTGTCCCGTAAGCATGTACCGCTAAATAATTCCAGGTAGGTACACTTTCAACTTTTTCGTAATGCTTTGGGGAGATATAGGCATGTGGTTCGGTAAAGATTACCAGCACCCTTGTATCTATGCTATCGGCAGCCTGCGGGTTTGCCCTTGCAAAATGAGATTTAAGGGTAACGACACCATCCTTTTCTTCAACCAAAAACGGCAGGTGGGTTGCAACCGGCAAGCCATCCTTCACAGTTACAATCGTCGCAAAACTATAGCGCTGCATAAAAGCGACGGCTGCCTGCTGGTTTTCGAATTTGTTGAAGGATGGGATATACATTTAGTTTTTTATTATTTGTTAAACATATTATTATATGTTTCTACATGGTGCGGGAATTCATCTTCATAAAATGGATATGGAATTCCCTCTATGCAAATTTCGAAGATATCAGAATCCATGCCAGAAACAGAGCAACCCAATCCTTTTACCTCAATTCCAGATGAATTAAAAACACGTAATGCAGGAATGTCACGGGTTAAAATGACCCTATCCTCCGGATAATCATTAACGTCTATTTTGTTTTTCGAACAATACTCCTTAAAAAAGCTGTATCCAGAACCAATGTTAATGAAATTTATTTTTCCGAATACCACGCCCATTGGTGCATCAGCTTTTTCAAAAGCTGTAACACCAATCTTGTTGTTATCGAGAAATATATCATATCCGGTTCCCATCATTTATACCTAAAAACCTTCCAGCATCCGTTTAATCACCGCCTGTGCAGCCCAAACCCTGTTGCCAGCCTCATGCACAACAATTGAACTTTCACCATCCAATATCTCTGATGATAGCTCCAAATCTCGCCTTACGGGCAGGCAGTGCATTATTTTACCACTATTGGTGATTTTTAGTTTTTCGTTGGTAAGCATCCAGTCTTCGTTGCCGGGCAAAATCTGTCCATAAGGTTCGTACGCCGACCAGTTTTTTACATAGATAAAATCGGCATCAGCTAATGCTTCGTCCTGATTGTGGGTAATAGTTGCTCCCTGTGTAAAATCAGTGCAAAGATCATAACCTTTTGGATGGGCTATCGTGAAATCCACCTCTCCCCTGCACATCCATTCAGCAAATGAATTGGGGACGGCCTGTGGCAAAGGTTTAATATGCGGCGCCCAGGTTAAAACAACTTTTGGGCGCGTTATGGTTTTTAATTCTTCAATAGTGATCAGGTCTGCTAAACTCTGTAGGGGATGGCGCGTGGCAGATTCAAGACTAACCACCGGTACGCCGCAAAATTGTACAAACTTGTTAAAGATCATTTCGCTGTAATCCTCTTCCCTATCCTTTAAGCCGGGGAACGAGCGAACGCCGATAATATCCGCATATTCTCCCATCACTGCTGCCGCTTCCCGGATATGCTCTACAGTAGTACCGTTCATGATCACGTTATCACGCAACTCCAGGGCCCAGCCTTCCTTGTCCATATTCAGCACCATTACGTTCATGCCCAGGTTAAGGGCCGCTTTTTGGGTGCTCATACGGGTACGCAGGCTCGGATTAAGGAATACAAGCGCCATTGTTTTGTTTTCGCCCAAAGCTTTAAAAGCATAGGGAAATTCTTTCAAATGCAAAGCTTCTTTTACAAGCGCTTTAACATCAGGAACATCGTGAACAGAGGAAAATAGTTTCATGGGTTTGGCCTCACCTAAATCCTCTCCAAAGGAGAGGACTTTAAAATTAATCGTTAATACTTAGCTCCAAAAAGTCTTCCGCCTTGAGGCGGAGGAGATTTAGAGGGGGCTTATAATACTTGCAAATGCTTCTAAAAACCTGTCGGCATGTGCTTTTGTTAAATTCAGTGCCGGTAAAAGCCTTACCACGTTTGGTTTTGCTTCCCCGGTAAAAATATGATGTGTAAACAGCAATTCTTTGCGTACATGCGCTAACTCGGCAGGCAGTTCAATACCGATCATAAGTCCACGTCCCCTCACCTCTTTTACCTGTTTGAATTTCTTAAGCTCGGTTATTAAATAGCCACCCACTTCAGCGGCATTTTGCATTAGGTTATCTCGCTCCATCACTTCCAAAACAGCCAAACCGGCAGCACAAGCCAGGTGATTACCACCAAAGGTAGTGCCCAGCATGCCATAAGCAGGCAGAATTTTTGGCGAAATAATAATGCCTCCAACCGGGAAGCCATTGCCCATACCCTTAGCCATGGTATAAATATCGGCATTTACGCCAGCAAAATCATGCGAAAAGAATTTTCCGGTACGGCCATAACCGCATTGCACAGAATCAGCTATAAAAACAGCATTATTGGCATTGCACAGCGACCTTATTTTTTGCAGGAAACTTTCCGGCGCCACCTGGATTCCTCCTACACCCTGGATTCCTTCAATAATCACGGATGAAATTTCATTTACTGCAAACGCTTGTTCTAAAGCAACCTCATCGCACCAGGGCACAAAGATCACATTCTCCGTTTCATTAACAGGCGCAACAATCTTTGGGTTATCAGTTACTGCAACTGCCAAAGAAGTACGACCATGAAATGCTCCGCTGAAAGCGATCACTTTCTTTTTGCCGTTATAAAATGATGCCAGTTTTAAAGCATTCTCGTTGGCCTCAGCGCCAGAGTTACAAAGAAATAACTGGTAATCCTCTTTGCCTGAAACGTGGCCTAGTTTTTCCGCCAGTTGTTTTTGTAAAGGGATTTCAATCGAATTGGAATAAAACCCAATCTGATGCAGCTGGTCTTCCAATCGTTTAACGTAATGAGGATTGGTATGACCGATTGAAATAACGGCATGGCCGCCGTAAAGGTCGAGGTACTCGGTACCTGCAGAATCATAAACAATGCTGCCAACACCTTTTACTATGTTTATTGGATTGATTGGATATACGTCGAATAGTTTCATTTTTTAAGCTTAAAGCAGAAAGCAGAAAGACCAAAGCTCTTTACTTTCTTAATGTTTTTATTAAACCAATTAACATGGCTTTGACTTCATTAATTTGTTGATTTGTCTGCGTGTATAAGTCATTTTCAATATAGAGTAAATCTTTACACAACAAACAACAGTACTCTAATTCATGTGTCGAGCCTAAAGCTATGTCCAGAAAATTAGCAAAATCTTTTTCGCTGAATCGCCCACTACCTTCTACTATATTTAATGGAATTGAATAGGCCGCACGTTTTGTTTGACTTAGGAGATCATAGTTTTCGCTTTTGGGAAATTTTGGCAGAAGGTTCCTGTACACGAACAAATTAAGCTCATGTGATTTTTTCCAAACTTCTAACTTTTTAAAATCTCTCATTTTTTTAGCTTTCTGCTTTAGTCTTTAAGCTTTCAGCTCAAAAGCCAGTTGCCTTAAGCCTCAGTCCCGCTTTCTCATCCAACCCAAACATCAGGTTCATATTTTGAACCGCCTGCCCTGACGCACCTTTCAGCAGATTATCTATAATGCTGACAATAAATATTTTATTGCCATGTTTCTTAACCTGGATAAAGCATTTATTGGTGTTCACCACCTGCTTTAAATCAATATCATGGCTGGTTACATGGGTAAATGGGTGCCCTTCGTAAAAATGCTGATAAAGCTTTAGCGCTTCCGCTTCGGTAAGGCCACATTCGGTATACATGGATGCAATAATTCCGCGTGTAAAGTCGCCGCGATACGGGATGAAATTAACACCCCTTCCTTCAGCTGGCGGATTGAAATTTGGCTGTAGTTGATGCAGCGACTGAACTATTTCATTCAGGTGCTGGTGCTCAAATACCTTATAAACAGAGAGATTATCATTACGCCAGCTAAAATGTGTAGTGGGCGACAGGCTTTGGCCGGCCCCGGTTGAACCTGTTGTGGCCGTAATATGTGTTTCGCTGTTTAGCAGGTTCTGTGAGGCCAATGGCAATAAGCCTAATTGAAGGCAGGTTGCAAAACAACCGGGATTGGCAATATTGTTCGCTTCTTTTATGGCATCCCTGTTTAATTCAGGCAAACCGTAAACAAAGCTTTTGGCTTTATGCTTAGCGTTTTGATTTAAACGAAAATCCTGGCTCAAATCGATGATTTTGATATGATCCGGTATTGGATTGGCATCTAAAAACTTCCTGGCATCACCATGTCCAACACATAAAAACAACACATCAATATTATAAGCCAGTTCAGCTGCGAATTTTAGGTCGGTGTCGCCAAAAAGATCGGTATGCACCTCGTAAACATGCTTGCCTGCACTGCTGGTGCTGTGCACAAATGCAATATTCACCTCCAGATGGTTGATCAGGATCCTCAACATTTCGCCACCGGTATAACCTGCCCCGCCTACAATTCCTGCCTGTATCTTTTTAGTTGTGCTCATTATATCTTGTGTTTTTTAAGAACCCTGATTTACCTTGTGGTAGATCATCACCTGGTTGCCAAATATTTTTGAGAAGCCTTTTACATCCTCCCCTGACCAGGCATTGTTCATTTCGCCGTAAGTGCCAAATTTGTTCGACATCAGGTCATGTGATGATTCAATGCCTACCACCTGAAAACGATATGGATGCAGTTGTACAAATACTTTGCCGCTTACGGTATGCTGGGTATCGTTCAAAAACGCCTCGATGTTCCGCATAATCGGATCGTGGAATTGACCTTCGTGCAGCCAGTTGCCATAAAAGCTGGAAAGCTGATCTTTCCATGATAACTGCCATTTGGTTAATACATGTTTTTCCAGGGTATGGTGCGCCTTGATAATAATCATCGGTGCAGCAGCTTCAAAGCCAACACGGCCTTTGATACCGATAATGGTATCGCCTACGTGGATATCCCTCCCAATGCCGTAAGGCTGTGCGATTGCCTGTAGTGCCTGGATTGCTTTTGTAGGGTGACTGAATTTTTCGCCGTCAATTCCTACCAGTTCGCCTTTTTCAAAAACCAGCTCCAGGTTCCGAGTATCTGTTGAAGTAACCTGGGTTGGCCATGCTTCTTCGGGTAAGCCTAAATTAGAGGTAAGTGTTTCTTTACCGCCTACGGACGTGCCCCATATGCCTTTGTTGATGGAATATTTTGCTTTTTCAAAGTTCATATCCACGCCATGATCTTTCAGGTATTGAATCTCTTCCTCGCGGCTTAATTTCAGGTCGCGGATCGGGGTGATGATCTGCACATCAGGAACCAGGATATTAAAGATCATATCAAACCTAACCTGGTCGTTTCCGGCGCCGGTACTGCCATGGGCAACAAATTCAGCACCTATCTCTTTGGCATAGTTAGCAATGGCCGTCGCCTGGCTTACACGCTCAGCACTCACCGAAAGCGGGTAAGTATTGTTTTTTAGTACGTTACCATAAATCAGGTAGCGGACACAGGTATTGTAAAAGTTCTCCGTTTCGTCAACTACATGGTGCGAAGTTACCCCCATTTTATAGGCGCGTTCTTCTACATTTTTTAATTCTTCTTCGCTAAAACCGCCTGTATTTACGATTACAGAATGAACCTCGTATCCAAGGTCCTGGGTCAAATAAATGCAGCAGAACGAGGTGTCGAGCCCGCCGCTATATGCTAATACTACCTTCTTTTTCATGATTCAATTTATGTAGAGACACAATATTTTGTGTCTCAGATCTACAATCCTTAAGTTATTTCGTTTAGAGACGCGAAGCATCGCGTCTCTACGTCGTCATTATTATAAAATCCTGGTGTGAGACGCAAAATATTGCGTCTCTACATTCTTTAAAATATCTTTAATTCCTGGCTAAAACTTTTGATCGCGTTTTCAATTCGCTGAAACAGGGTTGCCTTGCGGGACATGTCTTTTGATTTTTCTTCCTGTTGTTTCGCTTTTTCAACAGGATCAAACAACATAGCCGTACACATGCAGTTTTTGCGGCCCTTGCTCATCAGGATATCATAATTCACACAGCTTTTGCAGCCTGCCCAAAAATCTTCGTCCTGGGTAAGTTCCGAGTAAGTTACCGGTTCATAGCCCAGTTCGGAGTTTATTTTCATTACCGCAAGCCCGGTGGTTAATCCGAAGATCTTGGCATCAGGATATTTTTTTCTGGATAGTTTGAAAATGTTCTCTTTTATAGCTTTGGCAAGGCCTGCTTTCCTGAACTGGGGGTTTACGATCAGGCCTGAATTGGCTACGAAATCGCCGTGGCTCCAGGTTTCAATATAGCAGAATCCGGCCCAGGTGCCGTCTTTATGAAAAGCTATTACCGCTTTTCCTTCCAGCATCTTATTTGCTACGTATTCAGGCGAACGCTGGGCTATACCTGTGCCGCGGGCCTTTGCCGATTCGGCCATTTCATCACAGATCTGCTGGGCGTAATCAACGTGCTGGCCGCTTGCAACCTGTATATCAAAATCTTGTATGGTCATTGAAATAGAAAAATTACCGTTAAATCATTTGCCGTAACCGGCGTTAATAAACTGATGATCTTTTGTTTGGAGCATAAACGCAAAATACCGCGATTATACATAGGGTTGACGATGAGAATAAATCAAGCCCGGGGCATATAGGGCCTTCGTCGTGAAGGAGAAAATATAGCAACTGTTAAAACCCAGGCAGCAGCAACCGGGGCAAATATTACCCTGGTAATTGGCTTATTTAAGCTTTGCTGGTTCATTTTAGCGGTGTTATTGTTGTTTTTTAAATTTTGTGCAAAGTAGGGCATTAAATTTTACTTATGCAAGGGAAATGTTAATTAGTTGATTGGGTTGACTATGTTGATTGGGTTGACTAAGTTAACTAGTGTCATGTCATTCATAAATTGACGTTCAGTGTTTATAAGAATTGCTTAAAAATCCCGGGAGGGATTATGTAAACAGTGTAAACCCGGTTTTGTTTTATAAGCATGTAAATACTTCATTATTAGATACTTACAAAGTGTAAACTTTTAATTGTGTAAACCTTGTGTAAACCCATTTTGTGCTTTTTGCGTTCAATGAACTTGTAGATGGACGATTGGTCAATTTATGGTTGACACGCCATTAGGTTGTTTGGTTTGAATAAGTTGACTAGATTATTAGATGCTGCCCATTTGGCCGTTAAAACTAAAACTCAATCAACTTAGTCAACCCAATCCAACTCAATCAACCTTCCCCACAATATCCCCGATAATCATATCTGCATGGATCCTTGAGTTCTCAATAAACCATAAATGGGTGTCCATTCCCCCTACTACTACGCCGGCAAGGTATAAGCCAGGTATGTTTGTTTCCATGGTATCACGATTGTACTCCGGCACAAAACGATCATTGGATGATTTGATTCCTATCTTCTTCAAAAATTCAAAGTTAGGTTGATAACCCGTCATCGCCATGACAAAGTCATTGGGGATAGTGACTAAACCTTCAGGTGTTTCAATATCCACTTCATATTGCCGGATCGCTTTTAAATTCGATTTAAAGTAAGCCTTTATGCTACCCTCCTTGATTCTGTTCATGATATCCGGCCTGATCCAGTATTTAACGCGCTCCCCGACGTCCGCACCGCGAATGACGAGGGTAACTTCGGCGCCTTTCCGGTATGTTTCCAATGCTACATCAATAGCTGAATTGCTGGAGCCTACCACCACTACCTTTTGCAGGGCATAATAATTAGGGTCCTGGTAGTAGTGTTTTACTTTTGGCAGGTCTTCTCCGGGAATATTCAGTTTTACCGGGATATCATAAAAACCTGTAGATAAGATGATATTTTTAGCCTGATAGGTTGTTTTGGCCGTAGTTACGGTAAAAACGCCGCCTTCTTTTGTTACACCGGTAACCTCTTCAAATAAATTGATGGGCAAATGGTTGGCAGTAGCCACCCGGCGGTAATATTCCAGGGCTTCAGCGCGTACCGGCTTATTACTGATGGTAACAAAAGGAATTCCGCCGATCTCCAATTTTTCGGATGTAGAAAAAAAGGTCATGGTGGAGGGGTAATTGTAAAGCGAATTAACCAGGCAGCCTTTTTCAACAATAACAAAACCAAGCCCTGCTTTTTGGGCAGCCAGCCCGCAGGCTATGCCAATGGGACCGCCGCCTATGATGAGAATATCAAGCATTTGGCGAAGATAGTGATTAGAGACTTGAGATTAGAGATTAGGCTGCCACATTATGCAATCAAACATCAAATTTTGAAATTAAAATGATGAAAACTAAATCTTATTACTCCAAATAAAAATGCCTGATCCTTTCTAAACCTCCATCCAGTTCATAAATCAGCGGTGTGCCTGTTGGTATGTCGAGCTTAGTAACTTCTTCGTCACTAAGATGATCGATGTACTGTACCAAAGCCCGCAGGCTGTTACCATGTGCGCAAACAATCACCTTTTGGTTTTTCCGGATAGCCGGTACAATAAACTCGTTCCAAAATGGCAATACCCTTTCCATCGTTTCCTTCAGGTTCTCCGTTAGCGGCAGTTCCCTTTCGGTAAGGTGTTTATAACGGGCATCTTTACCCGGGTAGCGTTCGTCTTCTTTGGTAACAGCAGGTGGTAATTCATGCGGGTCGCGGCGCCATTTTTGTACCAGATCGGCGCCATATTTGGCAGCAGTTTCGGCTTTGTTCAATCCTTGCAATGCACCATAAAAACGTTCATTCAGTCGCCATGATTTTTGAACAGGGATCCACAATTCATCCAATTCTTCCAAAACGATATCAAGCGTTTTGATAGCTCTTTTTAATACGGAAGTATAGCCTGCATCAAAACTATAACCGTGCGCTTTTAAAAGCTGCCCGGCTTTATGCGCCTGCTGGACGCCTGCTTCCGAAAGATCGACATCTGTCCAACCTGTAAACCTGTTTTCCTTATTCCAAATACTCTCGCCGTGGCGGAGCAAAACTAATTTTTGCATAGGATAGTATGATTTTGCTAATTTACAGAACGCTTTGTAAAAAAAATTGGTAAATGTGCCGATAACAATTAAATTGCGTTAAAAACCAATTTAAACCCTTTTAAATCATGATTCCAACCACTCCAATTCCTGCAAAGGATGGCATTGCCAACCCTGCGCCGCTTGGCCTTTGCGCCTTCGGTATGACCACTGTTTTATTGAACCTGCACAATGCCGGTTTCTTTGAATTAAACACTATGATATTAGCTATGGGTATTTTTTATGGCGGCCTGGCCCAGGTAATTGCCGGTGTTATTGAATCGAAAAAGAACAACACCTTTGGGTTAACAGCTTTTACATCTTACGGCTTTTTCTGGATATCCCTTGCCGGCCTGATCCTGATGGGCAAGTGGGGCTGGTTTACAGCGCCCTCTGACGGTGCGATGGCTGCTTACCTTGGCATTTGGGGGCTTTTTACGTTAGGCCTTTTCTTCGGTACGCTTAAATTAACCCGTGCGCTGCAGATCGTTTTTGGCACATTGGTGATCCTGTTCTTTTTATTGGCCGCTGAACATGCTACCGGTAACGAAAGTATTGGTAAATTTGCCGGCTACGAAGGCCTGGTTTGCGGTTTCTCTGCTATTTATGCAGGTATCGCCACTGTTTTGAATGATGTTTACGGAAAAACCGTACTCCCTTTAGGTTAAAATAAATTGTCAGAACGCGATTTTCAGGATTTTTATGATGATTGTGATAATAGTTTATCATGTTTGCAAAAATTTTAAGATCTTTTGAATCTCTAAAATCCTGAAAATCGTGTTATGAAAGATTTTAAAAAATATTACCACATTACAGCTCCACCCGAAGAAGTTTATATAGCCTTAACCAACCCATTTACCATTGAGCTATGGACCGGGGAGCCGGCAGAAATGTCGACCGAACCAGGTTCTGAGTTTTCGATGTGGGAAGGAAGTATTGTAGGCAAAAACCTTGAATTTGAAGAAGGCAAAAAGCTGGTACAGCAATGGTATTTTGACGGACAGCCCGAGGCGTCCATCGTCACCATAAAATTACATCCTGATAAAGGCGGTGCCTCTGTCGAACTTAAGCACACCAACATCCCCGATACTGAATACAATGGCTTTGTTGAAGGCTGGGATAACAGCTATTTTGGCTCCCTGACGGAGTTTTTTGATGAGAAGGATTAGGTGTTAGAGATTAGAGATTTGTGATTGGAGATTAGGAATGACGAAATGAAAAAACACGAAGCTTAAGCACTTCGTGTTTTTTTATGGCTTATTTAGCCGGTTGGCTCTGCCTGAAAGCCAACCGGCTAAATAATACTAATACAAAGAGAACTCAACCCGGCGGTTTAACTTGCGTCCGGCGGCGGTTTTATTGGTGGCGATTGGATTTGCTTTTCCGTAACCTTCCGTCTGTATCAATTCCGGATCTGCTCCCCTGCTCACAAGGTACATTTTTATCGCTTCAGCCCTGTCTTTTGAAAGTTTAAGGTTAAGCGCTGCTGATCCCGTGGCATCAGTATAACCAGCTAGTTTTAAATGATCTTTTTTGTCTTTAAGCAACTTCGCTAACTTATCTAAACTTTGGTACGAAGCGTCGCTCAGCATTGAAGTGCCCGACGCAAACTGCAGGTTTTGGATCGCTTCATTAACCACGCCTTTATCCGCTTCGGTGATATAAATTTTTTCTTCGGGTTTAACCACCGGCAATGGGCAACCTGCTCCGTCAACTTTTACATTTGCTGGCGTATTAGGGCATTTATCGTAAAAATCAGGCACGCCATCTCCATCGCTGTCGGTGGTAAGTTGGGAAAGTTTTGTGTTTTGGGCAACCACCTGCTGCTGCAAAGCCTGGTTCTGGTTTTTCTCCGAATCTATCAGGGCTTTAAACTCATCCTTTGCATTTTGTATCCCCGACAAATATTCCTGCCGCATAGATGAAACCGGGTTATGGGCCGAAAGTTGCGGTTTCGACTTTTTACCGATTGCAAATTCCAGCCCAATGTGTGTGTAAGAGAATTTGTCGTTGGTGTTGCCATATTTATAGCCGTCGAAATTATTTGAATAAACAAAATTTACCTGGTATGCAAGTTCAAGGTTAACTCCTTTGGCGATATCAAATTTCAGTCCGGCCCCAATCGGAACATATAGTTCATTGAGGTTTGGTTTATCTTTATTAAAATCCTCAACCACTCCTGCGCCTGTTGTTAGTACCGGTTTATAATTCATTAAACCAACGCCAGCTGTAATAAAAGGCTGTACAGTACTTTTAACCACATGCCAATTGATATTGGCCAATGTAAAATTGGTACTCAAACTACCTGCATAATTAATAGTGGTTGTAAAACTCTTATATGGCGAAACTCCGGCTGCGTTCAGCCGTGCATTATCGCCGTTTAATTTGCCCATCAGGAAATCGGCCTGTAACCCGAACGATGGTAATAGTTGCTTTTTGATATACCCTCCATAACCATATTGAATATTTGGAACTGTGAATCCGAGTTGGCTGTTGGAAGTGGTTATTACCGAAGTGCTCATTAATCCTGCATGAATCCCGACAGACCAGGTACGAAATGCAGCGCCACCATAGAATGGCCGGATATAATCCTGATTTGCGGCTGTTGAATCTGTAGTTTGCGCAAATAATCCTGCGCAGTTTAATGTAAAAATCAACAGTAATAAGGTTCTTTTTAAATATAAAATCATGTGTTTAAGCATTTATTAATCAGGGTTTAAGGATAGAATATTTAAACTATTAGTTGCTGGAGAATTACAATTATTTCCCGGTGCTCATTGATCAGTCTATAAAAGTAATATTTTAATAATTATTAACAATGCTTTTCACTTATTAACATTGTTAAAATGCATTTTTCACATTAAAATTGCTGATTATTTCCGTTGTGTCAGCCCTTTTAACTTATAGCAATCCGGTTATCTCAATAAATGAAGTATTATTTGATGATGATAAGGTTATAGGAAGGAATTATGCTGGTTTAAATAGGGATGTGCAATGAAAAGCACGGATTTCGATGTAAGAACGATGTTTAAATTAAACTAATAAAAAAGGGGGCTTAGTAGCCCCCTTTTTTATTAGTTCTTTGCCGGATTAGCATCGATTTGCTTTTTTAAGTCGGCAGCTTTTGCTTTATACTCTGCAGCATGGGCTTTATCATATTTCCCCCTGTAGTAATTCCATAAATTTGTCAGGGCTGCATTAGATTTTGGATCCAGGTCAACCGCTTTCTGTAAATATGGGAGAGCAAGGTCAAATTGCACGTCAGCTTTTGCCCTTAACTCATCGTATTGTTTTTGAGTTGCATTTGACGGCAGGCTATTTGCTGCATTATAGAAATCAATTGCCGGTTTCATCATTACCTCACCTAAATTGAGGTTAGCATCCAAATAATTAGGATCAATAGCAATTGCTTTTTTGTAGTAATCTGCAGCTTTTGAATAATAATCAAGGGCGGCTTTGTTTTCCGCAGCTTTAGTAGCAGCATCTTTAGCTTTAGCGGCTTTAGCTGCGCTTGCATCGCCAACGCGGGTAAACGACAGGCCCGCATAAAAACAAAGTTCTTTATTTTTTGGGTCGGCGGCGACAGCGCTCTCCAGTTTACCTATTATCTCGCTGTCCTTACCGGCCATTAAATAAAATTTTATTTCCTGTCCGCGTAAATCTGCATTCGAAGGAAATTTGGCTACACCGCCGGTAATTGTTTTTAACGCATTCGCCGTATCCTTGCTAATTATATACAAAGTAGCCTGGTATCCATATATCTTAGCGTTTTGCGAATAATTGGTAGCTAAAAGTTTATTGTACTCGGCTATTGCATATGGATAAAATTTGGGATTTGTATTCCCCGCATTCGATGCTGCCAACGCAGCATAATAGGTTGCGGTGGTATCTCCAGTAGCCTGACTCCAATTATCAAACGATTGATACGCCTGTTCAAATTTATTTCCCTGGTACTGTTTAACACCCTGCGCCTGGTAATAGATGGCTAAATTAGTACTTGCATCAGCTATTAATTTCGTGCATTTTGCCTTTATATCTGCATCTTTTTCGGTTGTTACTGCATCTTTAGCTTTTTTAATGGCTTCCTGGGCTGTAGTTATCAAAGTTGCGGTTGCTGCTGCTCCGGTAGTATCCATTGCCGCTGTAGCTGAATAAATTGCACCTATCAATGCGTAGGTTTGTGTCAACGTGGCTGTTTTTTCGTTGGTCGATGCCTTATCGATAGACGTTTTGGCTTCAGTTATGTCCTGTTTGGCCTTTGCCGCCAAAATTTTCTGAGAATTTTCAACCGTATATGCATCGTAGCTTGCCTGAGCATCTTTCAAAACCCCTTTTTGCGCAAAGGCGGGTACTGTACTTAAACCTAAAAGGCCTATCATCAAAAATTTTATTTTCATGATTTATTATTAATTGGTTAACTGTTTTAGTTTGTTATTCACCTTGTTTATTTGACTTTGATTTCCTTCCTGCTCATAAACTAACTTTAACACTTTGAGACAATTGACTTCGTTTGGAGATATTTCATTTGCCCTTTCAAGCCATTGTGCCGACCTGGTTTCATCCTGTGTTTTATCTTTATCCCCGGGTAATTTACTTTGTTTAAAATATAATAGCCCTAAATTGAAAATAGGATCATAAGCGGAACTGTTTAATTCTATAGCTCTTAAATAAAGCGATTCTGCTTTATCATATTGGTTTAAATGATCATAGCAATTGGCGGCTACAAACGCAATATCAGCGTTATTTGTATTAATATCAAGCAACGCGGGCAATAAATTCACTAACTGGCTGTAATCTTTACGGTTAGTATAAATATTTGCTTCATCCAATAAAAGTGACTTATCATTGGGTAAAACTTTACGTGCTTTTTTAAGTACATTCAAGGCTGATAGGGTGTCTCCAAATGATTTATAGATGCCGGCTGCGGCTACAGCATACTCCGCCTTTGTGCTGTCACTTCCAACAAGACTTTCGTAATACTTAGCTGCTACATGTAAATTACCAAGTTTATTATTGGTAAAAGCTATATAGGCTGCTAATTGTTTAAAATCAGGCGCGTATTTTTTCCCCGCTTCAAATAATTGAAGAGCGGCTATATAATCGGAAGAATTTAACGCGGCAAAACCTTTGCGTATATAAACGTTGGCCAGGCACCGTTTTGAATAATCAAGTTCAACCTGGTATTTATAGCTTTTGCGGCGAGCCTGCAACCTGTCAACCAGGTCAGCAGTTTGCTGAAACATTTGAACAGGTTGTTTTAAACTGTTTAATGAATCAATATATAAGATGCTTGAATATACAACGGCCTTATAAACATTCCTTTCCAGGTCCAGAGAATCCGGCGAAGCCTTCATCAAACTATCTACAGAGTTTTTGGCACTATTGAGATATTTCAGGTCCTTTTTTTGCTTATAAAAGGCAAGGCTATTTACTACACTTTTCAGCACTTCTGACTGGCAAAAGGCTGAAGGTGCAATAAATAGCATCATTAAAAGCGGTAATAAAATTTTACGGCCTTGCATCATTATTATTCTTTTGTTTCATCTGCTTCATCTGCTTCATCCGCAGCAGATTCAGTACCGTTATTTTCAGCTTCGTTTTCTGTTCCGTTTCCTTCTTCCTCTTCCTCACGCTCAATTTTAGCAACAGAAGCTATCTCATCATTTTCTTTCAGGGTGATCAACCGGACGCCCTGTGTAGCACGGCCCATAGTCCGCAATTCACTCACGGCAATCCGGATGATAATACCTGATTTATTAATGATCATCAGATCTTCTTTATCAGTAACACCTTTTATGGCAACAAGTTTTCCTGTTTTATCAGTAATATTTAAAGTTTTAACACCTTTACCACCACGGTTGGTTACCCTGTAGTCATCTATATCAGTACGCTTGCCATATCCTTTTTCAGAAACCACCAGTACTGTAGTTTCCGGATCATCAATGCTGATCATACCTACTACTTCATCATTCTCGTCCTCAAGGGAAATCCCGCGCACTCCGGTAGCGGTACGGCCCATTGGCCTTACTGTTGATTCGTTAAAGCGAATAGCACGACCAGATTTCAAGGCCATTACAATTTCGCTGCTTCCGCTGGTAAGGCTGGCTTCCAGCAGGGAATCCCCTTCGTTTATGTTGATGGCATTTATGCCGTTTGCCCGCGGACGAGAGTAAGCCTCAAGTGAAGTCTTTTTGATGGTACCCTTTTTGGTACACATGATGATAAAGTTATTTTCAAGATATTCTTTATCTTTAAGGCTGATCAGCTTGATGTAAGCCTTAATATTCTCTTCCTTTGGAATATTGATGATATTCTGGATTGCGCGTCCTTTTGAGGTTCGCGAACCTTCGGGGATCTCAAATACACGAAGCCAGAAACATTGTCCGGATTCTGTAAAGAACAGCATATAATTGTGGTTGGACGCGATCAGTAAATGCTCAATAAAGTCGGCATCGCGGCTGTTGCTTCCCAGTGAACCTTTGCCACCTCTGCCCTGCCTGCGGTATTCTGTCAATGGCGTCCGTTTGATGTACCCCTCACGTGAAATTGTGATTACAACATCTTCATCCTCAATAAAGTCCTCAGTGTTCATTTCAGCTGATGAATGAACCATTTCGGTTTTACGTTCATCGCCATATTTATCGCGGATCTCTATCAGTTCGTCCTTAATGATTTGCATCCTTAAACCCTGGTCAGCAAGAACTGAGTTTAAATAATCGATCAGTTTCATTAAGCCTTCATACTCATCTTTGATCTTGTCACGCTCCAGTCCTGTTAGCCTCCTTAAGGTCATATCAAGAATAGCACGTGCCTGTATATCGCTAAGAGCAAACTGTGCCATTAAGCCTTCTCTTGCATCTTCAGGCGTATTTGAACCACGGATCAGTTTGATCACTTCATCCAGGTGATCTAACGCAATCAGCAGGCCTTCTAAAATGTGAGCTCTTTTTTGTGCTTCGGAAAGTTCAAATTTGGTACGGCGGATAACTACTTCGTGCCGGTGTTCAACAAAATGGTGGATCAGGTCTTTCAGGTTAAGCAACATCGGCCGACCGTGAACAAGCGCAATATTATTAATGCTGAAAGAAGTTTGCAGCGCAGTATATTTATAGAGATTGTTTAATACAATTGCCGCGTTGGCATCCCGTTTTATTTCATAAACAACCCGGATACCCTCCCTGTTTGATTCATCCCTGATTGCTGATATGCCTTCAATTTTCTTTTCATTCACCAACTCGGCGGTACGCTCAATCATCAGCGCTTTGTTCACCTGGTAAGGCACTTCACTAACAATGATGCGCTCGCGGTCATTATTATAAGTTTCAATCTCGGCTCTTGACCTGATCACTATTCTTCCCCTGCCGGTCTCAAAAGCCTGGCGGGCGCCTTCAAAGCCATAAATAATTGCTCCTGTCGGAAAATCCGGCCCTTTGATGTGAGTCATCAATTCGGCGATATCTATGTCGCGGTTATCAATTAAAGCCAAAGTAGCATTCACAACTTCTGTTAAATTGTGGGGCGCCATATTGGTTGCCATACCCACCGCGATACCTGAAGCACCATTTACCAGTAAGTTCGGGAACTTGGCCGGCAAAACAGTAGGTTCTTCCAGCGAGTCATCAAAATTCAGCTGAAAATCAATGGTGTCTTTGTTGATGTCGGCCAGCATTTCTTCAGCAATCTTTTCAAGCCTTGCTTCTGTGTACCTCATTGCCGCTGGCTGATCGCCGTCAATAGATCCGTAGTTTCCCTGTCCTTCAACAAAAGGATAGCGTAAACTCCAATCCTGCGCCATACGAACCATCGCATCGTATACTGATGTATCACCATGCGGATGGTACTTACCGAGCACTTCACCCACGATACGGGCTGATTTTTTATAGGGCTTGTTATTGTTTAATCCCAGATCGAGCATGCCGTAAAGTACACGTCTGTGTACCGGCTTCAACCCGTCGCGAACGTCGGGTAATGCCCTGGATACGATAACTGACATTGAATAGTCAATGTAAGCTGATCGCATTTCTTCATCAATATTTATCGAAATTATTCTGTCTTCTGGCGGTGTATTTCCGTTTCCTGTTTCTTCGGCCATTTTTATTTCTGATGTAGATTCTTCTCTAAAGCTATGCGTTTAAAAAGGGTTTTTTAACGACCTGCGAAGTTATGAAAATTAATGGTTTTACCATACCGTTTTTATTAACAATTCTGTTGCAGAAGGAGTCCGAAAGTCCGCAAAGTCAGTAAAGCCGGAAAGTAAAAAAAAGGTGTATTTAAAAATAAATACAAACGATGTATCGAAGGAGATGAATTCTCCAAACGGTTATCTACCTCCTGTCTTTACTGACTTTCCGGGCTTTCGGACTATTTAATCTTCCTCCAGTACTCTTCCACACGCATACCTGTTGGCAAGGTACCTTTTAGGGTTAGCGTATCATTTTTTAAAGTGTAGATGTAGTGGATGGGGATGTTGGTTATTTTTGATGGCTGGGCCGAAAAGGTCTCCGTATCAACACAGGTATCGCCCTTAAAAATATAATTACCAGCCTCATATTTTGGGGTTTTATAACCCTTTTCAATAGCGAAGGCTTCGTAGCCGGTTATATTGTATTTGCGGCGTAAAGCATATTCGGTTGGCGCCCCTTCCTTTTTACCGTTGTAAATTCCGCCGACAAATTCCCAGGTACCTTTGAGTGATGGTTGATTTTGGAATGAAAAAAAAAGAAAACCACCAAAAAGAATTCCCAATTGTTTAATCGATGGCATTTTTATTTTCATTTTTAAGCCCAGCTGATTCCCTTTTTCAAAAGCGACAACGTTTTCTCCTCCTCGCCCCCGGGGTTAGGTACATAATTATAAAGCCATTTGGCCGCTGGCGGAAGGCTCATTAATATTGATTCAATCCGGCCGTTCGTTTCCAGGCCGAATTTTGTTCCGGCATCATAAATCAGGTTAAACTCGGCGTAGCGGCTGCGGCGCTGGTATTGCCATTCCTGGTTTTCAGTTGTAAATGGTTTATCCCGGTTCCTTTTTACCAGTTCGGTGTAAATGGGTATAAACGACCTTCCCAATGCCTTTGAAAATTCAAAAACATTTTCCCATGTCAGGTCGTTGTTTGCAGTCAGCCGATCGTAAAATATCCCGCCAATGCCTCTTGTCTCATTGCGGTGTTTGATGAAGAAATAATCATCGGCCCAAAGTTTAAAACGATGGTAAAAATCGTGATGGTATGCATCGCAAACAGATTTAAGATAGGCATGAAAATAAGATGCATCCTCGTCAAAAACGTAATGAGGAGTAAGGTCAATTCCACCACCAAACCAGCGTACAGGTTCTTTATCCGATCCAAATGAGGATGGCATTTCGAAATACCTTATATTCATGTGGATAATAGGCACCATAGGGTGATTTGGGTGGATAACAATAGATACACCCGTGGCAAAAAAATCGTCCTGGTCGACTTTCAGGGCTCTTTTTAATGTATCGGGCAAATGACCGTGAACTGCTGAAAAATTAACACCGCCTTTCTCCAGTATATTCCCGTTTTGAATTACCCGTGTCCGGCCCCCTCCGCCGCCCTCACGCGCCCAAAGTTCCTCTTCAAAAACAGCCTTGCCGTCTGTTAACTCAAGTGCGGCACAAATTTCATCCTGTATTTGCTTGTAGTCTCCGGCTATTTGTTCTTTGTTGATCATCGGCGCAAATATAGTTGATTGGGTTGATTATGTTGAAAAACTTGATCAGCGTACTAGTGTCGTGTCAACCATAAATTGACCCATCGTCAAGCTAAAAGTCCGTTGAACGCAAAAAGTACAAAAGGGTTTACAAAGCGTTTACACAATTCAGGATTTACATTTTATAAATATCTAATAATGAGACATTTATATGCTTACTCATTAAAATTAGGTTTACACTATTTTGCACAATCCACGTCCCCGGGATTTCTAAGTTTTTACGGTAAAACCTGAACGTCAATTTATTATTGGCATGACACTAGCATGATTAAAAGACTCACGCACCAGAAAATAATATCGTATATTGAACGTGCCGGCAGATTATTTAAGAACTCATGTATTTAGGCACTACCCCAACATTAAAACCTTCCGGCATTACAAATTCCAACAACCAATTAACCTTTTTTAAACTTATCCGCCAGCATTTTAAGCATATCCTCATTTACAGGTTTCGCAGGTGTTTCATCTTTTGGCTTAAAGGGTTTCCGTTCAGGTGCGCTATTATAATTTATTTTGGGGGAATATTGTTTATTCGCAGTTTCCGTTTTAAACTGGGGTTTGCTTTCAATAACAGCTGCCTTTTCGGGTTGCTTTTGCTGCAAGGGTTTAGGCTGCCTTTCGGCAACTTTTTTTGCATTCCAGCGCATATAGATCTCTTCCAGCTTGCGCTTGGTATAAAGCGGAAAATCGCCCTGCATCATCCACGAGTAATAACTGGGTTCAATTCTAAAAACTTCCTCTACAGTTTTGCCTTTATGTTTACCAAAATTAAAGATCTCCTCGCCCTCCTCATTAAAAACCATCCTGCCCGCAAAATCAACCGGGCGGTTCAAATTGGTAAACTTATGTAATGCTTCAATATCATTAATCACAGGCACCTGTTTGTTGCCTTTTTTATCTTCCCATTCCGTTTTTTCGTAGCGGGCAACCTGGGCAATCAATACTTCCATCGTAGCGCGGGTATCGGCTTCGGCCGAGTGAGCATTGATGATCTGTTTATCACAATAAAACTGGTAAGCGGCCTTCAGGGTGCGCTGCTCCATCTGGTGAAATATATTCTGTACGTCCACAAAATGACGCCCATCCAGGTCAAATGAAATCCGTGCCCTTAAAAACTCCTCCATCAGCACGGGTATATCAAACTTATTTGAATTATAGCCGGCAAGGTCACTATCAGCAATAAACTCAGCCACAGATTCTCCAACCTCCTTAAAAAGAGGCTCATCTTTGATGTCTTCATCATAAATACCATGTACTAACGAGGATTCAAGCGGGATGGGCATACCCGGGTTGATCCGCCAGGTTTTCACCTCTTCACTGCCATCAGGAAAAAGTTTAATTACTGATATTTCAACAATACGGTCGGAACCTATATTCGTACCAGTAGTTTCAAGATCAAAAAAAGCCAATGGCCGCTTTAAGTTTAATTTCATCAAAAGGGTATTTGTTTTTATTACCGGTTGGAATTTACGCCAATTTTTTTTAAAAATATGTATTTATTATAATCCCGACTGCGATATCCGGATTTCAATGCCGCAAAAGTCATAAAAAGAATTTGTACAATAAATTTTTAATACCATTTAAATTTATTTAATTGGACTTTAATTTTAAACCCTCCTAAATTGATTTAAATTAATGAGAACCTTCCTTATCCTGGTGCTTTCTTTTTGCTTTTTACAACTTGCAACTGCGCAGGATTTCCCCTACGGGCAAATTTCAACCGATGAGCTTAACATGAAAAACTATGCAAGTGATATCTCGGCGCATGCGGTGGTTTTACGCGAATATGGCAAGGCTCAGATTCAGGTAGCAAGTGATGACAATATCAAAGTGATGTTCGAGTACCATGTTAAAATAAAAATATTCGACAAAAAAGGTTTCGATGAAGCTACCACAGAGATTAAACTCCGGAACAACGACGACCATTCGGATATGGACGAGATTGAAAAAGTTACCGGCGCCACTTATTTTACGGGGGACGACGGTACCATACATAAAGTTGAATTCGACCCCAAAAAAGTATATACCACAAGGGATTATAAATATCAAAGCACGTTTAAATTTACCATGCCCGCATTGGTTGAAGGTTGTGTAGTTGAGTATACTTACCGGCTGTTTTCGCCGATAGGGCTCCATCTTGATAATTTTCATCCCTGGGAATTTCAAAGCGACATCCCGAAGGTTTACTCAGAATTCGAAGCTATCATACCAGGACACTTTACCTATAATGCTGCGTTAAGAGGCTATTTAAAACTAACAAAAAATACGTCGTCTGTTTTGAAGGGATGTTTTTCAACCCATGGGGCTGCCAGTGATTGCTCAGATATCATATACGCGATGAGTGATATACCTGCTTTTATTGAAGAAGATGATATGACGTCGCCGAAAAATTATTTGTCCACACTTTCATTTGACCTGGTTGAATTTACCAATCCCTATAATGGCGTGGTTACAAAAGAAACAAAGGAATGGAAAGATATAGATTATTCATTAAAATCAGATTACGCTTTTGGCGGCCAGCTAAAGCGCAAAGATTTGCTTAAAGATAGGATTTTGCCTGCTTATGCCGGTAAAACTGACGACCTGGAAAAAGCGAAAGCGATTTACGCTTATTTACAAAAGTGGTTTAAATGGAACGATTATATAGGTTATGAGAGCGACGGGATAAAAAAAGCGTTTGAATCACATACCGGAAGTATTGCCGATATCAATATGGCCCTTATTACTGCGCTAAACGGCGCAGGCATAAATACCGAAGCGGTATTGCTCTCGACACGCGAAAACGGCTTACTGAATGACCTTTACCCTGCGGTAAATAAATTTAATTATATTATTGCCAAAGCAAATATTGGCGATAAAATTTACCTGCTGGACGCCTCAGACCCACTTATGGCTTTCGGTATGTTACCTTTAAAATGCCTGAATGATAAAGGCAGGGTTTTCAGCTTGGATAAACCTTCCTACTGGATTGATTTAAATCTCCCGCAAAAAGAAACAAGCAATAGTGTGATGGAATTTACTTTGCAGGATGACGGCAAAATAAAGGGCACTATAACAAATTATTCCATGGGTTACGAAGCCTACAAAAAAAGAGTAGCCATTAAAAAATTTAATACAACAGATGAATATGTTGAAGATATTGCCGGCAAATTCCCCAAATTAAAAATACTTAAGTCCGAGATCAGCAACCTGGATAGTTTAGATAAGCCTGTCATGGAAAAATACGAGGTAGAGATCAATATTTATGACAAGATGGCTGCAGGCAGTTTAACCTTTAATCCGTTTTTCTTAGACAGGATGACAACCAATCCCTACAAACTTACCGAACGTTCGTACCCGGTAGACAGGGGCATGCCCGGCGATTACAGAACTACTTTAATTATGCATTTACCGGCACAATACGTTGTGGATAATCCGCCAAAAGCCTTAGGGATTGCATTGCCCAACAATGGCGGCAGGTTTTTAACAGACTTCCAGGCATCAGACGACAATACATTTACTTTTTCGCATATCATCCAGCTCAATAAATCCATTTACAGTTCACAGGAATACCCCTACCTGAAAGAATTGTATAACAATATCATCCAGTCCGAAAAAGCGGAAATGGTTTTTAAGAAGAAATAATGAAACTCATATTGTTTACACTTTTCCTGGTATCTGGTTTTTTATATACCCATGCACAGGAAAACTACGACGCAAGCCTGATTCCAAAAGAGCTGCTGCAACATGCCAGCTCGGTGATCAGGGATCAGCAAATGAGTGTAAGGGTGGAGAGCCTGGATAATACCATTGTGCAGGTAAAATCGGCCATCACTGTTTTAAATAAAAATGGCGACGAAGATGCAGAAATTGTCCTTGAATATGATAAAAGCAGGGTTATTAAATCTGTTAAGGGGATAATATTAAATGAGTTTGGAAAGCCCGTGACGAAGTTTTCTGAAGGGGATTTTGAAAATCAAAGCGCATGGGATGGCTTTTCGCTATTTCTTGACGATAAAATAAAATATTACAGGCCTGCCTTTAGCCAGTATCCTTATACCGTTGTGTATGAATACGAAATGAAATTAAAGCAATCCCTTGACTTCCCCCAATGGGAACCTGTACCTGGGTATGGTGTTGCTGTTCAAAAAAGTTCATTTACTTTTACCTGTGCGAAAGATTTCAATATCAGGTATAAAGAAAATAATTTCCATGATAATTTGGTAAGGAGCAAAAATTCGGCGTTGTTAAATACCTATACATGGAGCGTCAGCAATATAAAAGCCGCTAAAATCGAGCCTTACAGGCCCTATTATAAAAATGTAACCCCTTATGTACAGGTGGCTCCGGAAAAATTCAGGTATTTTGGTTTAGACGGTTCGTTTACAGATTGGAAAACGCTGGGCAAATGGGAGTATGATAAACTGTTGGCAAGCCGCACCGAATTATCACCGGAAACTATAGAACATATGCGGGATTTAACCAAGGACATAAGTGACCCCAAATTAAAGGCAAAAAAAATATACGAATATATGCAGGGCAAAACGCACTATATAAGCGTGCAGGTGGGGATTGGGGGTAATCAGCCTTTTTTGGCTTCGGATGTTGATAAACAAAATTATGGCGACTGTAAAGCGCTGGTAAATTATACGCGGGCCTTGCTTAAGGCTGTGAATATTGACTCATGGTATTGTGTGGTTGAATCCGGAAGCAGGTATAAAGTAAATTTATTAAGTGATTTTGCCAGCATGGATCAGGGTAATCATATTATTTTGTGTATCCCGTTTAAAAACGATACTACCTGGGCCGATTGCACCAGTCAAACAATTCCTTTTGGTTATCTGGGAGATTTTACGGATGACCGCGACGTTTTAGCCTGTACCCCCGAAGGCGGCAAGTTAATACATACCCCAAAGTACACCGTAGAAGACGACCTTGAAAAACGAAGCGCTGAATTTGTTATTGATGCCAACGGCGGTTTATCAGGCAATATGAAGACAATTTTCTTTGGTACAAACTTCGATAGCCGGGATGAAATTGTTAACGAACCGGTGAAGGAACAATATAAAATGATCCAAAAGATCTACCCGATAAATAACATGGATATAGTTGGGCTTGATTTTAAACAGGATAAAAGCTTTAAGCCTTTTACTACGGAAAATATAAAGCTTAATGCGCGGGATTATGCCTCATTAAGCGATGGAAAATGCTTTTTTATGATCAACTCAGTGAACAGGATCGAATCGCCGCCAAACCAGGTAACCAACCGGCAGAATGATGTATATATCAGTCGGGGATTTACGGATATCGATGAAATAACCTATACTATACCCGCCGGCTACCGCCTTGAAAAAGTGCCATTAAACATTACCATGGACAAACCGTTTGGTAAGTTTATCGCGACAATGGAACTCAAAGGCAACTTGTTAACCTATAAACGTAAATTTCAATTGATTGACGGCACGTATGGAAAAGATACGTACCAGGACCTTGTCGACTTTTTCCAGGATGTGGTGGATGCCGATGAGTATACTGTAAGCCTGGTAAAAAGTTAAAACTTCGGCCGTAACTATTTGCTGAAAATGATGAGCCCAAGGATAATCCCAATGATCATGATCACATAGAGCAGGATTTCGTTACCCGCAAAGCGTTTGTATTTTGTCCAGAAACTGTATTTGTCTTTTTCGTCTGCCATGATAAGGCAAAGTTAACAAAATTATGCTTGTTATTTACCCGGCGCGGAATTTGTGTCCTGCGCAATCACTGACCCGCAACGCGAAAAGTATTTATAGGTATAAGGATCATGCAACCGGGTGATGGTTACCCCTTTTGTTGAGCTGGCATGAACAAAATAGCCATTTTGCAGGTAAACCCCCACATGGCTGAATTTTTTGCCGTCGTAATCAAAAAATATCAGGTCGCCTTCAACCAGTTCTTCTTCATATTTACGTTTAATAACATTGATCTGTTCGCTGGTTGAACGCGGAATTTTCACACCGAAAACCTGGGCCTCAAGCAACTGGGCCAGGCCCGAGCAGTCAACACCGCTTTTATCCTGCCCCCCGAAATGGTAGGGCGTACCCATCCAGTCATCAATAAATTCGTAAAGCCTTCCGTTTTGAATGTCGTTTTTCTCCACCCCCATTATCGCCGAATATTTTTCAGCAACGCTTACTTGCGGTTTTACCACTTCACCCGGTTCGCCACGCATTGCAGCCTTTCGGGAATGACAGGACGTCAAAACAGCAGCAAAAGCCAGTAAAAAGCAAAAAAGGTAAAGCTTTTTTTTCATCTGCATAAAAATACGGCTAAAACGGATAAAAGGTTACATCAAGGTTTTTAACATGTTAACATGGGGGAAGTCCGAAAGTCGGGAAAGTCCGGAAGTCCGAAAGGAATCGGTTAGAAGCTTCAATTCCGAACCCTATAGCTATCGGGTCGAAATTCCGAAATAAAAAATCGTAAATCGTAATTCTAAAATCGTAAATCTTCCTACCCTTTAATAACCCTTTGGATCTCATCCAGCTTCATCAAAGCCTCAACAGGTGTTAAGGTATTTACATCGAGGTTATTTAGCGTATCTCTTATTTTCACCAGCACCGGGTCGTCTATAGAGAACATCTGCATTTGTACAGCCTGTTTTTGAACTTTGCGGATACTTTCTTTGATATGCTCCCCTCCTGTTCGTTCAGCTTCCAGTTTTTTCAGGATCTCATTAGCCCGGCTCAATACTTTTTGCGGCATCCCGGCCAGTTTGGCCACGTGGATCCCAAAACTATGTTCGCTGCCGCCCGGAACAAGTTTTCGCAGGAAGATGATCTGGTGGCCGATCTCTTTTACCGATACGTTAAAGTTTTTAATGCGGCTGAAGCTGTTGCTCAGTTCGTTCAGTTCGTGGTAATGCGTGGCAAACAGGGTTTTTGCCCTGGCCTGCGGCTGGTTATGTAAAAACTCGGTAATTGACCAGGCAATGGAGATCCCATCATAGGTAGAAGTGCCCCTTCCTATCTCATCCAGCAGGATCAAACTCCTGTCTGACAGGTTATTCAGGATACTCGCTGTCTCATTCATTTCCACCATAAACGTAGATTCACCCGACGACAGGTTATCCGACGCCCCTACCCTGGTAAAGATCTTATCCACCAATCCGATAGATGCCGTTTTGGCGGGCACAAAGCAACCCATTTGCGCCATCAGTACAATGAGCCCCGTCTGCCTTAATAAAGCCGACTTACCCGCCATATTGGGCCCTGTTATGATAATGATCTGCTGCGTTTCCGAATCGAGGTAAACATCGTTCGTGATGTATTCCTCGCCCAGCGGCAGCGTTTTTTCAATCACCGGGTGCCTGCCACCTTTTATGTCAATTAACCGGCTGTCGTTTACCTCAGGCTTAACGTAATAATTTTTTATAGCGATGGTGGCAAAATTGAGCAGCACATCCAGCCGGGCAATTAACTGGGCATTCAGTTGGATTGGTTTAATATACTCAGCAAGCGAATACACCAAATCATTATAGAGTTTTGTTTCCAGCGCGAGGATCTTTTCTTCGGCACCTAATATCTGCTCTTCGTATTCTTTTAATTCAGGAGTAATATAGCGCTCGGCATTCACCAAAGTTTGCTTCCGGATCCATTCCGAAGGCACTTTATCCCGGTGGCTGTGCGTAACCTCCAGGTAATAGCCAAAAACATTGTTGAAGGATACTTTTAAAGAGGGAATGCCGGTTGTTTCCGCCTCCCGCTTCTGGATTTCCAGTAAATAGCCTTTGCCGCCAAAGGCGATCTTCCGCAGGCGGTCAAGTTCTTCATTTATCCCTTCGTTCATCACGCCACCTTTTACAAGCATTACCGGCGGCTCGGCACTCAGTTCTTTTTCAATCTTTTCGCAAATGAGCGTACAGGGGTTTAGTTGTGCACTAATGGCCTGCAGAGGCAGGCTTGGCGATGTTTCGCCTTGCTTTTTGATCAGATCAATGGCGTTCAGTGCTTTTTTTAGCTGGCAAACCTCGCGCGGGTTGGCTTTCAGCAGGCCGATTTTGGAGATCAATCGCTCCAGATCGCCGATCAGGCGGATATTTTGTTTCAGGCTTTCGCGCAGTTCCTCCTGTTCAATCAGAAATTCAACCACGTTTAGCCTGTCGTTGATCGGTTTTATTTCCTTTAACGGCATCACTATCCAGCGCCTCAGCAAACGGGCGCCCATGGGCGAACAGGTTTGATCAAGTACTTCCACCAGCGTATGCGCATTTTCATTCGCCGAACCTACCAGTTCCAGGTTGCGAACGCTGTAACGGTCGAGCCACAGGTAGCGGTCCTCCTCTATCCTGCCGATGGCCGAAATGTGTTGCAGGTTACGGTGTTCTGTCTCATTCAGGTAATGAAGCGCGACACCCGCGGCCACTATGCCCAGACTCAGCTTGTCGATCCCAAAACCTTTTAATGATTTTACGCCGAAATGTTTCAGCAAAACTTCATTGGCGTAGTCACCGCTGTAAGGCCATTCATCAAGGGTATAGGTATAAAACCTATCGCCAAACAGCTCTTTAAAATCATGCCGGCGGCTTTTAGTGTAGATCACTTCACTCGGCGAATAACTTTGCAGCAGTTTATCAATATAGCTGCTGCTGCCTTGCGCCGTTAAAAATTCACCGGTGCTGATATCTATAAAGGCTACCCCGATGCTGTTTTTATCAAAATGCAGCGAGGCGAGGTAATTGTTGCTTTTTTGATGGAGGATATTGTCGTTGATGGCTACACCTGGCGTAACCAATTCAGTTACCCCGCGCTTTACAATGGTTTTGGTGGCCTTCGGGTCTTCCAGCTGGTCGCAGATGGCTACGCGCTGCCCGGCCCTCACCAGTTTTGGCAAATAGGTATCCAGCGAGTGATGCGGAAAGCCGGCCAGCTCGATATGCGTGGCCGCGCCGTTTGCCCTGCGGGTAAGCACAATCCCCAAAATCCCCGCTGTTTTTATCGCATCCTCGCCAAAGGTTTCATAAAAATCACCCACGCGAAAAAGCAGTAAAGCGCCAGGGTACTTAGCCTTTACCTGGTTATACTGCTGCATTAAGGGTGTTTCTTTCCCGGTTTCCTTTGCCAATTTTCTTTTTTAGTTGTAAGGGTTATAAAAGTTGTAAGGGTTGTAAATGTTGTTTTTAGGTGTATCGTTTACGCTTTAAACTCATACAACCCTTACAAATTTACAACCTGTACCAAACCGTAAAGTTAATGCCTTAAGCCGTTTATAACCATTTTGTGGAAAAATGGTTGTTTTGTGGATTAATCAGCCGCAACCTTGTACCCGTTGCGCCTTCTAAATTTAACCTGGCAGTAAACTATTTAAGCGCTATATTCTTGAAATATTTTTTAAATATCGCCTTTACCTGGTGCCTGTGCTCCCGGGTGGGAACAGGTGTGTCGATGAGCGGATAGATCATACCCATGCTTTCCCATTTGTGCCTGCCCATTTGGTGAAAACTTATAATTTCAACCCGCTCAACGGTTTTGTAATTGGTAAAATGGCGGCACCATTCTTCAATATATTCCGGCTGGTCCGTCCATCCCGGCACCAATACATAGCGCAGCCACATCGGCCGTCCTGTCGATTCGCGGTAAGCGGCGAGTTCCAGCGTGGTTTTGTTGGACAAACCGGTTAATTTATGGTGCCATTCGTCGTTGATGTGCTTTACATCCAGCAACAAAATATCGGTATATTCAAGCAATTCATGCACCTCGGCATTGTTTAGCCTGCCATTAGTGTCAAGGCAGGTATTGATACCCTGTTCATGCAGCAGTTTAAAAAAGGTGAGCAGTTTACTCCTTTGCAGCAAGGGTTCTCCACCCGAAACGGTCACGCCGCCTTCGGCGCCGAAGTAATTTTTTTGCTGTACAGCCCGTTTGACCAATTCTTTGATCTCAATCAGCATCCCTCCTTTTACATCCAGCGAATCGGGGTTATGACAATATACGCAGCGAAACTGGCAGCCCTGTACAAAAACCACCATCCTTACGCCAGGGCCATCGTGCGTGCCGAATGTTTCCAGCGAATGGATCCGCAAATGATCCGGGTCGTCAATATTTAATTTTGCGGCTTCAATATCCTGTAAAGGGAAATATATCATAAATTATCCTCTTGCTTAAAAAAAGCCGGGCTGTTTTGCAGCCCGGCTCCCATAAATATACATTTTAATTTAGCAACTACATACATTCATGGAAAGTACGGGTAATTACTTCCATCTGGTGTTCTTTTGAAAGCCTTACAAAATTCACCGCATACCCGGAAACACGGATAGTTAATTGCGGATAGTTTTCCGGGTGATCATAAGCGTCGAGCAGGGTTTCCCTGTTCAAAATGTTCACATTTAAATGGAAACCACCTTGTTTAAAGTACCCGTTCAGGGTATTTACCAGGTTGGTTACCTGTTCTTCAGGTGTGTAACCCAATGATTTTGGCACCATCGTAAACGTATTTGAAATACCATCCTGCACATCATTATAATCCAGTTTACAAACGGAATTTAAGGAGGCGATGGCGCCGCTGCTATCGCGCCCGTGCATCGGGTTAGCTCCCGGTGCAAAAGCTTCCCCTTTTTTCCTTCCATCAGGTGTGGCACCGGTGTTGGTGCCATACATAACGTTAGAGGTGATAGTAAGCAATGACAGGGTTGGCGTAGCATTTTTATAAGCCACGTGCCTGCGAAGTTCGTTAACAAAAAACTTGGTTATTTCTACCGCGATATTGTCAACGCGGTCATCATCATTTCCATATTGAGGATATTCCCCTTCTATTTTAAATTCGACGGTCAGCCCCTTTTCATTCCGTACAGGTGTTACTCTGGCGTATTTAATGGCAGCTAATGAGTCGGCAATGATGGAGATGCCGGCCGCGCCGTAAGCGATATCCACGTGCGGGTCAGTATCTATCAGCGCCATCTGGGCTCTTTCGTAATAATACTTATCATGCATGTAATGGATAATATACATGGCTTTGGCATATACCCTTGCCAGGTCGGATAAACTGCGTTTAAACACATCCAGTACCAGGTCGTAATCTAAAACACCCTCAGGCAGTTCCGGGATTTCTTTTAACACTTTCCCCCCTTCCTGTTCTTCGCGGCCGCCGTTTAATGCAAGCAACAAAACCTTTGGCAGGTTTGCCCTTGCACCAAAGTGCTGGATGGATTTACCCACTTTCTGGTACGAAACACAGCAGGCAATTCCGTAATCATCACTGCCCCTGGTGGTACGCATAAGGTCATCATTTTCGTACTGGATAGATGAAGTATCGATAGAAACCTTGGCACAAAAGTTTTTAAACCCTTCGGGCAGGTTATCAGACCAGAGCACAGTTAAGTTTGGCTCAGGCGATGCGCCTAAATTAAAAAGCGTTTGCAAAAAACGGAAAGTAGTACGGGTAACTTTGGTGCGGCCGTCGTTAAAAAAACCGCCTAACGCTTCGGTAACCCAGGTAGGATCGCCACCGAAGATCTCATCGTATGAGGCAGGGCGTAAGTGACGGATCAGGCGCAATTTCATTACAAACTGGTCTATCAGTTCCTGTGCGCCCTCTTCATTCAATATACCGGCCTTTATATCCCTTTCAATAAAAATATCAAGGAAAGAAGCCACATTACCCAATGACATGGCCGCGCCGTCCTGCTCTTTAACTGCAGACAGGTAAGCAAAATACAACCATTGAACTGCTTCAGCTGCATTTTCTGCGGGCTTTTTCAAATCAAAGCCATAAGTGGCAGCCATCTCCACCATTGCTTTTAAGGCATTGATCTGTTCGCTGATCTCTTCGCGCAAGCGAACTTTATGATCGGTCATTTCGCCATCAACCTTTTGCAGATCGGATTTTTTAAAGCTGATTAATTGGTCAACGCCGTACAATGCCATCCTGCGGAAGTCACCAATGATCCTGCCACGGGCATAGTTATCGGGCAAGCCGGTTAATACGTGGTGCGAGCGGAATGCACGGATCTCACTATCATAGGCTTTAAATACCGACTCGTTATGGTTTTTTGCATAGTTGAAAATTTCATGAACCTTAGGCGAAATCTTTAAACCATGTTCGCTAAGCGCTGATTCCACCAGTTTAATCCCGCCAAAAGGCTTCATTGCCCTTTTTAGCAATTGGTCTGTCTGCAGGCCAACAATTACTTCGTCGTCCTGTTTGATATAGCCCGGGCCGAAAGCGGTGATATTAGATATAGTTTCGGTATCGATAGCCAAAACACCACCATTTTCGCGCTCTTTTAACAGCACTGTTTTGCAGGCGTCCCATAACCTGGTTGTTTTTGCTGAAGGACCGGCAAGGAACGATGCATCGCCCGTATAGGGAGTTATATTTTTAATAACAAAATCATAAACATTAATGGCTGAATTCCATGCACCCGGAATAAATGGGATAGTTGTTTCTTCTGTTTTCATTTTATAAATTTTATAATTCAAAGCTATGGTGGGCCTGTATCACAAAAAGTGCGCAAAATCACATTAAAATATGATCGGAAATTTTTTTAATTATGACCTCAAAAATTAAAGTATTTAAAAAAAATCATAATTATCAGGTATTTAAAAACAGATATTTAACATATTTATAATTTTCAGACTTTCCATCCTGCCATTTTGCCTTAAAAACCGGGTTAATAATGAATTTAGACTCGTTTTTAGAGATTAAAAATTGTGTAAAAACGCGCAAATCTTCCCCCGGAGCAGGTATTGTTATGAATAATGATCCAAAAATCCCCATAGGATAAACGGACCTCAAACTATATTCAGGACTTAATCAAAATCTTATCTATCTTTTTCGCCAATTCCCTGTCCTTATCGGTCACCACATCGCCGGCATCGTGCGTATTCAGCCATATTTCCACCTTATTGTATGTATTTGTCCACGTTGGGTGATGATTCATTTTCTCGGCGATCAGGGCAATCCTGGTCATAAAAGCAAAGGCTTCCGAAAAATCCTTGAATTCAAAAGCGCAGTATAGTTTGTTATTGGTTTCGTTCCACATGATGATAATTTTTTTAAAAAACCGTTCCTATTAATAAACAAAATATTCACTTTTTGTTCTGATTTTAATATACCCGTTTAAAATGCGTCACGGTTTTCTCACCGTAGAGACGCAATATTTTGCGTCTCTGATTTCGCGTCTCTGATTTCGCGTCTCTGATTTCGCGTCTCCGGATTTCGCGTCTCTGATTTCGCGTCTCCGATTTCGCGTCTCTGATTTCGCGTCTCTGATTTCGCGTCTCCGGATTTCGCGTCTCCAGATTTGGTGTCTCCGATGCACCTCATTTATTGCATTTACACGCCTGTCAGCGGGAGACGCAAAGTATTGCGTCTCTACCATATCCTCCTATGAAATCATCTTTTAGCGGTTTTTAAATCTTAAAAGAAATATTTTATGGATTAAAATTAACATTACCTTAGTTGTTAAATTTAACAACCTTATCAGCAAACCTTTTTAATATCACCAATAAATCTAAACCCTTAAAAACATGGATATGAATATGCCCGGTGCGCAGACCGACACCAACCCCTCAACCCTTGGAATAATTACCGAATACAGCCTAAAATGGCCCGGCGACAGCAAACCCGGATCGACCCACGAACTGGTGATCAGCAAGGAATTTATTTTTGTTACCGGGCAAAACATGCACCGCATTGCCAAATTCGACTACAGCGGAAAGCTGCTTACCTATTATAAAATGCCGGACGACAGCGGCCCGCATGGCCTGTTAATTGATAAACATAACCAGCTTTGGGTTTCGCTTGAATTTATCGGCATCGTGGCCCGGCTTGATGATAACGGGAATATAGTGGAACAGATCGACGTACAGTTGCATCTCAACGACGCTGTAACAGTCATCAATACCGCCCCGCATGGTATCGGCCTTGATGCCGATGGCGAAACCATCTGGTTTACAGGCAAACGCACCAGTACCATAGGCCGGATAAAAAAAGACAGGTCAGTTGAACATTTCCAGCTGAACACATTGGCCGCCCTGCCCATATTTCTTTCGGCAGGCGCCGATGGCGGCATCTGGGGTACCGAACTATTGGGCAGCGCTATCCTTAACATAACAAAAGACGGCGTGGTGAACGAATACAAAATCCCCACCCCAAACAGCCGCCCTATCGCCGTGATCCCCGACCAGTGCGAACCGTTTATGTGGTTTACCGAAGAAGCAGGCGTAAAGATTGGCAAAATTGACATGAATGGTAATATCACCGAATACCGCGTGCCTGCATTGCAAAAAAACGACATCCTTGCTTCGCTTTCGTTCGACCCGGATGGCAACCTGTGGGTGCAGGTTTATGTTGATAGCAACAACCCAAGCCCGGCTGGTTATGATTACATCATTATGTTTGATAAATCGATCAGGCAGCTGCAGGGCGACGACCTTTCGGGTATCCCGTTTGTAACGCATACCATCCCCAGCAAAATGTCCATGATGCACCGCATCCGGCCCGACCATGACGGCAACCTTTGGTTTACCGAAATGATGACGGATAAATTGGGGAAGATAAAGTTGGTGTAAAGCAGCGAAAATGCTTTCTATTTCATCCAACCGCTGGCGCCTATCCAAAATGCGCCCTCATCACCCTCGCATAATCCGCTATGGCAACATCAGGTTCCCCAATTTCGGGATGCCATAGTTTTTCCCATTCAAAACTGTAATAACCTTTGTAACCACCGTTGCGCAGGGCGTCAATCGCTTCAAAAATAGGCACATCGCCCTGCCCTAACAGCACATAATGCACATCGTTGCCGGTAATTTTTCCATCCTTAATGTGCGTATGTCTGATATAGGGGTGTAAAACTTTATAGGCTTCGGCAGGCGGTTCTTTGGTGATGGCCCACATATTGCAAACATCCCAGATCATACCTGCATGGGGGTGTTCGGCGGCTTTCATTACGGTTTCAAGGTCGGCAATTTTGACCAGGTCGCCGTGCGATTCAACCAGTACGCTTACCTTGCTCCCTTTGGCATGGCCGGCCAATTCCAGCAGGCCTTTTACCATCAGGTCCATGGCAGCGGCTTTATCGCCGTCTTTCGGGAAGGTATTTGGGAAGACGCGTACAAAAGGGCATTCCAGTTGCTGCGCCAGGTCGATAAAGCGCCGGCCTTCATCCAAATTCTTCAGCCTTTCAGCAGGATCGGCAATATGCATCATGGCGGATGAACCCAGGTCGGCAAAGCGCAGGCCCTTATCCTTCATTTGCTGCAAAGTTTGCTGGCGGCTTTTATCGGTGCTCAATTCCTTTACTTTGGTAAGGTCCATTTCGCGTTGGATGCCGCGCAGTTCAATACCATCATAACCATGTTGTGCAGCAAAATCCATGATCTGGTTAAACGACCAATCGGGACAGCCCAGGGTTGAAAAAGATAACAATGGTTTATCCTTTAGCAGCTTAAAAGAGGATGCCATTACCGCCCCTGCCGCCAGCAGCGACGAGTTTTGCAGAAACTTCCTGCGTGAATATAAATTCATCATAAAATATCATTTACAAATTACCAACAGAAATAGGGATAATCAGTTGAAAATATGGTCGCCATGACAACTTCTTTTCCGAGAGTTACCTTGCACTTACAAGTTTTTATGCGCCGTAGGTGCTACCTCTTTGTAGAAATATCAAATAATAAACGTCACAGCTCCGTTAGGTGCTGCCCACCGAAAGCAAGGCAAACCAGGCATCGCTGAATAAGGGTAGCCGCCATGCGGCACAAAATTACCCCGTTTTGTTTTCTACAAAGCGGTAGCCCCAATGGGGCATATTGTCATAATGGTTCCTTTTAAAGATATGGGTACTCGGTCGCCTTGAAAAAAATCGCGCTGCCGTAACTACTTCTCCTTCAACGAATCCGCTTTCAGATAATTCATATAAGTGGCGTGATTGATGAAAATAGCGCTATCCGCCTTCGTCGCCACATCATAAAAATCAGCATAACGTTTAATCATTTGCCCGGTTTTGTCCGCTTTGATATGATCGATCAGTTTTGAAAAATCTCCGGCGCTAAGGCCTTTCATTTCAAGAGACTTCGCAGAATTTAGCGTATCCGTCCAGGCGAGTTGCGTGGTTTCCTTATCCTTCTGGATCGTCGCCAGGTTAAGGTACCAGTTGGTTTCGTTAACGATATTCCCGGTAGCTGTGTTAAATTCCGCAACTTCAAATGAGGGGTTATTGCCATGATTGGAGCAGATAGACGGCACGATCCGCATCAACGCAACCGGTTTTGGCGAACGTGAATGATCATACACCACCTTAAAATCGTTCAGGTGGATATGGCTGCCGATGATCAGCTTTACCGAAGCCGCGTGTTTAACGATGGTATGCACAAAAGCGTCAGCATAAGCCGTATTCCAAAAATTCTTCAGGTTAAAGGCATTTAAACCCGGCGGGATGTGCAGCAGTATCCAGATGTTTTTGCCGTTGGCATTAGCCAGGTTATTGTCCATCCACCTGAGCATCGCATCGGCCTGCGGCTGGTAATTGCTGCCCGAATTTAGCGGGGCGCTGTTCATCACCACCATGCGTAAATTGCCGGTTTCGGCGGTATAATAACCCTTCGCCCTTAATGAGTCTGCTGATGGCCCTGGCAAATTTGGCTTCCAGGCGGTGGCGAAATCGTTTAAAAATTTCGGGTCCTGCAGGGCATAATCCTTTCCGTAAGTATCATTATTGCCCATTGCCGGGATGATGAGCGCATTTGGAAAATACTCTTTAAACAAACCGGCAATAAACAGGATACATTTCTTTTTTAAAACCGAATCAGCCGGTGTGGCCCCGTGCCATATAAAGTCACCGGCGATCAGGATAAAAGCCGGATCAGGCAGCCGTTTCTTCATATTGACTAACGCCGACTGCAGCACTCCGTAATTGGCATCTTTAAACATCAGGTTGGTATTGATAGCCGTCTGCGGCGCAAAGCCTTCAAAATACTGTTTCCACTCGGCATACGACGAACTGATTAGCTTTTTTGCTAAAACGCTATCGCCTGTCGTAGTGCCATAAAAAGGGTTAAAGTGAATATCGGATACGATCAAACATTTTTGAGTAAGCGGGGCTTTAATGGCCGCTTTGGGAAAACGCGTAAAACGGAGGGTCAATGAAGCGAGCAATAAACAAAGAGCTACGACCGAAAGATGCTTTTTCAGATAATTCATACGATTTGTGTTGAACCGGTGGTTAAGGCAATAAATTTGAGGATTATATTCAATAAAAACCGGAGAAATTACGAAATATAACTTTTCTAATCTCTTTAGCTCCCTCTCCTTTGGATAGGGTTGGGTGAGGCGAAGGCGGCGGACGTTACCGCCAACACACAATGTTTAGTCTGCTTCCCCCTTATCATTTGGCGCTTAACTCATTCGCCACCACCGTAATATCTATCCTATCAACAAAAACAAGCCCGTTTTCTTTGGCGAACGCAGCCGTTTTTGCCGCGGTAACAGGGGGATGAAGCCACAAAACTTTTGCTTTTAGCGGCAAAACGTGCCGGGCTATAATACCGGCATGTTCCTCTTCCGGCCTGAATACATTCACAATATCAACCTGGCCCGGCCCGTCAGGAACTTTTGTAAAGACAAGACCCCCGCCGTCAGCCCTAAATCCAATGGAAGTATAATTATCCGGCGAATACCCAAACACCATAAATCCCGCGCTCACCAATAAACGCGGAACATCCGCGTCGGGCCAATCAACCAACAGGATAGTTTGGGCATTTTTAAGGATAAGTTGTGGGTTATTGTCCCTCATATTCGCTCCTTCATTTAGCTGGCATAAAGGATAATTTTAATCAATAATAAGAATTTTTAAACCAAAATAAAATTTATGCGGCTTTTGATCGACTTCCAGGTATGGACCATTCGGAATCATCATTTTTTTGTCACAAACATGTTATACAATTGTCAAAACAGTAAATTCAGTTGACTAATATAGTCAACTTGGTTTACATTTGTACTGTCAATTTAAAAATATGAATATCGTCTACATCACACAGGAAATACTGATCAGCTTCATAAAAAAAGCAGAGGCCTATGCACCGTTCAGCGGGTTGAAAAACCTGGCGAAAGTTTTCCAGTGGAAAATGGACCTTAAAGCATGGCTTTTAAATTTTAAATCAAACGACTATAAATTAAGGTTCAAGTCTATCAGTACTTACCTGTTCGACGCCTCTGTTGAGGGCCTGAAACAAAATCTTTTGGGACCGAATATCAATATGGAGTTTTTGGTACTTACCGCACATGCATGGGTAATCCTTGCCAGCGGTTTTATCGTAAGTTTTCCTGAATATATCGCCGGGAGATATTTTGGAAAAAGAAATCAAGAGGCTGAATGCCCCGATTACACCCATCCCGACGCACATTTTAAACTTTGTTTGCAATGAAAAGATTATTTACATCAATAATATACAAAAGCACTTTGGTGCTCCTGATCATATTCGCTTCGGTTCAGGCTTATGCACAAACTACCGTGCACGGCGTTGTCACCGATGCAAAAACAAAAGAGACCCTGCCTTATGTAACGGTAACTTTTGTTGGCGGCAAACAGGGCGCCTCCAGCGATAACAATGGCCGTTATCACTTAGCTTCCAATGGGAATTATACTCAGATACAAATAACTTATGTGGGTTATAAAACCATGCTTAAAACAATTGAGCCGGGCAAGGAGCAAACCATAAATATCGCTTTAACTGAAGACCGCCAGCTATTAAACGAAGTGGTGGTAAAAGCGGGTAAAAAACAAAAATACCGTAATAAAAACAACCCGGCAGTCGAACTGATCCGCCAGGTAATTGCACATAAGGAAAAAAACCGCCTCGAAAGTTATGATTATGCCGAGTACCGGCAGTACGAACTACTGAATTTTTACCTGAGCAACCTTTCAGAAAAATTTAAAAACAAAGGCATATTTAAAAAATACCAGTTCCTTTTCCGCGAGCAGGATTCAACAGCTATAGGCGGCAAGATCCTCCTGCCGATTTATATGGAAGAGAAACTTTCGCAAAATTACTACCGCAAATCGCCTTATGCTAAAAAGCAAGTTGTTGAAGCCAACAAGCAGGTTAAGTATGATGAAAGCTTTATTGATAACCAGGGCCTGTCGTCTTACTTTAACCGCCTGTACCAAAATATTGATATTTACGATAATAATATACAACTGGTAACTAATCAACTGCTAAGCCCGATTGCCGACCATTCGCCTGATTTTTATAAGTTTTTCATCACCGATACGCTGAAAGATCAGTCGCCGCAATTGATTGAGTTGAGCTTTACGCCCCGTAACAATACCGACTTGCTTTTTGCTGGAAAGCTTTATGTAACGATGGATGGTAACTTTGCGGTTGAAAAAGCAGTATTAACAGTTAACAAACACATCAACCTGAATTTTGTACGCCAGATGCAAACCATCCTGTCGTTCGAAAAGAATGGCGATGGCAAATATCATTTAAGCCAGAGCGACCTGAAAATGGAATTTGCGCTGAATAAAAGCAAAGGCGGGGGCATGTTCGGCGAGCGTAAGGTGATCATAGATAGTTTTTTAATGAACAGCCCGCGTCCTAAGCAAACTTACGACGGACCTGAACAGGTATTCGCCGTGAATGCAGAAAACAAGGACAATCATTATTGGGATGCAAACCGCCCGGACACCCTTGCGCCCGAAAAAGCAGGCATTTATAAAAATATCGACAGCCTGCAAACCATCGCCTCTGTAAAGCGTACCATGGATTGGGTCACTTTGGGTTTAGCAGGCTACAAAAACTTTGGCGCCTTTGAAACCGGGCCTGCCAGTACTTTTTACAGCTTTAACCCGGTGGAAGGGTTCCGGGTTCGTTTAGGCGGACGCTCAACGCCCGAACTAAGCAAGCGCTATTACTTTGAAACCTATGGTGCCTATGGCACAAAGGACGAGCAGTTTAAATACTTTTTAAGCAGTACTTACTCGCTTAACAACAAATCCATTTATTCGTTCCCGCAAAATTATATAAGGGCAAGTTTCCAGCACGATACCAAAATACCGGGCCAGGAACTGCAATTTGTGCAGGAGGATAACTTCCTGCTATCATTTAAACGCGGTGAAAATGACATGTGGCTGTATAATGATATTTTCCGCCTGGATTATGTACATGAGTATGACAACCATTTTTCCTATCAGGTCGGTTTTAAGAATTGGGGACAAAGCCCTGCCGGCGCTTTATATTTTCAGAATGTGGTCGGTAACAACGTAAATAATATCAATACGGTAAAAACCACCGAACTCTCACTCGAACTGCGCTACGCCCCGCATGAAACCTTCTACCAGGGCAAAATTTACCGCGTACCAATTGTAGACCGCTACCCTATTTTTACCTTAAGGTACAACCAGGGTGTTAAGAATTTTTTTGGAGGACAGTATAATTACCAAAACTTAACCGGCAACATCACCAAACGGTTTTACTTGTCGCAGCTGGGGTATTCGGACGTGATTGTTGAGGGGAATTATATATTTGGCAAAGTGCCGTTCCCATTGATGGATATTCACCATGCCAATCAAACCTATTCGCTGCAACTGGATTCATACAACCTGATGAATTTCCAGGAGTTTGTGAGCGACCATTATGCCAGCATCAATATCGACCATAATTTTAATGGCTTTTTCTTCAATAAAATCCCCTTGCTGAAAAAATTAAAATTACGCGAGATCATCGACTTTAAAGGGCTGTGGGGCGGCGTTCGCAGCGAAAACAATCCGGCTAACGACCCGTTGTTATTGCGGTACCCTATCAACAGCACCACAGGACTACCGGTTACCTATACGCTTAATAATGGCCCCTATATAGAAGGCAGCTTCGGCATAGGCAATATTTTTAGGTTGATCAGGGTTGATTTGGTTAGGCGTTTTACCTACCTGGATAACCCCGGGGTATCCAAGTGGGGCGTAAGAGCACGCGTCAAGTTCGACTTTTAATAGTACATTTGTAAACCAGGTTGACTATTTTAACGTTTTGTATAAAGTAATAAATGTTATTTTAAAGGCTATTAATCAGGGTTTTAATAAAAAAGATCATGGAAACCGAAAATTCACAAAGGTTTACAATTAAACTTATCTACTTGTTAAAACGTTTCATGGACGACTGGAACGAAAAAAAACTATGCCGCGTGCATTACCCGGGGTTTAACCATGCGCACCTGCCGGTTTTTATGAGTATTGGACAAAACGGGATTTCCAACAACGAGCTTGCCGAAAAACTAAACGTTACCAAGCAGGCTACCAGTAAAATCATCAAAGAGCTTGAAGAGATAAATATGGTCAGGAGCGAAAAGAGCGCTGCGGATGCCCGTTCGGTTATCCTTCATTATACCCCTGACGGCGAAAAATACTACCAGTATATAAAAACGCAGATCACCCAGCTGGAAGAGCAGTATAAAAAGCTCGTCGGCGCAAAAAATTATGAAATTGCCATTGATGTGTTATTAAAATTGGTAGAATTTCACGAAAAACAAAGCTGCCTGCCTGGTTAAACAGCCTGCACATTTTTAATTCCCTTATTCCGCGATAAAATTTTATGTTTACTTTTAGCTTTTAAATAAGGTTAAAATCAAACATGACAAAGTTTTTCTCAACCGTTGCGATATTAATTTCCGTTAACTGCGCGTTAGCTCAAAAAAGTGTTCCTGCCACCATCAGGGAACTCCCGGCAGGCACGGTTAAATACCAGGGAAATACCAATACCTGCTGGTCGTTTTCAACTACCTCGATGATTGAATCGGGGGCTATCATCAACGACCATAAAGACATCGACCTGTCAGAATTATTTACCGCCCGCAACCTTTTTATCGAGAAAGCAAAACGCTATATTTTATCAAATGGCACTACCTTGTTCGAAGCAGGTGGCTTATCGCATGATGCTTTATTCGGCATCCAAAAATATGGTGCTATTCCGGCTGAATTTTATGGACGCGATAAAGGCGTTAAATTTTCTGAAAGCTCAACCGTTCAATTGGACGAGGCCCTGAAAAACTACCTTGATTCTGTTTTAAAAACAAAACCTATAGATCCCAACTGGCTAGCCGGCTTCATCAAAAAACACGATGCCATTGTTGGCGCACCGCCCGAAAAATTTACCTGGCAGGGAAAGGAATATACGCCGCTGACTTTTGAAAAGGAAGTATTAAAATTTAACCCGGATGATTACGTAACTATTACTTCGTTCACCCATCACCCTTTTTACCGGAATTTCGCGCTGGAGATCCCTGATAACTTTTTAATGTCTGAGCCTTACCTGAATGTGCCATTGGATGAGATGATCGCCATTGCGAGCAAAGCTATCGTTAAAGGCTTTCCGCTGGTAGTGGATATGGATGTAACCAATAATGGCTGGAATTGCCATCACAGCGGCTACGCACTGTTTGAAAATAACAGGTTTGCAAACGTCACAAACCCGGATACCGCCGAATTGGATTTTAACCAGCAATTGCGCCAGCAATTATTTGAAACACTGGTAACCCAGGATGATCATCTCATCCACGTAGCAGGCACCGCCAAAAGTAAAAACGGCAAATTGTTTTTTATTTTGAAAGATTCCGTTGGCGACACGCCTTTTAAAGGGTATGACTATATCTCAGTAAATTATTTCGGCATCAATGCAATAAGTATTACAGTACCCAAAAAAGCGTTGGATCCAAAATATTTATCGCTGGCAAGCAGCAAGCCGGGCAGGCCTTTGTAAGTTTTCTGAGTTCAAACGGGGATTGTAAATATCAAACAGTTTCAGGTAAACAAATTCCCTGAGAGGAATGTATATGCAATACAGAAACGTGATACTCCATCACTTACAGCACAAGTTTTGTCCAACGTTGTTTTACAAACGCCCGGTTTCTCGAGTATGTGTTTCTTTCAACAGCCTTTTTAAAAACTGCCTTTGCCCATAGTAAACCGGTATATGCAAACTAAAAGCTACATCCGCTCAGGAACTTCAATCCCCAGCAGTTTCATTCCTTTACTGATCACCTTACCTGCTGCAAATGAAAGCAGTAGTTTGAAATGTTTTGAGGATTCGTCTTCTGCCTGCAGGATGGGGTTTTCATGATAAAACTTATTGTAGTTTTTTGCCAGCTCATAAATATAATTGGCAATCAAAGCGGGGCTGTAAGCCTCGGCAGCCAGCTTTATAATTTCAGGGAACCGGGTTAGGGCAACTATCAGGTCACGTTCTTCTCCGGCAAGTTTTTGGTATCCTGTTGCCTTGCTTTTTTCTAAAGCGCCTGCTTTTTTTAACACCGACTTGATGCGCGCATGTGTGTATTGAATAAATGGCCCGGTATGCCCTTCCAATTCAACTGACTCATTCGGGTCAAATAATAGGCGCTTTTTAGGGTCTACTTTTAGCAGGAAGTATTTTAAAGCGCCCATACCGATGATATGGTATAAATGCAGCTTTTCATCTTCACTAAAGGCATCAATTTTCCCTTTGGCAAGCGCCTGTTCTTTGGCGGTCTGTTCCATTTCGGCCATCAGGTCATCGGCGTCAACCACTGTTCCTTCACGGGATTTCATTTTTCCGGATGGAAGGTCAACCATGCCGTACGATAAATGAAATAAACCCTGTGCCCAGGTTTTACCCAATTTTTTCAGGATGAGGAACAATACCTTAAAATGATAGTCCTGCTCGTTACCAACTACATACAAGGACTTATCCATATGAAAATCATTGTATTTTAATTGGGCTGTACCAAGATCCTGGGTCATGTAAACCGATGTGCCATCCGACCTTAAAACCAATTTTTCATCCAGGCCGTCGGCTGTAAGGTCGATCCAGACAGAATTATCTTCTTTCCTGAAAAATATGTCTTTTTCGAGGCCTTCTTCAATAATATCCTTACCCAAAATATAGGTATCCGATTCATAGTAAAACTTATCAAAACTAACGCCCAGCTTTTTATAAGTTTCGGCAAACCCGGTGTACACCCAGGTGTTCATCGTTTGCCAAAGCTTTTTTACCTCAGCATCACCTGCTTCCCATTGTTGAAGCATTTGCTGGGCCTCTTTAATTAAAGGGGCATTCTTTTTTGCTTCATCCTCTGTTTGCCCGGCTGCTTTTAGTGCTTCTATCTGTAGTTTGTATTCTTTGTCAAAAAGTACATAATATTTACCCGCCAGGTGGTCGCCTTTCATTCCTGATAACTCCGGCGTTTCGCCATCTCCCCATTTTTGCCAGGCCAGCATTGATTTGCAGATATGAATGCCACGGTCGTTCACCAGGTTTGTTTTAATAACTTCATATCCCGCTGCGGCAAGGATCTCGGCAACCGAAAAACCCAGTAAATTGTTACGCACATGCCCTAAATGCAGTGGTTTATTGGTATTGGGTGATGAATATTCAACCATTACTTTTTGACCATTTGGCTTAAAAACGGCAAAATCATCCGGCAGAATTTCCGAATATAACTGGGTTAGCCAATAATCGTCGGCAAAACAAATATTCAAAAAACCTTTGATCACATTGAACCCGGCAACTTCGCTCAATTCATTTTGCAGATAAGCGCCAACCTCATTCCCGGTTTGCTCAGGTGATTTTTTGGAGAAACGGGTGAAAGGAAAAGTAACCAGGGTTACCTGTCCATCAAATTCCTTCCGGGTTTCCTGCAGGTTGATATCACCGGCGGTAATATCGGTGTTATATAAGTGCTTAATAGCTTTAAGGGTAGCTGCAACAATAAAATCCATCGGGCAAAAATAGTGTTTTTAGTCCGAAAGTCGGGAAGCCCGGAAGTCCGAAAGATCTATTTGTCATTGAATCTGAAATTTAGAATCCGAAGATTAAAATACTTCCGGGCTTTTCGGGCTTTTCGGACTTTCGGACTACAATTCGTTATCTTTGCTTCCTTTGCAAACAATTTATGAAACTCAGCAACAACGATTTTAAATTAGATGTAACCTCCGAAATTGGTAATCTTCGCGCCTTACTGATCCATAGCCCGGATAACGGGCTTGGTAAAGTAGTGCCTTCAAAAGCCCAGGACTGGCTTTTTGAAGACATTGTTCACCTGGAAACGATGCGCAAAAACGAATATGATTTCTACGTGAAACTATTAATGTATTTTCTTGATCCCGCTAAGATCAAAGGCAAATTAAAAGAAATAGATTCAAAGGAATCAAACCGCGCCTTTTACAAGCCTGATAATGCAGCTTTTCATTGTTCGGACAAGGTAATTGAGATACAAACTTTACTTGAAGATATTTTACAGGAAGACGATATCCGGAAAAAGCTGGTGGCTTCCGTTTGTGCTATTGAAAATTGCAACTACCGTTTGCAATTAAAATTAATTGATACCCCGCCCGCTGAATTGGCCAAGATCATTATTTCGGGATCGTTGAATAAAAACGAAATGATCTTCGCCCCCATTCCAAATCTGATTTTTTCAAGGGATATTGGCATAGCGGTGAATAACTATATGCTGCTGAACAAACCTGCAAAAAAGGCAAGGGCCCGCGAAACGTTGCTGGCCAGGTACATTTTCTTCAACCATCCGCTTTTTGCCGGCTACCGTGACAATATTTTAGAGATCCCTGAAACCGTGCAGCACTTTTTACGCCCCGGAGAAGACAACGAACAAAAAACCACACTTGAAGGTGGGGACGTGATGATGGTAAGTCCGCAGCATCTGATCATCGGCTGCAGCGAACGTACTTCGGTTAGCGGCGCCAATGAAGCTATCAAATTATTATTTCAAAATGAAGTGGTTAAAAAGGTCACCATTGTAAAAATACCCCATAAACGCGATTATATGCATATTGATACCGTTTTTACACAGGTAAAACGGAACACCTGGGTGTTACTGCGTTCGTTGGCGGTACCTGATGGCGCAGGCGAGATCGATGAACCCATGGGCTGGTTTGCTGACAAAAAGAATAAAGATAAAACAGAGATTGTTCAGTTTGAGAAAGGCAAAAAGCCAAAAACATTTAAACGGTTGGAAGATCTGCTTAATGATGTAAGTAAAAATGACCTGGGAAGCAAGGAAAATACCGTTTTTATCTATTCAGGTGGCGATACTTTCCCCTATGATGCAAGGGAGCAATGGACGGACTCCTGTAACCTGCTGGCACTGAAAGAAGGTGTGGTTTTGGGATATGACCGCAACGACAAAACGGTAGAAGCTTTTAACCAAAAAGGGTTTAAAGTGATAAAAGTAAAAGAACTGCTGCAGAAATTTGAAAATGATGAACTTAACCCCGAAACCATGACCGATACACTGATATTAATGCCGTCTGCAGAGTTATCAAGAGCCCGCGGTGGTTTCCATTGCATGAGCATGCCGCTTTTACGTGATAAGGTTTTATAGATGACTTAAGGCTGTTGCTCCTGAAAGCAGAAAAAAAAGCAAACAATTATCGTGTTGATGCATTAATATAAATTACATCAATAATTAAACCTATGGAATTTAATAATGAAGAGTTTTTGAAAGCCATGGAGCAATCAAAAAATGAGCATGAAGAGCCAAAAGCATGGCGTGTTGAAGACGATGATATTTTGAATGAAGACGACCGGGAGAGAGATCTTTTGGTGAATAGCGATGAAAAAAAGCCGGTTGGAAAAGGTAATGTAACAGGCTGTGAAAACTGCGATAAAAACAACCTTACTACTTCTGTCAATGATAAAAAAATGCCCGAAACCGATAAAAATGGCGCTCGCTATGGCGAAAGGGAACATATAGAGACTTAAATTGGTTTTTTTTATAAATTGTTAAGGCCGGAATTTCGGACTTTACCAATACTTACACTAACAAAGAGTTAGTGCATTAAAAACGGGAAAGATTGCAAGCCCCTGTATCTTTCCCGTTCAGCATTCCCGAAAATACAGGCATCCAAACAATTTATTGAAGATTAACAAATTTTATTGCGTTTAATCGGTTAAATCGGCATTTATCAGCAGCACTTAACCTCTTGGGCAAAAAACGCGGCACTTTAAACCTGGCAAGGTCGTCGCTAGGTTTAAAATCAAAAGCCGATGTTTGCAACTCGTCCTTATTACCGCCGTGGCAAACCGCACAATCGTCAAGCCGTTGCTTGCGGTTTAATAATTTATAGGTGGTAATGTAATGGGCAACCTTTTCGCCGGGGTTTGCCAGGTGAAAATTAACGTGGTTTGCCGCCGGCCCATGGCAACGCTCGCAATCAATACCATATATCATGGTAGTAGTATCAAAACCAGCATCGCGGTTTTGCATAGTGTTGGCTATGGCGGGCTGCTTTACGTAACTTGCATGGCACTCAAAACAACGCTGCGTAACCTGGCGTTCAAAGTAAGGCAGCCTTGTATCATAACCCGGACTGTTAGCCCATCCGTGTAACGACTTGTAGTACGATATCGGTAACTCGTATGGTTTAGTGCCGTTCCAGTAAACGTAGCTTTCAGCCTTATTACCACCAAAAACCATATCAAAGCGTTCCGAACGATATTCCCTGGCCTTTTTATAGGCCGTTTGGTACATACCGCTTATTCGTTTATTCATTACCAGCCCGGCGTTACCATTATCAAACGTAACCGAATCATGGCCATGCTCAAAACTACCATGAACGTTGCTGCCTGTTGCCCGCTGTAACGAATGGTAATGCGCCGTAAGCAGGTACGACCGGTACACATCCTCATGGCATTTCATACATTTTTTTGAGCCTGCGTATTCCTCGCCCCGCACATCGGGCTTATCGCCCGCGTTAACGCACTGGCTGAAAATGACTGTTAGCCCTCCGCCAAATATCAGCAGCAATAGCCACATACGCTTATTTTTCATAACGGAATTAATCGCTATCGGGAAAAACGCAAAACGATATATTAAGCGTAGTAAATTACCATTTGTAAGTAGCAACCGCACCGCCCGCAAGCGTAGTAGCCGTTTGCTTAGAATTAAATTTAATGTTGAATGTTTGCGAAGCCGTGCTGGTGTTTATCACAATAAGCACCTTTGAGCCATCTGTATTTTTAAAGGCCACGTTAAGCAAGGTATTCTGCTGATCGGACGCTATGCGCACTGCACCGGGTTTTACAAATTTTGACGCATGTGCAATAATGTAATAAGCTACGTTGCGCGTAACGTTTTGCCCTATAGTAAGGGCTCCCAAACAGGTGCTGCAACCGCCATTGGTATGCGGACCGTTGTTTGCATCGGTAGCTAAAACCCACTCCAACACGTTGCGGCTCCAGTTGCGGGTAGCCCCAATAATAAGGTTGCTGACATGCCATTTTAAATCGCCGCCAAAATCACCGCCCTGAAAGGTAGCCTGCTCGGTAAAATAAATATTCTTGCCCGGGAAAGCATCATGTACCGGGGTAAGCGCGTTGATGCTTCCTGCATAAAGGTGAAAAGCCGAACCGTCAACATAGGCAGCAGCAGCCGGATCGCCTAAAATGTTGGTGGCATATTCAGCATGATCGCAGTTATGATCGTAGCAGATGATCTTGGTGGTGATGCCAGCATTTTTAAACGCCGGGCCAAGATTGTTCTTGATAAAAGTATCCTCATCTGCCGATAACCAAAGCATGGCCGGAGTATTATAGGCATTCAGCGGTTCGTTTTGTGGAGTAATAGCATCGATAGCTATACCGGCAGCCTTCATCTGCTGAATATATTTTACAAAATATTGTGCATAAACATCATAATACTGGCTTTGCAGACTTCCCTGTGTAACACTATTATTGTCTTTCATCCATGCCGGCGCACTCCATGGACAAGCCAGGATCTTGATGTTTGGATTTATCGTGATAATGCGCTGAAGAATAGGTATCAGGTCGGCCTTTTCTTTATCCAGGCTAAACTGCGAAAGGCTTACATCGCCCGAAACATCATCATAGCTGAAAGGGCTTGCGCTCATGTCTGACGCTCCTATGGTTATACGGATATAACTGATATCCATATTGGCCGTGTCGGTAGCGAAGAGCTCTTTCAACAACGCCGCCTTCTGTGTTTCGGGCAGGCCATTTATTAATGATGCACTGCCGCCCGAAAGGCAAAAGCCAAAACCATCAATATTTTGATAGGTTTGGGTAGTATCAACATTAATGACGGTATTTTGATTTGTGGTAGTGCTGAAAAGCAACGACACATTTTGTTTGGCCAATAGCTGCGATTGATCGGCCGTGGTTACCCACATCGACACATCGGTCTTTTGCGGCGTTACCGGCTGAACTGGTGTTACGGGAGTATCACCTCCGCCACCCGATTTTTTGCTGCATGCAAACGCGGTCGACATCAGGCCAAGGCCCAATATCATTAAAATATTTTTTCCAATGGTTTTCATAAACATTTTTATTTATCCGAATCAAATTTTGGAATAACACTACCTGACGGCCGGTTATATTTATGTGTTATTCCTTGCATAAATAGTAGCCGTAATTAAAAACGGCTTTTAAAGACCGGTATTTAATTACTGGTTATCATTTTGTAATAGCGCACGTAATCTATTTGCATGGCCGTCGGGAATATAGTGTCATCAACCCCTTGTACTCCTCCCCAGTTACCGCCGATGGCTAAATTCAGCATAACGTGAAAAGGCTTGTCAAAAGGCCACGTTGCAAAATTGCCTTGTTTATCGTTCTGGAAGGTAAATACCTGTACGTTATCATAGTAGCCGGTAACAGCGTCGGGCGTCCAGTCAACACGATACAGATGATAATCGGTACTCGCCGTTGAAATATTGTAGGTGCTTGTTTTTGAATTGCCGCCAAAGTTGGTTTGATCATGTATGCTGAAATGCACATTATTTGGATCATAACCAACCATCTCCATAATATCTATCTCGCCCGATGCCGGCCAGTTACCATAAGCATAATCATTGGGAAGCATCCATATAGCAGGCCATGTACCACGGCCCGAGGGTAGTTTGGCCTTCACCTCGATACGGCCGTACAATAATGTTTCCGGAGTTTTTGAAATCATACGCGCCGATGAATAGTTCATCCCGCCAATGCTTTCCTTACGTGCAGTAATTGACAAAATGCCGTTTGATATACTTGCATTGTTGGTGGTATTGGTGTAATATTCAAGTTCATTGTTACCCCAGCCACCTCCGCCGGTATCGTATGTCCACAAGGTTGGGTCGGGAGCGCCGTCTGTACCAAACTCGTCAGACCATGAAGGGGTGGTATCAAAGGTATACACCTTCGCCGGCTGCGTAATAGATACAAACGGTGCCAATACCGCCTGTTTTTTTGAGCACGATAACATACCTATGCTCATTAATGCGTATATGATATAATATTTTTTTTTCATAGTGAAGTATACGGCTTAAAACGACCGCCTGCTTTTTACAGACAGGCGGTCGTATTTATTTATATTAATTAACACCGCGCAGCGTAACGTTAGTGAACGATATGCCGGTTAAACCAGTGTTCTGGCCACCACATTTGATAACCAGGTAATAAGTGCCGGTAGTTGGCACGGTAAAGGGATCGCCGGTACCGGAACATGTAATGGCCGATAATTTACCGCTGAAGGCCGTACCGCCGCAACCAGACCAGGTATTCAGTGATATTATTTTTGAGCCCGAATTATAGTCGCTGCCAGCAACCGGCTGGGTAGCACCAACCCAAACCTCAAACCAGGTATTGGTTGCGCCGCTGCCCGATACTATCATATCAACCATGTATTTCTGGCCGGCAGTAAGGTTAAGCGCCTGGTAAACAGCCCCCTGATTGTAGTTTGATTCATTGGCCGTCATTACGCCTTTGCTGGCATCAAACACAATTTGCTGCCCACCGCCAATAATAAAGTGTGTCCAGTTAGCGTCGTCGCCGGCTTGCATTTTACCACCCACTACCAGGTTACCCGATTTTGGGTCGGATGTAGCAACAGTAATGGTTTGTGCAGCCGATGTTTTGGTCACGCCACCGATATAGCCGAGGGCCTGCATGCTCACATTATAGATCCCCGCATCAGGATAAAACACGGTATCAACCATTTTGCCGGCATTTAAGCCGCCACCATCGCCCAGATCCCACTGTATCGATTGAACGCCCGAAGGATCGGCTTTTAAAACATAGTAATTAGCTTTGCCGGCTACCGGGGTTACGGTAAAGCTGGCATTAAAACTTTTAGGGCTAAGGCCATTGCCTTCGCCATCCAATTTTTCAGGAGTACAACCGAAATAAGCTCCGGCAGCCAATAGCGCAAGTACAAAAGTACCGGCTTTTAATATTTTCGATTTCATTGATCTTAAACGTTAATAAGGTTAAACTTAAATTGTACCGCCATATTCTTTACTCTGTTTAATTTTGGTTGCATTCAGGTCATTAAGCGGGATGGGCAATATCTCATTCTTGCCGGCTTTAAAACCTTTGTAACCCAAAACCGCTGGCGCATCGCCCCATCGCACAAGGTCGAACCAGCGATGGCCTTCGCCCGCCAGTTCAGCACGGCGTTCGTTTTTAAGCACAGCCATTGTAGCCTGCAGCGGATGGGATTTACCATCATTGTAAGCACGGCTGTGTACGGCAGTCATCAGGGCTGCGGCACGGCTTTGGTCGCCACCACCCATTATCAGCGCTTCGGCTTCCATCAGGTAAGTATCGGCCAAACGGAACTCATACATGTTTTGAGGATAGTTAAGCTCGGGCGCACCACCACCGGTGGTTTTGTCTGATACGTGACCGGCAAACTTGTTCAAAAAGAAACCTGTATTGTCATAACCCGGAGTATAGTCGGCTATGCCGGCAGCCTTAAGGCTGTCAAGGTTAGCTACTGTGGCAAAGTTACGCGGATCGTTATGAATGAAGTTGAAAAACTCCCGGGTAAACGGGATGAAGCTCCAGCCCGAAACATAATCGGGTGCTACAGCTGTTTTGGCAACGTAACCGCGCGGGCCAACCATAATATCCATTACGTTACCTTCGGTACAAGCTATACAACCCCAATCACCGCCTGATTTTGATGAGTGATCGGCCTCCAGAATTGATTCTGAATTGTATTTGTTGCTTGATTTCCATAGGTCGGCAAAGCTAGGCAGTAACTGATAGCCGTACTTGCCGTTCATTTGGCCCGGTGTTCCGTTAACTATTGCCAGCTCGCTTGCAGCCAGGGTATATTTTTTATCGTACAGATAAATTTTGCCAAGCAAAGCATGTACTGCGCCCATTGTTAAACGGCCACCATCAGTAGCGGTATTTACCTGATCGGGGATATTACCGTTTGAGACCACAGCTTTCAGGTCGTTTTCTATCTGGGTATATACCGACGAAGGAGGAACCTGCAATACATTGTCAATATCGCTTGCTGGTATCTCTGTCAGTATCAGCGGGATATTTTTAAACCAGCGTACCAGGTCAAAATAATAATAAGCACGCAAGGCAGTGGCTTCATCAGCATATTGTGCCTTTAATTTGGCATCCATAGGCACACCCGGTAATTTGGCCAGTAATACATTGGCGCGGAAAATACCCTGGAAACCACCTTGCCATAGCGCCTGTGACGGGCCCTGGGTTTCGTTAAGGGTATAGTTATTGAACACCTGGAGGTCGGTTACGTCGCTTGCGCCACCGCCACCAGCCACATGGTCATCGCTGCCGGCGTCAGCTGCATTTTCTTTGGTTATTAAACCACCACTCTGGTAGCTCATAATATCATAAACTGCCACCAGGCCGTTAAAGGCTTCGGTTTGGTCTTTGTAGTAAGCCGACTCAAGGTTAGTTCCTTTTGGCGTTACTGTTAAAAAACTTTTTTTGCATGCTGCACCGGCAATGGCCACTGCTGCAAAAGCTGCTAAATATTTTAAACTCTTTTTCATGCTCTCTCTTTATATTTATAATCCTACGTTTAAACCAACTATGTATGTACGGGCCTGCGGATAGAAGCCCTGGTCGATACTGCCTGAAATGTCTGGATCATACCCAGTGTATTTGGTAAAGGTTATCAGGTTTTGGCCGGTCAGGTAAACACGCAGATTTTGCAGACCGATCTTTTTCGCCCAATCCTTTTTAAGGGTATAGCCTAACTGCAGGGTTTTGATACGGAAGTAAGTGCCGCTTTGCAGGTAGAAGCTTGAGTTGTATTCAAAGTTATAGTTTGCATCGTTATCCGTTAGGCGTGGCCAGGTGTTGGAGGTACCCGGACCGGTCCAGCGGCCAAGAGCTGCTTTGGGGTAGTTCGCGGTAAGGATGTCGAGGCGGTGTAATCCCTGGAATATTTTGTTACCACCCTCACCCTGACCAAACATCAAAATGTCGAAACCTTTGTATGATGCAGTTAAAGTTAAACCGTACTGCCAGGTTGGCAACGAACTGCCGATAAATTTACGGTCGTTGTCGTCAATTTTACCATCGCCGTTAAGGTCGGCCCATTTAAAGTCGCCCGGCTGTGCGTTGGGCTGAATTTTCTGCCCGGTTGATGAGACATAACTGTCTATTTGGGCCTGGGTTTGGAACACACCAAGATTTTGATAACCATAGAAGGAGTTAATCGGGTAACCAACTTGAGAACGGGTTACGCCACCCTGTATGTTCTGCACGCCTGCGCCGCCAAGATAAAGCTGGCCGGGAGCTAAACGGGTAACTTTATTTTTGAGGTGTGATATGTTACCGTCGGCACTGAAATTAACTTCGCCAATCTTTTTGTGGTAGCTTAAAGACAACTCCTGTCCGGTATTTTCCATGTCGCCTACGTTAGCATAAGGGTTGCTGATTGCGCCGACATAGTATGGGATGTTGACCTGCTGAAGGATACCGGTTGTTTTCTTTTTGTACCACTCAACAGTCACGTTGAAATCATGGAAGATAACGGCGTCGATACCAACGTTGGTTTGCGAAGTTTGCTCCCATTTCAGATCGGGGTTTGATGGTGCATTAGGACTATAACCGCTGATGTAGGTGTCACCAGTACCAAAGCTGTAATTACGGCCGCCGCCGATAGTTGAAAGGAAGGCGTTATCAGGCAATGCATCATTACCTACAACACCGTAACCACCACGGATTTTCAGGAAGTCCACAACTCCATTTTGCGGCCAGAAAGCCTCTTTTGTTGGCACCCAGCCTAATGATACTGACGGGAAGGTACCATATTTGTGGTTTTCGCCAAAGCGGGAAGAACCATCGCGGCGAACAACGCCCTGAACAATGTATTTCTCCTGGTAATCGTAATTTAAACGTGCAAACAACGAGCTGATGTGGTGTGGCTGCCCTTCGCCTCCATAGCCTATGCGCTGAACCGCCGGAATGCTGTAGTTTAATGATGCATCGTTAAAGTTGGTTACGGGCAGGCCGTATTCGGTAACACCTGAGGAATAACCACCGTTATCAACATAAGCACCCTGTCCTATCAGTACATTCAGGTTATGTTTACCAAAAGTACGGGTGTACGATGCGGTATTCTCAAGATTCCAGTTAAATAACCTTGTTTCATCGCGGTTATAATTGTTTTGAGATGATACAGTTGATGCATTCAGATAGTACAATGGCGTAAACGATTCATCGCCGTAAAATGCTATTTTAGTACCAACGGTTGATTTTATCTCGAGACCAGGGATAGGATCAACTGCGGCAAAGGCATTACCCACAATGTTGTGCGCCCAGCTGTAGTTGCCCAAACGGGTTTGGATATAGGCAAGCGGGTTGGTTATTTCCTGGCCAACATATTGCGATATACCATAAGGATAACCCTGTGCGTTACGCACTACGTTTGCTGTGGTATACGGTGCAGCCGAAGCAACAGTACGATCGGTAACCACTGCAGGGGTAATAGGATCAAGGTTGATGGCCGAGCTTAAGGGGCCGCCAAATACGCTGTTGGTATTACCCAAACCTATTGATTTGTTGTAAGTGTAACCAATGTTATCGCCAAAGTTTACATATTTCGATGGCTTGTAAGTTTCGTTGGTTCTAAAGTTTATCCTGTTGTATTTTGATATAGGAGTTGCAACAATGCCTTCCTGACTCAAATAGCCAAATGAGGTGTAATAAGTTGATTTTTCACTGCCGCCAGACACGCTTAGCTCGTGATCCTGCTCTTTGGCGCTGTTATTGAAGATGTACGACTGCCAGTTGGTACCGGTGCCAAGGGCCGACGGATCGCTGAACAATATTGGTTTGCCCGCAGCTGCCAGCGACTCGTTTCTTAAGGTAGCATATTCGGTAGCGTTAAGCAGATCAAGCGTACGTGCAGGAGCAGATATGCCAAAATAACCCGAGTAGTTGATTTGCGTACGGCCGGCTTTACCTTTTTTGGTAGTTACCAGGATAACGCCCGCAGCGGCCCGTGTGCCGTAAATTGCGGCCGAGGCGGCATCTTTCAATACCTCGATAGATTCAATATCCTGTTGGTTAAGATAGCCTATACCGCCGTTATCAACCACTACACCGTCAACAACCCAAAGCGGATCGTTATTGTTGAAAGTTGTGATACCACGAACGCGTACGGTAGCGCCATCACCGGGCTGGCCGTCATTGGTGGTGATAGTTAAACCAGATGTACGGCCCTGTAATATCTGGGCAATATTAACAACCGATTGGTTAGCAAAATCCTTAGAGGTAACTCCCGAGATTGAACCGGTTGTAACGCTTTTCTTTTGCACACCGTATCCTACAACTACAACCTCATTCATGCTTCTTATATCATCAAGCAGGGTAACAGTAAAGCTGGTGTTGTCGCCAACCGGCACTTCTTTTTTTTCATAGCCAACGCTGGTTATCACAAGTATGCTGTTTTGGCTTGCCACATTCAATTTGAATGAGCCGATAACATCAGTTAGCACTCCATTAGTGGTGCCTTTTTCGGCGACCGAGACGCCTAGTATAGGATTACCCTGGGCGTCTATTACCTTACCGGTAACCGCGATGCTTGCCTCGGCAGCGCGGTTGACCTTATCGCCAGGCGAACCATCGGTATTGGCGGGTAATGTGCCAGCGGGCAATTTGCCCAAAACTATGCGGTCTTGCAGTACTTCATAGTCTATACCGTTGTTTTTGAATAATTCATCCAACACAACTTTAAGTGGTTGTTCTTTAAAGTTGGCATTTACTTTTTGTGACATATCAACGGTATTTTTGCTGTATATGAACTTGATATCGTTCTTTTTTTGCAAATAATTTACAACATCAAGCAAGGTTGCATTGTTAAGTGATATGTTTACAGGTTTGTCAAGAATATTTTGTGCCCGCACCGGCGTTGCGTAAGCAAAGCTGCTTAATACAACGGCTATCAGGATCTGACTAAAGGTGATCTTCATGATTTTAAACCAGGGGATAGGACTTCGTAAACGAAATTTCATATATTTGTTTCTGTTTCTTTGTTAAAAATGAGACAATTAAAGCCCTCGCACCATTAAAAATGGCGTTCTTCAAAGTGGGCTAAGCTTGAACTTAGGAGTGGTCGCAACACTTCTAAGTTCTTTTTTTGCCGTTACCAAAACATGTAAAGGCTTGCGGGTCGGTGAGGTTATGTTTGTAGCTTTTTTTCCATCTGTTGTGTGATTTACTTGATTAATAATTGGTTTGTTAAACGGGTTTATTGGAGTTCGATCCCGTCGTCGCTTATCTCGTAATTGATATTAAGGGATTTCTTTAATGCCTCAAGCACATCGGGCAGGTTTAAACCTGTCATATCGGCATTGAGTATGTAGCGATTAAGCCTGTCATTCTTAACCACAATATGAACATGAAACTTTGAGTTAAGCACCGGGACTATCTCACGGATAGGCTTATTATCAAACGACAGATTTACGTGCTTCCATATCTGCATAGCGTTCTCATCGGCAACACCTTCTGTTTGCGGCATAAGTGGTTTCTGATCTGTCAGGTATACCACTTTTTGGTGCGGATACAGCATAACCTCGCCTTGTTCAAGTTTTAGCGATGGCTGAGGGCCGTTATCCGTTGTTTTGAGGCTTACCGAAACTTTCCCAGTCATTACCGATACCTCGGCCGGGCTGTTGCGATTATTATCGCGCACCAGGAAGCTGGTGCCCCAAACCTTAGTAATGATGGAGGGGCTATTGATGATAAATGGGCAATTTGGATTTTTAGTGACCTCAAAAAAACCTTCGCCCGAAATGGTAACCATCCTTGATTTTGTGTCAAAAACTTCGGGATAGGTTAATTGCGAGTTTGGTTTAAGCCATACAATACTATGATCAGGCAGGATGGCTTTATATACCTGGTCTGAATTATTGGTAATGGATTGAATCTGTTTGGTGCTTACATTGGCAGCAGTTTCATTTGCGCCAAACGGCGTGTGATGGGTGGTGAATATGTAGGTAGCACCGGCTATTAATAAAACTGCGGCGGCACCTGCAATAGTATACCAGCGGCTGAAGATGCTACGGCGCGGGAGTTGGTCAGCTTCGGTATCATCATTTTCTTCGAGACCCGTATCTACGCCAATAGTTTGAAGTATGTGATTATAAAGTTTTTCTTCAAGGGCTTTTTCTTCGGCCAGACTTATACCCGAAACGTAATCATCGTTACGCTCGAACGAGCGATACCAGGCTTTTACCTGTTCCACTTCATCGGGAGTACAATTACCTTTAATATACCGTTCCAGTATTTCGACGGATATAGCTTCTTCCATAAAATGAGATACAATTGGTTCTATAGTACATGACGTATCAACCACAGTGTATCCCCTACACTCTGCAAAAAAAAATAAAAAAATTATTTAAACAATATCAGGGCTATAACAGGCAGGTAATGACTAAGCCCTACACGCAGGCGTTTGAGTGCCTTGCTGAGATGATTTTCGACGGTTTTTTCTGATATGCCCAGCATCAGCGCAATTTCTTTATTGCTTTTGTATTCGTTGCGGCTAAGCTCATACACCTGACGGCATTTATCGGGCAGCAGGCTAACTTCGGTTTCAATAGCGTAAGTCAGATCGCGCAGCATTATGGTGTCTTCGGTGGCGTTATCGGCTTCAGCGCGTGTCACCATCATGGCCTCACGGTGACGGTTACGGACCATCTCTTTGCGATACTGATCAATAACCCGGTTGGTAACGGCATTATATAGGTACCCGCCAACGGTTGAGTTTATCTGGCGGGCATGGCGCTGTAGCCAAAGATTGGCAAACAACTCCTGCACTATCTCTTCGGCAAGCTCTTTACTGCTTAAACGCTTGTAAGCCTCGGCATACAATTTTTTCCAATAGCGGCTGTACAGTTCCTTAAACGCACCCAATTTGTCCTGTCTTATCAGCACAAGCAACTCATCATCCGACAACCTGGAAATATCTCCTATCATGTGTTAAACCAAAGCCTACTAATAGATTGAAAAAAAAGGCCTGCTAAACTAAGCAATAATTACCATAATTTTGCAAACATCACCTCCATTTATATATAAGTTTTTGGATAACTTTTGGTAAAATAGTATTACCTGGTTATGGAAGCAATGTATTGTTTTTTTTTGCGGTTGGACTATATTTATAAACACCAAGTTCGGGAAAGAAAAACCAGAAATTGCCAAACCTGTCTTTTTTTTATATTATAAATGCCAAAATTACCCGGAATTGAAAGATTAGATAATGTACTATCACGAAAGCGCCCTAATTTGCTATTCCAGTTGGCAGGCAGGGATTCCCTGCCGGAAGTAGTTTCGGCGCGTTTACCATTTACAGTAATACGCAAATAGATGGGCATTGGCCCGTTTTCATAATTTTTTGGCCTCTTTAAATAAAAGAGCAAGCTGAATGTGGTCTTCATACGGTTTTAAGCGTTAAAAAGTGAAACAAAAATAAGCTTGCAATTAGAACTTTACAAGATGTTCAACACTTCAAAATGTTGAATACCAAATAGATACGTACATACCGGTGAGTAGGAGAATCCCTGAAATTACTCACCGAATTACGCACTTTTTTGTTGCGATTTGGTGACCATTTTAGGGTTTTAGTTTAAAAACAAAAGCCTGCAATCATTTGATTTGCAGGCTTTTATCTGTTTTTTATATTGAATTTGGCGGAGAGCTAGGGATTCGAACCCCAGGAACCTTTCACAGTTCAACAGTTTTCAAGACTGCCGCAATCGACCACTCTGCCAGCTCTCCGGGGGCAAAAGTACAAATCCGCGCCGAATTGACAAACTCGATGTTAAGTTTTTTGCAACAAATAGTTAAGTAATTGATTGTCTGAATATTTAATAATAAAATTAGTGTCAAATCAGTATAATCTTACTATTTAAGAGGAGTTTTATCCTTAAAAACAGTGCTAAATATTATCAAAATCGGCGTTTAAGATACGTCATATTCGCATAACCTGTATTAAATATGGGGGTATACCGGTGTGGGGTGTATTAAAACCCATCAAAATAATCCCAAAAACTTCTTCCTTTTTTTATGGTGTTTTTTCTTTTGATCCGCCAATTTTGATATTTTACTAATGGAATCATTAGCGGGTATATTGATTCCCGATGTATCCTTTTTTACATTAGCTGAATCTGGAAAAGTTTCTTTTCTCATCGGCCGCTTTTGAAAGGATGTTTCCAGATTATGCGGAATTAGTTTTGTTGAAGAAGTACCTCCCACGGGCAAATAAGTGTTATTTTTTTTAATAAAAACAGGACGTCCCAGTGCGATGATCCCTATCAAAGCTAATAGTACCAAACCGCCAAGCAAATATTTGGATACTAGTACACCTTTGTTTTTTTCCACCGCTTGCTCCCGGTACATTTTTATAAGACTTCGCAGTTGTTCGTTCTCGGTTTTCAAAATTGCTCTATCGGCCTCATCTGGCAATGCCGAAGTACTGTTAAGCACCAGGGTTTCGTGGAGCTCCATCCCGTTGCTGTACCGTCCGTCTGGCCGCTTTTCAAGACACCGCGCCACCATATTCAACAACCATGCGGGCACGGCCATTTCATGCTCCTGTTTTGCCGCACTCCAGCCTTCCGGGATATTTTGCTGCCGCAGCTCCATTATATCCGGAACAGGCACTTCCATATGCGATATCATCACCGAATTTCGGGCCGTTTCCCCATTGTCTTTCAGCTGAAAAGGCACCTGGCCCGTTAGCAGTTCGAATAAGATTACACCGTAGCTGTAAATATCTGTTTGAAAAAGCATCTGCCCTTCGTTTTGTTCGGGGGCCATAAACTCTATTGCCCCTGCATGGCGCATACTGCTCCGGCGCTCTTCATCTGACATTACCGAAAGCCCGAAATCAAGCAGCACATAATTGCCTGAATGGATATTGAATTTTACATTATTGCTTTTAATATCGCCATGTTTTACACCAACCTTGTGACAATGCGATATAGCACAAGCTAATTGATCTGCAACCTTTATAACTTCCTTTATTGTAAAAATTCGTTCGTGCGGGGGTTTCAGCAACTCTTCAAGGTCGGGACCCTCAATAAATTCCATTTCAATATAGGGAAGAGAACCACTTTCTGTGATACCAAAATTGAGTATTTTAACAACGTTGGGGTTGGGTATTTCGTTAACTTTTTTAAGTTTTTCTACCTCGTTCAAAAATTTCAGGTAGTTTTTATCTTCAGCGCTTTCGGCGTAAATGGGTGTCGGGAGGATTTTTACCGCGCTGAGGACAGGGCCCATCCGGCGCCCCTTGTATACCGACCCCTGGCCGCCCGTTCGTAAAGCGCCCATATTTTCAAGGCCTTCTGCTATTGTAAATATTTTACCCATTTTTATTTTCTTCCGAACGATAACTGAATTCCAGCACCGCCGATTCGCCTAAAATCACCTGGTCGCCCTCGGCAAGTTTATGGCCAATGCTCACCGAATGCAGTTTTACAAGATTTTCAATCAGGGCCGATCTTACTTTTATTTTGTTTCGTGGCGGCACGCCGCCCTCATCAGCAAAAAGCATAAAACAGCCGTTATCTTTGTTCCATTCGATATGCGCATGCTGACGGCTCACGTACTTATTGCTTCGATTGACGCTTTCGGCATCAAAAGCAATTTGGTTCAGCCTAAAAAAACCATCCTCTACCTGCACGTTTTTGCCGCGGCCAATATTAATCTTCCCTTCTGACGACTTTATCTGATACTTCTGCTTTTCAGATTCCCCGTTCAACACCCTCAAATAACCAATAGCCGATCTTTGGATCGTATTTTCTTTTGTGCGGATAAAGATCGCTGCGTTCAGCGAATCAATCTTTGACGCTTCCGGCGGACATTCATCCACGAAATCAACATCCATTTCCCATCCTTCCGGAATATCAAGGGCATAATCATCGGCAATGCGCTGTATTTCGTTTTTAAACCGGTCTGGCTCTTCTGTGTAAACAGCGGCTTCGTAGATATGTTTTTCTGTACCATTACAGCCTATAAAAATATTTATCCCTTTAATGTTGCGCCCCTCTCCCCCTTCGGCTTTCTGAAACTCTTGTTTAATAAAGCGCAACAGGGTATCCCGCACGGCCTTTACATCCTTAGGCCCATTATTTTCATTTTTTTTAAACAGATCGAACATAACTAATGCTTATGGTTTCAATAATCTATTGATTCACGGTGCTGCTGGTATCTGCAGCAGCCGGTTCGGGCGTCGTTGTGTCTTCCGGTTGATCGCTCTGCCCGCTATCATCGTGCTTAACCGGCGTAATATTTTTAATATAACCCTTTTTCAATAAAAATGGTATAACATGCTGTCCGGCAAGTCTCACCGCGTCTGATGATCCCCGGGTAGATTCAATGCGGATACATACGACTATATTGCCATTACCCTTTGCCATCGGGGCAAAAAACACATACCAACCATCGTTAATGCTTTGTTTTTTCCATATCCTCTCGGGTGTACCTGTTTTACCTGCCACGCTGATGCCCAATACGGACACTTTTGGCGCGCTTTGCTCTATCATGTACTTGGTAATGACAGAGGCATATTGCTGGTCGTTAGCCAGCGTTATACCACTTTTTACAGTCGTTACAGAATCGCTTACCTTCAAAACAAACCTATTGGCCACCAGCACTCCGTTATTGGCAACGCCCGAAACCAGTCGTGCCATAGCGGCAGGTGTAGCAATTAATGCGCCCTGCCCCCATGCCATCCCGGATATCCCCATTGATCTTGAACGGCGTATATTATTGGGGTCGTATTTTGGTTTGGTGTTAAACTCTGTATTTCGCCATAAATTGCGCCACTTTTCTTCCTGGTCGGTATTTTCAGCAGGCTTGTTGTAAAAATACCCACCCACCCCATGTAAAAACATACCGGTTTTTAAATACAGGTCGGCCATGTTTTCTTCCAGGTGCTGTTGGTTGGCCAGTTTTATAAAATATACGTTGTTCGATTTTGCGACAGCCCGTTCAAGGGTTATTTCGCCGGTTTCGTCGGGTTCAATGCCTTTCGTACGGATCCTTTCATTTTCGTTTACATGATAGGTTACTTTGGCAGCATTAAGTCCCAATTTATTGAACGCGGCCATAGTGGTTAAAATTTTCGCCGTTGAGCCGGGCTGTGTGGCATAAGTAAAGCCGAGGTCGGTAGTAGTTACCCACTGCGCCAGTTTATTTTGCTCGGGTACGGGCATATTCAGTAGGTCCCAGTTATGCACGGGCGGTAAAGGGTATACTGCCGACGCCAGTACATCGCCGCTGGCCGGCTCCATAATTACTACCGAAATTCTTTTGTAATTAAAAGAGGTATCTACGGCGATGGACTGCTGGATACTTGTTTGGAGGTCAGCATCCACCGTTAGTTGGACATCCCGGTTTCGTTTTTTAAAGGACTCAACGGCTTCGCTGTTAATACCCGCTGCAAGCAAAGGAGCCAATGCGCTGTAATCCTTTTTGCTTACAGTCATTTCCCTTATTCCCCTTGGCAAGAAACGATCCTCCCTGTAAAAACTGGCGTGTACATTGTAGCTGGAAACAGGCATTTTAAACCCGCGTAATTCGGCGGCCTCGCCGTATTCGGCGAAATAGCCGTTGGTACTGCCGTTAAATACGTCGGTATTGGCATCACCCACCCAAAAAAACATTTGTTCCTCAAAGGGATAATAGCGCGTTAAACGCTTATGAACTGCTGAATCAAGGCTATAATTTCCCGCGCCTGCTGTGCCCAAAGCATTTTGCTGTTTTTTTATCAATTCCGGGTTGCTGGTGGCAAGGATAAGACCGTTACGGTCATAAAGTGTGCCTGCCTGCAATTTATTCATTAAAATACCAATACGCGGGTTGTAGCTAAACATCCGGGCACCACTTTTATCCGCCACCAAAGCTGGTTTTACCAGCCATTGGCGGTTATTAAAAAAGTATCTGGAAATATTGATGGTTAGCAAGATCATTCCAATACAGGCCGCAAGTAACGCAGGAACCAGGTTGCGATCCTGCTGCCTGGTGATATAGCTCATTTGAATTGGCGTCCCTTTAACTTTGGAAGCCGACAACAAAAATCCAGCCACCATAAAATTGGCAACAAGCGACGACCCTCCATAACTTTGAAAGGGTAAAGCTACGCCTGATAAAGGCAACGCCCCGGTAGATCCACCTGCTATCAAGATAAACTGGATAAAAGTACACAGGCCGATCCCGGCACATAAATAAAACAGGAAGGGCGTACCTGTTTGCCTGCCAATAATTATTGATCTGTGCAGGTACAACAAAAACAGTAAAAATATGGCTATGATGCCTGCCCATCCAAACTCTTCGCCCATAGATGGCAATATCATGTCGGTATGTGCTTCGGGAATAGTTTTGGCGAAACCTTCACCAATTCCCTGGCCTGCCGCTCCCCCGCTTGCCATGGCCCACAAGCCATTTGCTACCTGGTCGCCGCCATAAACTTCGTTGTTCCAGGCGTCCTGCCAAATGGCTTTTCGCTCAACAAGGCGCTCAACTGGCCCGGGTATCAGCTTATCTAAATGCGGGATCTTATCGATAGTTAAAAAACCTGCAATTACGATCAAAGCCATAATAGCTGATTCGCTGAGCTGTTTGCGTTGGTAAAAGAAAACGAATAGCAGCATGGCAAGTGTTAAACCGCCCGATAACCATACATTTTTAAAAATCCAGGTAACGATAACATAAAACACAACGGATAGGGCCATAAACATAAAATCACCCCTTGAAAAAGAGAACAGAACGATGAAGGTAAAGCAGATAATGATAGCAGGTCCCATATCGCCCAGCATTAAAAACAGGAACAGTGTAATGCCGATTGCGATAAGTGCAAAGGAAAAAAACGACCATCGTTTACGCCAGCTGGCATATTCGCTGATAAACTTTTCATTCACCGCAAAAAATCCCGCCAGGAAAATGATGACCAAATATTTAACGATCTCGCTCGGCTGGAAGCCAAATAAGTTAACTTTTACGCCGCTTCCTTCCGGACCGGCCCCAAAACGAATGGTGAGAATCAGCAAAATAATAGCTGCAACGATCCATGGCCAGCCGTTAGCTGCTTTATCGTTATTCTTAAACAAAAACATTCTGTAAAAGCCCGAATCGGCATTAAACCGCCGTATATTAAATAAGAGCATCAGCAACATAGCGCCAAAGCCAATAGCGAGGTAAACGACCGTGTCGCGGGCAAAAAACCGATCCCGCAAAGGATCCTGTAAGCTAAAAAGGGTTAAAAGAGACAACCCGGTAAGAATCATTACCAATGGAAGGATTAATTGGTCACAATCTGAGAATTTCCAACCCAGAACCAGATGGGTTATTAAAAATCCTGCAAAAAAGCATGCAACAATTATGCAATACGATAAATTAAATTCAGCCGGGGTACGGATAATAAACGATTTTTCCTTTTTAAGGATGTTATAATCACGGGCAGATAACAATCGGATGGAATGCGGCGACTGGTAAAAATCAAACGCTTCATCTCCATCAAGATTTTCGGTACCTTTAGATTTACCAAACTGGAAACCTGGCTGCAAAGGCAGCACCTCAAATGCTTTATTTGCGGGCAGGTTTTTAAACGCATAATCTCCGTTCCCATCTGTACGTGAAAAAGCAATCAACGATTGCAGATGCTTTTGTCCCTTATTATCCAAAACGTAAACTAATTTATAAGCGGGTGTTTGTTTGGTCTGTGTTTTAACCTGCCCTGCTTCTTCATCGTTATAAATACTGTCCTGCGGCAATATCATTTGCAGCCGTACCAAAACACCGCCTACCGGTAGTTTTTTGTTCAGTATTTTACCTGAAATGGCGCTGCCATCCATACCAAGATCGGTGGTTGCAGGCAAAGCCGGCGGATTACTTTTTTCCTGGATAAAACGAACAGAATCATCACCGGTATAACCCAATAGGGATCGGGAAACCATCACTCGCTGCTTATATGATTCGCCGCCCTCATCAAATGCCTGGTCTGCATTGATATTAAACCGCTGTTTATTTAATTCGCCAATGTTATCAAACTTAAGCCCGTTGTTTAAGTTATTGGCAAGGGTATGTTCAATCAGGCTGATATCATTCTGATCTTCAAAATAATACCCTTTTTTTAACAACACACTTAAGTTTTGGGCAAGGTAAGGCGCGTTCAGGTTGATCATCGTACCATCCTTAAGTCGCTGGCCTACATCGGTAAAATTCTTCTGTTCAACGTAAAAAAGACGGATAAAAAGCAGCAAAAGGATAATGCCTGTAAGTATTAAAAACAAACGCTCTTTTTTGCGTGAAATAGGCGTGGTTGCTTCCGGTTTCATTATCCTATTTCTTTTTATTTACCGGGACCGAATCAACGCTGAAAGCCGCTGACGGAAGTTTTCCGCTGATGTATTTTTTATCTGGAAATGTGTACGCGTTTACAATTTGTACGGGGCAATTAATAAACCTTGTGTTTTTTAATTCGAGCGCATTATTAACCGAAGCAACGCCTGCCTGAAAATTGACCAGCGAAATACTATCCAGTAAAACTTTTTTACATTTTGCAGTAAGCTGGAACGCTGCGCCATTATACCCCGAATCACTTTGTAATACAATTTTACCCTTTGCTTTAATAGTTAAACTATCCTTATTGATTTGGATAGCTTCACTGATAAGTAAAGGCACGGTAAAGGATGTATCTGATAGTATTAAAACATGGCCTTTTGTCTGGTCGATAGCCTGCTGCAATTTTATTTCCTGCTTATTTTTTTGCCTTTTTACAGGCAAAACTAATTGCGCAGGCTGAGAAGACGTGTTACCTTTGTTTTGCAGGTATTGATAAACGGATGCTGCCAAAAAAAACAACATCAACACCCATAACAGGGTTACCATGCCCGTTTTGCCTTTCGTTTTTTGCAACTTTTGCGGTGGCACGGGATAATCGCCTGTTAAGGGATTGGATTTAATGCCTGTGCTTTTGTTGCCATTCGCTATAGGTTTTGCAGTTTCAAATTGAACTTTTTCCTTATTATTTTGAACCAATACTACGGTAATATTATCCGCACCGCCATTTTGGTTAGCGGTATCAACCAGCTGCTGGCATTTGTCTTTTAACGATCCGTCTGAAGATAAAATTCCGTTCATTGCCGTGCTGTCAACCATATCGGTTAATCCGTCACTGCACAGCAAAAGCATATCCCCCGTAAGGAACGGCGACTGCCCGGTTTCAACATATTCTTTATCGTCTCCTAAATGTTTATCCAGGCCCAAAGCTTTATTGATCTCGTTACGTTTTGGGTGTTTCATAGCTTCGCCTTCAGTTAACCGTCCGGAATCCTCTAAAAAGCCCACAAACGATTGATCGTGAGTAATTTTCACCAATGATTTATCCCTAACCAGATATAACCGCGTGTCGCCAACATGGGCAAAATAGAACTGGTTATTTGTTATGTCGACAAGCGCCAGCGTACAAACGCAAGCCATGTGTGCATGTTCTTTAGAATTTTGTTTTTCAAGGATAATTTTTTGATTGGCCTGGTCAAAACAATCCAGCATCATTGGTATGATCTCCCCTGATGGCTGCTCAAGCCTCTGCAGAATAGCCTCCTTTGCCATGGAAGCCGCAATTTCGCCTCCTGCATATCCCCCAACGCCATCAATTACGCAGGCAATGATGAATTGATTATTGGCGGTAATCTCTGCAATGAAAGTATCTTCATTGTTCTTACGTTGCTTGCCGGGGTCGGTTAATCCGAAAAATTGTTCAGTCATTCGGTTTGCGTGAGTTTTTTATATCAAAAAAATGAGTAGCGAGCAGCGCCACACAAATAACTAATATGCCTGAGGATAAGATTTGCGACATTTTTGCTATGATTTAAAAATGTTTACCCCAACTATTCCATTCAGCAAAATCTTTGAATTTACCGGAAGCTCCACCCACGAAGGTGAGTTTACATCACTTTTGGCTACCATATTTTCATTTAAAATAGTCAATTCTCCAAAGGAGGCCAAATAAAATTTGCCATCGGATTTATTGTACCTGATCTGCAAATGCGGTGTATTTACCCACTCGGATGGAATCTTAAAAATATTGGTTTCCTCCCTGGCTTCTTCATCACCAGAAACAACTATTTCATCATCTGTCATTAAATATTCAACTTTTTTACCGGCAAACTGCTTATCAGGAAGAATGGTTTCAAACCTTGCAAATTTCTTTTTGTCTTTACTTACCGGGTTACTCCCGGGATCCTGCTGCTGCTCAACATATGGAAGTTCGTAATAACCTTCGCTGTAATAATTAAAGCCATTCAATATTTCCTGGCTTACATCAAAGGTTTGTGCTATCCCTGTTTGCCGTGGAATAAACGTTACCCTTAAATTTTCCTCCTTTTTTGTACTTCCTGGTAACAGTTTACCGATAAAGCCAATGTCGCCGCGTGCATAATCCGGATGTGAAACCAATCTGAACACCCATTTCGAGCTTGATGGTTCCACCACCTTGCCCGCCATACGGTATTGCTTTAACAATTCATAAAACTTTTTTATGGTCTCATTTATAATAATGCCAAAAATACCCTGCTTATTATGCATAAACTCGGCATAGTCTTCCGCATTAAAGCTGATGATATATTCATGGTAAAAAACGATCCTGTCTCCGAATGACAGCGTTCTGATGGAATCGTTGAATTTTTCGATAACGTAATTATAAACATCGTCCGGTGTAAGTGTAAGCTGTTTTTTTGCTTTACTATGATTGATATTTCCGGTCAAAAACCAATCCTGAATGCCTAGTCTTTGCCAGATAGTACTTTTTGCTTCCATTAATCCTTAGTTATTTTGTTTATTTGTCGTATCGGCGGCCGTACTATCCGGATTACTGCCATCCTTATGTGTTTGAGGGTTCATGCCCTCTTTAATTGCATTCAGCGTAGTTGAATCAACCAGCTTTTGTTTTTCCCGATGTTTCCGTGCATAATAGTCTTCGGCCAGTTGAGCTGTATCGATAGTTTTTGGTGTGTCAACAACTGTTTTGGCCGCCTGGTTAACCGGAACCGCAGATTTGGAAAACAATGAATAGCCGGCTAATGCCATAAACACGAACAATAAAACCATAAATCCATAAAATACAGGTTTTGATAAGGTAATCATCCTGCTGCCGGCAGGCGGCCCATAGCTGGTTAAAGGTACAACGGGCGGTGATGTTTCAATTTCCGGTTTTATATTTTTTGCACTATTCCCTTTGCTGCTTTTATTATCTGCTATACTGTTTTCGATGATGGCTTCCTGCAACTGAATACCATTGGAATAACGATTTTCGGGTGATTTTTCAAGACAATCCGCTATCAGATCCAGTAACCATACAGGCACCTGCATTTCACGTTCCTTTTGGGCGGCGGTCCAGTTTTCCGGAAGATGCTGGCGGCGAAGCTCGAGCAGGTCGGGTAGCGGCGATTCCATGTGGGCAATCATCACCGTGTTCCGGGCTGTTTCGCCGTTATCCTTTAGCGGAAAAGGAACCTGGCCTGCAAGCAACTCGTATAATATTACGCCATAACTGTAAACATCCGTCTGAAACAGCATTTTGCCCTCATTCTGCTCGGGCGCCATAAATTCAATTGCCCCGGCATGCCGCATACTGCTCCGGCGCTGCTCGTCAGACATTACAGACAAACCGAAATCAAGCAAAACGTAATTCCCTGAATGTATGTTAAATTTAACATTATTGCTTTTAATGTCTCCGTGTTTTACACCCACTTTATGACAATGACACAGGGCATTGGCAAGTTGATCGGCTACTTTAATCGTTTCCTTTATGGTAAAAATGGCTTCGTGAGGCGGTTTAAGCAACTCTTCAAGGTCAGGCCCTTCAATAAACTCCATCTCTATAAATGGGAACGACCCGCTTTCGGTGATACCTGAATTTAATATTTTAACCACATTGGGGTTAGGCGCCTCGTTTACCTTTTTCAGTTTATCTACCTCGTTCTTAAAATTGCGGTAATTTTTATCATCGGTACTTTCGGTGTGAATTGGGGTCGGTAATATTTTTACAGCGCTGATGATCGGGCCTATTCGTCTGCCTTTATAAACCGAACCTTGTCCCCCTGTGCGCAATGCACCCATATTTTCCAGTCCTTCAGCAATTGTAAATACTTTACTCATCCTTTGTTTTAAGCTTATTCCTGTTAAAATACCACTGTTAGTTAACGTCAATAAATGTATTATGTTTATATCAATTATGATAAAGTTTTACTTAAAAAAACACTTTTTCGACTTATAATAACTAATGTTACGCACTCAATTGATTTAAAAGCAGCTATCGGTGTTGATAACCTGATATACCGGGTATAAGCCGCTTTTGCCGCGGCCGCCATTATTTGTGTTTTCGCAGCAAAATGGTTTTAGATTTTACGTACCTTAAATCATTCCGGCTTTACAAGGTTAATGGCTGTAATTAAATGGCTGGTTTGGGTAACAACTGCCTTTAAGGGTGATTTGGGAAAGGATGTGCTGCACTTTTCACCGGTTTTGATAGACCGCAGTGATTTTCCGGGCCGACAGTGCCCTGTCCTGGAAACAGCTAGCGTGTGTCAGCGCGCCCTCCCCTTTTTTTGAAAACTTGCTTAAGCCCATTGGTGATAGTGCAAAAATCGCTGCAATTTTAAAGGTGCAAATCAAAAAAAGCTGCTGCAAAACATGCACGGCCGAAGTTTAAATGGTTCAAAAAAACGAATGATCCTTTTCATGACGAGCGAGTAGCCCTCCTTTGCCTGATGAAGGCTATGGAATTATACCGGCAGCCGGGTGCAAAAAAAGGCTCTTCCGCAGATCGCTAAATAAGCGTCCCGCGTGACTCTAACGTTGGAAAAAACGTTTTTAAAAACGCACTCTTCCATTGTAAAGATTATTCACAGTTTTAAAATAAAAAGCAGATAAGGTTTAGGTGTTTTTTTTTACAAATAGTTAACGGTATACATGCAAAAAAAGAATAACAGCAAGTCGCTATTGCGTTTAGTTTACCGCATTCATCATCATGTGGGTATAGGTAACAATTGTAGTTGTATCCGTTATTCCCCCAATAGAAACAAGTTCCTTTTTGAATCCATAAACCTGCCTGGTTTTTAGTTTTTTTAGTTTTTGTCCGGTCGATTTCATAACTTTTTTGTTTAATTTTTTTAAAAGTTATGAAAGCAGAAACGCAATTAAAAAGTTATTACACCAACGCGGTTATGCTATATACCAACTGCATTATTCGCCATACATTTTTTTTATTTTACGACCAAATCAAGAGACACAAGAAAGAAATCAGGTTATTTATAAGTCTTTTTTTGTTTAAATAACTATTTTTGGAACTAACCTGAATGAGTAAAAATCCGCCGGTAATGAAAAGACTTGAGTTTGAGAATTTAAAACTTCATATTATTTTTTGGACAGTATTTATAGTTTATGAATTAACAACGGTTTATATACTTGTCGGCACAATAAGCAGTTTTGGCGATGATATAGGTCATTATATCTTATATATCGCGTTATTTTATTTCAATGCCCATCTAATTCTACCAACTACAACCATCTATAAAAAAGCATCTTACTTTTTGGTCCCCTTAGGTATTATTACAGAGCTCGTTCTGTATTTACTTGTAAAGGGTTTATTGTATTATATCTTTTACATTTTCCACGTTCCCGTTATACCGCCTTACACTTCGATAAGTGAATTTATTGCCAGTGGCATTTTCAGAGGAATATATTTTGTTGGCCTCAGTACAGGGTATTGGTTTGCAATAACTACGTTTAAAAACACGAAAAAAATTGCCGATCTCGAAACAATTCAATTGAAAAACGAGCTGCAAAAACAAGAGCTCGAAAAAACGTTACTGGTTACGGAAAACGCTTATTTAAAATCGCAGATCAACCCGCATTTTTTACTGAATACCCTTAATTTTTTATACAATTCGGTATCTAAATATTCTGAAAAGATAGCCGATAGTGTAATGACTTTATCAGATATTATGCGTTACGCATTAACCAATGCTGATGACGACGGGAAAGTTTGGTTAGAGTCGGAACTGGATCAAATAAACAATTTTGTTAAATTAAATCAGGCACGATTCAACCAACGGCTTAATATTGAACTGGTTATCGAAGGAAAAACTGACGGATTAAGAATTATTCCATTAGTTTTAATTACACTTGTGGAAAACGTATTTAAATACGGAGATTTGTTGAATGAAAATTATCCTGCAAGGATAATTACAACAATTGATGGCGGCGCTTTAATTTTCATTACTCAAAACCTTAAAAAAAAGAAAGTGGCTGAACGTGGATACGGTATCGGAATTAAAAATGTAAAAGATCGTTTAGCGATGTATCATCAATATGAATTAATTATTGAGGACCACGAAACCGAATATAAATCTATCTTGAAAATCGAACTATAACCAATATGAGTACCTGCTATGTGATTGACGACGAGGAACATGCTATTGATACACTGGTCAACTATATCAATAAACTCCCGGGTTTGAATTTGGTGGGCACATCCCTCAATCCATTAAACGCCATTGATGAGATAACCAATACAATACAGGTTGATATCGTTTTTCTGGACGTTGATATGCCCGAAATATCCGGGCTTGATGTAGCCGACATTATCTCACCACATACTGCGGTAATATTCACGACGGCCTATCCTAATTATGCTGTACAAGCTTTTGAAAAAAATGGATCCGACTTTTTATTAAAACCTATATCATTTGAACGTTTTACCAAATCGGTAACGAAGGTGCAGAACCTTATACGGTCAAAGAAAGTAGCTGAAACCCATCATGAAGATGAACAGTTTTTCATAAATCCCGGAATTAAGGGAAGAATTATTCAGCTGAGTTATTCTGAAATTATTTACATTGAAGGTTTAAAAAACTACGTTATGCTATACACGGTTGACGGTAAGCATATTACTTATTTATCCATGCGGGAAATTGAAAAGCTGTTGCCGACGTCGCGTTTTACAAGGATTCATAAATCTTATATTGTCAGCATCGAAAAAATCAAGTCGATCGACGGCAATAATGTTATACTATCGCCATCGATTGAACTGCCCATCGGAATTTCATTTAAAGATAGTTTCATTCAACTGATTAACAGCCGGACGCTTAGAAGCGGGCGCAAAGTTTAGTAGTTCTCTATCCTTACGAGCTTTAACCGAAAGATAATACTTATAGAGCAGGTAGTATATGATAAACTCCTGACTGCGTTGTTTCTCGTTAAAAAGCCTGTTTAAATGCATGTGAATAATATCAGCTGCCAGTTTCATGACTTTCCCGGGGAAAAATAACTGCGCGTTTGTTTTTAACAGGCTCAATGACTTCAGGTACGAGTTGTACTCTTTCTTACCCGCAATCCCGATGATCTGCGCCTGGTTTTTTTTCATATTATTGATGAACGCTGAATATTCCCGGTATTTGTTATCCAATTGCATTTTCACCTGTTTACTGTCATCAAACTCGTGCTTCATGTTTTCGTGGATATTTTTCAAAAGGTATATCCTGCTGGAATATTCAGGGAAAAAAATCTCAAGCAACGCATCTGCCGATAAAAGGGCCAGGTGCAATTCTGAAAAATCAAATGCCCCGGTACTGATGTTTTTGAGATATGTAGACACAAGTTCGCTACTGGCGTTAAATGCATTTTCAGCATAAACTATTGTTTCTGCGCCATATCTTTCAATTTCCCGTTTATAAGTATCCAACAACAGGTTATTTATGATCCCTTTTTCAACATAAGTACGAATTTTTTTTTCGAAGTATCTAACAACAGTTGCCGTATCATCCGGGTTCGTTTGAATCCTTATCCGTAGATGGTTATCCGGGTCATTATATCTGATAAAATACCAGCTTTTTAGAATGTTTTGTTTTTTTAAGCCTGCTATAATATTCCTTACGCATTTGGTGAGGATATTATTTGAGGTTGCCGGATGGCAATAGATCTTCAAATACACCCATTCATCTCCGGGCAGGTAAACCCTTTTTACTTTATTTTTTTTACGTTCCAGCCGCCCTAATGCGCTTTTGATATAGGTCACGTCGCGCGAAAATACAGCAGTTATAAATTGTCCCGCAAATGGCTTTCCATCATGGTTACAAACATCCGTGGTTTCGTCAAGGAACACTTCCTGTAAAACAACCAGGGGCTTGTTTTTTATAATCTTAATAAAAAGTTCTATAGACCCTGAATCTGAATGGTCAAACAATAGTTGGTTATCGCCTTCAGTTAATGCAAAATGCCTTTTGAGCCTGATCTTTTCGCTAATTTTAAAAAAATTGTCTTCAGAGCCGTTTCCGTCAGATATTTCAGCAATTTCCTCCACGTTTAACACCCAAGTCGCCGGGAACAGGATACAATTTTTATATTCAACCCTCGGGTAGTAACTAAGGCCGGGTAGTAGCGTCCTTAAATCAAAATTAAAATTAAATTTAAGACCCTGGTATTGCATATCACATAAAAACATAAATATCGACAGTTCGCTTCTGCCATAGTTAAATGCCGAACTCAGCCTTGGTATTACAATTTTGTTATACTTTTTTGACCTTAAAATAATGTTATTATCAACAATTGAAATTGTAAGGTCGGAAAGGCTTATGATATTCCGTCTTCTTAGGGTGGAGTGTACCCCGATAGGAATCTCAAATGCCCTTATACCTGAGTTTGAATTTATATTGGCCGCATGCTCGTCATTAAAACACGAGATTTCCGCAAAAATAACTTCATCATTAGATTTTTCTTCAACCGCAGCTATTCGTTGAACCTCCTCTAAAACTTTTTCACTAAACAATGTAAACCTGCCGAGCAGCGCTGTGGCAGTACACCCACCTGCCTGCTCAATCCAAACTTTATCACCAAACAACCTGAAAACTACTGAAAAACTGGGAGGTGCTTTTAATTCGGATGGCGCTTTTAATTTTTCAAGTTCCTTATCTGTTATTAAAATAGGTTCATCGTTTTTTGTTCTTAAAAACTTAGATAAAAAGAATTCATGAATTTGGGTCCAGGTAAAATTCAGGCTGTTTGATTGCAGATCCAATTGTATCCCGTCCAATAATTCGCTCGTTACCAGATTGGTCTCCAATCCTTCATAACCTATTCCCGATTCTCTGTCAAGCGCCTGCAAAAACGGCACTTCCTGGTCTTCAAACCTGGCTTTAAACTTGCCTTTAAAATCTATCAGCGCTTTTGGAGTTGCATCGGAAGTGATCACTTTCAAACAGTTTAATCCCTCCTTTATAAATACCTGGTATTTAGGGTCAATTGTTGATTTGGTTTCCCTTTCATAACCAACATAAAACATGGATTTAAATTTCGTTTTGGAAAGCTGATATAAATGATTTTCGGAAAGAGCCTTGATATCCATGTCCTGCTTAAAGCAAATTTTATTAATCAGGCCATTGTACATTGAAATTTCCCGTGCAAGTTCACTGTTATATTTCCTGGCATTTGCTACGGCAACCACCCGGGAAAAATATTTTTCCCCGGACATGTTCGGAGAAAGTTCAGATACAAGAAGCCCTTCGCTAATCAAGTCCTTTACATAAGCTTTAACATCTTCGGTTTCGTCGATAAAAGTGTTTAACCATAATACTACTTCAGAAACTTTTTTTCCTTCATTGCAAAAATTCAATAACTTGTTTAACAATCTGTCTGTTTGAAAAGAGTTAATGAAAAAGTCTGTCTTTTTTTTATTTATATCATAGCTTGTTGTAAGGTATCGTTTTTCGTTTTGGATGGTGTAAATTGAATCGTTTGTATAATATTTTACATTGCTAAACTCTCCTGTCCTTTCCATTCGCCTGGCGATGTCGGCCGTGAATTGAAAATCAGGGTTTACATACACTTCTCCACGCTCTTCTAAAACGCATTTTCCGGAAATGTTTAATGAGTTCCAGCTAGTGGAGCTAAATGCCGAAAACATACCGAATGGTGTTGGCCGGTAGCACATCCTGTTAAAATATTTGTGAAGGCTCGTTTTAACTTTTTTGTCGAGATTGTAATAGTCAAAACCACAGCGTTCCAATTCGAGATAGAGGCTTTCACTTGCAAAAAAAATAGCTGATTGAAAAAATTGTGTTTTCAGCAATCCAGCCATAATTTCGGGTTTATAATCCTTGTAACTAAGGGCCGGAGTTCTTAAAAACAAATAAGGATTAAAATCAAGATTAAACATAGGTTAATAGTCTTTAATTAGGGTTAATAAGGAGGTTAAAAGTTAACACAAAAACTCTAAAAATATATCTATATTTAATATTTCATCTTCTGAAAAAGAGAAATTAAATATCAAAAGTTAATGCATTTCAAGCATTTAACAGATAAAGGGGAATCTGTTAAACATATTAAAACTAAATAAATTTAACTAAATGTTTTACACAATATCATCCTATAGGGGCACGCTTTTCCAATAAATGACAATTTAACTTTCAAGTAATATCCGAGAAGAGCAAGCCTGTTTTCAACAGAAAATATTAACCAATAAGTATAGACAATTTCGATTAAAATCAACAGCCGGCACATCAGAACTTAGTGTTCATGCGTATTTGAAAAACGTGCCTGCTAAATCCGGCTTTATAGTCACAATTAAAACCAGGCCAGGTAGCGACGGCGTGTCTTATAACTCAACGCATGCAATTCCTAAAAGTGGTGTCTGTAAATTTTATTATATTGCAGCCAACTTATTTATTACGATTATATATTGAGATGGAGAAAAAAAAATATTAATTACAGGTGCCAGTAAAGGTTTGGGGTTGGCAATCTCCAAAAAACTTTCATCGGAATATGAATTAATATTACATGCATCCAAAAAGGAGAGTTTTACGCATATTGAACCCGGAAGCCAACTTTTATGCGCTGACTTTACTGATAGCCAGCAGCTTGCTGACTTTTGCAAACAACTAAAGAAGGATCATGGCGACTCGCTGTACGGCGTGATAAATAATGCCGGCCTAACCTATGATAAACCCTTGAATTTTCAACCCGAGAGAGAGATTGATGCCATGCTCAATGTAAACTTAAGGGCGCCGATAATGATATGCAAAACCGCCATAAAAATATTTGGGTTATTAAACAGGGGCGTTATCATCAATATTAGTTCGGTTGTAGGCGAAAGCGGCAATGCATTTCAATCTGTATACGCTGCAACAAAAGCAGGCCTGGTGGCACTTTCCAGGTCACTTGCGCAAGAAGCAGCAGCATTAAACGATAGTCATCATATCCGGGTACTTAGTGTTTCGCCGGGCTTTATTGAAACGGATATGACTGCGGGGATTCCTGAAAAGATAAAAGAAAAATATTTAAATTTAATACCTGCAAAACGTTTCGGAAACGTTGATGATGTAGCCGATACAATAGCGTTCCTGCTTTCAGACAAGGCATCTTACATAAATGGAACAAATATCCACATCAACGGCGGCTTAATATGATCGATAACAGAGACACTTTTTTGGATGTTATAAAAAACGGTGATCTGTTACAAATACATCCCAGCCAGATGCTTTTGCACGGCCCTACCAAACGTCTGTTGGATAATTACCACTGGCATTCGCCCAATAAAGGCATTGTGGCCAGTTATACGCCTAAAAGCCGCGATGTTGAAGATCATTTCGGTGTATTCAGGGGAGTGGACCAGATTGAGGCTTTCGCGTTGGCAACCGTAGTTTCATGCGCAACTTTTTTAGAATGCCGTAAAAACAATTTCATGCCCGACGAATTAAAGGAAAAATTTATCCCGGCCTTTATTAGCATCGGCAATGTAAATTTTCATTATTACCTGGAAGAAGGCGACACATTTATCAGCATGGGGAATATTACTTTTTACAAATGGCGGCAGATGGTATGTGACGGGCGCATTTATAAAGTACCCAAAGGGCTGGATTTAAATGATTATTTTAGTAATTTCAGTGAAGAACGTTTATTAAAATATGATATTAGCGGCGATTTTAAATTAGTAGCCGAATTGCACGATATTACAGGCAGGGCAATATTAAGAGAACTTTTTAAAAAAAATGAATAATGGAAAGACAAGAAATACTTGATGGTTTACTGGAAGTACTGAAAACGATCAGAACTATTGATCCGCAAAAGCTGGTTGGTGTTACTGAAGAAACAGACTTTCTGACTGATTTAAGCACCCCATCAACAGAATTGATTAACATTGCCGCTAAAGTGGAAAATAAATTCGATATCGAGTTTGAAGATGACGACATTGACCATATGGGTTCAAAAGTGAAAGATATTATCGACCTGATTATTATGGTTAAGGCAAGAGGCGAAAACAAATAGAGATGCAGGTTACAGGTAGAAAAGTGGCAGTTGTTGGTATGGGCGGGGCTTTCCCCACCTGTAAAAACCTGGACGAGTTTGATCGTAAGTTATTCTCCAATCAAAGTTTGATAAGAGAATGGGACCTGGCAATGCAATATAACAAGCAAATCAGGTCGACCGTTTCGGGATTCATTACAGACGACGAAATGGACCTGGAAGCTGTTCTTGCCCCTATCGTTGAAAGATATCCTGAGACATATATTGATAAGCTGGGCAGAATCCCGGATGGCAACCTGTCGACTGCTGACCTGGGTAGCATCTGGACCATGCTTGGGGCACAGGATGCTGTTAAAATGGCCGGATGGACGACCAAAGAAACCCAATCAGAAGAAACCGGGGTTGTGGTAGGTTCGGGCGGTGCCGGCAACCAGATATTAAGGGTGGCCTGGCACTATTTTTTTCAGATGGGAAAAAAGGCGAGGATAGCCGGCGCACACACCGTCGACCGTAGTATGTCGTATCGCGAAGCCGCCAATATATCATGCCTGTTAAAAACAAAAGGGGTTTGTGAATCCATCACCTCTGCCTGCGCAACGGGGCTCGGCAATATTGGCCATGCATACCGTCTTATAAAGTTCGGCTTGCAGGACCGTGTGATAGCCGGCGGCGTTGAAGGCACCGCACTGGAAACTTTTATTGGCTTTGACGGGATGATGATCCTTTCAAAAGGATTTAGCCCGGCTGAAAGTTCAAGGCCTTTTGATATGGAGAGGAACGGTTTTGTGTGCTCATTCGGTGCCGGTATAGTTGCATTGGAAGAATACGAAATGGCCAAAGCACGCGGCGCCAATATACTGGGGGTAATTGATAGTTATTTTAACAACTCGGATGGTGACGGCGATATGTTTTACCCATCCTTTGCCGGCCAGCAAAGGCTTTGGAAGGGATTGATGCCTGATAAGGGCCTGCGCCCCGATGTGGTAAAAATGCACGGCACATCAACCCCGGTTGGTGATTCTGTAGAATTGCTGAGCGTGGTAGACACACTGGGCGAGGAAGGGTACCATATGTCTGCGCCAAAATCACAATTCGGGCATATGCTTGGCGGTGCTGGCGCGGTAGAGTTTATTACCGCCTTACTGATGCTGAAAAACCAGAAAGTACTCCCCTGTTTAAACTCAAACACGCTGAACCCGGAGCTGGAAGTCTTTCAAAAAACAGACTACTGGAACGGACCCGGCAAACCACTCGCCGCTTACAGGAATTTGGTACCGCAATTTGCATTTGAAAAAGAAATAAACAGAATTGCCTGTTTAAATTACGGTTTTGGCGGGACAAATAGTGCAATGATGGTTTCAAGGAACATTTAGATGATTGATAATAAAGATAAAGTAGCGGCTATTTTTGGTGTGCGGAACGAAAGCTCCATCGCCTGGTCAATCGCCCTAAAACTTCACCAATCCGGCTGCAAAGTGGCATTAAGCTATGTTGCCGAAACAAAAGATGAGGTTTTACACCTGATGCAGCAAAACGGCATGGACAGCAATCTATCTGCCGAAGTTGATGTCAGGAACGAACTACAGATTACCGCATTCATCCAATTGGTTTACAACACAGCAGGGCCTGTAGACTATGTTTTACATGCTGTGGCATTTGGCACCCAAAGTGTAATGTGCTACTCTTTACCGGGCAGCACCGAACCCGCTCCCTCGTACCTGGACATTCCTTTTGAAGACCTGATGGATTCATTTAACATAAGCGCTTACTCCTTATTGAGGATCTGCAGGGTGACGCAGCCTTATTTTGCAAAAAATGCCTCGGTATTAACGCTTACCTATAATGCCTCACAAAGGGTTTTCCCGGGATATGCCGGCATGGCCATTAATAAAGCGGCGCTGGAGAATATCATGATGTACCTGGCAAGCTATTTCAGGGACCAGGGTGTAAGAGTAAACGCCATTTCGGCAGGTTTGGTAATGACTACCTCTTCGGGCGGGATATTAGGTGTTAGACGATTGCGTAAGATGGGGAAATTTACCGCCCCGCTTGGTAATATAGACGCTGATGATGTAGGCGATGCCGCATTATATTATTTTTCGGGCCTTTCAAAAAAAGTAACCGGTAATATTCATTTTGTTGACGGAGGCTTCAACATAATGGGGCTTGGCGTAGATGGAGAATGAAATTTTAAAAACACTTGAAATAATAAATGCTGCAGGGAGATTCACCATTGGCAACGACCTGGTGTACCTGCCTGATTTTTCGGCTTCATTCAACGCGCTCTTCAAAAAAAAAGTTTATACGGCTGCGGAAATAACCTATTGTGATGCATTTGAAAATTCAGCTTTGCGTTATGCATCCACATGGGCAGCAAAAGAAGCCGTTTATAAAGCCATTAAGCAAATCAGCCCGTCTACCCTCGGCTGGAAAAAAATAGAGATCATCCGCAAGAAAAATGCCGGGCAACCGCAAGTAATTATTCACAACCCCGAAGCTAATTATAAAATAAGTTTAACCATTTCGCATGATGGTGACTATGTTTGGGCGATTGCATTAATTGATACTGACTTATAATACCATTATGACCGACCATTATTTTGAAAATGATTTGGTTACCCTGCATTATTACAAGTTTGGTAACGGACCAAAAAGTATGCTATGCTTCCATGGGTATGGGATGCATGGTAAGCAATTTAAACTTTTAGAAGGCGACCTGGGTTCAACCTATACTTTTTATGGTTTCGATCTTTTTTTCCACAAACAAACCAAACTAAAAGACCAGAGTTTAGCGAATATTAAAAAAGGCATCAGCAAAACTGAGATCGCCGCATTCATACGGGATTTTTGTAAACATGAGGGAATCGGGCGTTTCTCGGTAATCGGGTATTCTATGGGAACCCACTATGCAACAATTGTTGTTGAAGAATTGGGTGACGCCGTTGATGAGTTTATCGTAGCCGCACCGTCGAGCCTTGAACCGGGTAAACTTATCCGTTTTTTCAGCAAAAATAAAACCGGGAATAAGATCCTTGAAAAGCTAACGCTTAGTGAAAAAGCATTGGTACGGATGCTTAAATTGTTTAAGCGATTGAGGTTTATAAACGCCCAGGACTATAAAATTTTGTTTAACGAGATCCGCACGGCCGAACTGAGGTTCAATTTTTATGCCTGTTTCACCTACCTCCGCTTTTTGGAAACCGATGAACCGCGTTTGCTGGAGGCCATCGAAACAAATAACATCAAAAGCATTTTTATATTTGGCAGCCGGGATAAAACATTTCCGCCGCGTATAGGTGATAAATTCATTCCGAAACTAAAACACAGCGAAATTGTCATCCTTGATGAAAGCCACGAAATGATCAAAAAGGACTTTGTCATCTCATTAACTAAATTGTTATCATGATCATCAAAGCAAAACCCATCCCCATATTTTTTATCCGTTTGGGTATTGGGCCGTTGCTTTGGTTTTACAGGCGGCGTTTTAATAAAATGATCCTGAATGATATTGATATAAAGCCGGGACATTCCTATATCCTTATGTGCAATCATTTCGGCTTTTTTGATGGATTTTTTGCCTATTACCTGTGTTTTAAATTCATCAACAAAAAGCAAAAGCTCAAAGGCATCTACACTATGTCAGTAAAAAAACAGATGGAAAAAAACTGGTGGCTCAAATATACGGGCAGCTTTTCTGTCGAGCCGGGCAAAAGGTCGGTTGATGAAAGCCTCGACTATGCTGCCGAGCTATTAAATGAACCCGGTAACCTGCTGATCTATTATCCGCAAGGCAATCTTGAATCTGCTTATATAAGGCAAATTGAGTTTAAGGATGGGATTTACGAAATAGTAAGCCGCACAAAAGGCAACTGTCAGTTGATCTGGAGCAGTGTTTTATTAGAATATTTTGAAAGTACCAAACCATCCGTTTATTTCAACTTGCTTGATTGCAGTACCAACCACGATTTTGATTTTGAACAACTGAAGGAAAAAGTAAACGCGCATCATTTGCAATCCATCAAAAAGAATATTCGGTTTACAAAAGAATAACCCCACTAATGTCGTGTCAACCGTAAATTTACCAATCGTCAATCTATAGGTTCATTGAACGCAAAAAGCACAAAAAGGGTTTACAAAGGGCTTACACATTTAAGGGTTTACATTTTGTAAATATCTAATAATAAGCTATTTATGTGTTTACACATTAAAACAGGGTTTACATTATTTTACATAACTACTCACGGTATTTTTAAGCTGTTCCGATAAATCCTGAGCGTCAATTTATTAGTGACAAGACAATAAATCTACCTCGCAAATAAACGTGCATACTAAAAAATAAATCCGAAATGGCGAAGCCTTCCTGAGCGCCAAAGATAAACGATTACAAAAAACAGAACATCTGAAATCCGAAATTCGCCCTACTGCCCTATCCGCTTCAACCCGGCTTTTGCATCATTATCAATATCAGTTTGGTATTGATGGCCGTGGATATCAAGGGCCTGGTTATAGTAGTCCCCTGCCCTTTTAAAGTCTTTCTTGTCTTCGTAAATCTTCCCGATGCTTAAAGCAGCGTTTGCCGCGAAGTAATATCTGGTTGCCGCTCCTAACCTGATGGCCTTTTGATAATTCAAAATAGCGTCGCCGTATTTACCGGTTTTGTCGTAGATCCTGCCCAGGCGGTAGCAAAATTCAATTTTGTCTCTTAAAAGCTTAAAGTCGCTTTCGTCTTTATTTGCCAGTTGCGCCAAAGCTTTACTGTAATAGCCCCCATCAAAATAAAACCGGGCTTTTAACAGGTCGATATCCGGCTTTACGTCATTAGCTTCCCATAGGGCCTGCTGGTCTTTGCTATCTATGGTATAACCTTTAGTTTTTGCCTGCCTTACAAAATAATCGTACTTACCGATATCGTTTTTTAACAGGTAGAAATAGCCAAGTTTCAGGTATGCATCTTTTATGTAGTTTATCCCCCTGTATTCGTTAACAAAATCATATAATGCAGTTGGGGTTTCGTTGTCAACGCGGCAAAGTTTTGCACAACCGAGCATATAATTTATGGAAGGCAGTTTAACGTAATCCCCCCCCTTTGGCCTGGCTTCCAGGTAAATTATTACATCGTCATTGTGCGCAGTTTTTGAAGCAATGAGGCCCTGCACATAGGTTTTAAGTAAACTCGCGCTGCCCATTTCGTTCAGCATTGAGATCAGCCTTGGGTAGTCATTGTTATTATGGAGCACATTGATATCAATCGTACAGATAAAAAAAATAACTTCGTTGTTATAAAAGGCGAATTTTGTTTTGGGGAGATCGGCTTTAATTTCTTCCAGTTTTTTAACACCCGCCTGTGCATTGCCGCTCATCCCCAAAAAACGGGTAATACTTTTAAAACTCGCAGGGATGGAGCCAAAAACCACATTTACCAACGCAAGGCTTATCTGATCAGGTACAAACCCGGGGTATTTTTCTTCGTTGTCATGCAATAGCCCGTTTGCTTTTTTTGCATCGAATCCGGAAGATACATAGTCCCCGAACTTTGCCTTAAGAAATGACCATTGAAGATAAATCTCCGCCTGCGAGTACAGGTAAAAGGGAGAATTACTGTCGTTATCTTCCAATGCTGATAGTCTTGTCGACTTAAGGTCCTTCAGCCGCTCATAATCTGCTTTATTTTCGGAAGCAAGAAGGCTGAAGTAATCCACATAGTTTTCGAGTAAAATAATGATACCATTTTGCGGATTCTGTTGTTTCTCTTTTTGGATGAGTGAACGCGCATCGCTCATCCTCAGGTCTAGGATAGCTTTATAGGCATCAGTACAATTGGCGTCGTAACTAAAATTAGCTTTTGCAGTTAACTGCCAGGTTAAAAAGAAGATGATGAGGGTTAAAAATTTTCGGATCATTAGCATCAAAGATATTTAAAACATTTTATTGAGAAGGCCCGGGCTTTTACAAAATGACGCCTTTTGTTTCTTTAAAAAACATATCAACACAACTAAATATTGCCTGTCATTGTTTAAACTACAACCTAATAAATAAAGTATCCGTATAAAGAAGCCGGTTATCGTGTGTGCCAATACCCCTGTATATCAGAATAATAATTAACAAAAATTGGGTTTTAATGAAATCTACCGGAAAAATAAAAACAGACAGTCCCGATGATAGCAAGCTAATTCACCAGCTTTTTGAGAACCAAAAGATCAAAACACCTGGTGCGCCTGCCGTTATATTTGGTGATAAAAAATTAACCTATAGCCAGTTAGGCGAAAAAGCTGATGCGTTGGCTGCAGCTATTTTTGCCCAATCGCCTGGTTCACTTGTAGCGGGTGTAAGTACTCTCCGCTGTGTGGAAACTATTATCAGCGTACTGGCTATATTAAAATCAGGTAAAGCTTATTTACCGCTTGATCCGGATTATCCCCAGGACCGTTTACAACAGATTACAAGCGATTCAGGTATTGATATCTGCCTCTCCATATCCGCGCAAAAACACCTTTTTGAGCCATTGGGCATCAAAGTTTTAGATTCGGATAAAGAATATGCTGCTTCGACTCAACAAATACCAGTGAGTAAGTCAGCGGCTTACGTTTTGTATACCTCCGGCTCAACCGGCACGCCGAAAGGTGTTTCGATGGGGCATGGGGCGCTGGCTAATTTGCTGCAATGGCAGGAAAAAAATTCAGCTTCCGCTGCCGGCTTCAACACCCTGCAGTTTGCCCCGCTAACTTTCGACGTATCCTTCCAGGAAATTTTTGCAACGCTGACCACCGGCGGTACTTTGGTTTTGGTTGATGAAACGTTAAGGGTTGACCCAAACCGTTTGCTTAATTATATTGAGGATAACACCGTTAACCGGATATTTTTGCCATTTGTAGTGCTTCAGTATTTAACAGAAGCAGCGGACGCCGAAAAACATTTCCCTGCCTGTTTAAAAGAAGTGATGACGGCTGGCGAGCAATTAAAGATCACCCCGCAGGTGGCACGTTTCTTTTCTTCGCTGCCCGGATGTGTTTTATACAATCAATATGGCCCTACCGAAACCCATGTGGTTACCCAGTTAAAGCTGGAAGGCGACCCGGCACAATGGCCTGCGTTACCTTCTATTGGGGTACCAATTGACGAAACGGAGATACTTGTACTGGACGAAAATTTAAAGCAGCTCCCCTACGGCGAAACCGGTGAACTTTGCGTTAGCGGCCTGAGCCTGGCCGACGGCTATTTGAACCGTCCGGAAATGACCGCTGAAAAATTCATTTTCTGGCAGGAAACCGACGATAAAATAACCCGCATTTACCGCACCGGTGATTTGGCGCGGTACATGCCCGACGGAAACATTGAATACCTCGGTCGAATGGATACACAGGTAAAGATACGAGGCAATAGGGTTGAGTTGGGCGAAATTGAAGTCCTGATTAACCAGTTGAACGATATACAGCAGGCCATTGTAGTTGCAAGGGAAGATGTTCCGGGGCAAAAAAGGTTAGTCGCCTACCTTGTTTCTGCGAAAGAAAAAGGCGATACCGACTATGTGCGCAAAAGCATTGAGCAGCAATTGCCTGATTTCATGCATCCGTCCGCATACGTTTGGTTAAGCGAGCTGCCCAAAACAACCAGCGGCAAGGTCGACCGGAAAAATTTGCCAAAACCGGATTTCAAAAGGCCGGAAATGGATACTTTGTACAAAGCTGCGGCTACGCCTGCAGAAAAAAATATAACTCTTGTTTGGATGGAGCTTTTGTTGCTGGATAAAATTGGCGTTGACGACAACTTTTTCCAGCTGGGTGGTAATTCCTTACTGGCTTTAAAATCTGTTGCTGCTTTAAAACAGCAATTTGGTTACGAGGTGCCGATCACCAAATTATACCAGTTCCCAACGGTTGGCGGCATAGCCAAATTATTAAGCGGCGCAAATAAAGCAACCGTTATGCCATCTAAAGAGAAAAGGCACACAGAAAAAGGCGCCGACAGAGATATAGCCATCATTGGTATGGCGGGCCGTTTCCCTGGCAGCAACACCATTGACGAGTTTTGGGATATGCTTACCGAAGGCCGCGAAACCATCAGCTTTTTTAGCGACGCGGAACTTGACGCTTCCATCTCCCCCACCACAAAAAGCGACCCGACTTATGTTAAGGCACGGGGAGTAATTGAAAAGGCAGATGAATTTGATGCCGGGTTTTTCGGCTTTAACCCCCGCTCTGCTGAAATGATGGACCCGCAGCAACGCCTGTTTTTGGAGATCGCATGGGAGATATTGGAAAACAGCGGTTATTTACCGCAAAGGTTCCATGGCTCGGTGGGCGTTTTCGCCGGTACAGGTTACAATACCTATTTTACCAATAATGTATTGGCCCATCCCGAAATAGTTGAACGGGCAGGGCAATTCAACGTAAGGTTACTAAACGAAAAAGATTATATCGCTACCCGTACCGCTTATCAATTGAATTTGAAAGGCCCCGCTGTAGCCATTTATTCAGCATGTTCTACCTCATTGTTAGCCATCGCCCAGGCGGTAAGCAGTATCAGGGACGGGCAGTGTGATATTGCGCTCGCTGGCGCGGCATCCATTACCTCACCCTTAAAAAGCGGGCACTTTTACGAGGAAGGCTCTATTATGAGCAAAGACGGGCACTGCAAGCCCTTTGATGCTGAAGCGACCGGAACCGTTTTTAGCGACGGCGTTGGTGCTGTGCTTTTAAAAAGCCTGGAAGAAGCAAAACGCGACGGCGATACCATTTACGCGGTAATTAAAGGCGTGGGCATTAATAACGATGGCGCCGGCAAAGGCAGCTTTGGCGGCCCGAGTGCCGAAGGCCAGGCAGGCGCCATAGCCATGGCAATTGATGACGCCGGTATTGAAGCCTCAACCATTAGTTATGTGGAAGCGCACGGCACAGCCACCCCATTAGGCGACCCGATTGAAATTGAGGGCCTTAATCTTGCTTTTGGTGAGCAGGAGCAAAAACAGTTTTGCGCCATCGGTTCAGTAAAAAGCAATTTGGGGCATTTAACCGCAGCGTCGGGAGTTGCGGGGCTGATAAAAACTGTGCTTGCTTTGCATCACAGGCAAATCCCCCCTACTTTGTTTTACCACAAACTCAATCCAAACATCAAACTGGACGATAGTCCGTTTTATATTAACGCAAGCTTAAAATATTGGGAAGCTGATCAAACAAGGCGCGCGGGTGTAAGTTCATTTGGCGTGGGTGGAACCAATGTGCATGTCGTTTTAGAGGAGTTTGAAAATACTCCTGTATCGTCGGGCACATCAAAACCGCAATCACTGATTACCTGGTCAGCAAAAACAGAAACCAGTTTGGATAACTATGCCAAAAAGCTTGCTGGTTTTGCAGAAGAACAGAAGGATATTAACATAGCTGATATTGCGTTTACTTTACAAAATACCCGGGCTGATTTTAACCAGCGGAGGTTTGTTATAGCTGCTGACACTAAGGATTTATCAGCCAAATTATCCACTGAAAATATTGAGGCAACCAGCTATAAAAAACTCAACACAAAAGCCACCGAAATTGTATTTATGTTTCCGGGGCAGGGTTCGCAGTATGTGAACATGGGGAGGGAATTATATGATAACGAACCTGTTTTTGCTGCTGCTGTAAATGAGTGTATCGAATTACTGAAAGACACGCCGCAGGCACAGATTATGGAGGTAATCTATCCTGCTGTTGTGGATGACACATCGGCACAAAAAATAAAAAACACTTTTTATACCCAGCCGGCCATATTTATTATGGAATATGCCATGGCCAAACTTTGGATGAGCTGGGGCATTGAGCCTGCCATTTTTACCGGGCACAGCATAGGCGAATTTGTGGCAGCGCATTTTGCAGGCGTATTCAGTTTAAAAGATGCTTTGCTGTTAATCTCCACCCGCGCAAGGATGGTGAGCGAAGTTGAAAAAGGCAGCATGTTGTCTGTTAGAACTGATGCCCGCCAGTTACAAACTATTTTACCCGAAGGATTGAGCATTGCCGCCATCAACAGTAATAAACTATGTGTGGTTGCCGGCCCTGATAAACTGATTGAAGCATTTGCGTCAAGGCTGGAAGAACTTGAAATCCCCGGCCGGTTGCTGCATACCAGCCACGCCTTCCACTCAGCAATGATGGACGAAATTGTGCGGCCCTTTGAGGACGTAGTGAAAACTTTAAAATTAAACCCTCCTGTTAAGCCTGTAGTATCAACCGTTACCGGTACCTGGATGAGCGAAGCAGAAGCTACCGATCCATCCTACTGGGCGCAGCATTTGCGCAAAACGGTAAGATTTGCCGATGCGGTAGATATTTTGCAGGAAAGTGAAGGCCGTGTACTGCTTGAAGTTGGCCCGGGGACAGTGCTGGCAACTCTTTCCAGGCAACAGGTAATCAATAAATCGACACCAATATTATCAGGTTTTGAAAAAAATGAAACAACTACGGAGTACTATTCCGTATTAAGGGCGTTAGGCCAAATATGGTTAAATGGTATTGAGCCTGATTGGAAAGCTTTTTACCATGGCCAAAAAAGATGGAAATTGAATTTACCGGCCTATGCATTTGATAATAAACGATACTGGCTTGAAGCGGCCCTACCCAATCAAATTAACGCTCCAGCCATTGAAACACAACAAACCGAATTAGAAACAGAACCTAAAACTATTGAAAATCCGCTGATGAGACAAGAACTACTAACTGAAAAACTAAGGGAGCTATTTGAAGATGCCTCGGGCATTGAAATAGACGCAGCTGCTACAAATGTAAATTTTGTGGAGATCGGCTTTGACTCCCTTTTGCTTACACAGATTGCAACAAACCTTAAAAAGGAGTTTAACGTTCCTATCACCTTCAGAAAATTATTCGAAGATTATAATACGATTCAAAACCTTGCGGCTTATCTTGATGCGAGCTTACCAGCCGGTGCTTACGCCCCGCAAGCGGCACCGGTAAGCAATTACCAGCAGCCGGTTTACAGTGCGCCTGCAATACCTGCACCAACCCCGGCCCCTGCACATGCTGCTAACCCCGCATTGGACCTGATCGCCCAACAGATACAGATGCTGGCTTCGCAATTGTCGGCATTACAGAACACACCGGCCAGCGCGCCGGTAAGTCAAACGCCACCCGCAACGGCACCAGTGGCAACGCCTGTAGTATCGAAAATCCAGTACGATCTTACGCCCGAAGAACAGGTTGAGGTTAAAAAACCATTTGGAGCTACCGCACGCATTGAAAAACAGGTGCAGGGTTTAACAGAAAAACAACAATTATTTTTAAGCGAACTAACCGTTCGTTATAACAAAAAAACAGGGTCAAGCAAGGCTTACACGCAAAAACACCGTGCTTATATGGCCGATCCCCGCGTAGTAAGCGGTTTCCGCCCTTTGACCAAAGAGATCGTTTATCCGTTAGTGGTAAACCGTTCAAAAGGCGCACGTGTTTGGGATATCGACGGTAACGAATATATTGATGCCTTAAACGGTTTCGGCTCAAATTTCCTGGGATATCAGGTGGATGTATTGAAAAAAGCAGTATTGCAGCAAGTTGAAAACGGCTACGAAATTGGCCCGCAACATGAACTTGCCGGTGATGTTTGCCGATTGATCAGCGAATTAACCAACTTTGACAGAGCTGCGGTATGTAATACCGGCTCCGAAGCGGTTTTGGGCGCCATGCGTATTGCACGTACTGTAACCGGCCGAACACTAATCGTTGCTTTCAGTGGATCATATCACGGGATCAATGACGAAGTGATTGTACGGGGCACCAAAAAATTAAAAACTATACCTGCAGCACCCGGCATTATGCCAGAGGTTGTTCAGAATATGCTGATCCTGGATTACGGAACGGATGAAACCTTAAGGATCATCCAGGAGCGTGCCCATGAGCTGGCAGCCGTACTGGTTGAGCCGGTACAATCACGCCGCCCGGAGTTCCAGCCTGTTGAATTCCTTAAAAAAGTAAGGCAGATCACACAGGCTTCGGACACTTGTTTGATATTTGATGAGGTAATCAGCGGCTTCAGGATGCACCCCGGAGGTGCACAGGCCATGTTTGGTATTAAAGCTGACCTTGGTACTTATGGAAAAGTTATCGGTGGCGGTATGCCAATTGGCGCCATTGCAGGCATTAAAAAATATATGGACGCGCTCGATGGCGGTTTCTGGCGATATGGCGATGATTCGCAACCCGAAGCTGGCGTAACCTATTTCGCAGGGACGTTTGTACGGCACCCGTTAGCACTGGCAGCAGGCAAAGCTTCGCTGGAATATATGAAAGAAAAAGGGCCTGGTTTGCAACAAGGGTTGAACGCCATGACGCAATACCTGGCAACTGAATTGAACGCCATTTGCGAAAAAGAAGGCGTGCCTATGTACATCCCTTCATTTGGTTCATTGTGGAAAATAAAATTCAAAGATGAACTACCTTACGGCGAACTATTATTTACGCTGATGCGTGAAAAAGGCATTCATATCTGGGATCTTTTCCCTTGCTTTTTAACTGAATCGCATACCAAACAGGACGTTGACCAGATCATCGCAAAATTCGGCGAAAGCGTTAACGAACTGATTGCGTCGGGCTTTTTGCCTTCGAAAAGACCTGCTGTGCCTATAAAAGAAGAATCGAACCAGTTGATGGAATCACTGTTCCCAGGCGCCAGGCTTGGCCGCGATAAGGATGGTAACCCGGGCTGGTTTATCAGTGATATAAACAACCCCGGTAAATATTTACAGGTTAAATTAAACGGTAATTAATTTTGGAAACATCTAATTCAGTGATTGATATACGGCCGGTAGAGTTTGATCCGTTCGCAGTGCCTGAAACTTCGGTTTCGACCACGGAAACGGAGGCTTTGCTAAACGATATTAGCCCGGTTTACGAGAGCAGCCCGGTTGAATTTGATCCTTTTGCAGGGCCTGAGATCGAATTGATTGCGCCTGCTACAGAATCACAAATTGAAATATGGGCCTCATGCCTCATTGGCGATACGGAGGCAAGTTGTGCTTTTAATGAGAGCTTCACTATCGTATTAACCGGCGAATTAAACAAGGATGCCATGTTCCGTGCTTTGCAGGATGTGGTAAATATGCACCAGGCCCTTAAAATGACCTTTAGCGGCGACGGTGCACATATATGCGTGTTTAAAAATGTAACACTGGATGTTGATTTTCATGATATTTCGTCAAAAACAACAGAACAGCAGGATGCCTATATTAAAGCCTACAATAAACAATACGTCCTCACACCGTTCGACCTGATCAATGGCCCGCTTTTTAAAACATCTTTGTTTAAATTAAGCGAAAAAGAGCATTATTTAACTTTTGTAGTTCATCACATTGTATGCGATGGCTGGTCAATCGGCATCATGATGCAGGATTTGAGCAAGATCTACTCGGCGCATGCAAAAGGCGAATATATCAACCTGCCAAAAGGACCGCTTTTTAGTGACTATGCTATCGCCGAAACCGCTGCATCAAACAGCGAATCTTTTAAAGAAACGGAAGATTATTGGATAAAACAATTTGACGGAAGCGAACATACGTTAAACCTTCCCGTTGATTTCCCCCGCCCTGCTTTGCGTACATATAAAAGCCACAGGGAGGATTACACCCTAAACAGCATACTGGCAAACGACGTTAAAAAACTTGGTAAAAGCACGGGGAGCAGTTTTGTTACCACTTTGCTGGCCGCTTTCGAGGTTTTTTTACACCAAATAACCGGCCAGGACGAAATAATTGTGGGCCTGCCCGCAGCCGGGCAACCTGCAACAGATAATTTCCGCCTGGTTGGCCACTGCGTAAACCTGCTTGCACTGCGAAGCTTCCCAAAAGGAGACGTTTCTTTCAAAAATTATTTAAAACAACGCAGATCAGATGTGCTGGATGCTTATGATCACCAGTTGTACACATTCGGCAGTTTGTTAAAAAAATTAAACATAACCCGCGATCCATCCCGGATTCCATTGGTGCCGGTAATGTTTAACATTGATATGGGCCTTGATAATGACGTCAACTTTTACGCATTACAGCATAGATTAATCAGTAACCCGCGTGAATTTGAAAATTTTGAATTATTTTTAAATATCGCCGGGCACGAGGAAGCGCCAACGCTTGAATGGTCATACAATACACAATTATTTAAAGCTGCCACCATCAAACGGATGATGGACGGCTTTGAGTTTTTACTTACTGAATTAGTTAAACAACCCGAAATATTAATTAAAAATATTCCTGTTTTAAATGCCGGAGAAATACAATCACAATTAAACGCCTGGAATAATACCCAATACCCCTATCCAATGTATACCCCTGTACATCAACTATTTTCAGAAAAAGCCGAAGCAATTCCAGACAAAACTGCCATCACTTTTGGCGAGCAAAAGATTACTTACAAGCAATTGGACGAGCAGGCTAACCAATTAGCCCGTTTGTTGATAAAAAATGGCGTTAAAAAAGCCGACTGTGTTACTTTCGCACTCGACAGATCGGTAGAAATGCTGGTATCGCTGTTAGCGATCATGAAAACCGGCGCTGTTTATATTCCGCTTGACCCGCAGTTCCCCTTAAACCGCATTAACTATATGCTTGACGATTCAAAGGCAGTAGTTTTATTAACCTCGCTTAAATATAAGGGTTATTATGAGTCGGGAGCAAAGGAGTTGATCCTGGAAGACGAGTGGCAAAACCTGCCCGACTATGACACAACTGATCCGAAAGTTGATGTTGATGGTAATAACCTTGTTTATATCCTTTATACTTCGGGTTCAACCGGGAATCCAAAAGGGGTGCAAATAGCGCATCATAACCTGGTAAACTTTTTAACCAGCATGCAAAAGGCGCCCGGTATTACGGCAAATGATAAATTGCTGGCTGTTACTACCATTAGTTTTGATATTGCCGGTCTGGAGATATTTCTGCCATTAATCACCGGGGCCGAAATCATTCTGGCCGATAGCGCCACCGCTAAAGACGGGCGTGCCTTATTGGATATAATCAGGAAAGACCGTATAACCATCATGCAGGCCACCCCATATACCTGGCGGATAATGCTGGAAGCTGGCTGGAGTGAAAAAAATCCGTTAAAAGTAATTTGCGGCGGCGAAGCGCTTCCGCAGGACCTGGCCCAAAAACTTTTAACGCGGGCATCCTCCTTGTGGAATGTCTATGGGCCTACCGAAACAACCGTATGGTCCACCATCAAACATTTAACCGCTGATGATAAAGTTATTTCGATAGGCAGGCCAATCAACAATACTACTATTTATATTTTAGATAAATTTTTAAAGCCGCTTGCCCCTGGTGTTGCCGGCGAAATTTACATCGGTGGTGATGGCGTTGCAAAAGGTTATTTAAACCGGCCCGAATTAACCGCCGAAAAATTTTTGGATGACCCTTTTACCGAGGTGGCCGGCGCAAAAATGTACCGCACAGGTGATTTGGGAAAATACATGCACAACGGCGAGATCGAGTGTCTTGGCCGCATGGATGCCCAGGTAAAAATAAGGGGCTACCGCATTGAAACAGGCGAAATTGAATTTCAGCTTGAAAAAGAAAAAGACATCAAAGAAGCTGTTGTGATTGCCCGACCCGACCAGTTAGGTGTTGATAAACTGGTTGCCTTTGTTGTACCTGACCTGGAAAACCATAATAACCTAACGGCTGCCGCACAAGTTTCGAATTGGAAAGAATCATTGAAAAAATCAGTACCGGATTATATGGTTCCTGATAATTTTATTACGGTGCCGGCCATGCCGTTAACACCCAACGGGAAAGTTGACCGGAAAGCGTTGGCAAAACACGGCGCTGTTATTACTGAAGAAACACATATTTATGTGGCTCCGAGAACTGATATTGAAAAGCTTTTAACAAACATATGGATTGAATACCTGGGCGTTAAGAAAATTGGCGTACACGACAACTTTTTTGAATTAGGCGGGCATTCGCTGATAGCCGTAAAGGTTATGGGCCGTATTGAAAAAGAAACCGGGAAACGCTTACCGCTAGCTACTTTATTTGAATCGCCCACGGTTGAAAAGCTGGCACAATTGTTTGAGCCTGGAAAATCAATCACCTGGGACTCATTGGTACCTATTAAACCCAAGGGAAGTAAAATGCCGTTATACATGGTACATGGGGCAGGGTTAAATGTGTTATTATTTAATACCCTGGCCATGAACATGTCGCCTGACCAGCCCGTTTACGGTTTGCAGGCAAAAGGTTTAGATGGTATTGATGAGCCACTGGATAAAATTGAAGATATTGCGGCACATTATATTAGTGCAATAATTGAGCAAAACCCCAGCGGACCTTATGCGCTTGCAGGCTACTCATTCGGCGGCATTATCGCCTTTGAAATGGCAAGGCAAATGGAAGCATTAGGCAAAGAAGTTAAAATGCTGGCCATGTTTGATACCTATGCCTACCGTTCTCCACATTATGACCCTGCCTTATTGAAAATATTTAAAAGAGGCAAGTTTTTTATCAAACGCTTCTTTTACACCTTTACTTTCAGTAATGGCTTCAGGTATACTTTAGTAAACACAGGTACCAATATCAAACGCAGGTTTATCCGTTACTACTGGAATTTGAGGTATGGTAAAAACCAAACACAGGCAGGCATATTCGGGTATTCAAACAAAGTTGATGTAATGAATGAATATGCCGAGAAATATTACCAGCTTAAACCTTATGAAATCTCTGTAGATGTATTCAGGGCCGAAAACAGAACTTTTTACATGGACGATTTCGAGAATCTTGGATGGAAACCGTATGCGCTTAAAGGCGTAAGAATACATAAGATTCCGGGAGAACACAATACCATATTTAAAGCACCGAATGACAAGATATTTGCAAGCATACTTCAAAAATGTTTGGATGAAGCGGTATTGAAACCCTGATTTGTAATGCCTGAGATTAATCCTTTCGTTTAATGCATTGATATAGTTCGTCTTATAATTTTATTAGCTATAAATTAAAATATTAATTTAAACTACTGGAACCTCAGGAAGAATGACTAAATTACCGTCCTGATAAATGCTAACTTAAGACGTTAAGCTAATACTTGCGACACAAAAAATGGTCCAAATAAAAGTATCAAACAGCTTTCTAAGCCAGGTGAAATGGGATGACAGCAACGGATGTGCGTTCAGCATCAATAACCAGGCTGACATCTGGCGGATAAACATCCGTTCAAATTCATCACTGATACAAAGTTTATCAACGCTGCAAACCCGGGATGAACTGGTTAAAGCCGGCCGTTTTCTGCACAGGCACGACAGTGACAGGTTTATCATTAGCCGCGGCGCTATAAAGCTTATTATGGGCCGTTACTTAAATTGCAAGCCGGCATTGATAGAAATTAAAACCGGCGAAAACAAAAAGCCCTATATAAAAGATTCGCCGCTGTTTTATAACCTATCCCATTCGGGCGACTGGATCATCCTGGCTGTTTCTGATTCGGCAATTGGAATAGATACCGAAATGGTAAGTAGTACGTTCGGCTTTAGTGACGTTATAAACGAATATTTCAGCCCGGAAGAATCCCGCTTTATAAATGAGGAAAAATCAACAGAGCGCTTTTTTATGCTGTGGACAAGAAAGGAGGCTTTAGCAAAAGCAACAGGCAAAGGGCTGGATGACGATCTTAAATTCATACCATCTTTAGATGGACAGCATTATCTGAAAGGAAATATTTTATCTTCATCAAACAACTGGACGATAAACTCCTTTTTATTAGATAACAATTACTTTGCAAGTGCCGCCACCAGCGACAAAACTGGTGATCTTGGCTTTTGGGAAACGGATCTGGCCCACAAAAACTTCGCCTTTTTCTAAAAAAAAATATAAAATAATATTTTCACATATATTACCGATACTCAATAATATTTATACAGACTCAAACCTGATTTAACAAGGGCAAAACGCTAAACCGGTATTTTATTATTAAAAAGAGGGTTTTTTGTGATTGAATTTCAAAACCTTTAGCGGCCAAAATACGTATTCAGGGGGAATTAAATAACACACTACCAAACGAACATTTAAAATGAAAAAGAGAATACTAATAGTTGACGACGACCTAAGTATTTTAAAGCTTCTTAATTTTATTCTCTCGAAAGACTATGAAATAATAGTCAGGAATAATGGTATCGATGCCTTTTCATGGCTCGAAGACGGGAATATCCCTGATTTAATCATTTCCGATCTTCAAATGCCCTATTTCGACGGTCAATCGTTCATTAAAAATGTTAAAATAAGCGGTCTTTTCCGCGATATACCGATCATCATGTTGTCAGCAGCACATGACCTGGATGAACAGGTGAGCAAAATGCCTTTCCAGGTTGACGCCTATATGCCAAAGCCTTTTAACCCAACCTCATTGAAAACTGCAATCCTACAAGTAATAAATATTTATGCCGCAGCCACAAACAACTGAATGGAATGCAAATGCGGGTTCGCATACCAGGATCGCCTATGCCGGAATGCAGATAAAGGACTTGGTAGCCTCCGAGCTGAATAATTATTTTCAGATCACATTCAATGATACGCTGGAAGAGTTTGAAGAATATATGGGTAATCAATCTATATTATCCATCCCCGAGATTATTTTGCTGGAGGTTGACGAAAACGGAGAATGTTTTAAACTGATTGAACGTTTAAAGCAGAATTTTCTGTTCAACGGGCTTATTATTGTTTTGATCTCCCTGTCAAACGACAAGGATTTAAAAATAAATGCGATGAGGCTAAAAGTTCATGACTTTTATATTTATCCTTTCGCGATGAGCGATCTGCGGGAGCGGTTGAATTTCCTGGTAAAATTTAAACTCATCAAACCCAAACTGATCGAGATCTCAAAAGAAGTTGACACTGCCTACAGAATGCCAGTGGGCAAAAGGTTATTAGATATTTTTGTTTCCGGGATGATGTTACTGGTGCTTTCGCCCATATTATTGCTAATCGCAATAGCGGTAAAATTGGGCTCAAAAGGGCCTGTGCTTTACAAAAGCAAACGCGTTGGAACGGGCTACAAGGTGTTTGATTTTTATAAATTCAGATCAATGAGGGTAGATGCTGACAAATTGTTAGTAGAGTTATCCACACAAAATCAGTACGCAAATGAGGATGGAGGCACAAAAGCCGCATTTGTTAAAATTAAAGACGACCCCCGCATTACAAAACTTGGCAATTTTTTACGAAATTCGAGCCTCGACGAGTTGCCTCAATTATTCAACATCCTGGTGGGTGATATGTCACTTGTCGGGAACAGACCTTTACCGGTTTATGAAGCGGAAATGCTGACATCGAATGAATGGTCGATGCGTTTTTTAGGACCGGCAGGTTTAACCGGGTTATGGCAGATAACCAAACGCGGTAAATTGGATATGTCGGAACGTGAACGGAAGAAACTGGACAATTTTTATGCACAAAACCATTCGTTTTGGCTGGATATGAAGATTCTTTTTAAAACGGTACCGGCGGTATTTCAGAAAGAAAAAGTTTAAACTGATGAATAATAAATTAAAGGCCCTATTGCTCTCATTATTTATTTTGACTTTAGCCGGAAATACCTATGCTCAGGCAAGCATTTTCCAGGACCTATCCTATCCTTACCTTGAAAAACTGATCGCTACGGCAAAAAAGAATTACCCGCAGGTAAAAACGCTCGCCTATCAAACTGAAATTGCCAAAAGTAGCTTTCACCAGGCCAGCTTTACGTGGCTCGATGCATTCAGCGCCTCTTATATTTATAGCCCGCAGGGTCAAACAACAACAAGTGCAACCAACCCTATTATATTTAACGGACTTCAACTGGTGGCAACCGTTAGTATAGGTTCGCTTTTTGAAAGACCTTATACTATCCACAATGCCAGGGTTGCCGTAAAAATTGCGGAAGAAAACCAGGCACAATACGATTTAACTATTGAAGCCCAGGTAAAGCGATTTTATTTTGCCTATATAGAGGCACAGGCTGATTTGCGAAATAAGGTAAACGCCGTACAAGATGCTACAACCGCTGTAAACCAGATTAAACATACGTTTGATAAAGGGGAAACTACTTTTGAAGTTTATAGCCAGGCATTAACAAACCTTTACAACCAAAACTCTTTTAGAGTACAGGCTGAACTTGCTTTATTCACTGCTAAAACCAATCTTGAGGAAATGTTGGGAACCAAGCTGGAAAGCGTAAAATAAACAATGGAACTATCGTCGTATTTTTCACTCGTAGGTAAATATAAATACATCATAATTATCATTGTTCTGGCAACGGTAATTGCATCATACTTTCTTGTCAAAAATCTTCCTGACGAGTACGTTTCCAGCACGCAAATTGCTACCGGCATTGTAGATGCATCACGGCACCTGTTAGACAGTAAAGACAACCCCAACGCGCAGCAGGACCAGATCAACCGGGAGTTCAGTAACTTAACCGAGATCATCAAACTAAAAAAACTGATTGACAATGTTTCTTATCAGTTAATTATCCATGACCTGAGCAGCCCCGCTCCTTTCAGAAAACTTAACCATAAATTCAAAGGCCTGAGTGAAGCCGCCGTTAAACACGCTTTGCTGGTTTATCGGGCAAAGCTACAAAATGGAGAGCCTTTATCGCTCTATGATGCAGATGAAAAGGGATTAAATGAACTGTTGATCTCGATGAAATATGATGAACGTTCGCTGCGAAAAAACCTTGATATTGAACGCGACGGTGAAAGCGATTTTATTACAATCACCTATTCATCCGAAAACCCGGAGCTATCTGCTTTTATTGTAAATACACTTAGTAAGGAATTTATCAGTTACTATACCGTAAACGTAAAACAGAATGAATCCAACGCGATAGATTTTCTATCGAAATTGCTCGAAGAAAAAAGGAATACACTCAATAACAAAAAGGATTCGCTGCAGCAGTATAAAATAAAAAATGGTATTTTAAACGTTGAAGATCAGGCTAAGGACATTTTCGCCCAGATGCTGATCTATAACGATAAAAAAATTGAGGCTGAGCGGAATATCCAATCTTATGAAGGCGCAGTTAAAGCAATTGATAACAGGTTTAACCCAAAAGACCGGCAGTATATTGAGTCGACGATAAGCCAGTATAACCAATCCATTACAAATACCGCCGACCAACTGCGGACACTGAATGACGAGTACGTACACAGCGGATTTAATCCTTCGTATAAGCCTGCATTAGATTCAATGCAAAAACAGCTTACGGCACAGATTGATAATACTTCGGATAAATATATTACCAATCCGCTGGTAAACAAAGATAACCTTGTAGCGAAAAAATTAGAGCTTGAAGTTACCCGCGACCTTGCAAAATACAGCGTACAGTCTATAGACAACGAACTCGCCGATTTAAAAGCAAAATTTGACCGCCTGGTACCTTTTGACGCTAAAGTGAAAACTTATGAATCTGACGTAACCATTGCCAGCCAGGAATACCTGGATGTATTGAATAAATATAATGCACTCAATCTGCAGTCGAATTTTTCAATAAAGCTGATGCAGGTTGAACCGGCAACGCCCGATGTGGCTGAGCCGTCGAAGAAAATGCTTTTGATTGCATTAAGCGGTATCGGAACTTTGGTTATTTGCCTGGTGGTTTTATTTATCCTGTATTACCTTGACGATAACATTAAAGAACCTATTGACCTGGTAAACGCCACCCAACTACCTTTGCTAGGCTCGTTAAATATGATCAGCGGGCCAAAACCCGATCTAAAGAAGCTTTGGGATGTGGAGAACAGGCAAAAAATGCAGCAGTTTAAAGAACTGCTCAGATCTGTAAGGTTTGAAATAGACCAGGAACTTAAAGGCGGGAAAATATTGGGGATAACCAGCCTTGGCTCGGGGGAAGGTAAAACACTTATTGCAACCAGCCTGGCCTATTCCTATTCGGCAATAAACAAAAAAGTTTTATTGATAGATGGTAATTTTAGTAATCCCACGTTGAGTAAAACCATTCAGCCAAAACTATTTGTTGAAGATTACTTCAGAAATAATTCATATATCGAAAGGGATAACAACGCAATAAGCGTTTTAGGCAACCGCGGCGGCGATATTACCTTATTGGAGATAAACGATGAGAAAAATATCCAACGCGAATTTGACGACCTGAAATCGAGGTACGATATTATTTTGATCGACCTTCCCCCGCTTGATTCATTAAACCAATCAAAAGAATGGTTGTTATTTTGCTGCAAAACCATCGCCATTTTTGAAACCAACAAAAGGATCTCGCGCTCGCAAAGCCAGTATATAGATTATTTGAAACATCTGAACCTGAAGTTTGCCGGTTGGGTGTTAAACAAAGCTGCGATACGGAATCATTCTAAAAAATCAAAACACTAACTTTGTGTACGGTTTTTAAAATGAGCCGGTGTTATTTATACTGCCCCCACTGAAAAATGAAAATTGAACATAAAAAAGCAGCTGATTCATTTAAAGATCTGCCGCCTTTCCAGCAGAAAACCTTTATGGTGGCTATCATACTTGCCTTTTTAGGGATATTTGTTTGGTTTATAAAAATATTATTCTTTTAATGTACAAGCGTTAAACAGATGCTGAATGACGAAGTTGAAAATAATGTTCAAAAAAGAACCTTTTGGGAAAGCCTGATCATCAAAAAATTTGAGGCGCCGGCGGTAATCATTTTCGCAGTTCTCTCCTCGTTATTTTTAACTTTTGTTATTGCACGAGGCGGGTATCAAATAGGTATAGTTATTATTTGCGGCCTTATTGCCTTACCCCTTGCCTATGCTACAGTAGCTTATCCAAAATTCGGGATTGTCACGCTGATCATTCTGGCATTCTTTATTAATTATCCCTCCCGCTTTTTACCTGAAAATACACCTATTGGCCTGACTATGGATGTATGGACCTATTTGCTGTTGCTTGGTTTGTTAATAAAAATGAAACATGACAAACAATGGGCTTACTTTAAAAATCCGATAACTTACTTTTTACTGGCGTGGTTGGCCTACAATATGTTCGAGATCATCAACCCTTCTTCACCCTCAATTTTTGAATGGATTTTTACCGTACGAACTGTTGCATTTATCATGCTGATGTATTTTGTATTTCTGTATCACATCCGTACAAAGGAATTTATAAAGTATTTGATAAAGATTTGGCTTGCGCTTGATGTTTTAGCGGCGATTTCAGGTATTCAACAGGAATTTTTCGGACTATTTCCCTTTGAACATAGTTGGTTATTTAAGGAGCCTGGGCGTTTTAAATTATTATTTATTGCCGGGCACTTAAGAAAATGGGCAATATTTTCGGATCCGGTGGTTTTCGCTTACAACATGGTTGCCGCAGCCTTACTGTGCATAGCCTTAATGTTTGGCCCCCTTAAATTTAATAGAAAGGTAATTTTGGGCTGCCTGGCCTCACTTTTTTTGTTTGTGATGCTATATACAGGCACGAGGGCATCCTTCATAATTCTCCCTGCCGGTATCCTGATGCTTTTTATATTGAAATTAAACAGGCACATATTTATATTTTCAATTATTTCGGGGCTGTTTCTTTTGGTTTTAATCAAAGTGCCCACTTCTAATGCCACCCTTGCGCGGTTTCAAAGTGCCTTTAAACCTTCAAAAGATGCATCTTTTGAAGAACGGGCAAAAAACCAGGAAGCTATCAGACCGTACATATTATCACATCCTATTGGTGGCGGTTTAGGTTCTGTTGGGGTATGGGGACAACGTTTTGCCCCCAACTCGTACCTGGCTAAGTTTCCGCCTGACAGCGGCTACGTGAGGGTGGCTGTTGAGCTGGGGTGGATAGGCCTGCTGCTCTATTGTGTTTTTAACTTTGTTATTATGTATAAGGGGATACAGTACTACTACGTTATAAAGGACCCCGAACTTAAAACCTATTGCCTTGGGATGGTTTTATTCATTTTTGCCTTTGATGTTGGTAACTATCCGCAGCAGGCACTCGTACAATACCCGTCGAACATATTATTCTTTTTAGCAATGGCAATTCTAAACATTACCATGAGATTAGACATCGCTGAAAGAAAACTAAAACCCGATATCAAAACCAGTTAGATTTAATAAACAGAAAAAAAAAGATGTCCTTTTTATCCATTATTAAGTCAAACGCTGTAATAAAAAAAGAACCACATTGGCTGTTAATACCCCGGGGCCAGGTCAGGCCAAAATCATTGGTTAGGTTTTTTATTGGTCAGTATTTTCTTAAAAAAGAAACAGACACTGTAATGCTAATAAAAAAAGTAATGGTCCATTTCCTAATTATAAATTCTCAAACCAGTAGCCGGTAAAACAGCATAATGCAAATTCTAAAGAAATTAGTTAATAAACATACGCTTTCCCTTGCCAGTAACGCAGTAATGCCTATCGTAGGCATGGTTACCGTTTCGTTACTTGCCCGTAATTTTCCAGATAAGGAAGAGTTTGGCTATTGGATACTTTTTTTAATTTCATTTACCCTTGCCAACTTTTTCAGAAGCGGGTTCCAGCAAACCTCGCTTGTAAAATTCTATTCGGGGGCAACTAAGGAAAAGGCCCGTAATGTAGTGGGCTCTACCTGGGTTGTCGGCTTGATTCTGACTGCGATTTTTGTTTTTTTTAGTTTTATAACCTATATTTTTTATCAGGGGACCCCCTCTACTGAATTGATCATAAAAATGTTTGGCATAATTTATTTATGCACCCTGCCGTCAAGTGTAGCCCTATGGGTGCTGCAGGCCGAAGAACGTTTTGATCGCATGTTTATTCTTCAACTGATCGGGCAGGGCTCGTTTTTCATTTCTATCGTTACGCTGATCCTTACTCATAAAATTAATTTTCAAATGGTTTTATATGCCTACTGCTGGTCGGCGATGACAACAAGCCTGATCTCTATTTTCCTCGGCTGGGCAAAAATCAGTTCGATCGTCCACAAGAGCAATGCTTGCATTAAAGAACTGCTTAATTTTGGTAAATACAGTGTAGGCACATCCATCAGCTCGTATTTATTAAGGGCGTCAGACACTTATATCATAAAATTCATGTTTGTTGATCCGTCCCTTGTTGGTATTTATTATCTTCCGCAAAGGTTAATGGAAGTGATTGAGATCCCGCTGAGAAGCTTCATAGCCACTGCCCTGCCGGCAATGTCAGCAGCTATGCAACGAAATGACCCTCTGCAGATGACTTATATCATGAAAAAATATGCCGGTATTCTGACTGTTTTGCTGGTACCCGTGTCAATAGTGGCTTTTATAACGGCTGATATTGTAATTGGATTAATAGGTGGCCGCCAATTTATTGCATCGGACGCTGCAAATGTTTTCAGGATATTTATGTGCTTTGCTGTTTTATTACCCGTTGACAGATTTTTTGGGATATCACTGGATATCCTTAATAAACCGCACCTTAATATGATCAAAGTGATGCTAATGCTGGTAGTAAATATAGCCGGCGATTTTTTAGGTATCTACCTGTTTCATAACCTGTATGGGGTAGCCATTTCGTCTATCTTCACCTTTTTAGCTGGTATTATATACGGTTATTGGGTACTAAAGAAAAATTTAAAATTTAAAATACGCGATATTTTTTACCTTGGTATAGTTGAAACCAAATTATTAGTAATAAGCATCTTTTCGCGTACGGGCCAAAAAATCAATTAAAAGCCTTCTGCTTTATGATAAAACAAATATTCCCCTGATTTTTTTAACATGAGCCTCAAAGATCAAAATATCATTATCTTTTCGCAGATGCAGTTCGACAGCGCGCTGGAGTCAACCAACTACACAATGGCGAAGCATTTGGCAAAAGAAAATAAAGTATACTATGTAGACCGGCCTTATACCTGGTTTGATTATATAAAATTCAGAAACACCAAAGGCTTTCAAACCAGAAAAGAGCACTTTTTTTCATCAGACAACAGCATTATTGATACGGAGATTCCTAACCTGAAAATTGTGATCAGCCCGCCGGTGCCCTCCATTAACATGCTGCCCGAGGGCAAAATTTACCGGGCGCTGGTAAAACTTAATGAGAAAATTGTTGGCGCCAGGTTAAATAGCGTGATCAAGAAACTTAATATCAGCAATTATATTTACATCAATTCTTATAACGTCGCATTCCCAACACTCCATAAACTGCTCCATCCTGTTTTAACGGTATATCACTGTGTCGATCCGTTGATTGAACCTTATCAAACCAGGCACGGACTGATATCTGAGGATATTTTGGTGAAAGATGTAGACATGGTGATCTCCACCAGCAAAGAGCTCAGTAATCAAAAACGGGTGCTCAATAAAAATTCATATTTCATTCCAAATGCGGCCAATATCAGCCATAGCCAGAAAGCACTTGATCCGGGGCTGAAAATTGCCGGAATATTAGACGGCATAAAAAAGCCGGTTATTGGTTATTTTGGCAATATTGAAAGGCGTATCGACTATCAATTGGTTAAAGAGCTAACCGAAACGAACCCCGATAAGAGTTTTGTATTTATTGGCCCGGTTGACAGCTATTATATCAAAGGGAGTAACTTTGCCGGTAAAAACCTATATTTAAAAGGCGCGGTACCTTACGAGCTGATGCCAGCTGTTTTGAAAGGATTTGATGTTGCTATTATTCCATTCAAAAAAGATGAGGTAAGCAGTCACATTTTCCCGTTGAAGCTTTTTGAATACCTTGGATCGGGCAGGCCGGTGGTTTCGACAGATTTCAACCCCGATCTGAAAGATTTTACCGGCGATACCGTACGTTATTGCAAAAATGCTGCCGAGTTTTCAGAAGCGCTAAATGCTTCATTAAACGACGACAACAGCTTACAGAAAAAAAGACTCGCAGTAGCCGCTGACAATACCTGGGAGCACCGGATAATTGAAATAGAGGACCTATTGGCGTTAAATCTTAAAAAAAAAATGGCTAAAACGGCTTTTTTTGAATAAAAATTTAACAATACGCCTACCATTTGCGTTTATTTTACCGTATAAGGACCATTAAAATATGGATATTATTAAATTTATAGTTTCGATAATAACAGGTCTGCTCTTTATTTACCTGGGCATTTACAGCTTGTATTTATTTGTTTTTTCGCTGGCGGGCAAGTTGTTTCCTGTCAAAAACCCTCCGGTAAGCGGCAAACTGGCAAAATTTGTTATTTATATATGCTCCTATAAAGAAGATGAGATCATTCTGAACTCCGCCGCAAATGCGCTTACTATCAACTATCCTGGGGATATGTTTCATATTTGCGTAATTGCCGATTCGCTAAAGCCTGAAACTGTTGAAACACTAAAAAAGATGCCCTTACAGGTAGTTGAAGTTGTTTTTGAAACCAGCACAAAATCAAAGGCTTTACATAAAGCGATCGAAAACACAGCCGATGGTTTTGATGCCGCCGTAGTATTTGACATTGACAACATTGCCGCCCCGGATTTCTTATACCAGATAAACAATTATTTACAGGCAGGAGATAAAGTTGTGCAGGGCCATCGCACCGCTAAAAACACCAATACACCTATCGCTATACTGGATGCCATAAGCGAAGAAGTTAACAACCATATCTTTCGTAAATCGCAAAGGGTTTTTAACCTTTCAGCTGCTATTATTGGTTCGGGTATGGCTTTGGAGTATAAGCTATTTAAAAATGTGATGATGCAGATTGACGCCGTTGGCGGTTTCGACAAAGAAATGGGCCTGCTGTTAACAAGGAACAGGATCAGCGTAGCATATGCCGATAAAGCCGTGATATATGATGAAAAGGTAAGTAACCCCGAGGTATTTAAAAAGCAAAGGCGCAGATGGCTTTCGGCCCAGTTTAACCTGTTTAAGGTATATGGCTGGAGCGGCCTCACGGAGCTTTTTAAACATGGCAATTTTGATTATTTGAACGAGATTTATCAAACTGCCATTTTGCCCCGTGTTTTAATGCTGGGTTTAATGCCGATGATGATGCTGTTTTCGGTATTAACGCCGGGCATGGGCCCGGGATGGCAATTGTGGTTAGCTGCCACCGCTTGCTGTTATTTAGCCATTTTGATAGCGGTGCCATCAAGCTTTGTTAATAATAAACTGTTGGGGGCGGTTTTACGCCTGCCATTGATATTTTTTACGATGGTTTTACTGCTGTTTAAATTAAAAGGGGCAAATAAAAAATTTATTCATACGCCCCATATCCATAATGCCGATTGATACGTATAAATGTAATAATGGCGTTACATTACCAGTAAGCTAACGGTAAGATAAATGATAGATTTCAATGATCAAGAGAATATGAGCAGGCAGGTACAGATGGAAAATAAGAATAGTTTGAACGATACACTGACCGATTATCCAAAAGAAAAAACACTTCCTTATTTTCTGAATAAATGCGCACAACAATATCCCGGTAAAATTGCCTTAAAATTTCATGAACGCAGTTTAACCTATAAAAACCTGTACGAAAGTTCCAACAAACTTGCCCGTTTGTTAATTGATCATCAAATAAAAACCGGTGACGTGATAGGCCTTGCGCTTGACCGATCGCCGGAAATGATTATTTCCCTGCTGGCTATTCTTAAATCAGGTGCTGCCTATGTTCCGCTTGACCCTGAATATCCAAAAGACCGGATTGAATTTATGCTGGAGGATTCGTCAGCAAAAGTGTTGTTGACCTCAAAAAAATACCATAACCACTTTGCGTCAAAGGCTAAAGAAATATTGATTGAGGATGCCCTTGATCAATTAAATAACTACAGCGCTGAAGAGCCTGAAATGGTTTTTAGCAGCGAAGAACTAGCCTATATATTATATACTTCCGGATCAACCGGAAAGCCAAAAGGGGTGCAAATAAGGCACTATAACCTGGTTAATTTTTTGCTGGGCATGCAAAAAGAACCGGGTATGACCGCCGATGACAAAATACTGGCCGTTACTACCATTTCATTTGATATTGCCGGATTGGAATTGTACTTGCCCCTGATTTGCGGAGCTGAATTAATTTTATCAAATTCCGAAACTTCAAAAGACGGAAGGCTATTACTTGACCTTGTTAAGGATGAAAAGATCACCTTTATGCAGGCAACGCCTTATACCTGGCGCATGATGCTGGAAGCTGGCTGGGAAAATTACCTGCCAATAAAAATTTTATGCGGCGGCGAGGCATTGCCGAAAGATTTGGTGAATAAGCTTACAGCACGCAGCAGTGAGTTGTGGAACATGTACGGCCCGACTGAAACCACCATCTGGAGTACAGTAAAACTGATTAAACACGACGAAAATATTACCATAGGCAAGCCTATAGCCAACACACAGGTTTATATTGTGGATGAAAAATTAAATAACCTGCCCTTTGGTGAAATAGGTGAATTACTAATTGGCGGCGAGGGGGTTGCCAAAGGCTACCTGAACCGGCCCGACCTGACAGCTGAAAAATTTATAACCGATCCTTTCTCAGGAAACCCGGGAAACAGGCTTTACCGTACGGGCGACCTTGGAAAGATTAATGAAAACGGCGAAATCCAGTGCCTTGGAAGAATTGACCACCAGGTTAAAGTGCGCGGATACCGTATCGAGCTGGAAGAAATTGAGCACGCTTTGGCAAAACAGGACAATATTAAAGAAGCAGTTGTGATAGCGCGTGAAGATACGCCCGGAGACCCGCGTTTGGTAGGATACATCGTACTGACAGCAAGCGCCGACGGCTCTGACCTTGCTTCGCTCACAGGGGCCTGGCAGGAGGCTTTAATGGCCGTGCTGCCTGAGTACATGGTTCCGGATGATTTTGTTTTGCTGGCAGCCATTCCGATTACCCCTAACGGAAAAACCGACCGGAAATCGTTGCCAAAACCGGATTATAACCAAATAAGCCGCTCGGGCGAATATGTTGCCCCCCGCACAGATATTGAAAAACAACTTGCCGAAATTTGGCAGGAATTAATGGGACTTGAAAAAATCAGCATTTTTGATAACTTCTTCGCCCTTGGCGGACGTTCGCTGGTTGCTGTGCAGATTATGGCGCGGATAGAAAAAGTTACCGGGAAGCGCTTGCCGCTTGCCACACTTTTTGAGCATTCGACCATTGAAAAATTAGCTTTGAGGCTAAATGTTGATGCCAAATCCATCACCTGGGAATCATTGGTGCCCATTAAACCAAAGGGGGCAAAAATGCCCTTATACATCGTTCATGGGGCAGGCTTAAACGTGTTATTATTTAATGCCCTTGCCATGAATATGGATGAAGAACAGCCGGTATACGGGTTGCAGGCAAAAGGGCTTAACGGCATTGATGAACCCCTGGATGTAATGGAAGAAATTGCAGCCAATTATATAGCTGAGATAGTGGCTCAAAATCCAACCGGGCCGTATGCCCTGGCTGGATACTCCCTCGGCGGCACCATCGCCTACGAAATGGCCCGCCAGTTAACGCAAATGGATAAAGAAGTAAAGATGCTGGCGGTTTTTGACACCTACGCCAAGCAAACCGACATCTATGATCCTGCCTTTAAAAGAACAATTAATCGGATCTGGCTCTTTATTATGAAATTCCTGTACAGCTTTGTTTTATTTGCCAAAGACCCAAAAAGGACTATTGAATATAAAAGCACCGTCATCAGGCGCCGGATAATCAGGCTTTTCTGGAAGTTATCCGGAAAGGAGGAAAAACGCGAAGGCTTTTTTGCCTACGACAATGAGATTGATGAGGCCAGCGCCAAAGCCAAACGCAATTATTATCAAAAGCCGTTAAATATTAAAGTCGACCTGTTCAGGGCGCTAAAAAAGACCTTTTATATGGCTGACTTTAAATACCTGGGATGGCGTGAATTTGCACTTAAAGGGGTAAATGTGCATGATATTCCGGGTGAACACAATACTATTTTTGCACCTCCAAATGATAAAGAGTTTGCCGTAGTATTGCAGGAATGTCTTGACAGGGTATCCGAATCCAAATCATGAAAGTATCTATCGTAACGGTAAACTTTAACCAGCCAAAAGTTACTGAGGAATTTTTGGCCAGCATTCCGGCGATATCAGATGTTGAGGTAATTGTTGTTGATAATAATAGTGACCAGGAAGTCACACCACAGTTACAGGCAAAATATCCCACCGTAAAATTTATCCGCTCTGATAAAAACCGGGGCTTTGCCGGCGGGAATAACCTGGGCATACAGCACGCTACGGGGGATTACCTTTTTTTTGTAAATAACGATACCGAATTTACGCCCGGCCTGATTGAAAAGCTGGCGGGTGTACTTGATGCGCATCCTGAAGTTGGGATGGTATCCCCCAAAATAAAGTACTTTTACAATAAGGGTATGATACAATACGCGGGCTATACCCCGCTGAATTATTATACCGCGCGTAACAGTTGTATTGGTTTGCGCGAAAACGACAACGGGCAGTATGACCATATTACTGCCCCTACCGCCTATTGCCATGGCGCAGCCATGATGGTAAGGAAAGCAGCCATCGAAAAGGCCGGCATGATGAATGAAAACTTCTTTTTATATTATGAGGAACTGGACTGGGGCGAAAACATCAAACGGGCCGGGTACCAGGCCTGGGTTTGCACGGAGGCGCTCATTTACCACAAAGAATCCGTTTCTGTGGGCAAAAACAGCAGGCTGAAAGAATATTTTATAAACCGCAACCGAATATTATTTATACGGCGGAATGCACCTTTTTTTAAAAAATATATTTTTTACCTTTATTTTATACTGCTGGTTGTGCCGCGCAATGTGATCGACTACATCAAGGCAAAAAATTACAATTATATACCTACCCTTATAAAAGCTGTCTGGTGGAATCTAACCCACAATAAAAACAGCAAAGATCTGGGGTACCGTTTAACTCCGCGCTAATGAAACTTATTTTTTGGTTAAGCCTGTTTGTTGTTTTCTATACTTTTATGGGATATGGCATCCTGTTATACATTATTATCAAATTAAGGAGGTTGATAAAGTGGAAACATGCCACAGTTACCCCGCTAAATAATTTGCTGCCACAATGCACACTGGTGGTGGCGGCATACAATGAGGAGCATTTTATAGCCAAAAAAATAAAAAACTGCCTTGAATTAAAGTATCCGCCCGGGAAATTGAAATTTGTATTTATTACCGACGGTTCGACCGATAAAACGGTTGAAATTGTAAAGCGTTACCCACAGATCCAATTATTGCACCAGGATATCCGGGCCGGTAAAATTGCTGCGGTACACCGTGCCATGGAATTTGTAGATACCGAAATTGTGGTTTTTACAGATGCCAACACATTTTTAAACCCCGAAGCGATCATTAATATCTGCAGGCATTATTCTGATGAAACGGTTGGTGCAGTAGCCGGTGAAAAAAGGGTACAGATAGACGAAAATGCAGATGCCAGTGCTGCCGGCGAGGGCTTTTACTGGAAATATGAATCCGCCTTAAAAAAATGGGACTCTGAATTATATTCGGTAGTTGGGGCTGCGGGCGAATTATTTAGTGTAAGACGGTCGCTTTACCGGGATGTTGAACCTGATACAGTGCTGGATGATTTTATGATATCAATGCTCATCGCTTTGCAGGGTTACCGCATTGTTTATGAGCCACAGGCCTACGCACTGGAAACAGCATCGGAAAACGTAACCGAAGAGTTAAAAAGAAAAATAAGGATCGCGGCGGGCGGTATTCAATCTATCTTACGCTTAAAAACTCTGTTTATTCCGTTTAAATATCCTGTTCTTTCGTTTCAGTATATCAGTCACCGGGTTTTAAGGTGGACGGTGACCCCTTTCCTGCTTATCCTGGTATTCGTTTTAAATGTGCTTTTAGCGCTGCAGCCCGGTGATATTTTCTATAAGATAATATTGGTCGGCGAGATATTTTTCTACGTACTTGCCCTCACCGGCTTTATTATGGAAAAAAGGCAGATCCGCATCAAAGCGCTGTTTATCCCCTATTATTTTTGCGTGATGAACTATGCTGTGCTGATGGGAATCATCCGCTACTTCACCAAAAAACAAAGCGCGATATGGGAAAAGGCTCAACGGAAGCAATAATAATTCTCTTTCGAATTGTTTATTTGCTAACCGAAAATGTAAGCCCCAATTTCTCATCTGCAGAACTGCTACCCAATACCAGTTTATAAGTGCTGGCGTATAATTTCCAGCTATGTGTTGCCATATCCCATTTTTGCAATTCTTGAACAGGAATTTTTATGCTGACAGTTTGCGCAGCGCCTTTTTTTACCGAAACCCGTTTAAAACTTTTTAACTCTTTAAAAGGCATACGGTCAATTTGCGGGTATTCGATATAAGCCTGTACCACTTCATCGCCATTCATTGCGCCTGTGTTTTTTACCTGGATCTCTGTAGTGATGGTATCCTTCAGTTTATATTTTTCTTTGGGTCCGTTTTGCAGCTCATAACTAAAAGTAGTATAACTCAACCCAAAGCCAAAAGGGTATTGCACCGGACCGTTGTAATAGCGGTAGGTGCGGCCCTTCATATTATAATCACTGTAATCAGGCACATTGCTTAATGCCTTGTAAAAAGTAAGCGGTAAATGGCCGGATGGAGAAACATCGCCAAAAACAATGTCTGCCAGCGCATTGCCGCCCTGCTCGCCGGGGTACCAGGCCAATATCACCGCGTCTGCATAAGGTGCAATGGCATCAATATCCACATCGCTGCCGGCAGTAATTACCGCGATGATGGGTTTATGCTGACAGTTTTTGCGCAGTTCCTTCATAAACTTAATTTCGCTTGTCGGCAGGCTTAAACTCCTTTTATCGCCGCCAGATTCCGAAAGGAAGGCATCTCCGGCTTCACCCTCTAAAACCGGCGACAAGCCAATTACGGCTATTGTAGCTTCGGCATTGCCGGCTGCCCAGGTGCCGCCAAAATGTATGGTATCTTTATAATCGCAGCCCAGGTCGTATTCCACACGGGTACCGGGACCAAGCGTTTTGGTTATGCCTTCCACAAAATTAACTACCTTACTGCTGGTACCATGGTAATTGCCAACCATGGGGTCAATTGCCCCGGCATTCGGGCCAATTACCATCATGCTGCCCAGTGTGTTTTTATTTAACGGCAAAACATTGTTGTCATTTTTAAGCAAAACCATGCTTTGCTGTGCAGCCTTGCGGGCCATAGCCACGTGAAAATCATTGTGAACACTATCGGCGCCATAGGCGTGATATGGGTTCAATGCCGGGTCGTCATAAAATCCAAGCTTAAATTCGGTGCGCAAAATGCGTGATAGTGCGCCGTCGATCTCCTTTTCCGTCAGCAAACCTTTTTTTACTGCATTAATTGCATCTTCCTGCAAAACAGTGGAACAATCAAGGTCAACGCCTGCTTTTATGGCTGCCGCAGCAGTTTCCACCGGGCCGGGTAATGTTTTATGCGTTTCGTAAACATCGTTCAGCGCACCGCAATCCGTTACTACATGGCCTTTAAAGCCCCATTCTTTTCTTAAAATATCAGTCAGCAGCATTTTGTTGATAGAATTGGGCATACCGTTAACCCGGTTATAGGCGCTCATTACCGATTCAACGCCGTTAGTTACCAGTGTATGGAAGGCATATAAATAAGTCTCGCGCAGGTCTTTTTCATCCACCACTGCGTCAAATTTATCGCGGGTAGCTTCAGGGCCGCTGTGTACCGCAAAATGTTTAGCTGTCGCCGATGCTTTTAAATAATACGGATCATTGCCCTGCATCCCTTTTACAAAAGCCGAGCCCATAGTTGCCGTTAAAAACGGGTCCTCGCCATAAGTCTCCTGCCCCCTGCCCCAGCGCGGGTCGCGGAAGATATTGATGTTGGGTGTCCAAAAGGTCAGGCCCATGTATTGAATGCGCTTGTCCTTTGCGATAGCCAGGTTATATTTCGCTCTTGCTTCTGTAGATATGATGGTTGATTCCTGTTTAAGCAGGTCATCATTAAACGTTGCCGCCATGCCAATTGCCTGCGGGAAGATGGTGGCCTCGCCTGCCCTGGCAACACCGTGCAGGGCCTCGTTCCACCAGTTATAGGCCGGGATGCCCAGGCGCGGCACCGCTTTGCTTTGGTAGCCCAGCAGGGAGACTTTCTCTTCTAAGGTTAATCGGGATACAAGGTCCTTTACCCGGGCATCGATCGTTTGAGATGGGTCTTTATAAATCAGTTTGTCCTGGGCTTTTGCGTAGAAATGTAAAAAAGACAGGAAAACGAGCAAACACGCAGTTGGTTTTAGTTTAATATTCATAGCTGGCGCTAATTTAATGGTTTTTGTAAAAGATATGGGATAAAATACAATTTCGTAAAGGTCGTTATATTTTGTTTCTCAGAATGAGTTGACCGTAGACACGCAAAATATTGCGTCTCTGGAAGAGATTAGAAATTAATGAAAGGTTATTTATTGAACATCCTTGTGATCGATCATCGTCCGGAGACGCAAAATATTGCGTCTCTACGATATACTACCTTAAAACATTTACATTAGCGCAACCAATAAACTGTGTTAAAATGAACATTCATAAAATAGCTCTTGGCATATTATTAACAATTGCTGCAACCAGCGCCGTCGCCCAGCAGGCCCCCTATGATACTACCCACAAACCCCAGTTAATCTCTAAACAATTCAGCTTTACGGAGGGTGCTTCGGTAGATAAAAAAGGGAACGTGTTTTTTACCGACCAGCCGAATAACAAGATCTGGGAATACAGTACGGATGGCAAACTAACCGTATTTATGGATAGTACTGGCCGCTCCAACGGGATGTATTTTGATAAAAAGGGCAACCTGGTTACCTGCGCGGATGAACATGAACAGCTATGGTCTATCAGCCCGGATAAAAAAGTTAAAGTGCTGCTGACCGATTACCAGGGCCATATGATGAACGGGCCGAATGATATTTGGATAGATAACAAAGGCGGCATTTACATGACCGACCCCTATTACCAGCGCCCCTGGTGGACACGCACCAAACCTGACCTCGACGGTGAAAAGGTCTATTACCTGCCAAAAGGTAAAACGCAACCCATTATTGTAGATGCTGACCTTAAAAAACCGAACGGTATTGTGGGCACCCCTGATGGCAAATACCTGTATGTGGCCGATATTGCTGACAATAAAACCTATAAATACACCATCAACAAAAACGGCACACTAAGCGACCGCAAACTATTTGTTGAACAAGGCTCGGACGGGATGACGCTGGATGAAAACGGTAATATTTACCTCACCGGCAAAGGCGTTACCATATATAATCCCGAAGGAAAAAAGATAGGCCATATCGACATCCCCGAACCCTGGACGGCCAACTTATGTTTCGGCGGAGTAAATAAGGATGTTTTGTTCATTACGGCTTCGAAAGCGATTTATATTGTGAAGATGAATGTTAAAGGGGTGGAATGAGGGGTGGGTGAAATTATATATCTCAATCCAATATTTATTATTCATTTTATATTTGAATTTTAACAGCGTTAAATCGTTTTTTGAAATGTTCAAGATTGTCGTATTCAATTGTATGACCGCATTCAAAGGAAAGATAAACGATTAGATTATTATTTTTTACACCATTGTAGAAAAAGAATCTTTCTTTTTTACATGAAGAGCAAAACATATGTGATATAAAGGGATAAAGGTTAACTATTGTATTACTGTCTGTATTATGAAAATACACGTATCGAATAAGATTTTCTCGTTGGCCCTCCGAAAGACGCTTTTGGATTTCTAAATCGTTGTCGAAAATTTGCAATCCATTAAAAACCCTTATTTTGTATATATCTCCATCGCCAAACTCATTATAATCTGAAGACAAAATCAAAAACGAATTACATTTTGCTAAGAACTTAAAACGGTGTAAAAGTGTAAATAATAACGGGAGTTGACTCTCAATTTCTACTTTATATTCATAAACCGAACGAACTGCGCCGTGTCCGGTCCAGCTATTTCTCAGAGAGACTATTTCGGAAAGAATTTGATTCAAATTTACTTTTGGAGATTCGTTATCAATGAAATTTGATTGCCTCTTTAACAATTCTTCCTTGGTTTGAGGCGATAGAATTAAAGAGATTTTATTTGACTGACTAAAAATAGCTTCGATTATTGCTACAAAATCACCCAGAGAAGGTTTTCGAAATTTATTCTCTATCCCTACTTTTAATAGAGGCATCTCTTCATTTAAAGCAATTATTGTAGACAAGGCTATTATTGAAGTATATTTTATTATAACTTCATACAATTGAATTAAAAATTGAAATCTCCTATGATAATCAATTTCTTGACTAAATGCAGCATATACCTGACTGATAGGGTATGGAAAGGAAGATTTTAATAACTCTTCCATTTCGCGTTTTTTCTTTTTCTTTTCGTGAATCTCCTTTTGATGGAGATAGTCATCATACGCCCTTTTGTGCGTTGTTATAAAGTTTTTAAATTTCCCGATTCCTTCGAGCAATAATGGAATAGTCCAAATAATGTCGTCACTTGCCTCCAGCGAGGGTTTCACTTTTCCATTTTCCAGCAAAGAACTAAGAGACAAATAAGTCAAGTGCAGTTTTTCGATAGAACAAATTTCTAACTCAGCGAAAAATATATATGCGCGAAAACAATAAATGGATGTAAACCATTCTTGGGTAAGCTCATAGCCTTCTTGAGTTATAACTACTTCACGATCAAGAAGCCATAGGTTATTTATTTCTTCAGATTTAATATATTCAAAAGAACTTCGATAGTTTCTTGGATCCTCGCCATGACTAAAGATGCTAATCAATGCAATCGCAGAACTTGTAATGGTAGAGCACTCGTCTCCTAAAGGACTCCAACTGCCATTTTCAAGTTTTGCGTTTATAATCCAAGACTGGGATTCATTAATCGCCTTATATATTTCCTTTTTTTTACTTTCGGAAAAAAAATTCTCAAAATTTGTCAGTAACCTCTTAAGGCAGTTGGCGGCAATCCAAGAAGAGTAAATACGATCAGGTTCAAAACTCGTCAATCCCCAGCCGCCCTTGTCTTCACCAACTATATTTACTCGCGCATTTAAAATAAAATCAACCCCTTTTATAATTGCTTCTTTTTCTTTAAAATGGGATAATGCTAAACAAGCCCACGCTGTAATGTCTATAATCGATTTGCCATTTGACCTAAACCCCCATCCACCGTCAGAATTTTGATTTTTTAAAATATATTTTGCCGATTTGTTTATCCAATCTTTGGAAATTAAATCAGGATTAGATTTCAGTAAAACATGCAAAATTTCAGTAGTGCTCCAGATGCCGCTTATTTTATCAAATAAATGATACCCTTTAAACCCACCATCCTCTAATTGGTGGTTTTTTAAATTCAATATTAAACTATCGATATTAGAATTGATTTGATCGACTAAAATTTGACTATTCATTTGATGATATCGTATGTGCCTGTTTAGGAGAAGTTTAGTAAGTGAAAGGTACAATATGTTTCGTTATTTCTGTTATAAAAATGCTTTATTTTTATTTAGCTGCTTTTTAATTTTTTCTCTTTTCGTTCACACGTGTTTTAGCCATATTTAAATTTTGTTAATTAAAAATATCGAATGCAATTTGTGATTTAAATTCACCCTGATAGTCTGAATCTATGTTAACCACCACCCACCGACAAAAACTAATCGAAACAATATCTTTTCCCGACAAAACCTGGGACATCATCATCGTTGGCGGCGGCGCTACCGGATTAGGTACTGCCTTGGATGCTGCATCGCGCGGTTATCAAACTTTGCTATTGGAACAGGCTGATTTAGCTAAAGGTACCTCAAGCCGCAGCACTAAACTGGTGCATGGCGGGGTCAGGTATTTGGCACAGGGCGATATAGGTTTGGTTAGAGAGGCATTGTATGAACGGGGCCTGCTTTTAAAAAATGCCGCACACCTGGTAAAAAATGAATCTTTTATCATCCCCAATTATCAATGGTGGAAAGGCGCTTATTATGCTATCGGCTTAACTTTATACGACCTGCTGGCCGGGAAGCTGAGTTTCTGGCGGTCGAAACATATTTCTAAACAAGAAACTATCAGCCGCTTGCCGGGCATCAAACAGCAGGGCCTTTATAGCGGTGTGGTTTATCACGACGGTCAGTTTGACGATGCGCGGCTGGCCATCAACCTGGCCCAAACCTGCCTGGAGCAGGGCGCAACGGTTTTAAACTATTTTAAAGTTAGCGGTTTACTTAAACAGGCAGGCCAAATTGACGGTGTTTCGGCAACAGACATGGAAACCGGTGCCGTCTATCAAATCAAAAGCAAGGCAGTCATCAATGCTACCGGTATTTTTGTGGATGAACTGATGCAACAGGACGAACCGCATAAAAAACCACTGGTAAGGCCGAGCCAGGGGATTCATATAGTGATCGACAAGTCGTTTATGCCGGGGGATGATGCTTTGATGATCCCCGAGACTGATGACGGCCGGGTGCTTTTCGCGGTGCCCTGGCATGGCAAACTTTTAATTGGTACCACCGATACCCCTATTGATGAGTATAGCCTCGAACCCAGGGCACTGGAGGAGGAAATTGGCTTTGTGATGCGGAATATAGGCAGGTATTTAACCAAAGCGCCCGAACGGAAGGATGTGCTAAGCGTATTTGCTGGCTTGCGCCCTTTGGCGGCACCGCAGGAAGGCAAAAAGGGCACCAAAGAGATCTCGCGCAGGCATAAACTTATTGTATCTGCCTCCGGGTTGATCACCATTACCGGGGGTAAATGGACCACCTATCGCCGTATGGCGCAGGATACGGTTGATAATGCGATTAAAACAGCCGGGCTCGATCTGCGTAAATGCGTGACGGTTAACTTACCGATCCATGGAAGCACAGAAGATGTTGACCGTACCGATCACCTGTATGTTTATGGCAGCGACCGGGGTGCTTTACTTGATTTGACCGATGAAAATAAGGAATGGGCGGAAAAACTACACCCTGATTTGGATTATATCAAAGCCGAAGTTATTTGGGCCGTGCGCTATGAAATGGCCCGGACTGTTGAGGATGTGCTTGCCCGGCGGGTAAGGGTGCTGTTTCTGGATGCCGCAGCCGCCATAGAAATGGCGCCGGAGGTAGCCGCGTTAATGGCTATCGAACTAAAAAAAGATAAAAATTGGGAGGTAAGCCAGGTAGAAGAATTTATTAAACTGGCTGAAGGCTACCTATTATAAAGCCACTCATCCGGCATTCATAAACTCATTAATGGCTTCGATATAATGGCAACCCTGGCGGTTGTGCGAACGCATTTTGGCTGCAATACTGTTGATCACCCGCTGTATCTTTACTTCAATTTTCACCAGCGGGCAAACGCTGGCCGTTTTTACTGCAAATTGCTGATCTGCCGAGATTTGGTTCAGCTTAGTTTTGATGGCATTTAAGGCAGGTGCATTTTTACGCATCTGGTGCCAGGCCATAAACTCTGCCATCTGCTCCGCGATGATCATCTTTGCCTTGGGTGCTTCCGCTTCTCTTTTTTGCAGCGTCTCATCTTTTAACTTTGCCAGCTCGTCCACATTGATCAGCGTGATACCGGGCATTCCTATTACCGAACTTTCCACATTGTTGGGAACAGAAAGATCAATGATCAGTTTTTCGCCATTATCCTTAAGATGTACACTTAAAATAGTGGGTTCAGCTGAGGTTGTGGCGGTTAATATAATGTCAGCATCTGCAATACATGCTTCCAGGTTATCGATGGGAGCATATTTTAAATTTAATTCAGCAGCAAGCTTCGCGGCTTTTTCTTCGGACCTGTTAACCAATGTAATATTGGTTGTGCCGAGGTAATCTACCAGGTTTTTGCAGGTGTTGCGGCCTATTTTGCCGGTGCCTACCAGCAATATTTTTTTATCAGTAATATTTTCAAAATGCGATTTGATGTATTGCACCGCTGCAAACGAAACCGACACCGTCCCGCCGCTTAAAGCCGTATCATTTTTGATGGTTTTCGAAGTTTGTAAAACGCAATTCACCAAACGTTCTAAAAAGCAATTGATGAAACCGCGCTCCCTGGCAAATTTAACCGCCTGCTTTATCTGGCCGATGATCTCGTAATCGCCCAATATCTGCGAATCAAGCCCCGCACCTACATTAAATAAATGTTCTACAGCCTTTTCGCCGCTTTTTATATACGCTAAACTTTTAAAGGCTTCGGCAGTACCCAACGTTTGGGTGCACAACAAATTGATCAGATGTTCCGGTCTATCAGCAAAGCCATAAATCTCGGTACGGTTACAGGTAGAAACAATAAAAAAAGAATCCAGTTCAAAGGAGGATGCAATATCAAAAACATTACTATACTGATCGCTATTAACGGCAAATTGCCCCCTTGTGCCTGCATCTGTTTTTTTATAGTTGATGCCTGCAATAAAGAAATTTGAAATATTAAGAGGGCGATTTATTTCCATTTTTTTATTTAAACTAATAACGCAAAAAAAGTAAATACGGATGTCTGGAATATAAATATTATTGTCAATAAACTGTCATTTAGCTTGTTTATTGTATGTTTCAATGGTTATTTGGTGCATTGCCGAAATATTATTTAAAAAACAAGGCCCTGAAAATATTTCCGGGCCTTGTTTAAACAATAAACCAATCAATTATTAACTCATATCAAATTACATCTGGACAACGGTAGTGCGCAGCGATTCCACGATTTTGTCAAGCGAATTAATGATGCTTGACGGAACCTTATTTTTGTTGGCGCCCGTCACCAGGTCGGCCACAAAAGCATCAAAATCAGCATTGGTAGCTTTACCATTCATACGGTTGTTCACTGCCGGATCATGTGCATCATGCATATTAAGCCCGATATAAATATAATCTTTGGCACCGGTAGCGCCCGCCACAAAGGTGGTGAGGTTTTCGCTCAGGTCGGTATAACCCGAAAGATCGCCTTTGGATACTTCCGAAAGTAAAACGGTAAAGTGGCCATTGATTTTGCTGTCGGCAGCAATTACAAAAATGGTACTGTCAATTACATTGCGGATGGCTAAACGGCCCTTTTCGATCATTGCGCCTGCATGTGTAGGATCAGCTACCAATACTGTTCCGCCCAGGGTATCATACAAGGTGGTTCCGATAGTCGTTTTGGCAGGCATAGGGCTTGAACTTTTGCTGCAGGATTCTATTAACAGAACAGAAAAAAATGCGGCAAGGGCGAGGGATAAAAATGTTAACTTTTTCATAGGGTTTTAATTAAATTACTTTCGTGATTACTTTATAAATTTTATAGGTGTAAGATGACGCTGCCATTGGGCAGCTTTGTTTTAGATTCTCGGCAGTTGGCATAAAGCGGTCGGCCTTATAAGGGAAATGTGCTTTAAAGTTGTTTACTACGTGGTCGCCGGTAGTTTTTACCGGGAAGAAGGTGAACACAACAATACTGGTTTGCGGATTTACCAATACATGGTCGACCCCGTTCTGGTGAACCAAAAAAGCAGAGATTTTATTGGCATCGTCCCGGGTAATGGGTTGCTTAATGTCTATCCTGTCCATTACTTTTGAATACGCGTCCGGGGCGGGGCGATAAACAAAATAAATGTGGACAGCCAGCACTACAAACAGGAACAAAAATGTCCCGAAGGTGTAGAGCAGGATTTTGGTGATTTTTTTTTTCATGGCAGCTTTGATTAATTGTTTATTGAGTTTGATTTATTCAAAGCGTCTATTTTGACACTTCTCTTACAATTACGGAGAACTTGCCGCCCCCGGTTTTATCAAATCCTGAAAAATGGTATTCGTGAAAGTTGTATGAGTTTAAAGAACATTAATTTTCCGGCGGATCTAAATAAACCGGCGCTGATAATTGTTACTTCAATACGGTTGATTTTATCCATTAATTCCCTAATTTTAGCCAACCAACCTGCGACCAATTTAAATTATGGAAGAGAAATACATTTTGGCTTTAGACCAGGGCACTACCAGTTCGCGGGCTATCATTTTTGATCATCAGGGGCAGATCATGTCTGTTGCCCAAAAAGAATTCACTCAAATTTTCCCTCAACCGGGCTGGGTGGAGCATGACCCGAACGAGATCTGGTCGTCGCAGGCGGGCGTTGCCGCCGAGGTAACCGCCAAATTCGGAATCAACGGCACCAATATCAGCGCCATTGGCATCACCAACCAGCGCGAAACCACCATCGTTTGGAATCGCGAAACCGGCCTGCCTGTTTACAACGCCATTGTCTGGCAGGACAGGCGAACGGCTGCCTTTTGCGACCACCTTAAAAATGAAGGCTTAACGGACCCCATCCGCGCAAAAACGGGCCTTATCATCGACGCCTATTTTTCGGCCTCAAAAATAAACTGGATCCTGAATAATGTTGAAGGCGCCAAAGAACTGGCGGCCGACGGCAAACTTGCCTTCGGTACCGTGGACAGCTGGCTGGTTTGGAAATTTACCCGCGGAAAAGTGCATGTTACCGATGTTACCAATGCCAGCCGCACCATGTTGTATAACATCAAAACGCTTGAATGGGATGAGGAGTTATTGCAAATCTTTGGCGTTCCGCGCAGTATGCTGCCGGAGGTAAAACAATCAAGCGAGGTTTATGGCGAAACAGCCACGACCATTTTTGCTTCAAAGATCCCAATTGCGGGGATTGCAGGCGACCAGCAGGCTGCCTTATTCGGGCAAATGTGTATTGATAAGGCCATGGTAAAAAATACCTATGGCACCGGCTGTTTTATGCTGATGAACATCGGCGAGCAGTTTATCGAATCAAAAAACAACCTGCTGACAACCATCGCCTGGAAGATCAACGGAAAAACGGAATACGCCTTTGAAGGCAGTATTTTTATAGGCGGCGCGGTGGTGCAGTGGCTGCGCGATGGTTTGGGTATTATTAAATCTTCTGCAGAGGTGGAAGACATGGCCATGCAGGTGGAAGATACCGGGGGTGTTTACTTTGTTCCGGCATTTGCCGGACTTGGGGCGCCCTACTGGGATTCAGAAGCAAGGGGAACAATTGTAGGGTTAACACGGGGATCAACATCGGCCCATATCTCCAGGGCGGCTATTGAGAGTATTGCTTTTCAAACGGTAGATGTTTTAAAAGCGATGGAAGCCGATGCCGGTTTAAAAATTAAGGAATTGCGGGTCGATGGCGGCGCAACAGCCAATAACCTGCTGATGCAATTCCAGGCCGACCTATTGAATTGTAAAGTGATCCGCCCGAAAATTGTAGAGACTACGGCGCTTGGGGCTGCATATTTGGCGGGGCTTGCTGTTGGCTATTGGAAAAATGTGGAAGAGATCCAGCAACAATGGCAATCCGAAAGGGATTTTATCCCCGGCGCCGATCCGGCTGATGTGGAGAAAGCTATGGCGGGTTGGAAACGGGCGGTGAGCGCGGCGAGGAGTTTTTGAAAATCTGCGGTGTCATTTCGACGAGGAACGAGGAGAAATCTATACACGCACATTCCCGCCGGGCATGGCGGACTGGAATATGTATAGATCTCTAACTATCGTTCGAGATGACATCCTCTAACAATAATCAACCAACATAAACCCAAATCAAATGACCCCATTTATGGCCGAAATGATCGGCACCATGTTATTGATACTTTTAGGCGACGGCGTAGTTGCCAATGTTTTATTAAATGATACCAAAGGCAACAATGGCGGCCTTATCGCTATCACCACGGCCTGGGGACTGGCGGTGTATGTAGGCGTGGTTATTGCGGGGCCATACAGCGGCGCGCATTTAAACCCTGCGGTAACCATAGGGTTGGCTATTGCCGGTAAGTTTGCCTGGGCATTGGTTCCGGGTTATATCGTTGCGCAAATGCTGGGGGCATTTTTGGGTGCGTTTTTGGTATGGTTTATGTATTTCGACCATTTTCAACGGACTAATGCGCCTGATTCTATTTTAGCCGTATTTTGTACCGGGCCGGCCATCCGCAATTATGTCTCCAACGTTGCAAGTGAAGTGATCGGCGCGTTTGTGCTGGTATTTACGGTTTTTTATATTTCGGGTGCGCAGATTATTCCTAGTAAAACGCCTGTCGGACTGGGCTCTGTTGGTGCCTTGCCCGTAGCTTTACTGGTATGGGTGATAGGCCTGTCGCTTGGCGGCACAACGGGCTATGCCATCAATCCCGCCCGCGACCTAGGCCCGCGCATCATACATTTTCTTGTCCCCATAAAAAATAAAGGGACAAGTGATTGGGCATATGCGTGGATCCCCGTTATCGGGCCGATAGCCGGCGCGGCGCTGGCAGCTGTTTTGTATCTGAATTTGCATATTTAAAGTATGACAGAAAATGATAGTGAAATATCCAGAATTGAACTTTAAAAGCCATCCTCCCGTCAAATCAAAATAACCATATAAAGAATAATGTGGGTGATTTTAACGCAAAGATGCGGAGAAGGCAGTAGAGTAGAGCGGGGAAGACATAACGTCTTCCCTGCCCCCTCCTCAATCCGTACGTGCAGTTTTCCCGCATACGGCTTTCCTGCAAACTTCGTCATCAGCATTCACAGTTGCCTGCTTGGCTTTCTGATATAGTTCCC
>JARLHA010000044.1 GCA_031292485.1 Mucilaginibacter sp.
CGGAAGTAAACATCAAAATTTAAACTTTATCAAAGGGTAACACCCATTTGTAAGAACATAAATAAACTACTTCACGTTAGACTTTAACTGATTATATTGGTCAACAGACCTTAAACGGAACACGGTTTTGAAATTAAATTCAGGTTCTTCCTCTTCTCCTACTCCATCGTATTGTCCTCGTCCAATTATTAATGAATATTTTTCCTTGTCGAAATCGTTTAAACTTGGAGAGATAATATAATCTGTTCTTTGGGACACAACAAAACTCAATGGAATTTTATCATTTGAGTAGGTAAATACCTCAATATAAACAAACTTGTCTTGTTTATTCATCTTGAATTCTCTACCTGAGAAGTAATCTAAATTATGTTCGTAAATTGGATATACATATATTTTAGAAATGACATTTGTAATTGATTTTTTTAATAACCTCCTGTCATCTTTAATACCTCTTATTTGATGTCCAACATCATTACTTTTTTTAAGATGAATTTTTTTGAATTCGAGGTCTTGAACACAATCGTTAAGATTTTTAATGACATTCTCTTTTTCGTTACTGAGTGTTGAATATTGTTTATTGTAGATGTCTTTATCTATTTTTTCATCCATAAATAATTCAACTAATCTTTTTTCCTTCCTCTCAATACTATCTTTTGATTTAAGTAATTGAATTTGAGTTTCTTCGATGTTTGAAATCTCTTTTTCTATTTCTTCTTTATTACTATTCAACTTAATAATGTTGTTAAGTTCATTTTGATTGTGTCTCAATACAGACCATACTCCGTTATTCATCTTGGTAATACCTATCCCGTAATTATTACAAACCTCACCATACCTCTTACTCAAACAAACGTATCTACTATCTTTATTATTAAGTCTCTTATGAGGATAGTAACTTTTATTACAAATACCACACTTCAAAATATTATCAAATAGATAATAGAACTTAGTCGAACTTTTCTTCTGTGTATGTTTTAATTTATGTTGAACATTATTAAAATCGGTTTCAGTTATAATGGGAGGTGATGTGATTTTAAGACCCTCAATCTGACCTTTACCTACTTTTTTTCCGATATAAACAGGGTTGGTTAAAATACTATATACCGTTCCGTCTCTCCATTTGAAATCCTCACTATTTTTCTCAATGTCATTAATTATAATTGATTTAGTAAGTGACTTATTATACCTGGTCAATATCTTTTGTTTGTTTAACTGGTTTGATATTATTTTAGTCCCCTTTCCTTCCAAATACCAACTAAATATCATTTGAATTACTCCACTCTCCTCCTCATCAATCACCAGTTTTTTATTTTCCCTTCGATAACCATAAGGAAGATATTTACCACCTAACCAGTTCCCATCACTAACCGTCTTTTTTACTCCTGAAATTGACCTACTTAAAATGGTATCTCGTTCCATAGTAGAAACCCCACTAAGAATTGTCATTGTTAGTTTGGTAGTAGGGTTTTCAGTTCCATCTTCGTCAAGGGTAGAAAGATTTTCCTTTTTAGAATAAACCCAAATACCTCTCAGTGTTAGTTGATTGATTATATCCAACATATCGAGAGTATTTCGTCCTAACCTTGACAGTTCCCAGACTAATACACCTTTTATGTCTTTATTTTGAGAAACATATTCCAGTAACTTACTGATTTCCTTACGTTCTTTTCTGGTCTTTATACCTGAAATGGTTTCAGTGTAAACTTGAACAATCTCGTAATTCTTTACTTGACAAAGTGTTTTTAGTTCTTCGATTTGTCTCTCAACATCTTGGGATATAGTAGATACCCGACCATAAATTATTACCTTCATTGAATATTAAAAAAATAAAGATAATAAAACAATTCACCTCCACAATGAAAACTATCACAGACGTGGCCCTGGTAGGCGGGGGTAGTAACCCGCAGCCCGGCGAGATCTCTTTAGCCCATAACGGCGTATTGTTTCTGGATGAATTGCCCGAGTTTAAACGCACCGCCCTCGAGGTAATGCGCCAGCCGCTGGAAGAACGCCGGGTAACCATCTCCCGCGCCAAGTTCACTGTCGATTACCCCAGCTCATTTATGCTGGTGGCAAGTATGAACCCCTGCCCCTGCGGCTATTTTAACCACCCGGAGAAGGAATGCGTATGTCCGCCGGGCGTAGTACAAAAATATTTGAGCAAGATCTCCGGCCCGTTGCTTGACCGGATCGACCTGCACGTAGAGGTTACCCCGGTAAACTTTAACGAACTGGCCAGCGACCGCCTCGCCGAAAAAAGCGAACTCATCCGCGACCGGGTGATCAAAGCCCGCGAAATACAGGCCGAACGCTTTGGCAGCCGGCCCGACCTGCATGCCAACGCCCAGATGAGCCCCCAAATGGTGCGCGACATCTGCAAAATTACCACTGCCGGCCAAAACCTGCTCAAAAAAGCCATGGAAAAACTCGGCCTGTCTGCGCGTGCGTACGACCGCATTTTAAAAGTAGCCCGCACCATCGCCGATCTGGCCGGGAGCGAAGAGATCCAACTGGAGCATTTGGCGGAAGCGATTAACTTCAGGAGTTTGGACAGAGAGGGATGGGCGGGGTAGTGGAGATGCAGTCTCCAGGCATATTCGTCCGTAGTGGGACACTACGGACATCGGGTAAAAATCCGTCGATGTTTCTAAACGACATTGCGGATGTGATCAAACAAGTTTAAGAATGACATTCTGTCCCCTCGATCCCCCAAGCAATTTTTCCGCCGTCGCCCCGATTTATCGGGGTGGCCCGCATGCTAAGTAGCCAACATGCCAGCTAAACAGGGGATAAGTAGCTGATAGTTCTTTTTAAAATTTCAGATGACTAATTCAAGTGTATTTTACCGAAAGCGCGCCAGTATTGTTTATTACCTGTCGGCAAGCCACCCCGATAAATCGGGGCGGCAGCCGGCGATTAGGAAGATACCAACAAGGCCTCAAAACAACCGGCCGCAATTATGTTGCAATATTTTTTACTTTAACAATAATTATTTACATTTGGTTAAAATGCCCCACCTGCTCCAATTAACACAAAGAAAATCCAATGAAACAATTATTAAGTCTTACTGCCGCGCTGCTGTTCATCGTGGCTTTTGCTAATGCACAGGATCAAAAATACGTTGATGCCAATCTGAAACGGGGCATTCATCCGGGAACCGTAACTACCCTGGATAAAAAGGTTTTACAGGGGTATGTTTTTAATGGCGACCATATGCAAAATCAAAAACACTGTATTTTTTATACCGACTATAACGACCCTAACACCAAAACGGAATATTCGCCATCAGATTTAGTTGCGTATACGATCGAAAATCTGCAGTACAAAAGTATCCCTTACAGCGGCAATATCGGCTCGGGCAAAGGCGACCAGCAATTTGTTTACGTAGCCAAGCCGGGCTTTGCTATCAATACTTTTGTGTATTATACCCCTGCCCAGCAAATTTTATGGCAAAAAGGCGATGAAGACCCCGTGAGCAACGCTACAATGTTATTCAGCTTTAAAAAGACCCTTTTAAATTTGTTGGGGGATGACCCCGACCTTGCCGCTACAGTAAACGAAAAGGGTAGAGCCTATTTAATGATGAACCTGGATAACCTTGTAGATAAGTATAATACCTGGGCGCAGGCCAAAAAATAAGCGATTAAACCCGGCACTGCATACCTATGCCCTTTGTAAAGGTTAGTACAGGTTTATGGGACAGAACCGATAGGGATTTTTGCGGGGACCAATACAGGTTGCAGTATGCTAAAAAAACGAAAACATGAAATACTTTTTATTAAGCCTCGCCTTACTCATGGGCCTAAGCGCTTTTGCGCAGGTACAGGTAGCACAAGGCAATAACAGCCCCCAGTTCAGCCTCAGTAAACAGGTGGATTTTACGTCGTTCACTACGGCCAAAGCGGATTATTTTGTGCTTAAACGAACAGAACATTTTGAAAACATAAATACCCTGATCGTTGCCGATAAAAGCGGTTCCATCATTACCGATAAGGAGATTAGGGTAAATATGGGTTCGTTCAATAATCAAAGCGGGGTAAAAAACCTGCTGGTAGTTAATTCAACGCCGGTGGTATTTGTGGGTAACCGCGACAAAAATGCCGGCAAAAATACCTTAACCGCCAGCACGATTGATGACAATGGCAATATTAGCACTGCTATGGTAACTATTGGCAGTATGGATTTTGAAAAAATGTCAAACGCCGGCGATTGGTATGCAGCGCTTACGCCCGACCAAAAGCACGTTGCTGTGATTGGCAAGTCGCCTTATGAAAAAGGCACTGCAACCCAGTTCTCCTATTTTATGCTGGATGATAAACTGCAGGTTACAGGGAAAGGCACCTTTACCTTTGCAGGGAACGATAAGAATATTTACGTGACGAACTTTTTGGCATCGGACAAGGGCGACCTTTACATCATAGCGGATGATTTTGATAAGAGCTACAAACATCCAACATTGTACAAATACAGTGTTGGCGGCACCGGCGTCATCGTACCGGTAATGACTGCCGATCCGGGACTTAAAAACCTAAACTATATTGCCAGGCTAAGCCCCCGGGGCGATTTGGTGCTTGCCGGGTATATGCAAAAAAAGAGCACTTTTTCTGCCGGCGATCCTGCGGCCATCGGCACCTGGATGTTCAATTCGTCCAAATCAAACGAGGTTAAAACGTTTAATTTTGATAAACCCATCACCAATGCCACGGCACGGAACCTGGTATATAATGGCGACGTTTGGTTTTTAGTTGGCGAACAGTATAAGGCTGATAAAGTGGAAACCACCGTGAGCGGCCCGGCTGCCGCGAATTTTGAGGAAATTTACAATTACACCCACGGCGACATTATCGTAACCGGCTTTAGCGCCGATGGCAGCAGCAAAAAATTTGATTTGAGCGTGGAACGGCAATGGACCGCGAAGGATTTTGACCAGGACTTAACGGTTGCTTCCGGCACCATTGGCAACAAACTGGCGGTGGTTTTTAACGACCAGTATGGAAAATATATTGACGACCGCTACCATAAAAATTTAAAACTACCGGTGGCGGTATTAGTATCAAATGCAGGGGTAGTGGACTCCCCGGTTATTTTTGCTAATGAACTGGACGTAAAAGTAAGCAGCTATACGCTGTACCCGCAATTCTTTAACAATGATCAGGGACATTTGATGGTATTATCGGGAAACGCGCAATCGATAAAAACAGTTACCTTTCAGTAAGGGGAGGACAAAACCTCCTCGCTCCTGCAAGCGATTTTTCGCTGCCTCCCCATACTACCGCAAGCGTTTTCCGCTACCGCCGCGATGTATCGGGATGCCGCCTGACAGGTAATCCGTTACCATGATTCACGCTGGATTAAATGCTGCTAGTTTTTGTCTGGCTATTCAAATTATGTTTTATTTCTTTTTCCTGTTTTCCAGCATCGAAGGGATATTGATCGGAGAGCAATCAGCAATCAGGGCAGCCACAATGGCAACCGGCATTGCGGCGGCGCCGGTAAAATTAATACAACCTTTTTGAAATTTGGCGGCAGGCAACAGCGGGGTATATTTGGTATGAAAGGCCGTATTCATATAAATGGGCAGGCAATGCAGCGACATGTGGCTTTTTACGCTCGCGAGTGCGTATTTCATATAACCACCCTCCTCATACATGATCATTTCCTTGCCCATCATTGGTTTAATGGCGAAGGTAACCTTCGGGTCATTGGCAATAATCGCTTCGTGAAGCGTGTTTATCAATTCCTGCCTGTCGGCGGGCAAACTGGTTAAAAATTCAGGTGTAGTCATTTTATCATATTGACTGTTTAAATTTACATTTATTAAACTCATATTGAAAATTAAGGGGAGTAAATTTCGGGATATTGCATCGCACCATTCAGTAGTGTTTCTTGAACGGTGAAACGCATTGTCTGTAAAAAGAAAAAGCTGGCCATGGTTTGCTTTTTGCGTCTCCGGCCGGCATACCCGGACGCCTATAAGGCAGCTTCAAACGAAAAGAGCCCCATTACCTGGGGGCTCTTTTCAATCACCCTCACATATCCACAATTTGAACTTTCTAACACGATAATTTTAATTGTTATATGACTCTTATACGGGATACAGGTTAAGCAATATTGTCAAACTGATTATGAAAAGATTGTAGTGATTTGGTTTACACAGCAAAATATGCCTCTCGTCGCCGTAAGTAATTTTTCGCTGCACCCCGATTTATCCGCATTCGCCAAAAGTTTGCATCTTTACCGGCGAATTTTTATCAATTTATTTACGTAATAAAATGAACACACCCACGTCACCCGCTTCAAATCCAAATGCTATAAACGAGGTAGCCGCCGCTGTTGAACAACTGCGAAAAGCCATGATCAGTGCCGATGGCGCTGTCCTTGACCGATTGGCCCACGATGAACTCAGCTACGGCCATTCGGGCGGGCAGATGCAAAATAAACAGGAGTTTATCGCATCCTTTACCAGCGGCGATTCTGTTTTTGTTGATATAGAAATCACCGGGCAAACGGTGAGCATTGTTGGCAATACGGCAATCGTCCGGCATATCCTTTCCGCTTCCACCAACGACAAAGGGAAAGGCCCCGGCAGCGTTAAAATAGGTATTCTGTTGGTTTGGGTCGGCAAGGATAAACAGGCATGGCAGCTGCTGGCCAGGCAGGCGGTAAGGGTTTAAAGATACTTACGACATTAGCAATGTGCGCCGCCGCCGGCTCAGGCATCCCGCCCGAACCGGCGCTGGAATAAAAAAAAATAAATTTTTCGGATTTGCCCTCGCAATCCGTCGTTTTCATGCGAAATAATTTCACCTGCAAAATTGATTTTGAGTATTTTATGCAGTAACTTAGAATCACCTTTATTATCAGCCAATTTGTAGATCAGCACACTAAATGCAACCGCATGAAACGACGCTTATTTATCCAGTTCCCTCTCGTAGCATCCGCACTGATTGCCGATGCGCAAAATCAGCCCGTTGCCAGGCCAAAAAAAGGGTTTAAAGTTGAGGCAAAGCGCGACCGTTACCAGGAAGAACTGCTCATCATGGGCGGCCAATTCGACTGTAAGGTCTCCGGAAAAGATACCAATGGCGATTTGTGCATTTATGATACATTCAGGCACGAAAAAGGGGGGCCGGCGCTGCATCTTCACCATAGCCAGGATGAGTGGTTTTATGTTATTAAAGGCGAGTTTAAAGTAAAAGTAGGCGACGATCTTTTTAATTTGAAAGCCGGCGACGCGGCCTTTGCCCCAAGGACAATCCCCCATGCGTTTGCCAAAATAAGCGACGGCGAAGCGCAGATGCTGGTATTATTTCAACCTGCCGGCTCGATGGAAGATTTTTTTGAGCAAATGAGCAAACTCGGCAAAAATATCCCGAAGGACCAGGAACATAAATTAAAAGCGCTTTGGGAGGCTCACGGCATGGAAATAGTGGGCCCGCCGCTACAGGTTTAAAATAGCTGCTGTTTGATTTCTGACTTCGCCCGTTTAACCGCCTCGCTTAAATGCTAAGACTTTAAGGGAAAAAAGCATGCCAATGGTTTGCTTGTTGTGTGTCCCTGTGGCGCATTTGGACAGAAGCAAGGACCCGCACAAAAAATAAAAAAAAATTTTACCCAACGTTTTGCCGCTTTGATCCGAAGATATATTGTAGCACCAACAAAACGTTTCATCTTAACATTATCAATTTCAATGATCACCAGCTTTCACCTTATCAAAAAACTATTATTGCCGGCTATATTGGTATGCCTTTTTTCGGCTTCTTACGCACAGGTAGAGGTTGCGCACCTCTCATCAAAAGATTTTAATGCAACGGGTTTCGGCGGCTTTCTTAATATCGCTATTCCGGTTAACGATGCTAACGCCGCCATTGTGGAAGGCGGTGTTTATGTTTTTAGCAACAATGGCAGCCATGAGGCAGTTGCGCCAGTGCTGGCTGGGTACAGGCATTTATTATCTGCCGATGACGACTATGGTTTTTATGTTGAACCTGTTGCCGGCTATACCTTTGGAGGCACCGATATACAGGCCTATGATGCTAATGGCACAGCGCTTACTAACTCCAATGGTGACCAGATAGACCAAAAAGTGGCAGGCCCTGTCGGCGGACTCGGTTTCGGTTATTTATTCCGGGAATCGGGGCCCATCAGGTTTAACATCAGTTTGCGTTACGAGCATACATTCGTTACCGGTGGCTATCCGTCGTTAAATATCATTGCATTTCGCATTTCGCACAGCTTTTCGTTCTGATTATTCCGCTATATTCAGCAAATATTTTATGGCCGGCAACGGATAACAGGGGGCTTGCGCCTGTAAAGGATGTGACAAAAAAGCAAACGCAAAAATTAGTAAAAGCATGTGTGCAAAATGATCGCGGCGCCCAGGAGGCGCTGTACAAGCTTTACTATGCCGATATGATGCAGGTTTGTCAAAGTTACCTGGCCGATGAAGAACTTGCCCGGGAAGCTTTTAATACGGCGTTTTTAACGGTATTTGAGTCGATTAAAAATTTTGATACAGAAAGGGGCGAACTGGGCGGCTGGATCAGGAGGATCATGGTTTATTCATCGATAGACTTATACCGGGCGGAATTAAAATTCGGCAATGTAACCGACGATCTTCCTGAACAGGAAACAGAATTTATACCGCCGGCAGTTTTGGAAAAGCTGTACTTTGAGGACATTCTGCGGCATATCCGCACGCTGCCCTCCGCCACCCAAACGGTATTCATTTTATCGGTGCTTGACGGATTTTCGCATAAGGAGATAAGCGAACAGCTAAACATCAGCGAGGGTACCTCGCGCTGGCATTTGTCGGAGGCCAAAAAACAGCTGCGCGGGCTGCTGGAGAACAAACCGGGCGCTGCCCGGCCAATGGAAAGGGGAGGGAGAAAATGAAAAAACCTTTGGGTTACCCTGAACTTTGGCAAAAAAAACAGCGTGAGCTGCCTGTAAAAGGTAATGCGGATGCTGAGTGGCAACGGATTAGCGCCATTTTGGATAAGCGAATGCCCACATCTGGCGTCGTAAATAAACCGTCCCGTTTCAAAATGCCGAAATGGGGGCTCAAGTTGCTGGTGGGGGTTTCGTCGGTGGTGGCGGTATACGTGGCCGGCCGTTTATATCTTTCAAAAAAACACCACGATTCCGCAAAACCCAATATACAGCAAATCCACCGCGATTCGGTGGCCCCGGCAGCTAACGGCACTTCGCCGGCACAGGGAATTGCTAAACCGGTTACCGTGGGCAGCACGCAGGGGATAAGCCCCATAACAGGTAGCGCTGATCGCCGCTTTACCGGTCAAGCCAAACTTAATAACGATGTCCCAATGCGCGGCCGGCACGTAACAGATTCCATTAAGGCGCCTGATATTTTGAACGTTCCGATACATCGCGACAGCATGTTAGCGCCCATGGAAGCAGCTCCGCTCAAGCCGGTCAGGGATTCGGTAGGCCCGGTAGAGCTTAGAAAAAATGATATTCAGAAAGACACATCAAACAATAACAAAAAAACGCCGAAAAAGAAAAGGCGGTCAAAGGTCAGCATCTTTTTTTAACAGGTTTCCTAATTACAATTGCCGGGGTAAATAAAAAATATTTCTCTTAAATTGCATGCAGTAAAATGCAGAATTTTAAGTTATGATCATTGCGGCAATCGTCCGGAACAAGCAAAATATTCTTTACGGCTTAGCCCTTGCCTTGTTATTGCTGTTATTAAACTGGCTGGAGTGGCACTTCGTGATCATAAACCATGCTTTTGAAATATATGCAGGCGCTATAGCTCTCATTTTTACCGCGCTGGGTATCTGGCTTGCTCTAAAGCTGGTAAAACCAAAAGTAAACACCGTGGTGATTGAAAAGCCGGTAGTTGCCGATGCCGGGTTTATATTAAACGAGGCGGAATTAAGCAGGCGGCGCATCAGCAGCCGCGAATTGGAGGTGTTGCAGCTGATGGCGCAAGGCCTGAGCAACCAGGAAATAGCCGAAAGCTTATTTGTATCATTAAACACTATAAAAACGCATACCTCAAACCTGTTTTTAAAACTGGAAGCCGAACGGCGCACCCAGGCTATTGAAAAAGCAAAACGATTAAGTTTGATCCCCTGATCCTTTCGTGCTTACGGGTGATTAGCGCGCTTTTCTGCAAAATCACCCGAAAGTATGACGGAAAAATGAATACGATATTTCAATTTTGGGCAGATGTTAAACATTAAACAATCAGCAAAATGAAAAAGACAGTTTGGGTTTGCGGCTTAATAGCCGGTATGATAAGTATATCCTGGGCCCTTGTGGGTGAAGGCCAGTTGAGCGCTCATTTAAGCATGAATACGCGGACGTTTTTGGGCTACGCCACCATGATCCTCGCGTTTTCACTCATCTTTGTGGCCATAAAAAATTACAGGGATACACACAATAATGGCCAGGTTACTTTTGGTAAGGCGTTGGGTATTGGCCTGTTGGTAACGCTTATCGCCTCAACGGTATATGTGGTGGTTTGGATGATAGATTTTAAATATTTTGTACCGGATTTTGGCGAAAAATATACCGCGCAGGTAATATCCGAAATGAAAGCAAACGGCGCAAGCGTGGCGGCTGTAAAAAAAGAAACGGCCGAAATGACAGCTACCATGACGAAATATAAAACAAGTGCCCTTTTCAGGATCCTGGTTACCTATTCAGAAATTGTACCTGTAGGCGTGGTGGTTTCCTTAATAGCGGCGCTTATCCTTAAAAAGAAGTCTAAATCCGAAATGGCGGCAGCATAATTCAATAAACAAATCAGATTATAATTTATATGAAAAAAGTAACAGGTATTGGCGGCGTATTTTTTAAATGCGATGACCCGAAAGGCATGAACGATTGGTACGTAAAAAACCTTGGCCTGCCGGTCGGCCAATATGGAACGACGTTTGAGTGGCGGCACGATGATGATCCGTCCAAAACAGGGTCAACATCGTGGTGTACTTTTGCAAAAGACACCAAATATTTTGATCCATCGGCAAAACCTTTTATGATCAATTACCGGGTTGAAAACCTTGTTGCGCTGGTGGAAGAACTAAAAAAGGAAAATGTGACCATTGTGGATGAAATAGCTGACTATGACTATGGCAAGTTCATTCACGTACTCGATCCGGAAGGGAACATTATTGAGCTTTGGGAGCCGAAGGATGAGTAAGTGGGGTTAACGGGGACAGCAGGCGTTTTTAGTTTGTCGCCGCAGGGGTTTCCTGCAAGGAACACCGCGTGCAATATGCCTGATAATACGCAGGGTTGTCTATGAAACCCTGCTGATACGGAATGTTCGTTGCTTTATGATCTAAGCATCAGGTAAAGTACAACGATTACTAAAAATACAGGTACAAAAACCCTGATACATTCCTTTAAATTATATGATCCGTTAACAAATACGGCTTTAAAGGCGGATAATTCGGATTCGATAAAGTGATTCATGTCCTTAGATTTTAATTGTTAATACTGCCGGAATTCATTGTTAAGTGAATTCGCAAACGAATATACCATGATAATTGCAGATAAAATATGCGCCTGGATAGGTTAAAATGTGATCATCGACATAAAAAAAATTCAAATTGGTGTTCTGGTTTTGCATGCAATATTTGCCAGGGTACAGCGTTTGGTTAGCGATTGCAATTTTCACCATATTATACTTAACTTTGCAAGCTGGTTTAAGCCCTAAGGATTTTAAATGAAACTTTTACTGGTCATTTTTTTTGCCGCCATCTGTACTCCGGCCTCGGCCCAGTGGTACCGCGTCGACCAGCTTTTAAAGAAAAAGGCCACCCGCACCCCTTACGAGGATCTTTCAGGAGGACGGTATATTGTCCGGTTAACGGCCGAAAAGGCCCCTCATCCTAAAATTTCTCCGGAGTTGATAGATCGTTCAGAGTACAGCCTGGAAGCGTCGGAAAGTGTAGTGATGCAATTAGCACAGCACAATATGCGCTTCAGGATATATAATGATGCCAGCTATAATTTCAGCGACCTGGCCCGATTATATGTTAAACAGAACAGGCTTTCGGAAGCTAAATGGTTTTTACTGCAAAGCAATAACATCGCCCGCCAGGAAAATGACGATAAACATACCATCGAGAATTTGATTGAACTGGCCAGCATAAAAGCTACCATGGGCGACGTGCTGCTGGCGCAGCAGGACCTGGCCGAAGCCCATGATCTTGCCTATGCAAAAGGGTTAAACCAGTACATGGAAACCATTGAACTGGCAACCCAATATATTAAGCAAAACAAGCAACCAAAACAGCGGCCGGCTTTAATTTATGCTGATGATGCACAGAATAAAACCAAAGCCGAATAATAAAGTGGCCTGTAAATCAGTTCTAAACCTGCTTGTTTTGTAACAATATAGTAAAAAGCAAAATGTTTTGTAAAACAATTAAAACATTATTGTATAATTGTTATTCATAAAAAAGAGACAGCATTCAGGCCGTCTCTTTTTTGTTTACTTTAGCGAAATTATTTATCAGCAGGCACGACAATTGATGTTTTATTTATTCCCCGATTTAAAAAGTGTAAAAGATATGTTTAAGAAGTTATATTTATTGCTGGTGATTGGCGCAGCATTCGCCTGTCATGCAGCACCCTCAAAACCTATTAAAGTTGCCGGTTCAAATGACCTGCAGCCCGATGAACAGGAAAGTATTGTTTGCCGCACCGTTTCTGAACTGATAACCAACTATAATTATAAAAAAGTTCCTCTTAATGATTCATTGTCTGAGGTGATCTTTAACAGGTATATAAAAACGCTCGACGAAAGCCACAATTATTTATTGGCTTCGGATATTGCTGATTTCAGCAAATACAAAGATGTTTTGGACGACGATGTAAAAAGCGGCAACCTGAACGATGTGTTTTATATTTTTAATGTTTACCAGAAAAGGTATATCGAGCACATTAACTATTCCATCGCCCAGTTGGATAAGAACTTTGATTTTGACAAAAATGAAAAGTTTGTTTTTGACCGCGACAGCCTGCCCTGGGTAGCATCACAAAGCGACATGGACAATATTTGGAGTTTACGGGTTAAATACGACCTGCTTAACCTTAAACTGGCCAACCCCGACCTGGCAAAAGATAAAGAAACTCTAAAAAAGCGTTATCAAAACCTGTTGGCGCAAACCAATAAATTGAACAACCAGGACGTTTTCCAGGTGTTTATGGATGCCTTTACCAATGCCATTGATCCGCATACCAATTATTTTACGCCTTCAAACGCGGCTAATTTTAATATTGATATGTCGCGCCAGTTGGAAGGCATCGGTGCAGGGTTGAATATTGACAACGATTATATCGTCATCAAATCAATTGTTCCGGGCGGTCCTGCCGATAAAAGCAAACAATTAGGGGTTGATGACCGCATTGTTGGTGTTGGGCAGGGCAAAGAAGGTGAATTTCAGAACGTGATTGGCTGGAGGATTGAAAACGCCATCGCGCTTATCCGCGGTACAAAGGGTACCGTTGTAAGGCTGGAGATACTGCCGAAAAGCAGCAGCGTTTCGTCAAAACCAAAAATTGTTGAAATGGTGCGCGAGAAGATCATTTTAAAAGATGAATCGGCAAAAAAAGAGATCAAGACGTATGACTATAACGGAAAATCTGTAAAAATAGGGATCATTTCGGTTCCGGCTTTTTATATCGACTTTAACGATTATAAATCAGGTAACCCTAATTACAAAAGCACCACCCACGATGTTAAATTGCTTATTGATTCATTAAAGCAGGAAGGTGTGGACGGTATTGTGATGGACATGCGCGAAAATGGCGGCGGTTCATTAATGGAAGCAATTGAACTTACCGGGTTATTTATTAAAACCGGCCCTGTAGTACAGGTTAGGAGCGCGAATGACCAGGTGGAGCAGGATAAGGACGAAGATCCTTCAATTGCTTATTCGGGCCCGCTGGCGGTGCTGGTTGACAGGTTCAGTGCTTCTGCTACCGAGATCTTCTCTGGTGCTATCCAGGATTACGGCCGGGGTATTATCGTAGGTACCCAAACTTACGGTAAAGGGTCGGTTCAAAACGCTATCGATCTTGATAAAGTGATCCAAAGCTCATTGCGCGACAGGATTGCCTCCTTAATGGGTAAAAACGGCAAACCGGTATCAACAGGTAGCCAGAGTGTTTTTGGCCAGTTGAATTTAACCATCGCGAAGTTCTACCGCATCACAGGCAACTCAACCCAGCATAAAGGCGTTATGCCCGATATTCAGTTCCCTTCAGTTATCCCGATGGATAAATATGGCGAAGATACTGAACCATCCGCAATGCCTTTTGATGTTATTGACAAATCTGATTACACGAAAGTAGGCGATTTCTCGCCTGTATTACCGCAGTTGAAAACATTGCACGATCAGCGCATGGCTAACAGCGCCAGTTATAATTTCCTGATGGAAGACATCGCTAACTTTAAAAAGCACGATAGTGAAAAAAGCATTATCCTGAATGAAGATCAGCTTAAAAAACAAAGGGATGCAGATGAAAAGAAATCATTTGCCGATGATAACCAGCGCCGTGTTGCTATGGGGCTTCCTGAATTAAAACAGGGACAGCCAAAACCAAGGAATGAAGACCTTGACTTTTTAAAGAAAGAAGCCGGGCAAATCTTAACTGATTATATCACCCTGGATACCAAATATACCAGTACAAACGGTAAACCGGCGGTTCCGGCAAACAAATAACAATTGATGATCAGCATAACAAAAATCCCGCATTAGCCGGGATTTTTTGGTTTACAAGCATTTTAATATTCTGTTAGCCCGGTGGTTATTAAAAAAGCAATGCAACAGGTTTGAGCTTAATCAACATAAATATTGTTACAAAACGCATTGCGCTTGCTGAAAACAAAATCATAGCTTTGATTTTTATGCTTTAAGCTTTTACCTGTATGAGCATCCTCCACATCCTTAACGGCGATTCAACCGCGCTGAGTTTTGAAGAAACCGGCCTTGAAGGCGATGTACTGATTTGGCGCGAAGTGTTTTCGGAGGGACCCCTGGAAGAAAATACTACCTCTGCAGACTTTTGGAAAAAACGTTCAGAATGGATTTGTGAGACCTTTAAGGAAACGCCCGAAAATTACCAGCAAAGTGTACTCGATCAGATCGCCAAACTGGATGATTCATATGACGAAATTAACCTGTGGTTTGAGTTTGACCTGCATTGCCAGGCAAATCTGTTGGGGATAATGACTTACCTGAAACAAAAAACAGATCTTTCCGCCCCGGCTACTTATTTGATCTGCCCAAATGATTACCCGGGCAAAGATGACTTTCGTGGTATGGGTGAACTAACGAGCGAAGAACTGGTTTATTTATACGATACCATAAGGGTGCAGCTAAGCGAAATTGATTTTGTGCTTGCCGCGGAAGCCTGGGCTGTTTACATCAGGCGGGATGCGGAGAAACTTAAAGACTTTTTAAATAATACCACTTTCTGGGGCAGCCTGCACCTGTTAAAACCTGCCCTGTCTGCCCAGCTTAAAAGGCTGCCGGTTAACGACAAAGGCCTAAACTACATTGAACAAAGATTAGTGGATATTTATAATTACGGTTACAAAACCTGGCCCGGGATATTAAGCGTTTTTTGGGAAAAGGAAAAAATATATGGCATGGGCGATATGGAGATCAATATTTACCTTCAAAAACTTATCCGCAAAGGATTGATCACGATATAAAACAGGACTAGGATAGAATTGCCAAAAACTGCCGGTTTTTAACAGGCAACTGGTTCAAATTGCTTATTCTTCTTTCCTGGTTCTTGATTCTCAACACTACTTTACACTGGCAGCAATAGTTGGTGAAGGTTCGCTTTCATTTTTAAGCCTGTCTATCGCCGTTACTACGTACAAATAGGTTTTGCCCTTTTCAGTAGTATCATCGGTATAAGTAGTGTTTATGTTATATTCAATATCCAGGATGTTTTTTGGGTCTTCAATATTTACCTTTTCATTGCCATCAAAACGATAAATAACATAACCATAAACGGGTTCATTATCTTTTGCGGGCAAAGGTGTACCCCAATGTAATTCTACGGTGTTTTTTACGGTGACAGTGGCTGTAAAATTAACCGGAGGATTTGGCGGGATCGAGTCGAGCCAAAGCATTTCTGGGGGTAGGGCAAGATATTTATAATAATTTTCCTTAAGCGAATCGGTGATGCCAAGCGGGTTATTCTCAAGCGATTTCGCGCTAAAATACACACTTCCCTGCACCCTCGGATTGTTACGCTGGTATTTGATCTCCTCGGGAATAGCCGAAGGGTCGCTTTTAAATTTTCCTGTTCGGTGTTCACCTAAGCGGTAGGCAGCCATGCCGATGTACAAATGCCTGTTATAAGTATTATTACTCCACCAGTCGAGTAGTTTTTCAAAAGGTACCGACCTGTCGCCGATCGGGAAATATATTTGCGGATTAATGTAGTCAACCCAGCCCTCTTTTATCCATTTTCTTGAATCGGCAAATAATTCCAGGTAAGATGGCAATCCGTGTGTATCAGAACCTTCGGGATTTTGAAATTTATTTAACCAAACGCCAAACGGACTAATGCCAAATTTAATGCGGGGATTATGTTTATGAATGCTGTCGTTCAGCATTTGTATCAGGGTGTCAACATTATGCCTCCGCCAGTCATTAATGTTATCAAAATGACCGCCATAGGCTTTAAATGTTGCAGCATCATTAATGTGCTGCCCTTCAATTTTATACGGATAAAAGTAGTCGTCCATATGTACCCCGTCTATATCATAGTTATCTACTACATCTAAAAAAACTTTCACAATATAGTCGCGCACTTCAGGTATGCCCGGGTCAAATTGTTTTTTTCCTCCATAAACAAAAAACCATTCGGGTTTTATCCTGGTGATATGTTGGGGGCTTAATGCCGAAAATTTGCTGTCGTTAGTGGCCCGGTAGGGGTTAAACCAGGCATGCAGCTCCATGCCGCGTTTATGGGCCTCCGTTATGGCAAATTGCAAGGGATCATAAGCCGGGCTGGGCCCTTGTCCCTGTTTGCCGGTAAGCCATTTTGACCATGGTTCGCGGCTTTTGGCATAAAAGGCATCGGCCGCAGGCCTTATTTGCAGCATTACTGCATTCATACCAGCCTCCTGCAAAAAATCAAGCAGGTCTGTTAATTCTTTTTTTTGCTGATCAGTTGGCAGGCCCGGGTGGCTGGGCCAGTCGATATTTTCCACCGTTGCTATCCAGGCACTCCTGAACTCGCGTTTAGGTGCCGGTTTGACTTTGACGGGCGCGACGGCTGGTTTTATAAGCGGGCTATCGGGCTTTACGGTTACATTTCCCTGCTGGGCATATACCTGCAAGGTGGTGATTGCAAAAAAAAGAAGAATTAACCGCTGGCAGATGTACATCAATCAAATTATTTAAAAGTTGCAAAGATATGAACTCAGATTAAAGCTGATTTAGTATCAGACATAATAATTAGTGTCTTTTTGTGTTTTAATCATATTGTGCTTATTTTTAACCGCACAAATAAATAGCTTATTTTAAATTATTATAAACTTGAAATGATTATTTGTGTTAAGCCAATTATTACGATATTGTTTTAGTGATTTGAGCAAATTAAATTAATTTGACCTTTTTGAAGGCCGTCCAAAGTTAATTTTAAATGATTTATCAATTGTTATTAAAGTACGCATCTAAAAAAATCCAAACTAAAAAACTAATTACTATGGAAAACCAAACAGGTCAAACGCCTAAAAAAAATTCAAACGTCATTTACTTCCTTATTGTGGTGGTATTGGCTTTGCTTGCTACGGATGTGTACTTGTACCTGCAAAAAAATAAGTCTGATACCAGGGTGGTTTACCAGGACACCGAGCGCACCCGGCTACAAACCGAACTGGACAGCCTGGAAGCTCAAATTGAACAGGTAAACTCCGGGAAAGCTAAATTATCTACCGAGATGCAGGCGAAAAATGATTCGTTGCAATCGAAAATTAAAGTTTTACGTCAGGAACTTGCCAAGGGCAAATTAACACAGGCCGAGCTTAACAAAGCCCAGGAAGATATTAAGCAATTAAGGTACTTTGTAACTAACTATACAGCGCAGATTGAAGAGTTAAAGAAACAAAATACAACTTTAGTAAGTGAAAGGGATACTTTAAAAACAAACCTGGCAGTTGCCGCAAAAAAGGATAGTACACTAAGTAAGCAAAATGAAGATCTGGGTGCAAAAGTGAAAGTAGGCTCGGCTATTAAATTAGCTACCGCTGATGTTGTTGCCTATAAGATTAAAGGCAGCGGTAAAGAAGTTGATGTAAAAAGAGCGTCGCCTGCAAAAAAGATCAAGATCAATTTCACAGTTGCAAGCAACTCACTTGCCGAAAAAAGGATGCATGATGTTTTTATCCGTATTATAGATCCTACCGGTAACCTGATCACTGCAACTGATTCAGGTAATTTTAACGCAGATGGACAGGACCTGCAATTTACCTACAAAACATCCATCGACTTTAAAGATGACGGCAGCGTTTATACCATCGACTGGGTAAACCCGGTTGCTTTTCAAAAAGGAACTTATACCGTTTTGCTTTACGCTGATGGTTATACCATGGGAAAAACGAGCTTTATGCTGAAGTAAGTGAATGGTTGATTGAGTTGATTAAGTGAATGGTTAACTATTCACTTAATCAACCTAATCTAACTTAATCCAACCCGATCAACCACCTAAGCGCCGGGCAAACTGATATAAAAAGTAGTTCCTTCGCCCGTAGCCGTCTCGAACCATACTTTACCCCCTGCATTTTCAATCGAATTTTTTACAAAAGCAAGCCCAAGCCCGGTGCCCGAACTTTTAGTAGTGAAATTGGGTTCAAATATTTTTTCGCGCAATCCATCTGGTATGCCATCGCCATTGTCTTTTACAGTTAGCAGCACATTTTTATTGGTAACCATATAATTGATTTCAATCACCCCTAATTTATTTGAAGGAGTGGCTTCGATGGCGTTTTTAAGTAAATTATTGAAACAACGCAGCAACTGATCGCGGTCCGCGAGTATAAAAAATGGTTTATCAGATGCCTGGTTGATGATTTTAACGTTATCCATTTCCTTGAAAATGGTAACGGCCTGGCCTAATATTTCAAAAATATTTAAGCGCTCAAGTTTGGTTTCAGGCATTTTTGCAAACGCCGAAAATTCAGAAGCAATGGATGAAAGGCTTTCTATTTGTTCAACAAACGATTTGCTGAACCTTTCAAACTTCTGATCGAATTTTGGATCTTTGTCTTTCCATGATTTGTCCAGCAGCTGCAGACCAAGTTTTAACGGTGTTAACGGATTCTTAATTTCATGGGCAACCTGCTTTGCCATTTCACGCCAGGCGCTTTCCCTTTCTGATTGTGCCAGCTTTTGGGCACTGTTTTCCAGTGCGGATATCATTTTATTGTATTCTTTTACGAGGGCGCCAATTTCATCATTCCTTTCCCATTGTATCGGCTCGTTTTTTTGGCCGTAAATGGTTTTACTTAAACTATACTGAATAAAACTTAAAGGCGAAGTTATTTGCCGGGCAATAAAAACGGCAAACAAGCCAATAGCCATAAACACAATTGCGTAAACATTTATCATTACGTTAAGTAACGAACCAATATGTTCTTTATAATCAGATTCGTTTGAAAAATAAGGAAGCTGTAAATAGGCGATCGTTTCGTTATTTGAATTACGTATAGGCATAAAGGCCGCCTTATAATTTAATAAACCGATTTTTTCCTCATTTGTATATTCTGATTTTTGCAGGTACTTAAGGTTGATAATAGCGCGGGCATTCATCCGTCTGGCCTGCAAACCGTATTCGTATATCTTTGGCTGGGTGGTAACCAGGGCGACGCCATCCAAATCAAATAAAGTAAGATCAGCGGAGTAGGCGTTGGCAAAATTGTCAAAATCAACCTGGGTTGCCTCATCGGCGTTTTTGAGGTACTTTGAATAAGGGCTATTTTCAAAGGCGATAGCTATTTTATGTATTTTATCTCTTATGGTTTTATCTTGCTGTGTTTGGTACTCGGTACTTATAGAGAGGAAGGTGATAATACCAACCATCACCAAGGTAGCAACAACCGCAAAAACCATTGAAAACTGTATCCGGGTTTTGTACAATACCAAGCCAAGGTTTAGCTTGAAATTCCAGCTGAAGCGGTTGTTTTTAATGCTCAATATCCTTATCCGCATCCATAACCAGCGCGACGAAATAACCAGGATGCTGAACGTCAGGAATACAACAAAAAAGAAGGTTAAAGAGGCTATGCTAAAAATAAGCGGCTTGTTTTCTTTACTTACTACTATAAGGGTTCTTTCAGTAGGCTTGTAGATTAAATGACTATAGGTGGTAAACTGCATGAACCACTCGTCGCCGTTGTCGTTAGTTTTTTTGAAAACATATTTGCCCGTTATGCCGTCAAACTGGTTATTCGAAAGGTCATAAACAAAATTGCCGCTTTGGTTAAATAATTTATTATCACTGTAAAAAGCGTATGAATAACCTTTAAACTCGTCGTCATTATCGGGTTCGCCATCCACCAGCAATCCCGGAAAAGAGGGGGCAATTTGTATGGGTTTTGATTTTAATTCGATAACTAAAGTTCCTGTTCGTTCGCCGTTCTGCATGAACGGCAGAATGGCAAAATAACTCAGGAAACCGAACGACTCGTTTTCCCGATAAAAATAGTCTGATACCTTATATGAGCTGTAAAGCACCATATCCTTAAAAACACCCAGGTCGAAATTTTTGTCGGTCGAAAGCGGCTCATCCTGTTTATCAAACGCAAATACTTTAAACTCATATTTTGACAGGTATCCGCTAAAATAAAGTTTCTGCAGGCGGATCCTTAAAAAATTGTTATCATGTTCGCTATCCTTAAAATAGCGGACGATGGAAGAATCGGCAATAATTTGCTTCTCTAATCTTTTAAAGTTAAAGTCTGCCTGCGCATCATCGGGAAGTTCCAGTTTTTGTACAAATGCCTTACGGGTTTGTATTTCTTTAACCGATTCAAAATAATTTAACTTTATGGATGAGATAAATGCACACACCAAAACAATGATAGCCAGCGACGCCGAATTGAGTTCGCCCCTGTTTGAACGGTATGCGTAAGCCCTTATGGATACCAAAATGCCCCAAAGGATGTAAAAAAGAGAAAATCCCTGGTAATAGGCGGAAACGACGGTAGCTAAAATAATACCGGCAATGAAGATTAACGTTTTATAGATATTAGGTATAGAGAGTTTAAAAGAAACGGTCAGGAAAATTTCAACCAGGAGGTAGAAGATCATAAAACTAAAGCATAACATTAATATGCCAAGAAAGCTGAAAGAGGAAAGGTTGAGCACATTGGTTACATCAAAACTGATCTTTGAGTTGATTACAACGCCGTAAAAAAGGTTTACAAGAGAAGTTGAGATGGCAAGGAGCGCTGCAATAAACGTTAAATATATGACGTAAGACCACCTGCCGCTGATTGCCTTTTTTATTAGTTTTTTTCGCTGTTCATATAAAAAAACAAAGAACCAGCTCAACAATAAAATGTTGATGCACAGGTCGCCCAAAGAGGGGTAAACCGCACTTGAACCATAAAGCTGTGGACTGAATATTTTAAGTTGATATGGAAAATCAGGCCAGCCGTAATGGAGATTAATAAATCTTATTAAAATTATAAAGCTGCCTAAAAATAATACTGAGGATATAACAAAACCCTTACCGGCGATGTAATTGCAAATATTGCGCACTAATAAACAAAGGCTTAAGAGCGTTAATATCCATAAAGACAATTGGAAATATAATAAACTAGTATTTATTTCCCCGGGCTTTAGTTTTACAGAAAATAGATAGGAATGATTTGCGGTATAAATTTCAAAAACATTTTTGTCTGTAAAATCGGCTATATCGATATTATTTCCCTTAAGAAGATTGGGTGAGAAAGTATTTTTTAAATATTGATTTTGAAATGCATAACCAAATTTCACCGGGATAAAAAAGATTGCAGAAAAACCACCATCGCTTTTCTTTATCACTTCGTAATAGCCGTTTGATTCTTTTCTGAAAGAATAACCGTCCTTAATCAGATCGGGGAAATCGGGGATAATCTTTATCCCGCTCCAGAAGCTTAAATTGCCATTGTTGGTTGTGATAAACCAAATGTTTTTATTGGTCGTGAAATACTGAACGTATTTAAGTGCCGCGCCGGTGTTTTTGGTAAGGCTTTTTAGCTGATTAAATAGCTCCGGATTGTTTAGTACTTCGTTTACATAGCCTTCGTTTTTTTGCAGGTTATGTTCAAGCGTTTTGGCGGTTTGCTCAAGGTCGTTTGCAGGAGTATATGTTTTTTGGACAAGAATTGCCGTAAAAAGCAAGCTGGCAAACAATAATGCCAGCATAACGCGTATTTTTCCGGCTGCACCCAAATTTGTTAGTAGTTTAAAACGTAACCAAAAATAAAGCCATCCTGTTTTATAAGATGGCTTTTATATTTATAATTTATTCAAATCACAGCACTTTCAGTTGGAATATGCCGGTCAACCTTTTTTACAAGGCCCTGCAAAACACTTCCCGGGCCAACTTCGGTGAACGAAGTTGCACCATCCTCCAGCATATGTTTAACGGTTTGCGTCCAGCGCACAGCTCCTGTAAGTTGTGCAATTAAATTATGTTTTATTAAAGCAGGGTCAGTGTACGGTTTTGCGTCAATATTTTGATAGATAGGGCAAATTGGTGCATTTATTTCTGTGTGAACAATGGCGTGCTCCAGCTCAACTCTTGCTGCTTCCATCAAAGGTGAATGAAAAGCGCCGCCAACATTCAGTTTAAGCGCCCTTTTTGCGCCGGCAGCTGTTAACTCTTCGCAAGCTTTGTCAACACCGGCAATGGTGCCCGAGATAACCAGTTGCCCCGGGCAATTATAATTGGCAGGCACTACAATATCACTGATGCGGTGGCAAATATCTTCAACAGTAAAATCATCCAGCCCGATAATAGCCGCCATGGTTGAAGGCTGTATCTCGCAGGCTTTTTGCATCGCGTTGGCACGAGCAGCAACCAAACGGAGTCCATCAGCAAATGATAATGCTTTACAAGCCACTAACGCCGAAAATTCACCCAACGAATGCCCCGCGGCCATGCCGGGTTCAAAGGTGTCGCCCAGCACGCTGGCAAGGATTACCGAATGTAAAAATATGGCAGGCTGAGTAACGTTGGTTTGTTTAAGGTCTTCAATAGTTCCATCAAACATAATATCGGTGATGCGGAAGCCAAGTATATCATTAGCTTGCTCAAATAACTCGCGGGCCTGTTCGGATTGTTCGTAAAGGTCCTTACCCATGCCCACAAACTGGGCGCCCTGACCGGGAAAAATGTATGCTTTCATTTAGTTTATTAGTTCAATGGTTCATTAGTTCATTAGTTCATTGTTCAACAACAATTGGCCCCTACACAAAGTAAGGAATTTAAGCTTGAATAGCCAACTTTTTACTAATGAACTAATGAACCAGTGAACCAATGACTAACCCAGCTTCGCTGAAATGAGGTTCAAAAATTCGGTACGTGTTTTCTCTTTTAAAAATTCACCTGTAAACGCGGATGTGGTGGTAACTGAATTTTGTTTTTGAACACCACGCATGCTCATGCACAAATGCCGGCATTCAATAACAACACCAACACCCAGCGGGTCAAGTGCATCCTGGATGCAGTCGCGGATATCGTTGGTCAACCGTTCCTGTACCTGCAGGCGGCGGGCAAAAACATCAACTATACGCGGAATTTTACTTAAACCCACCACATGCCCGTTAGGGATATAGGCTACATGCGCTTTGCCGAAAAATGGGAGCATGTGATGCTCACACATCGAATATACCTCGATGTCTTTTACGATTACCATCTGGCTGTAATCTTCTTTAAAAATAGCCGAAGCCATTATCGCCTTCGCGTCAAGATCATACCCCTGGGTAAGATATAGCATTGCTTTGGCGATACGCTCGGGTGTTTTTATTAGCCCTTCCCGTTCGGGGTTTTCGCCTAATTCTTTTAAAATCTCCTGGTAATGTGTGGAAAGGCTGCTGATCAGCTCCGGGTTATAACGGTCAATTTTAATGTAACCTTCAACATCATCATCGTCGGTGTCCTTTATAAAGTTTTCGTTAATCATCTTTCAAGTTTAGTCGCCAAAGTATTCAGCCGAATTGTTTTCAGTTTCGTATAGTTTTACGGAATGTAAAAACACCCCCTTGTATTCCTCAATGGGTTTTTTCAGCTGGTTAAAAATTTCAATGCAAAGTAACTCTGTCGAAGCCATTTTCCCGGTCATAAAATCAACATCTTTATTGATGTTTTTATGATCAAGCTTTTCAATTACATAATCATTGATAATTATTTTTAATTCTTTCAGGTCGATCAGGTAACCTGTCGCATGGGTAACCTCGCCTTTTACGGTTACAAACAGGTTGTAATTATGGCCGTGCCAGTTAGGGTTGGCACATTTGCCAAAAACCTCCGCATTTTTTTCTTCGCTCCATTCCTCGCGGTACATGCGGTGTGCAGCGTTAAAATGTTCCTTGCGCGTAATAAATATCATCATAATAAATAATGGTGCAAATATACAAAACAAAAACAGGCGTTAAGTTTTATCTTAGCGTCATAAAAATAACGATATGCGGATATTGATAGTAGTAGCCACAAAGGAAGAAGTTATGCCATTGATTTCGGATTTCGGATGTTCAATTTCGGATTTTGAAAGCGCTGTCTGCCAACTGCCAGCTACTAACTGCCAACTACTGGTTACCGGCGTGGGCATGGTTGCTACCGCCTTTGCGCTTGCCAGGCGCCTGGCTGCAAACAAATATGACCTGGTATTAAATTTAGGGATCGCCGGCAGTTTCGACAGGAATATTACTATAGGCGAGTTGGTGGAAATAAGTCAGGATAATTTTGCCGAATTAGGGGCTGAAGATGATGAAGAGTTTTTGCCTATCGAGAAAATGGGCTTTGGTGAAGCAATCTTTTACCCGTCGACCAACCTCTCCAATCTGTATAACCTGTTCAATAATTTCAACCTTAAAAATGTAAGTGCCATTACCGTAAACACGGTGCATGGTAATGATGCCTCTATCAAAAAAGTAACGGAACGATTGAATCCTCAATTAGAAAGCATGGAAGGCGCCGCCTTTTTTTATGCCTGCAAACAAATGGATGTGCCTTGCATCCAGATCAGGGCTGTGTCAAATTATGTGGAAAAGCGTAACCGCGATAACTGGAACATAGGGCTTGCCATTAAAAATCTGAATACCTTTGCCATTGAATTTTTGAAATTGTATGCATAGGTATTTATCCCTCTGCGTCGCTCTGCGAATCTCTCCGTGGTCTCTGTGGTTAAAACTTAACCACAAAGGGCACAAAGGAGGCACAAAGAACACAGAGAAAATTGTGACTTAACTTTTGAATTTACAATGAAACTAACCCTGGGTTTTTCGCCATGCCCCAATGATACTTTTATTTTTGACGCGCTGATCCATCATAAAATTGACACTGAAGGACTGGATTTCGAGGTGTTTTATGATGATGTAGAAACACTGAACCAAAAAGCCATGCGTGGCGAGTTAGACATTACCAAGCTCAGCTACCATGCCTTTGCCTATGTGGCCGATAAATATGTTTTGCTCGATTCAGGCAGCGCCTTAGGTTTTGGGGTAGGTCCGCTATTGATTTCGGATATCGAAATTTCGATTTCGGATTTAGAAAATAATCAAATCCGAAATCGAACATCCGAAATCCGAAATCCCCTCATCGGTATCCCCGGCAAATACACCACCGCGAACTTTTTGCTGGGCCTGGCATTTCCGAACGCAACCAATAAAGTCGAGCTTGTTTTTTCGGACATTGAAGATGCGGTTTTGGAGGGTAGGGTGGATGTCGGCCTAATTATCCACGAAAATCGTTTTACTTACCAGGATAAAGGCTTAAAAAAGATCATCGACCTGGGTGATTATTGGGAAAAACAAACCGGCTGTGCCATCCCCCTCGGGGGAATTGTAGCCAACCGAAATTTACCAACCGAAATTCAACATAAAATCAATCGCGTTTTACGGCGTTCGGTGGAATTTGCTTTTGAAAACCCCAAATCGGGCCTTGAATTTATCCGTTCCCACGCCCAGGAAATGAGCGAGGAAGTAATGTATAAGCATATCGGGCTGTACGTTAACAAATACTCGGTCGACCTGGGCGAAGAAGGCAAAAAAGCCATAAAACTTCTTTTTGATACCGCCAGGGAAAAGGAAATTATCCCGGAATTTCAAGAAAACATATTTATCACAGATTTAAACTGATTATTACGATTTCGCTGATTAATTTCGCGGCGTTTTTGTATATTTATTTAAATCAGTATAATTATTAAACAAATCGGTGAAATCAATCAAAATCAAATCGGTGAAATCACCTTTAAAATCAGTATAATCTGTGATCAACCCATTTACTACCATTGAAGAATTTGCAGAAGGACGTTTGCTGCTAATCAACAAACCCTATAACTGGACAAGCTTCGACGTAGTCGGAAAATTGCGCAATTCATTTAAACCATTAAAGCTAAAAGTGGGCCATGCCGGTACGCTTGATCCGCTGGCATCAGGCCTGCTGATCATCTGCACCGGGAAAATGACCAAGCAGATCGATACTTTCCAGTCGCAGGAAAAAGAATATACCGGCACGATGGTTTTGGGCGAAACTACCCCATCCTTCGATATGGAGACCGACGCGGACGCGCATTTTGACATCAGTGCCATCACCGGCGAACAAATTTTGGCGGCTTGCCAGCAGTTTATTGGCGATATCCAGCAATATCCTCCGGCGCATTCAGCGGTAAAAATTGACGGCGAGCGGCTTTACGAAAAAGCCAGGCGTGGTGAAGAGGTGGAGCTCCGGATCCGAAACGTTACAATTACCGAATTTGAGATCACCGGCATTGCCTTGCCCGAAGTTAATTTCAGGGTGGTATGCAGTAAAGGCACTTATATCCGTTCATTGGTAAATGATTTTGGGAAAGCGCTAAACAATGGCGCCTATCTATCACAACTAAGGCGTACCCGGAGCGGCGCTTACCGGATTGAAGACGCTTTTGAGATTATGGAACTGGTTGAAATGATCAGGGATTTGAAAATGAATTTACCGGCTTTTGAATAGAAATATAGCATGAAGATCTATCATCACATTGATGAATTCGTTCCTTTAAATAACGCCGTGGTTACGATCGGCACTTTTGACGGGGTGCATTTGGGGCACCGTAAAATTATTGCCGGCATAAAAGAACTGGCCGAAAGCACCGGCGGCGAAACGGTATTGCTTACTTTTTTTCCTCACCCGCGGATGATTTTACACCCGGAGGATGAAAGCATCAAACTGATCAATACGATGGCCGAAAAAGCCGAACTGCTGGATGCCCTGGGGATTGATCACCTGATTATCACCCCCTTTTCAAGAGATTTTTCAAACCAAACGGCAGAAGAATATATCCGCGATGTGCTGGTGAATAAAATCGGCACAAAAAAAATCGTGATCGGGTACGATCATCGTTTCGGCAAAGACCGCCGGGGCGGGCTCGCGGAGCTGCTTCAATTAGGCCCTGTTTATGGTTTTGATGTGGTTGAAATACCCGAGCAGGATATTAATGAAGTGGCCGTAAGCTCTACAAGGATAAGAGCGGCGCTAATTGAAGGGGATATTGAACTTGCCAACACTTTTTTAGGTTACCCGTTTTATATTACAGGCACTGTAGTGCGCGGTGACCAGTTGGGCCGGCAAATTGGTTATCCCACAGCCAATATTGTAATTTCAGAAACGTATAAGCTCATACCGTCACATGGCATATTTGCTGCCAGGGTAAAAATTGACGGAAACGTTTACGACGGGATGGCCTATATCGGCTCTCGCCCCACCATTAACGGCTTAACCCGCAATATTGAAGTGAATATTTTTGATTTCGACCAGGATATTTATAACCGCCGCATCCAGATGCAGTTCCTCAATTTTGTGCGCGATGATATGAAATTTGATTCGCTGGATGAATTGAAGGCCCAGATTGCGAAGGATAAAGTGGAGGTGGAGAGGTTGTTGGGAAGTTCATAGTTGATGGTTCATAGTTCATGGCCGGAATTATCTGACGCCAAATTAACTACCCCTTAAAAAACACCAGATAGACCTGCTTAACTACGTGGTAAGCCGCGAATAAAAAAAATAATACCGCTATACCAGTATTGATTACCCTGGTGCTCAATGCGAACTTGCTTTGAATAAATTGGGCAAACCTGGCATATAAATACAGGCACAAAAAAGCACCCGCAGCTGACCCTGCGCTAAAAACCACCAATGCCAGTTTGCCATCCAGAATCCATTCATGTGTAATCAAATAGGTTCCGGTGATCATCCAGAAAGGGACTTGCATCGGGTTTAAAAAGCCCAATAGGATGCCGTATCTGACGCTTTCATGTTCTGAATAGTTTGCCCGGGTTGGTTTTTTACGATGCAGCCAGGTGATGGTGCCTAATGTGCCGAATAAAACAACCATCACCCAATCGATAACCGTATCCAATTTTACCTGTGCCGACAGCCATTTGGCAGCATGCATAATAAAATAGGTAAAGAAAAATTCAACACTCGAAAAGGCGATGATAAACCGCATGGCCTGTTTAAAGCCGCGGTTTATAGTGATTTGTACAAGCGTAAGGTTAATGTTCCCGGGCGGTATGTAACCGATAAAATTAGCGAACAGCCCTAAAAACAGTGTCAAAAAAATCATCGCCGCAAAGTAACAGGTTTTATTTTAAATGTAGTTTGCCTGATGTTGTTTCCCTATATAAAAACCCAAAGGTAATTTAACAATAATTACCTTTGCACTGTGAATAATCTGTATCCAAAAATAGTAACCCTTTTACCCGCTGCAACAGAAATTGTTTGCGCTTTAGGCCTTGAAGAAAACCTTGCAGGACGCTCCCGCGAATGTGATTTTCCTGAATCTGTAAAACAGCTTCCGATGTGTTCTGAAGCCAATTTTCCCGGTAACTTAAGCAGCGGCGCTATTGATATTAAAGTAAAGGAAATTTTGGCGGATGCCTTATCTGTATATACAGTTAACCGTGATAAAATCAAACAGCTGGCACCTGACGTTGTGATCACCCAGGCCCAGTGTGAAGTTTGCGCAGTATCCTTAAAAGATGTGGAAGAAGCATTGGACGATTACCTGGATAAACCGGTACGCATTGTTTCCCTGCAACCCAATTCACTGGATGATATTTTTAATGACATAGCAACCATCGCCAACGCTTTAAATATAACCGGCGCAGGCGTTGTTTTATTGGAGGATTTGAATGAGCGGGTTGATATCATTCGTCACAAGCTAAAGTATATTGATAACAAGCCGGCCGTTGCTTGTATAGAGTGGCTGGAGCCTTTAATGATTTCGGGAAATTGGGTGCCTGAGTTGGTAACCATTGCCGGAGGAGCGCCCGTATTGGCAGAAGCAGGTAAGCATTCGCCATACATAAATTGGGAAGACCTTAAATCGCAGGATCCTGACATCTTAATCATTGTGCCTTGCGGTTTTGCAATAGAACGTACCTTAAAAGAAATTCACTTGCTGCTGCAACAACCCGGATTTAGTGAACTGAAAGCCGTAAAGAACAACCGCGTTTATATCGCCGATGGTAACCAGTACTTTAACCGCCCCGGCCCGCGGATAGTGGATTCAATAGAAATATTGGCAGAGATCATCAACCCCAGGCAATTTGTTTTTGGATATGAAGGGAAAGGGTGGATAAGGTTTTCGGTGTAAGAATTGACTTTTGTTAATAAAGCGATTTTTGTAAATTTGTTTATATAGATATAGCGCTATGGAAAGGATATTATTGGAAGTAAATGACCAAACAGCCAGGGCGTGGCGGAACACCGCTGCCAAACTGCGTACTCAAATAGGGAAGAACCTTGAACTGGTAATAAATGATTCATTAAGTAAATCCAGGGAGGCTAATTTTGAATTGCTGCTACAGGAAATCAGGGCGGAGGCTGCAAAGAATGGCCTTACTGAAGAAATTCTGACAAACTTACTAAATGACGAAGACTAATAATTTTGTCGTAGATACCAATACACTGGTTAGCGCTTTCCTGCTTTCAAATAACTCAATAGCTGCAGGCATATTACAAAGCAATAGCTGATGGACAAATAATTCATTCTGACGAGACATTTAATGAATTTTGCGATGTATTTGTCCGGCCTAAATTCGATCGTTTCCTTCCGCTCAATAAAAGAATCATTGTTATTGAGGATTTAAAAGCTTTAACGGAAATTGCACCTGTTGCGAATAAAATAAAAGCCTGCCGGGATCCCAAAGACGATAAATTCCTTGAGCTTGCTGTTTCATCAGGCGCTGCGTGCATCATTACCGGCGATAAAGATTTACTCGTGCTAAACCCTTTTGAAGGTATTCCGATTTTGACGGCAGCTGAATTTTTAAAAACATTTTAATATTTAAATCCCCTTTTTAGGACGCCCGAAAAATACAAATTAGACTAAAGGCCCCTTGAAATTTAATTTCAGTTTTCACAATTTTATCAATACAACATCCTAATTCCCCGTATCATCTGTTTCTTTTAACTCATCTTCCCGTTTGGCCCTGCCCAAATGAATGTTTGGTTTCGCCTGCGTGCCGGTAATCGTCATTGGGATGCCGAAGATGCCAAACGGAGGCAGCCCAAGCCTGAAATGCAGGTTAAGGGCATTGTCAAAACTTACCTGCCCGTCAAATTTTAACCTGAAGCCTGCCATTTTTATCTTGGTTTGCTTAATGGTGATGATATTATTGGCTATCGTGGTTTCAATATTCACTTTAGACATGTCGCCCGTATCCAGGCCGTTATGGTCAGTTTTACTGCCCACAGCCGAGAACAACTTAAAGCCATGCAGTTTAATTTTTTTAACAGAAAGCACGCCGCCGCCTTTTAACGAAGGATAAACCGGCTGCATATTGTCGTTCAGCCTGCCGCTTAATTTATAATCCAGCGATACCTGGCCCGAAGCGCTTTTGGCTGACGTTGCCATATCGCGGAATAATTTGATTTGGTCATAAGCCTTTTTAATATCAAAATCCGTCGCAGTCAGGTGGTAATCAAAGGTGGCTTTTTTAGGGTTGATACTGGTATAAGTAGCATCCATGGTTACCGGTGCGCCAATCAAATTAAAGCCCGCTTGTTTTAAAACAATGCTGCCGTTATTAATGGCCATTTGTCCCTTAGCATCATTTAACTCCAATCCGTTATATTTTACTTTTTTTACATCAGCGCTAAAATTCAGGTTCAAATTCCCCGGCACCATAATAACACCCGACGGCGAGTTTTTTGGCTTGCCGCTCACATTTGGCGAAGGGCTGGAAAATGCCATAAAATCATCGGCAGTAATACTGCTGCTCGAAAAATTGAAGTTTCCTCTTAATGTGTCTTTCGAGTTGCTTGCGTAGCCGAGGACATTGGTAAGTGCGCCATTTAAAATAATAACCGATTTACCATAAGTTGCTTTAAAAGCATCAAAATTCATTTTATCCTGGTTAAAGCTAAAATTGCCATCCTTGATGATGAAGGGTTTGGGGAAAAGGTCTGACGTAAGTGCGATATCTTTCACCTGCATCGACCCGCTATTATTCAGTTTGGCATAATTGCCGGCCATGGCATCGCTTTGCTTCCCTTTGAGCGATAAATTCGTGGTGATCAGTCCTTTTACATTATAATCCTTCACCGCGAATACCTGGTAAATTTTACCAATATCCAAAGTGCCGTGCGATTTGATATTATATTCAAGGTTGTTAAAATTTTTCAGATCGGCAGTAACCGAAAAAGGCTTATCCTCAAAAACCAATGAAACCGGTTTCAAAACAACCCTCAGGCCCGCCATGGATGCCGTACTGTTAGTAATATTGGCATTTACCTGGATGTTTTGGATAGGGTGCGGGTAATATTTTGTTTGGATGGACCCGTTCTGCAGGCTAATATTAGCTTTGGTTTGCGGGAAAACACGTTTTGCCGGGATGTATTTACCTTTAGTTTGCAGGTTGGCAAGCAGGTTGCCTGACAGCACAAGCCCATCAACCGGATATACCTTTTTTATGTCGGCCATATTAAATTTAGCCTGTAAAGCGCCATCCATCGGGAACCCGGGCGCCATGCTCATTTTAAAATAACCTTTTAAGTAATTTTCAAGCACATTGGCGTTCAGGTTCTCTATTTCAAAGGTGGTGTGCCGGTAATCATTGTCCTTACAAGCTGCATTCATATTAAAGCTGATGTTTTTAACAGCTTCCTGTACTCCGGCATATTTTATATAGCCGTTACTGAACGATGATTTAATTGTAAATCGCGGGATGCTGGTTATAACGGTATCTGTTTTATGGATCCCGCTGCGTTTGATGCCTGTAGTGTATTTGCCATTGGCCAGCAGATGTAACGAATACCGGCCCTTTAAATCAAAAGACTTCACCCCAAATGTATTGCTCCACTTTTCAAGGTCTATTTCGGTGTTAACTTTGGCGTAGATCTCTGGCTTTTTAACCCCTTTTATCCTTAATACCGATCCGAAATAATCCTTACCCATATTAAAATAAATGGAATCGAGGTTCAACTGCAAGCTGTCCGGATCAAGGCCAGGTACCTTTGTTTCAAAATTGAGGTACAGGTTACTGACAGGCACCGGCGACTTTTTATGGTTAATGTATCCATTACGGATATTCACTTTCATACTCAAGTCGGGTAAGGTACTGTCTGCAGCATTATATCTGCCCGCCAGTTGCAACGCTATGCTGCCGGTCCCGCGAACGTCCGTTTGATCCAGCCATTTTAAATATTCTGGCGGAAGTGCTGTAACGACGTCATGCAGGTTGCTTTCTTTGGAGTTTACTTTAAAATCCATTGCGTAGCCGCTTTTCAAAAACGCGAATTTGCCGATAAAATTTACAGGCAGTTTATTGATCACCAGGTCATTTTTCCTGAATTCAAAAGCCAGCGATTTGGTGTTGATACTGGTAACCAGGTCGGCATCTATCTTTTTTGAAAGTACATAGGCTTTGTTATCGTAAATAAAATCTACCGAAGCCATTTGCGTATGGGTATGCAGGTCGAAAACATCTTTACTTAAATCGCCGCTGCCGGTATAGTTAACGCCCCTTGCATTAAACTGCATCGGTATTGACCGGTCGTTATAAACAAAATGACTGTTTTCAATAATGATCTCGTCTATACCCAATGAAGCGCTGCTGGTATCCGCAGGCGATTTGGGCGTGGCATTTTTGGATTTATAAACATTATAATTCACGTGGCCCGCAGTATCAGCCTGTATATTGATGAATGCATCACTCAGGAATATTTTATCGATGGTAATCTTATCTTTAAAAACTGAACTTACGTCAATCCCAAAAGAAACATCTTTTGCCGCGATCAGCGTGTCATTTTGAAATGGAGCGCTGCCTTTCAGCAAAAAATCATCTAATGTGAGGGTCAGGCTGGGGAAATGCTTAAAAAAAGATAATCGCGTTCCGGAAAATGCCAATTGGCCATTAATACTGCCGTTGGCCCATTGTTTTATCTTATTACTTACCGTTTGCGGGAATAGATAAGGCAAAGCAAATAACAGTAAGAGCAGTGTAGCTATGGTAATAACCGTAATTTTTAGGGTTTTAAACAGTGTTTTTTTGATAGAGAAGCGCATATGTATAGGTTGACCGGCAAAGTTTAAAGGTGATAATTGTAAATATAAATGTTTAACGGCAAAAATAAAGGAAACTGACGGCAACCGGGGAATGATTTGAACTATTTAATATTAGGTTAACGTGAGTTAGGGATAAGAAAAACCTATGAGGCTGTCTCATAAGTGAAATAAAGAAGGGTTATACAAAATTATATTTTGCGCTATAAAAACTCTGCGCCTCTCTGTGTCTTCTTCGCGCCCTCCGTGGTGAAATTTAACCACAGAGGTCACGGAGACAAGAAC
>JARLHA010000045.1 GCA_031292485.1 Mucilaginibacter sp.
CCTTCCAAAGCGGATTTTCCTAATCTGAAACAAGAAAAATCTGATAAGGGAAAACGACATCCCTTAATGCATAGGCAAATAATGATGTTCAAGGCATGGCTGAGAGGAATACACCACCACTGTTCACACTTGCAAAGGTACTTTGATGAGTTTTGTTACAGATTTAACCGGCTTAAGTATCTGGACAATATGTTTCACAACCTTGTCAAAACCATGATTGGAAACGGACCGATATATCTGCAAAAATCATGGATTGTTTAAACGCCTTATTCTATATTTTAATTATAAATCCTATTTTGATGAAAAAACAAATATTAATACTCATTCCGGCAATTTTATTGGCCTGCACTTTTTTTTCCTGCTCCAGCGTAAAAAAACTCCCGGCCACAGTTGCGGGCAGTGCCCGCGCCCGGTTTGTAGGTACATGGGCGTTGAACAAAGTTACTTATGAAGGGCTGGTACCCGGCGCTGTACAAACAGTGTTTAACCAGGGGCCGCCGGAAGCATTCGAGGGCAGTACCTGGAATCTAACCAATAGTGGCAACGGCACATATACGCTGACTAATGGTACGATACAAAAAATATTCTGGTCCTACAACAATAGTAATGGCGAGATTTTTCAATTCAAGCAACTTTACCAGGGCGATTCAGCGAGTAAGGTAACAGATGGCTATCAATTACAGGTGGCCTATGTGGACAATGACCGGATGGCACTAAAATCGCCGGTAGGCCTCGGAGATAAAACAGTTTATGTCGTTTTTTCATTTAACAAGACAAAGTAATAGTTTGTTTTATGCTGAATACCCCTGTCCGAGCTCCTAATAGTGAAATGATTCAGGGGTGGTTTATTTATTCATTAGCATTTGGGTCTGGCAGACTCAAATGCTTTACTTATTCTAAACTGCCCATTATGAATAAATGATATGATGCGAATATCAAGTCGCTAAACTCTGCCTGCTCCATAAAGGAATTTACATAAAAAAAGTCTTTAGACTTGCGACTAAAGACTTTTATCTTTTTTTGTAGCTGGAACAGGACTCAAACCCGCGTCCGGTCACTGTTTATATCCGATTAAAACATCAAATTAAAGCCCTTACCTTTTTTAGGTTTATCAATTTCTTCAAACTTTTTAATTTCATTTTCAAGCAACGCGGTGTATTCTGCAGTCATAAAATTTCTGAAGATTTGAATATCGTCTTTTTCCCTGGTGTCAATCAGGGCCTGGATATATTCGGCTTTAGTATTGCTTTGAACAATGGCAAGCGGTAAATGATAATAAGCCTGTATATAATTCATCAATAACCTCGAGGTGCGGCCGTTGCCATCATAAAATGGGTGTATGCTCACTAAATTAAAATGAGCATCGAACGACAGATTTAATTGATCAGTTAACGTGGTTGTTTCTTTTACAAGTCCATTTAATTTGCCTGTCAGTTGACTGGTTAGCGCTTCAACTTTATCAAAGTTCGGGAAATAGGTTGTGCCGGCCGAAACATTGCCTTTTCTAAAAGCGCCGGTAGTGGAATCTACAGTACCCAATATGGTATTATATGTTTTACCAGTACTTTTTACAAGCAGCGCATTAATCTCTTTTATAAAATTTACGGTAATATCCCTTTTTTCACGGGCTGCATTTAAGGTAAACAAAAGCGCGGCATAATGATCGGTGACCATCAAGCTATCATGTATGGGTTTACCTTTAGGTGTAAGACCTTCATTAATCAATACCTGCGCCTCAACCTCAGTTAAGGTTGAGCCCTCAATTTTAGTAGAATGATGAACAATAGAGATCAGGTTGAACTTTTCATGATCAATAACATCATCTATGCCCAGGCTTTTATACCGGTTTATGAGTGCTGGTAAATCCATTTTATTGCTAAAAGTAACGCTGGTATCTCAAAGATAACATTTCTAAATCCTAATGATTTGGCAATTTTTATAAAGTTGACAAAATAGTCTGGTTAAAGAATAAGGTAAAACTGCCCCAAACATAAAAAAGTCTTCAGACTTACGACTAAAGACTTTTGACTTAGAAAAAGGTAGCGGGAACAGGCCCCGATAGCTATCGGGGCGAACCTATGTGCGCTTACCAGCGGATATGAGCGCGACGAGCTACCAATTGCTCAATCAAAAATTTCCGTCATAAAAAAAGCCCTCAGATTATCTGAGGGCTTCAGGTAGCGGGAACAGGACTCGAACCTATGACCTTCGGGTTATGAGCCCGACGAGCTACCAACTGCTCCATCCCGCACTATTTTTGTTTTTACGATCCGCTTCATTACCGCGAAAAGGGATTTTATTTGTGGATCATCCCGTCACCATCCTTCAGATTCCCCGGAGGATAAAAAAAGCCTCTGATTTTAATCAGAGGCTTCAGGTAGCGGGAGCAGGACTCGAACCTACGACCTTCGGGTTATGAGCCCGACGAGCTACCAACTGCTCCATCCCGCACTCTGTTGGTGATTACACCGATTTTTTTTATTGATTTCACAGATTGAAATCGGTGTAATCTTTTCCCAATCGGTGAAATCCTTATTTTTAATTGGGACTGCAAAGATATAATTCGTTTCTTTGCAGTCCAAATTAAATTTTATTTATTTTTCTATGGCGCACAGGGCAGGTTTTGTAAGTATAATTGGTAAACCCAACGCGGGTAAATCAACGCTGATGAACGCGCTCGTGGGCGAAAAAATGTCCATCATCACCCCAAAAGCACAAACAACCCGGCATAGAATATTGGGTATTGTGAACGATGAAGACTACCAGATCGTCTTTTCTGATACCCCCGGGATCATCAAGCCACATTACGCTTTGCACGAAAGTATGATGCACCAGGTGGACGGTTCGATAGTGGATGCCGACCTTATTTTACTGGTTACCGATATTTACGAGGAATATGATGAGGGTGACGTTTTAAAGAAGCTGGAAGGCTCGCAGGCGCCCCTGGCTGTTTTGGTGAATAAGGTTGATCAATCCGACGAAGAAACTGTTAAAGCGAAGATTGAATACTGGCAGGAAAAACTGAATCCAAAAGCAATATTCGCCATCTCGGCATTAAAAGATTATAACGTGCTTGCGGTAATGAATTTTGTGATCGAACATTTGCCGGAGCATCCGGCTTACTATGACAAGGATGCGCTGACAGATCGTAACGACCGCTTTTTTGCATCGGAAATGATCAGGGCGCAGGTGTTTAAACAATACAAAAAGGAAATACCCTACAGCACCGAAGTTATCATCACCGCTTTTGTGGAAGGTGAAAAGTTGCACCGCATCAGCGCGGAAATTATTGTTGAACGCGACTCACAAAAAAATATAATTATCGGCAAAAATGGCGAGATGCTAAAAATTGTTGGCACTTACGCCCGCCGCGACATGGAGGATTTTTTTCAGAAAAAGGTTTTCCTTGAAATGTTTGTAAAGGTAATACCCGACTGGCGCAGCAAGAAAAATTACCTTAAACAGTTTGGGTACGAGTAGGACATGAGATATTAGATGTGAGATTTGAGATAAAAAAAGTCAGTCAAAACTCCACTGATAATGTCACAATATAATAATTTAGATGAAGATTGATGGATTAAGATAGTTACTATCTCAAATCTCAAATCTCACATCTCAAATCTAAAAAATATGAGTAACATAGTAGCCATAGTAGGTCGCCCTAACGTAGGCAAATCAACTTTATATAACCGCTTAACCGAAACCCGCAAAGCTATTGTAGATGACGTGAGCGGTGTAACCCGCGACAGGCATTACGGTGTTTCGGAGTGGATTGGACATTCTTTCACAGTGATTGACACCGGGGGATATGTAGCCAATTCGGCAGATGTATTTGAAGCGGCTATCCGCGAACAGGTGATCATCGCCATTGAGGAAGCTACTGTTATTCTTTTTATGGTTGATGTTACCACCGGTATCACCGACCTGGATGATGAAATTGCCACCCTGCTGCGCAAAGGCAAAAAACCAGTATTTGTAGTAGTTAATAAATTAGATAATACCTCGCTGTTAGCTGATTCCATGACGTTTTACAGCCTGGGCCTGGGCGAACTGTATAATATTTCTGCCATGACCGGCTCCGGTACAGGTGAGTTGCTTGACGAGGTAGTAAAACATTTTGATGATGAGCAACTTGAAGAAAATACCTTACCAAAGTACGCTATTGTAGGCCGTCCGAATGTAGGTAAATCATCCATTATCAATTCCCTTATCGGTAAGGAACGTAATATTGTTACCCCCATAGCCGGCACCACCCGCGATTCTATCCATATCCACTATAACCAGTATGGACACGATTTTATGCTGATTGACACTGCCGGGCTGCGTAAAAAAACAAAAGTTAAAGAGAATATTGAGTTTTACTCGGTAATGCGCACGATTAAGGCGCTTGAAGAAGCCGATGTGGTGATCTTAATGATTGATGCTGTGGAAGGTATCGAATCGCAGGATATCAACATCTTTCACCTTGCTGAGAAAAATAAAAAAGGCGTGGTCATCGTGGTAAACAAGTGGGACCTGATCGAAAAAAATAACAAAACAGTTAAAGTTTTTGAAGAACAGATCCGCGACAAAATAGCGCCGTTTACCGATGTGCCTATTGTATTTACTTCGGTAACCGAGAAACAAAGGGTGTTGAAAGTAATTGAAACTGCGAATCAGGTTTATCAAAATAAGGTCCGCAAAATACCTACTTCAAAGTTGAACGAGGTAATGCTACCCATCATTGAAAACTATCCGCCGCCATCTATCAAAGGCAAATACGTAAAGATCAAATACATCACTCAAATAGCAGGCACATCGCCGATGTTTGCTTTCTTTTGTAATTTACCTCAATACGTAAAAGAGCCGTATTATCGCTTTATTGAAAATAAACTGAGAGAGAATTTTGAGTTCGAAGGAGCGCCCATACAGGTTTGGTTCAGACAAAAGTAAGAAGATGTGCAAATGTGCGGATTTCAGATGTGCAAATGATAGGACATCTGCACATTTGCATATTTGCACATCCGCACATCAATTAACCGCTTCCACAGCTTTATTCAACGTAACATCATTACTGTTCATCACTTCAAAATAAGCATTATCACCCCATTTAAAACGGGCTGCGGATGCTTTAAGGAGGGACTTTATAGTTGACTTAGAGGCAAGTAATTCCTTTGAATCCATTTCCTTAATGGTTTTTGAAGCATACAGGATGAACTTGTTAAATTCATCATCGCTGATATTGTACTGGCTTACAAAAGCATCAGAAGTATGGAATTTATTTAACACCGGGCCCATTTGGTCGATGGTATAGGCTGTGAAAAGCTGTTGCTCACTTAATGCCTGCACAAGGTCTGTGTTTATCGTGGTATCTGCCGGGACAAAAACATCAGGCATAATGCCCCCGCCGCTGTACACCTTCTTGCCGGATGATGTATGGTAAGGAGAAGGTTTTTTAAAAATACTATCGCTTAAAGTGCTTTGTTCCGAAAAAAGCTCGCCTTTCCGCATCCTTTCTGCTATTTCGTTATGATATATTTCCGTACCGTATTTGTATGATTTTTGGATTGAACGCCCAGAGGGGGTGTAGTACCGGGCAACCGTTAAATTTACGGCAGAGCCATCACCAAAAGGAAATTGTTGTTGCACCAGCCCTTTTCCGAAAGAGCGGCGCCCTACGATTACTGCCCGGTCAAGATCCTGCAATGCGCCTGCCAGTATTTCACTTGCAGAAGCCGAATATTCATCTATCAGTACTGCTAGTTTACCCTCCTTGAACATACCCGAATCGGTAGAGAAATAGTCTTTTCGTTCTTCGTGGGCGCCTTTGGTGTAAACGATGAGCTTGCCTTTGGATAAAAACTCATTGGCCAGGGATGTGGCTGCACTAAGATATCCGCCGCCGTTTTCCCTGATATCAAGCACCAGTTTTTTTAAGCCACGGGCCTTTAATTTAGTTAAAGCGTCCCTGAAATCAGCATCCGTTGTTGAGGCAAACTTGCTTATTTTGATATAACCAGTCTCCGGGTTGATCATATACGCGGCGTCAAGGCTGCTCAGATCAACATGCCCCCGTTGGATACGATAGGTTTTTAATGTGGAATAGTTGGCCGTGAGCACCGACATTGATATTTGAGTAAGAGAATCGCCTTTTAAAGTTTGGTCAACCTTTTTAGCCGTAAGTTTTGTACCGGAAAAGTTTTTGTCGTTAACACGGATGATCTTATCACCGGGTAAAAGTCCTGCAGTTGCTGCAGGTCCGCCGCTATAAACCTGGGTTACCACTAACGTGTCGCGCAGGATCTGGTATTCAAGGCCTACTCCGTTAAACCCACCATCTAAATTTTCGTTGATTGACTGCGCTCTTTGTGGCTGCAGGTAAAGTGAGTGCGGGTCAAGGGTTTGCAGTACGTTATTTACGGCCACGCCCTCAAGGCTATCTTCGTTTACGGAGTCGACATAGTTGTCTTTTACAAGCCTTAAAACGCTGTTGATTTTATTATTGCTTTTGAGTGAAAAATTGAGGCCATTGCCCGACAGGTTATTATCTGCTAAATAAAAGCCAATAGCTGTTCCTATCAACAGCAATATCATCGACCTGAATATTATAGCCCCCGCATTCTTCATACTAGTATACTTACTACAAAGTTAATAATTGTTGTTAAGGTAGTGGCCTGTTGGATACTGTTTTAAATAAAATTTCAATCCTGTGGCAAACTTTATCCAATCTTGTGAAAAATTCAGCGGGCAAGCCCAGGCTTTATTTGTCAACATTTTTACCGAATTTTGCCTGAAATTTATTTATTCCTCCATGGATAGGACTACAGAAAGGGACTCCAGGTTTAACGACCTTGAAAAAATGACAATTAAGGAGATTCTTCAGCATATTAACGAAGAGGATCAGACAGTTCCCCTTGCTGTTGAAAAAGCATTACCACAAGTAGAGGCCCTGGCTAAAATCACCGCTGAGCGAATGAAAGAAGGCGGCAGGCTTTTTTACATCGGCGCAGGTACCAGCGGCCGTTTGGGGGTAGTTGATGCTTCGGAATGCCCGCCTACTTTCGGTGTCCCTTTTGATATGGTTGTAGGAATCATAGCGGGAGGAGATGGCGCCATCCGTAAAGCCGTTGAATTTGCCGAAGATGACGACAGGCAGGCCTGGGAGGACCTTTTAGCCTATGGTATCAATGAAAAAGATGTGCTGGTTGGCATAGCGGCATCAGGTACTACGCCATATGTGGTGGGTGGATTGAAAATGGCCAACGAACATCATATTGTAACAGGTTGTATTGTTTGTAACAGCGGCAGCCCGGTTGCAGCAACTGCAAAGTATCCTGTTGAAGTTGTCACCGGACCTGAATTTTTGACAGGCTCAACCCGGATGAAAGCCGGTACTGCTCAAAAGCTGGTATTAAACATGCTGAGCACCTGTGTAATGATCCAATTAGGCAGGGTAAAAGGCAATAAAATGGTGGATATGCAGCTATCAAACGATAAATTGATTGACCGTGGCACAAAAATGGTAATGAAGGAGACTGGGTTGGATGAGCATACCGCCGCCGGTTTATTAAAGGAACATGGCAGCGTTAGAAATGCCGTGGAAGCGTATTTGCAAACGAAATAATTTAATTTAGAAAAATCAAAAAGTCTCCCCCACCGGGGGAGATTTAGAGGGGGCTTGGGGTTAAATGCACGAAATAGAACCATATTATAAATGGCGCGACGACTACATTGCTGCGGAAGACGAATATTCGCCTTTTTATGCAACTGAATACAGCGAATTTGAGTTTGATAAGCAGGTTTACAATTACCTGCTTCACCCGCAATGGGATGCTTTCGGCTCAAATACCTTGTATTTAAAAGTACTGTTTGTTGATTACGATCGCGGTTATTCGATCATAGAATTTATCGGCGAGTGGAATGATGCGATCAATAATGATATCATGATGCTGAAACGGGAGATCCTTGACTTGATGACCGATAGTGGCATTCGGTATTTTATCCTGATCGGCGAAAATGTATTGAATTTTCACTCATCCGACGATTGTTATTACGAGGAATGGTTCCAGGACGTAGAAGACGGATGGATTGCCGGCATCAATTTCCGCGAACACGTGATCGATGAGTTTAAACGGAACAATATCGACTACTATATCAATTTCGGTGGTGTGCTTGACGATTTAGGCTGGCGGGCATTAAAACCCATACAGGTATTTAAAAAAGTGGAGGAGCAATTGGTGCGGCGGTTGGGGTAGGGGGAGAAGTCCGAAAGTCGGGAAAGTCAGTAAAGTCCGAAAGACGAATTGGGGGCCGGAATTATCATTACGGACTCAAACTAAACTTTTTATCCTTTTGGTCGTCTAAAATATCAACTCTAATAATTAAATTTGTATAAATAAATTTTAAAAGAAAAATGGAAATAAATAAACCTGACTATGTTTATGATAACATAGTCCAAATAAATGATACGGACGCATCGCGTAAATTTTTAGCTAATGTATTTATGTGGATGTTTGTTGCATTGGGCGTATCGGCATTGTCTGCATATGTTTTTGCAAATACGCCATCGTTACTAATGACACTTGTCGACGTTACCACCGGGCAGTTAACAGGCTTTGCATATATTGCAATGTTTTCACCGCTGGCATTTGTATTGTTGATGAGATTCGGGCTTAATCGGATTTCCTATCCTGTATTGGCCCTGCTATTTGTTGCCTATGCAACTTTAACGGGTATCAGTTTGAGCTTTATACTCCTCATTTATACCGCATCTTCGGTAACCGGCGTATTCTTAACTTCTTCCATAGTATTTGGAATTATGGCTATAGCTGGTTACACGACTAAAACTGACCTTACCAAATTTGGTTCAATTTTAATAATGTTTCTTATTGGTATAGTTGTTGCCAGTCTTGTAAATATGTTTTTGCATAGTTCCGGCCTGCAAATGCTGATCAGCTATATTGGTGTGGCTGTGTTTGTTGGGCTAACCGCTTATGATGTACAGAAATTGAAAAACATTGGTGCCGGTTTAGCTTATGGCGATGCCACTGCTTCAAAAATGGCGTTAATGGGTGGTTTAACCCTTTATCTTGATTTTATCAACCTGTTCCTGATGTTGCTGCGAATTTTCGGCAGGAGAAGATAATAGAAAAATAATCTTATTTAAAAGCTGCCTCCAATTATTGAAGGCAGCTTTTTTTGTGGCCTCACCCTGCCCTCTCCAAAGGAGAGGGTTGAAAAAGAGCGAAGTTAAAGCCCTCTCCTTTGGAGAGGATTATTCACATAAATAATTTGTTTTTTATAGGAGTTCATGAATGCTGTGCATTTTAGGTGAGGCTAAATGCCTCTTGCATATGATTACTTTATTACGCATCTTTGCAATGCTTATAGAGAAAGACGGAGGGATTAGACCCTGCGAAGTCTTGGCAACCTGTGCTTACAAGGTGCCAAATTCTACTTGAGAGCCAATTGGCTTCCGGGAAAGATAAGCGAAAGTCAGTGATCAGACGGACTTCTCGATATAAGCTTTTTTTATTAGATGTGAGATATGAGACTTGAGATATGAGACTGTTTTGTCGGTTTTAATTATCTCACATCTCATATCTCACGTCTCACATCTTAAAAATGGACATCAGAAAAGAACTACAAAAGCGCATTCTTGTCATTGACGGAGCAATGGGCACCATGATCCAACAGTACGAATTATCCGAAGCCGATTTTCGTGGCGAACGTTTTAGTGACCATGCTTCCGACCTTAAAGGAAATAACGACCTGCTGAACATTACGCGCCCCGACGTGATCAAAGCCATACATGCCGAATACCTGGATGCCGGCGCCGATATTATCGAAACCAATACGTTCAGCACCCAGCGCATTTCGCTGGCTGATTATCATCTGGAAGAATTGGCTTACGAGCTAAGTTATGAAGGCGCCCGCATTGCCCGCGAAGTTGCCGATGAATACAATCAAAAAGATCCGGGCAAGCCGCGTTTTGTAGCCGGCGCTGTTGGTCCAACCAACCGTACCGCTTCGCTTTCGCCCGATGTAAATGACCCTGGCTACCGTGCAGTTAGTTTTGATGACCTTGCCGGAGCCTATTACGACCAGGTTAGAGGCCTTGTTGACGGTGGCGCTGATCTGTTGATCATCGAAACCATATTTGATACACTGAATGCAAAAGCCGCCCTGTTTGCAATTGATCGTTATAAAAACGAATGCATTGCCGCAGGCAAAGAGTTTGCACCCTTTACAGGCGAAGGCGCCATCATGATCTCCGGTACCATTACCGATGCCTCAGGCCGTACCCTTTCAGGGCAAACGGTGGAAGCCTTCTGGAATTCGGTGCGCCATGCCAATTTATTGTCAGTGGGTTTAAATTGCGCTCTTGGCGCAAAAGAAATGCGCCCGCATATTGAAGAACTTTCGCAAAAAGCCGATGTGTTTATTTCGGCATATCCAAATGCCGGCCTGCCAAATGAGTTTGGCCAGTACGATGAAACCGCGCACGAAACCGCGCACCAGGTAGATGAATTTATGAAAGCCGGCCTGGTAAATATTGTGGGCGGCTGTTGCGGCACCACGCCGGAACACATCAAATGCATTGCTGAAAAGGCTGCAAAATACCCGCCGCGTGTGAGGCCTGAAATTGAGCCGTACCTGCGTTTAAGCGGTTTGGAAGCAGTTACCCTGACACCTGAAACCAATTTCGTAAACATTGGCGAACGGACGAACATCACAGGTTCACCCAAGTTTTCGAAGCTGATTTTGGCAGAGGATTATGAAGCGGCATTAACTGTTGCCCGCCAGCAGGTAGAGGGCGGCGCGCAGGTGATCGACATCAACATGGATGAAGGGATGATCGATTCTGAAGCAGTGATGGTGAAATTCCTTAACCTGGTGGCTTCTGAACCTGATATTGCCAAACTGCCCATCATGATCGATTCCTCTAAATGGACCGTGATTGAAGCAGGGTTGAAATGTTTACAGGGTAAAGGCATTGTCAATTCTATCTCGCTGAAAGAAGGCGAAGAGAAATTTAAGGAATATGCCCGAAAAATACTAAGCTACGGTGCTGCTACAGTGGTGATGGCTTTTGATGAAACCGGCCAGGCCGATTCATTGGAACGCCGTAAAGAAATTTGCCAGCGTTCGTATAACATACTCGTTAATGAAATAGGCTTTCCACCACAGGATATCATCTTCGACCCGAACATTTTAACGGTAGCAACCGGGCTGGAAGAACATAACAATTACGCGGTTGACTTTATTGAAGCTACCCGCTGGATAAAAGCGAATCTGCCCTACGCCAAAGTGAGCGGCGGGGTAAGTAATATCTCCTTCTCCTTCAGAGGCAATAACGTGGTGCGCGAAGCCATGCACTCGGCATTTTTATACCATGCCATCAAGGCTGGCTTGGATATGGGTATTGTAAATGCCGGTATGCTGGAAGTTTATGAGCAAATACCGAAAGACCTGCTGGAATTGGTGGAAGATGTGTTATTGAACCGTCGCGAGGATGCTACCGAGCGCCTGGTTGAATTTGCTGATACGATAAAATCAAAAGGTAAAGAGATCGTAAGGGATGAAGAATGGCGCAAAGCACCCGTTGCCGAACGTTTATCACACGCGCTGGTAAAAGGGATCATCGAATACCTGGATGAAGATGTGGAAGAGGCAAGGCAAGCCTATGCCAAACCTTTAGAAGTAATAGAGGGCCCTTTAATGGATGGAATGAATGTGGTGGGCGACCTTTTTGGCTCCGGGAAGATGTTTTTACCGCAGGTGGTCAAATCGGCCAGGGTAATGAAAAAGGCCGTGGCTTATTTATTACCATTTATTGAGTTGGAAAAACAAAGGGTGATTGATGCGGGTGAGGATAGCAGCGGAAGCCGAGCCAATGCCGGAAAGGTTTTAATGGCCACCGTTAAAGGCGATGTACATGATATAGGTAAGAACATAGTAGGCGTGGTTTTGGCCTGCAATAATTTCGAGGTGATTGACCTCGGTGTGATGGTTCCGGCACAAAGGATCATCGAAGAAGCAAAAAAACAAAATGTGGATATTATAGGGCTTAGCGGTTTAATAACCCCTTCGCTGGACGAAATGGTGCATTTTGCCAAGGAAATGGAGCGCGAAGGGTTTACCATCCCATTGATCATCGGCGGGGCAACGACGTCCCGCATACATGCGGCGGTTAAGGTTGATCCGCACTATTCTGGTCCGGCTATTCACGTACTGGATGCATCACGCAGCGTTACGGTGTGCAGCAGCTTAATGAATAAAGATCAGCGGGAGCCTTATGTAAAAAATATAAAGGATGAATATGCGAAAGCGCGCGAGGCCCATTTAAATAAGCGGTCCGATAAGCGCTTTATCAGCATAGCAGATGCACGCAAATCAAAATTGCAAATCAGCCTGAACAGTGCTATCGCCAATAAACCGTCTTTTACTGGTACTAAGGTGATTGAAGCTTTCCCGCTGGAAGAACTGGTGCCTTATATCGACTGGACGCCATTTTTCCATACCTGGGAACTCCGCGGCAGTTTCCCTAAAATATTTGACGACAAATATGTTGGCGTTGAAGCGAAAAAGCTATATGATGATGCACAGTCATTATTAAAGAAAATAGTTAAAGAAAAACTGCTGCAGGCAAACGGTGTGATCGGTTTTTGGCCGGCAAACAGCGTGGGGGATGACATTGAATTGTATACTGATGAAACCCGCAAAACAGTATTAACTACTATCCACACCCTGCGCCAGCAAAGTGAAAAAGTTAAAGGTGAACCCTATTACGCTTTAAGTGATTTTATCGCACCAAAAGAAAGCGGCATACCCGATTATTTCGGCGGATTTGCAGTAACCTCCGGCATTGGTTGCGATGAACTGGTAGCTAAATTTGAAGCCGATTACGATGACTATAACAGCATTATGGCCAAAGCCCTTGCCGACAGGTTAGCTGAAGCTTTTGCCGAAAAAATGCACGAACTGGTACGCAAAGAGTACTGGGGCTATTCAACAGGGGAGAACCTGGGGACTGATGAATTGATCAAAGAAGAATACCAGGGGATACGTCCGGCACCAGGATATCCAGCCTGCCCGGATCATACCGAAAAAACAACCCTATTTGAAATACTAAAGGCTGAAGACAACGCAAAAATGCACCTGACTGAAAGCCTCGCCATGACACCGGCAGCATCCGTAAGCGGCTTTTATTTTGCACACCCGCAGGCGCGTTATTTTGGTTTAGGAAAAATCAGCAAAGACCAGGTTGAGGACTATGCCAGGCGCAAGAATATGGATTTAGAAACTGTAGAGCGCTGGCTGGGGCCGAATTTGAATTATTAGCCCCCGCCCCCTGAAGGGGGAGCAACTGTGGAAGCGTACAACAAGAATCATAAAAAAATAAAATAAAAATTCCCCCTTTAGGGGGTCAGGGGGCATGAAGATAACCGAACATATACATAACGCTAAAGGCAAAACACTTTTTTCATTTGAACTGATACCACCATTAAAGGGCCATAGCATACAGGGCCTTTATGATGCTATTGATCCGTTGATGGAATTTAAACCGCCGTTTATTGATGTTACCTCGCTGCGTGAGGACTTTATTTACAAACAGCACCCCAATGGTTTACTGGAAAAGCTGAGCTACCGTAAGCGCCCCGGAACTATTGCTATTTGTGCGGCTATCATGAATAAATATAAGGTAGATACTGTTCCGCATTTGTTATGCGGAGGATTTACCAAAGATGAAACGGAAAACGGACTGATCGACCTGCAATTTTTAGGCATCGAAAATGTTTTGGTGCTGCGCGGCGATGCCCGTAAAGCCGATGCCTCATTTATTCCAACCCCCAACGGGCATAATTATGCTACGGATCTTTTGGAGCAGGTAGTGAATATGAACAATGGCGTTTACCTGCACGAAAACAACGAAGAAAACCTGAAAACTGATTTCTGCATAGGCGTAGCCGGTTATCCTGAAAAACATTTTGAGGCGCCCAACCTAAAGACCGATTTCAAATACCTGAAACAAAAGATCGACATGGGGGCGAACTTTATTGTAACCCAAATGTTTTTCGATAACCAGAAATATTTTGATTTTGTAAATAATTGTCGGGCAAATGGCATCACTGTGCCGATTATCCCGGGGTTAAAACCGGTTACGGGTTCCAAGCAGTTGGTCAACCTTTCCAAAACCTTTCATATTGACATGCCTGAAGACCTTTGCGATGCCATACATGGCTGCAAGTCGGAGAAAGAAGTAAAGGATGTCGGTATTGAATGGATGATCAACCAGTGTAAAGAGCTGGTGGCATTTGGCGTACCTGTACTGCATTTTTACACCATGAGTAATGCCGGGCCGACAAGAAGAATTGCGGAAGCGATATTTTAAACGCGAATTGATTTATTCAGTTTTTATCCGGTGAAGCCTTTAACGAGGCTATCTAAATTAACGTTGTCGGGTGAAAATTCGTATTTTTGAATTTAATTTATGCATACCTAAACCCGATAATGGCCTATGAAATTTCTTCAATCATTGTGGACGGGGCCCTCCGGATCTTCTGATGTAAATCTTTTAAATCTTAAAGCTGGCTGGCAATCCTGCGAATTTCATTGGATGAGTTGGGCATTAAGCTGCTTAAACGCAAAAAATAATTTAGGCGAAGTACACCTCATTACAGATCTGAAAGGGAAGGAGATACTTATTGATCAGTTGCAATTGCCCTATGCCACAGTGTCTGCTGATTTGGAAAAAAGGCTCGATGAATACCCTGTGGATTTATTTGCGCTTGCCAAAATATATAGTTACAGCATTCAGGAAGAGCCTTTTCTTCATTTGGATAGCGACGTCTACTTTTTTCAAAAACCTCCAAAAACTTTTTTTGATAATAGCCTGATTGCGCAAAACCTGGATAAAAACCTGCCCATATATTATCACGCTTTAAATGAGATAAATGATAATTTTAGCTATATCCCCGCTGTTTTCTCAAAAGAAAATTATGAACACCTGGATCTTAACGCCAGCAATGCCGGCATATTGGGAGGCAACCATCCCGAATTCTTTAAAAAGTATAGCTGCGAAGCTTTTGATTTTATTGACCAAAACAGGGATAGTTTTGATAAGTTAAGGATGGGCAGCCTTAACTTTATTTTTGAACAATACCTGTTTTGTCAGCTTGCAAAAAAGGAAAACATACCGATAGCTTATTTAAAAGGTGAGGTGGATAATCCCGTCTTTTTGGATTATATAAAATTTGACGATTTTCCGGATGTGCAAATGATCCACCCGGTAGGCAACTTTAAAAAATACCGGCATGTGTGTAACCATGTTGCAAAAAAGTTAAGAGCCGATTATCCCGAATATTATTATAGAATAATTGATGTTGTAAAAAAAACGGGTATTGAAATGAGCAGCCGGGTGTATCTGATGCCGAACTTTAAATATGAAGGATCGATGCTTCCTGACAAGATTAGTGATTTTATAAAGCCGGAGGGCAACTCCGAACGGAGCCGCACTAAAGCGGCGATGGACTACTTAAACCACAAATATGCACTTGATTTTCAATTCAATGCAGGCGATGAAATAAACGATGATCTTGTACAAAGCTTTCTGGCACTGATAGCAGAAGAAAATGATAGAGAATGCCTTTTGGACCTTTTAGCAGTAGAATCACAAGAAAACTCATTGTTTAAGGAATTATATAATGAACCAGGTTCAGTGCAGCGGTTATATGACGATGATGTAATGGCTTACAAACGGATTCAAACAACATTTTGTATGCCAGAGCAGGATTGGTTAAGTGTTAAACTAACGGTTAAAAAAAACAGCCGGCTTGTTGAGACAGGTTGGAACTGGAAATATGATTTTACGGAAAATATAGAAGCAATAATCGAACAGAATTTCGACCTGGAAAAATCCGCTTATACAGCTTTATTAGTGCCGGATATATTGCCATTAAATATAAGGGAATACTATATAGATGAGCTTGACTTGCTTATTTTTCATAATATTAAGGATATAATCACGATTGATGAGCTGATCAGCAGGATGGGACAATATTTTGATGAAGAGGAAATTGAGGCAGATTATTTATCTTTCAGGAAATTGATTGTTGGCATTGTTAAGCAATTATTGTA
>JARLHA010000046.1 GCA_031292485.1 Mucilaginibacter sp.
TTTTCAACAATAAAAAAAAGACTTTGCAAATAGCGCGAAGATTTCTATTTTTGCAATCCCAACACGGTAGATGTAGCTCAGTTGGTTAGAGCATCGGTTTGTGGTACCGAGGGTCGTGGGTTCGAGCCCCATCATTTACCCAAAAGTAGCTGGCTACAAAGTAGCCAGCTACTTTTTTTAAGAGCTTATATTTCTCAGTAGCCAATATCTGTTGTTCCATTAGTATTGATGGCTATTATTGAAAATTCGCCGCAAAATATCATCATTACTTTTCTTATTCCTATCTTTGCACCCATGTTCAAACGCCTTACCAGCATAGTGCTTTTGATTGCACTGATCGCTTCCAGCTTTCAGCGTTACATGGTATATGCCGGTTTTGAACTAAACCATGACTATATCGCCAAAAATCTTTGTATCAACCGCAACCGGCCGTGGATGCATTGTAATGGTAAGTGTTATTTCATGCGTAAGATTGCAGAAGCACAGGAAAATGAGAAAAAACAGGATGCGAAAGATAATTTAAGCCGCCTGGAAGTTTCATTTTTCCAGGATGCTGTAACTTTCGAATTTTTTAAGCTCCCTGAGATCAAAGAAATTCCTGCTCACCAGGATAATTACAGGTGTAATTATACCAATCAATACATTTCCTCTCTTTTCCGTCCACCCAAAACAACCGTTTAATTTGACATATTAAATAGTTGTTGTCTTGATTTTTTTCAGGGCAATTTTCCCGTTTACTTTTTTACCAAAATCGTGACCGCGTGGGCGACAATATGCTTGTTCCTGGCGCGCATGAATTAATTTATCATGAAATATCTATATACCTTACTTATTATATTATTCAGTTTGCCTGTATTCGCACAATCCGGTAATGTGCAGGGCTCCATTACCACAACCAGCGGACTGCCAATTCCTAAAGCAACTGTAAAATTGCTGAATACCAATTTAGGCAGCACAACGGATGACCAGGGTAAATATGCAATTAGTCATTTAGAGACTGGCGACTACACTATCAGTATTTCAGCATTGGGCTATGCCTCCCAACTCAAGTCCTTTACTATTAAAAAAGGACAAACACTGAATTTAGATTTTAAGCTGGCCGAAAGTAGCCAGCAGCTTAATGAAGTGACCGTATCGTCTGAAAAACGACAGGAAAGCGTACAAAACATTCCGGCTGCTATCACTTCCCTGGATGCCAAGCAGATCAGGGATTACCACCTTTGGGACATTACCAATCTGACCGCTATTGCCCCGAATTTATTTGTAATTGAACATGGCAACAGCACCAGTTCCAATTTCTTTAATATTCGCGGGGTAATGGGCTTTTCGAGCGAACAAGCGGTGGCTACTTATGTAGATGGAGTTTACCAATCCGATTATTTTTCGGCGCCGCCCTTGTTTAATGACATCCAAAGCATTGAGGTACTGCGCGGCCCCCAGGGAACACTGTATGGCCGCAACGCATACGGTGGCGTGGTTAATATTACCACCCGGCAGCCTGGCAACACGCCTATGGGCTATGCTGAAGCTACTTTTGGCAACTATGGTCAGCAGCGTTACACCGTAGGTCTTTCAGGGCCTGTTATTAAAGACAGATTGTTCGCCAGCGGTTCTTTTACTTACAATCATCGCGGCTCCATTTATTATAATGAATTTACCCATAGCGGCTATGACCGCCGCGAAGATTACAACGGCAACTTTAGCCTGCGTTACTTGCCATCGGCTAACTGGTCATTGGCATTGAATGCAAAAACAGAAAGCGACAATGATCGCGGGAGTTTTCCCTGGGTAACTTCAATTGATGACGTATTTTCCAAACCCTACCAGGTGAATAGCAACAATACCAACGTGGAACGCCGGAACAACTTAAACACCTCGCTGGCCGCGAATTATTATGGTAAGGACTTTAATTTCACGTCGGTATCTTCCTATACTAATTTCCATATCTGGTACGAAGGACCCGGCGTGGACTATGACTTCAGCCCGTTAGACGCGCTCAGCACTGCCCCGGATACGCGCCAGCAGGTTTATGCCCAGGAACTTCGCTTTTCGTCGCCATCGGCAAGCCAGAGTAAACTGAAATGGGTGGGCGGTGCTTATGGTTTTATGGAGAACCTAAAGGTGACTACCCCAACCTTTTACGGACCGGATTATGTACAATTCGACCCAGCTTCAGGTGCGCCGTTTACCACCATTGATCACAGTAGGGGTACCAATAAAGGTTATGCTTTTTTCGGCCAGGCTACTTATTCGCTTACCGGCAAGCTGGACTTCACCGCAGGGATACGCTATGATGTGGAGAACCGTGGGCTAAACGATTATTCCGATTATCAGAAAGACCCTAATCCGCCGGTTTTACTGTCACCTGCCCACGATTACGGGGCTACCTTTCATGCGGTTACCCCCAAGTTCGTATTAAGCTATAAATTACAGGATAACATGCTGCTTTACGGCAGCTACGCGCGAGGTTTCCGTGCAGGCGGCTTAAATACCAATGCGCCAACCCCGGCGCAGGTTCCTTACCAGCCCGAACATTCGGATAATTACGAGATCGGCTGGAAAAACATGCTGTTTAACAACAAGCTGAAATTGAACCTCACGGCATTTTACCTGGAACAGCATAACCAGCAGATCAGTACCGCAATGGATGGTGTTAATACATTGATTTTAAATGTAGGCGAAATGCACAACAAAGGGGTGGAGCTGGAAGTAACAGCGCTGCCTGTAAAAGGCCTGCAAATAGACTGGAATGCGAGTTATTCTCATGCCAGGTATACCTCGTTGCTGTTGTATGATGCAACGGTGGGCGCAGTAGTGAACTACAAGGGTGATCAACCTATTAACACACCGCCGGTTACCTCTATGCTGGCCGCACAATATACTTATGACTTTTCGGGAAGCAAGCAAAAGCTGGCCGCCTATGTCAGGGGCGAATACCGCTACATCGATAAGTTCTATTTTGATTTTGTCAACGGTTTAAGCCAGCCAGCTTGCAGCTTATTTAACGCAAAGGCCGGTATAACCACCAAAAATTATGAATTGAATTTTTGGGCGCGTAACATCTTTGATAAAAAATATGTGGCTTACGGTTCATTCGGCACCTTCCTTTTAGGCGCTCCGGAAACTTACGGCATCACACTAATCGCAAAATTTTAATCGTCAAGCAATGAAAAAAATGATCCTGGCTGCTTTGGTTATCACGATGATGGCAGCATGTAATAATAAAACAAAAGAGGAGAAGACACCAGAAAGCCATGCTCAGCAAATGGCTGAAATGTTTCCTGAGCCGAAAGTGAAGATCAAAACAGTTGGGATCTTGCTCTACGACAACTACGCGGTTTTAGATGCGATGGGGCCTTACCATGTATTAAGCGAACTGATGGGGGCCAAGGTTTTTTTTGTTGGACGGCATAAAGGGTTGATCACCACAGGCGACGGCCTAAAAGTGCAATGCGATACTTCGATCAGCGAAGTAAAAAAATTGGATATACTGGTGATCCCCGGTGGTTTAATTGAAACCTATATGGCCACTAAAGATACAGCGTTGTTAAACTGGATCAGAACTATCGATGTCCATTCCAAATACACCACAAGCGTTTGTACCGGAGCGTGGATATTGGCTGCAACGGGCTTGCTTAAGGATCATGAAGCGACCACCCATTGGTTCGGTAAGAAAATCCTGAAAGAGCAGTTTGGCATTACCGCAGAAGATAAGCGCTATGTTCAAAGCGGCAAGTACTGGACAAGTGCGGGCGTTTCTGCCGGCATCGATATGAGTTTGGGTTTGATCAAAGAAATTATGGGCGAAAAATATACCCAAACAGTGATGCTCGACCTGGAATATGACCCGCAGCCCCCTGTAAAAGGAGGAAGTGAGCACAATACCGATAAAGACATCGTTGAAAACACGCGTTCCATGTATAACAGCGCGCTGCAGCCTCTGCTACACCCCGAAATTACGTCGAAAATTAGAATCGACAATGATAAGGACCCGGTTTGTGGAATGAAGTTAATCGGTTTTGCAGATACGGTACATTATAAAGGAAAAATCATTGGCTTTTGTTCTGCAAGATGTAAAAGCGGATTCCTGAACAATCCAACTGCTTATGAATTGCCCACACACTAAAATATCTACAACGTTAAATAAGTATGAAAAGAATAAATAAAAACAAAATGATGGCATTGCTTTGCGCTAGTTTGATTGCTGTAATGGGCGCCTGTAAAAGTAAAATAGACACTGCCGCGCTCAAAAAAGAGGTATTGACCTTGCACGACCAGGTGATGAACGAGGATGGCAAAGCTATGAACGATAAGATAGCCTTAGATGCGGTGGAGAAGAAAATGCCGATGCCCGGTGACAGCGCCAAAATACTAAGCAGCCAATTGAGCAAGCTAAGCGATTCCATGATGGACTGGATGCACCAGTTCGACCCGGATCGAAAGGGGAAATCCGATGACGAGGTGACTGGCTATCTGAACAATCAAAAAGCACAATTACTTAAATTGGACAGTGCCTATAAATCCCTGCTGAAAGTTTCAGATGGCTATTTAAAAAAATGCAACGTTAAGCCCGGCAATAGCATGCAGGGAATGAAAATGTAACGACTTGTAAAGTACTACTTTGGTATACGAATTAGTTCATAAATCATTGCATATCCATCGGTTCGACCTTACACCATAAACCTACTTATATTCGGGCTATTTTCTGTAAATCAGCTATAAACTGGTTCGAAATTAGACCCATAGCCGACCCCAACGTAGCTGGCTACAAAGTAGCCAGCTACGTTTATTCTCAAACAATTGATTTAAGGTTATTTCCGCAATCAGGCTTCGCCTTGCGATATCGATCTTATTTGAGCTATATACAATCAGCTTAAGCAACTAATGGTTATTTAATTATTTTTGTTCCACACAACCATCATAAAAAGAGGCGCCATCGGCAATTTTAGAGCGAAACTTCATAATGATTGATAGCTTACTAAGCAACATACAAAATCTGATAACGCTAAGCCCAGCAGAGATAGACATTGTAAAATCCTTGTTTAAAGAAAAGTCATACAAAAAGGGCGACTTTTTTTTAGAAGAAGGCCGAGTTTGTAAATACGTTGGCTTTGTTGCAAAAGGATTAATGCGCTATTATATCAATCACGACGGGGAGGAAAAAATATATGACTTTTCACAGGAAAATGAATTTGTATGTAACTATGAAAGTTTTCTTCAACAGATTCCATCTTTGAAAAACATTCAAGCTTTAGAGAATAGTATCGTTTTTGTTATTTCGCATGCTGACCTGCAATTATTTTATGCTAGCGTTCGCGGAGGGGAACGTTTTGGCAGGATCGCAATTGAGGCGGTTTTTATAAAATTACTGCAAGATATCAGTTCACTATATAGTGAAACGCCTGAACTTCGTTATGAGCGGTTTTTAAAAAAACACGCAGATTTGCAGCAAAGAATTTCCCAATACCACATTGCCTCATTTGTTGGGGTAAAGCCGCAATCACTAAGCCGTATCCGCAAAAGAATTTTCAGTCAAATGTGATTTGTTAACCCAGGTGCATGAACGCCGGCTGCCGTCCTGATAATTTTGTTTCATTATTTAACACTTAAAAACAAATTATCATGACAACAAAAATTTCTTATGCAATTGCATTATTAGTAGGCCTGGGAATGATTTTTCTTGGAGCCCGTTTCTTTTTCTCTCCTGAAGTGGCAACAGCCGGCTACGGCATTCACTTTAATGCAAACGGAGATTATTCCTTTCATTATATCAAAGGTATCCGGGATATATTTTCAGGGATTCTTTTGTGCGCCTTTGTGTTTCTGAATGAAAGACGGGCCGTGGGCGTAACCTTGTTAAGCGGGTCAATAATTTCCTTTACCGACATGCTTATTGTGTTGAGCAAAAGCTATAATGGCGTTGTTCAGGCAATGCCACATATCGTGGCAACCATCCTTTTAGTTGTTTTCGGGATTCTTTTATTGACCACTAAACCTCAAAAGAAAGCGTTATGAAAACACAGGGATATGTTAAACTGATCAGTTCAGTTGATACCAGTAAAAACAGTGTGCTGGAGATGAACATCCTTCCGGGCGAAAAAACGCCATGGCATTACCACACTTTGTTTGCAGAAACCTTTGAAGTTTTGCAAGGCACACTGGAAGTAGGGAAAGGTAAAGAAATCTACCATTTAAAACAGGGTGATAAGGCAACTATTGAACCGAACGAAAAGCATTATTTCCATAATGTTTCTAACGCGGAATGTGTGATCAACGTAACCCTGAGCCCTGGCAATAAAAACTTTGAAAATTCCCTGCTTATCTACAAAGGATTGACAAAAGATAGCTTAGCAAGCGCCGCGGGAACTCCTAAGAAATTTTCAGACTTAGTACTATTTGTCTACTTAAACAATTCCAAAATGGTAGGGTTACAAAAAGTAGCCGAGCCGATATTTGATTTTTTTGCTAAAAAAGCCATCAAAAGAGGGCATCTGAATGAATTGGTATAGAGGTATTGTAAATAAATTAATAAAAATAAACATCATGGAACAATTAAGAATTTACACGCTTACAGATAAAAGCACAGCAGAACCGTACTTTAGAGAGCATTGGACAAAACGCCTAGAAAGCTTGCCAAAATTTGGTGTTCAAGTTAAAGGAGTTTGGATTGGTCAAAGACTCGAATCAGAAAACCAGGTGATAGCCCTCGTGTCCTTTCCGGACAACACTAACATTGACGAGACGACCGAACGCTATATGAAAAGCGCTGAATTTGCAGATGACATGGTAGGCTTTGACAAAAGCAAAATCACTCATGTAGAAACCAAAGTAATGAAGTCTGCTTAACTCACTTGAAAATTTATCTATTTCCTATATTTTACCAGGGAATTTTGATTTCCCGGTAAAATTAGAAAACCACTAACACAACAAAAATCAAATGGAAAACTCAAAACTTATGCCAATAGTAGTAGACCCCGATGGCGGAGAAATATTATCAGTAGTAGGCGGTAACTACCGCGTACTTGTTTCAGGCAAACAAACTAACGGGGCATTTTCTGTTATCGATATGCTGGTACCTCCGCAAAACGGTCCGGGGCCCCATGCCCATGCCAATTTTTATGAGTCCTTTTACATCGTTGATGGTGAAGTGGAGGTTCATTCCTAAGCCGGAACCTATACTGCAAAAAAAGGTTCTTTTGTAGTAGTACCGGAAGGAGGCGTAGTGCATTATTTTAAAAATGTTAGCGATAAGTTGGCTCATTTGCTTTGTACAGTGGTCCCTGCCGGGCTGGAAGAGTTTTTTGAAGAAATAGGTGAGCCCGTAGCTGTCGGCGAATTTCTTCCACAAGCACCAATGAACCCTGAATCTATTAAAAAATTACAGGCAATTGCGCAAAAGCATGGGCAAGTCGTGTATCCGCCCAGTTTCCTTGACAAGAAATAACCTATTTATCACAGAGGTTTAATTGTAAACTTGGAAATTAAGCAATAGGATTTGGTAAATAAAAAATTTGGGAATAGGTAACTACGCAACCTTTAATAGATAAAAATCGCAAAGCAAACTGGTTAATCAAATTATTTATTTTAATTCGGACAATCTGCACCAGACCGACGTTCGCTATTTGCTGAACGCCCCAATATTTTGATTGGTTCGAACTTGCAGCATCGTCTTCAAATTTGAGCTATTTTTTGCAAATCAGATATAAACTGGTTCGAAATCTGTACCATGATCGACCCAAACGCCTTTCAGGAAACTGAATGGCTTTTTTTGGTTTAATAACCACAGCACTTTCATAAATTTATTCCTCTGCCGGACTACATATTAATATTTTACTTCCCGTACATTGATAAATTCTAATAAATTTACCATTTGAACTCTAAAAATATAAACACCATGAAAACTGTAAAAGCACTTTCCCTAACACTTGTTTTAGCAATTTCCATTTCATTCGCGCAGGCGCAAAACAATATCAACGGCATTACCAGCGCATATTTTACAGTAAAGAATGCCCTGGCTGCGGGTAAGCCTAATGACGCAAGTACTGGCGCCAAAACCCTTCTGGCTGCGTTGTCGGCCCCCGAAACAGGCTTAAAGCCCGATCAGGCGAAGTTGTTTAACAGCTATGCCGAAAAATTAAAATATGACAGCCGGCATATCCTCGAATCAACTGACGTGGCCCACCAACGCGAGCATTTTGCCAGTTTATCAAAAAACCTGTATGAAGTTTTAAAGGGGCTTAAATTAAATACCTCGACCGTTTATATGGATTATTGCCCCATGAAAAAAGCCTATTGGCTGAGCGAAAGCGCGCCGATTAAAAATCCGTATTACAGCGATAAAGCGATGTCGACATGCGGAAAAACTACCGCGACTTTGGCCGCTGTTAAATAGTTATTTAAACAAAATGCGATTGAAATGTAGCCGGGCAATTTATTTTGCCCGGCTATATTTTTTTTAATAATATTTATTTTTAATTTTAAGCTTATAATAAGTATTTGATAATAAATTGATTGTGTTTGTTTTAATGCCCCTTCATTAAAGCTAAATAATATAGATTTTTAAACACGGGGGGATAAGCAGCCTGCCCTTATTAACGTAAAACCTACAGATATGAAACCTTATAAAACTTGCCCGTTAATAATAGTATTTACCTTATTAACCTGTTCTTTGTTCGCCCAGAAAGGGAGCCCTGGTAATAATATTAATCAGATGATGAGCTTATACTTCGATATGAAAAATGCGCTTGTAAATAACGACGGGACAACGGTGAAAATCAAAGCTAATAAGTTATTTCATGTATTAGCCACGGATCCTGGAAGGGGGCTCGACCGCGATCAAATGCTTTTTCTGGCTGATCATCTGGAAGATTTGATGAATAACTGCCAGGAAATATGCTATACCATTGATAGAAATGAACAGCGGCCTTATTTTGCCAGGCTTACAAAAACCCTGTACGATCTGGTAAAAGGGCTTAAAATTAATACCACTACCATTTATATGCAGTATAGTCCGGCAAACAATGCCTATTGGATGAGCGAAACAATGGCTATTAAAAACCCTTATAATCCCTATAAAGATTGGGCAACTGATGGTAAAACCACAGAGATACTGGCCGCTAATAAATAGCGGCCGGGGATTTATATTTATAAATTTATAGCAATCCGGTAACCGTATTGGTGATTAAATCAAGCAGGTCGCTTTTAAACTGGTCAGCCTCAACTTCAGCAAGGCCGGCCTCTTTTAAAGCAGCCATCTCCAGCACTTCTTTCTGTCCTGCTACCATGTCAGCAAAACCGTCAGCTGTTAATGAGCCGTTGTTGAGTTCTGCCGTCCATGTAAAAAGGTCGTTTTTCAGGCTTTCAAGCCAGGCTTGTCCATCCTTTGTTGCTGCATCCAAATAATTATGCAGATCTTTTTTTGCGAGATCGATAACCCCGTTTTTTAGTGTGCTAAACACATTTGCAAAATCTATCGGCATGTCGTTTAGGTTTTTTAATTGGTAACTTGTTTTGGTTTTAATTTCCCGCTTTCCAATTCAGCAATCTGGTCAAATGCGTCGCTTATTTGTTTTTTCTTTTCGGGGAAGTATTTTGTGCCCATTTTTTTAGCGATGGTATCCAGTATCCTGTCTTTTTTCCATAACAACAGGAACGCGCCCAGCAAGTGGCCGTTCGGATTGTTTAAAATTTCCCACTGTCTGGTCGTGATGCTGTCCTTCGGGCGGTGTTTATCATATTCAATGGCTTTGTCCATGTTTAGTTGAAAAGCGGACACATCGGCAGCATGCACGCTGTAATCCTCGTTACATTTGTCCATCAGGGCCAGGGCATCAACTTTAAGCGAGGTAACATGTTCATAAGAGGCCTGGTCAAACGTAGCAATCAGGGGGTGGCAGCTGAAAATAAACAGTAAAATAATCAGTGTAGCAGATTTCAGCAAAAGTTGACGATTTTTTTTCATCTTAAATATCAGGATAAATGATACGGTTTATAAAATAAAGGGAAGCATTTCAAAGAAAAATGCAAGCCATCTTTATTTCTATAAAATTATATTAAAATCCGGACAATAGGAAGCCCTGAAATATTAATGAAAATTAATACAGTTCAGGCTAAGGCAATGCCATATGCTGTCTTGGTGCAACAATTCGAAAAATCAAATGCCGCCGGTCTATCCTCTAATCACTAATCTCTACCCCCTACCACCATTTCAGCGGAAACTGGATCTCCTCAACAGATCCAACGATCATGTCTGGTTTAAAAGCATAATGGCTGAGGTCTTCCTTTTGAGCGATGCCCGACAGCACAAGGATGGTTTTATAGCCCATTTGTACGCCACCCTGGATATCAGTTTCCATCGTGTCGCCCACTACAGTTGTCTCGGCTGTTTCCAGCCCCAGGAATTTGCGTGCCGAACGCATCATTACGGGGCTTGGTTTGCCTGTAACAAAGGCTTTCCTGCCCGATGCTTCTTCAATCATAGCGGTGGTTGCCGCTATCCCTAAATTATTCCAGCCCGGTTTCTTTGGGGATGGGTCGCGGTTGGTGGTAATAAATTTGGCGCCGCCCAATATCATATCCACGGCGCGTTGCACCATTTCCAGCGTAAAGTTCCTGCCCTCGCCCAACACCACAAATTCCGGGTCGGTATCAACCAGGGTGATCCCATTTTCATGCAAACTGGATAATAAACCGCCTTCGCCTAAAACATAAGCCGTTCCGCCCGGGCCCTGGTCGCCCAGGAATTTGCCGGTGGCCATCGCGCTGGTGTAAATATGGTCTTCAGTAACCTCCATTCCCAGCCCTTTTAATTTGCGCGTTACCTCCAAAGGGGTGCGCTGGCTGTTATTGGTCATAAAGGTAAATGGTATATCGTTTTCAAGCAGATGGGCGATAAATTTATCAGCGCCCTGGATAAGGGTATCTCCGCTGTAAATTACGCCATCCATGTCAATTAAGAGTCCTTGTTTCATTGCAAAATTGTTTTTAAATATAGAAAAATAGCTCAAATATTAAGCGTTTTTCTAAGTGCAAAGATACATATGAATCTTAAAAAATGCGAATTTATTAATATAAATGAAAATATATTGATAAATTAACAAATTATTATTGATTGTATTAAATTATTGTTAATTAAATAAATTGCAATATTTGATGCGATTGCAGCTCCCTACGGCACTATAGTACTAATATGTCACCCTTAATATCTGCTGCCCATTATTTGGGGAGGTTATATTTGGAGGAAATATCATTGACTTAGAAATTGCTGGGGCTGGTGAATAGAGACTTGATTAGTTGTCGTTTTTTGAAGCAGCCCGGGCAGTTTCTCTTTCATGGAAGTACGGTAGTTTTCAGGTTATTCTGTATTGCAGGATACATCCGGTGTGTTAATTTTAATAAAATATAAGCGGAACCTTTTTAAGTTTTCGTACTTTTCCGGCAGGTATAATCAATAATTCAATAACCCACTAATCCGATAATTAACCATGAGATCCATCAGCGTTTTTTGCGGCGCCAATTTTAACGGCGACCCTGTATTAAAACAAACCGTTGAGGCATTGGCAGAAGTTTTGGTAAACCGTAACATTACCCTGGTATTTGGCGGCGGCAAAGTGGGCGTAATGGGCATTCTGGCTGATGCTGTTTTAAACAGTGGCGGAAAAGCAATAGGCGTGATCCCGCAGTTTTTAGTGGATAAGGAAGTTGGTCACCCTGGCCTTACCGAACTACACATAGTGGAGAATATGCACCAGCGCAAACAGCTGATGAACGACTTGTGCGATGGCATTATTATGCTGCCCGGCGGTTTTGGTACCCTGGAAGAGTTTTTTGAGGTACTTACCTGGCTGCAATTGGGGTTGCACAGCCATCCGGTGGGTATATTAAATATTAACGGGTTTTATGACCTTTTGCTGCAGCAAATGGATGTGATGGTTGAACAAAAATTTTTAAAGCCGGCTAACCGGCAGTTAGTGCTCACATCAGGAGATGCTGTTGAATTGGTTAACCTGATGGAGAAATGCAAAGTTAGCCCCGATGAAGTTTGGTTCAGGGATAGAAATTTGACTTAAAAAGCGTGCTATATTCGCCGTGCCGTGTCGCGTAATACATTGAGGTAAAGATGCAAAGTATGGCGTGTCTACTAATTTGACCGCGCAATTGCCCTGTACATAAACAAATACCCGGTACCTGATATAAAACTGAACCCGGCGAATATCCACCACAATAAACTGAACCCGCCGGTGGCGATGATCAATCCACCCAGGGCGGGGGCAATGATCATTGCTGCTGACCATGCCATGCTGTATAACCCTGCGTATTGCCCCCTGTTATGATCTTTTGAACGCTGGATCCAGAAAGAGTTCATAAAGGGCATGCAAAGCATCTCGCTGAAAGTAATTAATACAACGATCAGGACAGCCGCAATTGCCGAAGGTGGCACAATATTTATTAAAACAAAGCCCAGCGCACCCATAAAAACACCGGTATAAATATAAACAAGCCCCGGCCGCCGCCCTTCCAGGTTATGGATCAGCACCATTTCAATAATGGCGATCAGGATGCCGTTTAAAGCCATCAGGAAACCGATAAAAGGCAGGCTAAAGTGCCAGGCGATCTTATAGAAGGCCGACTCGATGATCATAAACTCATAAAAACAGATGAAAAACAGCAGTCCAAAACCAATAAATAACAAATAAGTTTTGTCGCGGTAAGGCGAGATTCTGATTTCAGGAATGTTGGCCTTTTTATAGCTTTTTACGATGCCGGATTTAGGCATCAGGATCAGCAGGAATATTGCCGCAAGGATATTAGTGCCCCCATCAACCCAAAAAAGCAAATGGTAATTAATAGCCGCTAAAAAACCGCCCAGGCCACCGCCAAGGGCCCAGCCGATGTTAATGGCAAGCCGGTTAAGCGAAACGGACCGCGTTTTATTTTCGGGACTGCTGTAATGGGCTATAGCGCTTGAATTAGCCGGTCGCACCGACTCATTGCAAAGGCTGAGCACAAACGCGCCGGTACACATGGTTAAAAAAGTATGCTGGTGCCCTAAAACAATAAACAGGATGCCGCCACTCATCATGGCGCCCACCTGAAGGTCATAAAACCCGATTTTATCGGTTATTTTGCCGCCGAAAAACCCGCCGCAGATAGAGCCTGCGCCAAATATGGTCATCACGATACCCGCCTGCTCAATGGTAAAATGCAGCTGTTTAACACAGTAAACGCTCATAAACGCCACCACCATAGTGCCGCTCCGGTTAATAAGCATCACAATACTTAAAAACCAGCTATTGCGGGAAAGGCCTTTAAAAGCCTGACGGTATAACTGGATAAAAGAGGAAAACATTACGCAAATATAGGTGAATGTGCGGATGCGCGGATGTGCAGGTGCGCATGATGAGTATTATGAGCGGATACCGGCCGTGTCGTGGGCCAAAGCGCAGCCCGCGCTTAAGGCTTTCGGCGTATGAGCGAACGACGCGACCCCATTTCTACCAATGGGGTAACGCCCTTGTTTTGAGCCTAAAGTCTTGAGTTCAAAGTCAAAAGTTGTTTGCCGGCAAAACAAAACCCCCCAACAATTAAACGATCGAACAATACAGCAATCAAACCTTACAACTTTCCAACCTTACAGCATTTTAACAACCTCTGCCACCCCAACTTTTCAACATTGCAACTTTTCAACATTACAACCTTCCAACATTCCAACAATTTTTAACAACTTTGCAACCTTATAAATACCAGGGGTTTGGAAACGTATATTCAAGAAGCACTATTCATTTTATTCCAGTTAGCATTCATTGTTCAGTTATATTTTCTTGTAAATAACCAAAGCAGGCTTACTGAATATAAGCCGATGGAGGAATTGCATCCCGCGGGCATCCCGGTTTCGGTGATCATCAGCGCGCGCAACGAGGCGAAAAATTTAAGCGAAAACCTGCCCGCTATTTTAAATCAAAAATATCCTGATTTTGAGGTGGTGGTGGTGAATGATTGCTCGTATGATAAATCGGACCTTGTTTTGGAGGAGTTTGAAAAAAGTTACTCCCATTTAAAAGTGGTTACCATTACCGAGCACGACCGCTTTAAAACCGGCAAAAAGTTTGCCCTAACTTTAGGCATCAAAGCGGCAAAAAACGAAAACCTTTTATTTACTGATGCCGATTGCGAACCCGCTTCGGCTGATTGGATAGCCCGAATGGCTGCCAATTTTAGCGTGCCTGCATCACAAATTGTGCTGGGGTATTCGCCATATATTAAAACCCGCGGTTTTTTGAACGCCTTTATCCGGTTCGAGACCATTAAAACTGCCATTAATTACCTTTCATCAGCCGTTATTGGCGATGCTTACATGGGTATTGGCCGCAATTTGGCGTACACCAAAACTTTATTTTTTGGGGCGAAGGGCTTTGCGGCGCATATGCACATACTATCTGGCGATGACGACCTTTTTGTAAACCAGAATGCCACGCCTGATAATACGGTGATTGAGATACATCCCGATTCCTTTGTTTATACGGATGCAAAAGAAACCTGGCCGGCCTGGTTCAGGCAAAAAAAGAGGCATTTTGGCGTTGGTAAGATCTATAAAACAAGGCATAAACGTATGCTGAGTTTGGATGCAATAAGCGGTTTCCTGTTCTATATTTTATTAACATTGTGCTTAGTTTTCAACTTTGAGCCCTGGTTAGCAGCAGGTTTGTTTATGTTTAGGTTGATTTTTCAGGTAATTGTTTACAATAAGCTATTTAAGCGTTTAAACGGCAAGGATTTGATATGGTATTTACCATTTTTGGATTTGATTTATTACCTTTACTTAAACACATTCGGCCTTATCGGCACTTTTATAAAAACTACTAAATGGAAATAAATTCGAATTTTACCGAGAATGCTAAGAACGATTTTCACCTTGTTGTGCGGGCACGCCAGGGCGATCAGAAAGCTTATGCCGACCTGATGCACCGATACAAGGATTCCATTTATTTTATGGTGCTGAAGATGGTAAACAACAAGGAAGACGCGATGGACCTTACCGTTGAAACCTTTGCCAAAGCCTTCGAAAAACTTGATAAATACCAACCCGACTACGCTTTCAGCACCTGGTTGTTCAGGGTAGCTACCAATAATTGTATCGACTTTATCCGCAAAAAAAAATTGAATACAATGTCCATCCACGGCATGATGGATGACGACGGCGAGGAAAAGCAATTGCAGATAAAAGCCGATGTGTTAAACCCCGAAGAAGTTTCCATCAAAAAACAACAAACGCACGAACTTAAATTACTGATAGAAAGCTTGCCTTCGCGTTACCGAAACCTCATCACCCTGCGTTATTTTGACGAATTATCCTACGAAGAAATTGCCCAGCAGCTTGATCTTCCTTTAGGCACCGTTAAGGCGCAATTGTTCAGGGCCAGGTATCTGCTTGGCAATATCATCAACCGTTTTAACAGGGATGACATCTGATCTGCTCACCAAATATTTCCCAACGCTTACGGCCAGGCAGCTGGAGCAATTTAAACGCTTACCCGAATTATACCAGTTCTGGAACGACCAGATCAATGTAATCTCGCGCAAGGATATTGAGCAGCTTTACGAGCGCCACGTGCTGCACTCGTTGGGTATAGCCAAAGTAATGCCCTTTTTACCAGGCGAAAAGGTGCTGGATGTAGGCACCGGCGGCGGTTTCCCCGGCATCCCCTTAGCCATATTATTCCCCGAAACGGAGTTTTACCTGGTTGATTCTATCGGCAAAAAAATAAAAGTAGTACAGGAAGTTGCCAAAGCCCTGGGGCTTACCAATGTAAAAGCAGCGCACCAGCGGGCCGAGCAGGTGAATGAGCAGTTTGATTTTGTAATATCAAGGGCGGTTACGCGCTTAAAGGAGTTTTATCCCTGGGTAAAAGGCAAATTCAGCAGGCAATCCAATAATATTTTACCTAACGGGATATTGTATTTAAAAGGGGGCGACCTTGAACAGGAAATTGCCGAATCGGGTTTAGCCGTTCAGCAATATTACCTCAAAGATTACTTTGATGAGGAGTTTTTTGAAACCAAGCAGGTGATCTATGTTAAAGGGTGATTACACCGATTTTTTTTGATGATTACACCGATTGTTGTGGATGATTACATCGATTTTGTTTTAAAGTATTTATAAAAAGGTCTCTATCACAACTTCGCCAATAAATAAGGGGTCCTTGCTTAACGCATCGCTGGCGGGTTTTGGCGCCGGCAGGCCATCAATTAAAAAAGTTACAGCAATTTTATAAGTGCCCGGCTTTGCGTCAATAGGGTCGTTATATTCATTCAATACCCTTGTTGCCTCTTCATCGCAGCGGTTTCCTATTCCCTTAATAAGGGTAACGTTTGTTATTTTATGATCGGCGTTTAACTCAAATTGTATTACAGCACTACCTGATACTTTATTTTCACGCGCAATTGCCGGGTACCTGGTATGGACAGCAATATATTTATCCAGCATCGCAAATGCGTTGGTTAAACGCATGTGTGGTCCCATCGGCGGCGGCGGTGGCGGCGGTGATTTAACCTGTTGCGGAGAAACAGGCTCATCAATGGTAACTTCAGCCTTTACTGGTGGAGCAGGCTTTTCAGGTTTGCCTGTGGGAGGCAGCGGCGATTTGGGCTTCAATGAAGCAAGGGGTTCAACAATTATAACATCAGCCTTTACTGGTGGAGTGGGTTTTATTGGTTTAGCTGCGAGTGCCATTGGTCTTGGAGGAGGGGGAGGTAGCTTCGCGAAAATCTCCATTTTCGGGTAGGTATAGCCATATTTTTCCTTCAAAAAATGTACCTGTGCCGGGGTAAGGGAGTTGCGGTAATATCCTTTTTCAATACCATTTTTTTCGGTAATGATGACCAGGATATCTGATTTATTGTTGATCACATAGCCTGCCTGCCTGTACTTATACCCTTTGGATGTTACGCCAGATGAATTTTTATCGGTGTCTTTTGTCCCTGTTGAAGGAAAAAACATAGTTGCCTGCCCCGGTTTACCCTTAATCTCCACCACCTCCAGCTTTATTTTATAGGTTTTTAACAAATAGGCTTTATCCGCATCTGTAACGCTGTTAACGGTATAGGTTTTGCCGTTTTTGGTTATTTTATCACTATAGCAAACGGTTTTGCCGTCGGTTAATTTTAAGGTTTTTACTTTTTGGGCGGCAATATCAGCAGGCGATATTTTGGGCGCAAATACCTCCCATCCATAAGTTTTACTGAAACCCAGCGTTGATACACATAGCAGCCCGGCGCATACGGGCACCGTTAACAGGTACTTTAGCCTTGCCAAACTACCTGATCGTTTTTGATTAAGCATAATAATTCTCTTTTTTAAAAGGTTATAATTGAAAAATGAATGCGTGATAGATGGCCCGCCAATGCCATAAGCATTGTTTACCAGGAAAGTGGAATAGGCGAGGGGATTGGTTTTATAGGAGGCTGTTTGTTCGTCGGCAATATATTCATGAACAGTTTTCAGGCTGTTTTGCAGCAGGTAAATGAGCGGGTTAAACCAATTGATGATCCGTAAAAGTTCAAGCAGGATAATATCAACAGAATGTTTCTGGCGGATATGCACCAGCTCATGCCGGATAATAATCTCCGCATCCATTGCTTTTGTACCGATGAACAAATAATTGAAAAATGAAAAAGCCGAGTTGGAATCATTGATATGCACCAGTTTGTATTGCTTGTCAACCATGGCTGAACGGCTGCGGGTGAGCGTAAATAAACGGATCAGCTTGATGACCAGCAGGACGGTAAAAATAACTACCCCCAGCAGGTAGGCGCCTAAAACGCAGTTTTGCAAGGTGAAATATTGTAGGAGGGTAATTTGTGCCGTTTTAACATAGTTAGTGGCGCCATGTGCAGCGATAACGTAGGTTACAGTATGAGCTTCAGGTTGCTCGTGGCGCAGAAAACCCAGCTGCACCAGCGGTAAAATAAAAGAGACCACAGCGCTAAAAAGCAAATACGCGCGGTTAAACAGGTAATAAGTTTCCTTATTTAAAAACAAACAGTAAACAAGGTATAATATACCCAGGTATAAATTAGCCTCGAGCAGGTATTGCAGCCAGTTCATGATCTTTCGTTTTTAAGGTTATTTAACAATCGGGTTAATTCATCAAGTTCATTAATGTCGAGCTTTTTTTCATCTGCAATAAAGGATACCAGGCTTTGGTAAGAGTTATTGAAATAGTTTTTCATCATCTTATCAAACGTGAATTTTTTATAATCAGCTTCCTGTACTGCCGGAAAGTAAACATGCGAATTGCCGTAGGCTTTATGGTCAATAAATCCTTTGGCTTCAAGCACCCTTACTACGGTAGAGACTGTATTATAAGCAGGTTTTGGTTCGGGCATTTCCTCAATAATGTCTTTAACAATTGCTTCCTTTAATTGCCATAAAATCTGCATTACCTGCTCTTCGGCTTTTGTTAATTCTTTAATGTGCATAGCAAACTATTTTTATAGTTAGGTAAAGGTATAACTATTTTTATAGTTTGCAAACTATTTTTATAGTTTTTTTTAAAAATAGATCAGATATAAAGGTGGATAAAAAAATGCGGCAGGTTTCAGGCATGGAAATCGCGTTTAAAAAGCGAATGCCCCGTTAGGGGCTACCTGTTTGTAGCATTCGATTGCCCACCAGGCAATTGCCCCGTCCGGGGCTACCCCTTGCAAATGGGTAACCCCGGACGGGGTAATATTTTGTTGCGATTTCTTTTTCTACAAACAGGTAGCCCCTAACGGGGGATGAATAGCATATTAATTTCGCGTCGGTATAGGTTAACTTAAACTTTGAATATTTAAAAAGAACTCCACTGATGTTTTGGATATTTTTTTGCTAAAATTCTTAGGATTTTCATATTTTAGCGGCATATATCTTTACTTATGTCACAATTGCACCGGGTTGCGTTAACGCTTTTAAATAATATAGGCCCATCACTGGCAAAACTATTGGTTAGCCATTTTGGCGATGCTGAAAATGTTTTTAACGCACCTAACTATAAACTGCTGCGTGTACCGGGTATCGGCGAGAAAACCATCAGCCAGCTTAACTTTAAGGAAGCGCTCACCAAAGCCGAAGCGGAATTAAAATTTGTGGAGAAGAACGGGATAGATATTATTTTTTATACGGATAGCAGGTACCCAAAGCGCCTGAAGAATTGCGGCGATGCGCCGGTGTTGTTATTTTGGAAGGGGAATGCCAACTTAAATATGCAGCATGTTATAAGTATAGTTGGTACCCGTAACGCCACCGAATACGGCAAGCACCTGTGCCGTGAGTTGGTAGAAGAGCTAAAACAATACAATATACTAATAGTAAGCGGTTTGGCTTTGGGGATAGATGTTGCGGCCCATAAAGAGTGTGTAAAGCTGAATGTGCCGACAGTAGGCGTGCTGGGACATGGCCTCGACAGGATGTATCCCAGCCAGAACAGGGCAACCGCCGAAAAAATGATTGAAAACGGCGGATTATTAAGCGAATACCTATCTGGTACCATTCCCGACAGGGAAAACTTCCCGCAGCGTAACCGCATAGTTGCCGGCATGGCAGATGCGACGGTGGTGATAGAAGCCGGTATAAAAGGCGGTGCGTTAATTACGGCCGAAATTGCCAACTCTTATAACCGTGATGTTTTTGCTTTCCCCGGCAGGGTGGGAGATGATTACTCAGAAGGCTGTAACTTTTTGATCCGCAACAACAAAGCGGCCCTGCTTACCTGTGTTGCAGACCTGGCTTATAGCCTGGGCTGGGAAAAGGCGGATAATTTAAAACCAGCGGAACAATTTATGCTGCCGATAGATCTTTCCGCAGATGAACAGCTAATATTTGATATTTTAAAGCAAAATAACGCGCCTGTTGCCATTGACGACCTCACTATAAAAACCAATTTGCCCACCAGTTTACTTGCGATGAACCTGCTGAATATGGAGATGCAGGGGTATATCCGCTCACTTCCGGGGAAAACTTACATTATTAGTTAATTAGAGATTAGGCTCAATTTGTCATTGCGAACGAGGAACGAGTGAAGCAATCGCGAACTTTGTATGTGGGAATGTCCAGGCGGAATGCATAGTTCGCGATTGCCGCGCTGCGCTCGCAATGACAAATTGTGAAAAGCATGTCCGAACCTGTCCACAAGAGTGGCCGGGAAGATTTCGGACGGACACCTCATTGCCATCTATGCAATGACTTAATGACCTAATGCCTATTCTTTGGGGGAACTATAGTAAACCAGTTTACCTGAATCGCCGGTTACTTCATCCCAATTATCAATATCAAATTCAACTAATGCAACCGTAGAAGTATGTACTTCCCTGCCTTCGCCTGTTAAGTAACGGAGAATTTCGGCAACCCCGGGGTTATGCCCCACAACCGCTATGGTATCGTATTCATCAGGCAATCCGTTGATCACTTTCAACCATGTTTCCCTGCTGGCTTCGTAAATCGACTTTTTTGTGGTTGGATCAGGCAAACGAAAAGTATCTGCAAATATTTCAGCGGTGGTTTTGGTGCGTAATGCCGGGCTGGTAACTATATGTTGAGGTATGATCGCTTTTTCTTTAAGCCGGTCGGCCATAAATCTTGCATCCTGGATACCGGGGTATTTTAACGGCCTGTCAAAATCCTTTCCAAACGTATCTTTTTCCGCTTTGGCATGCCGTATCAGGATCAATTTTTTCATTATGTAAAATAAATAAAATAAGCCCAATTACCGAAGATTTTATTTAAATATACTTTGTGCTTTATTATTAACATACAGATAGATGGATAGTTTTCGCTAATGATGGTGTTTACCTGTTTGCAAATTCAGCAATAGGCGCCTCAGGCATATCGTTCATACACTTAAAATGCCCAAGCGGACATCTCTCCAATCCATATCTTATAAAAAAAGAGGAGCAATAACTCCTCTTTTTTTATAAGATTTAAAAAGCGTAACCAACTGATAAGCCAAATGTGCGCGTTTTAACACTATTATTATCATTCGCATTCGCATTATCATAAGTGGCATTAAGGATGTTTGATAATCCTAAGTCATAGTTTAAATGGAAGAGGAAACCATTTTTTAGCTGTAGCCCCGCAATGCCGTTTAGGCCAATATCTGTCGATTTAAACATATTGTTACCGCCAAATTTTGCATCTACTGAAGATGAATTACTGCCAAAACCTGCTTTTACTTTTCCAGTTAAGCCGAAAGCAATATATGGCCCGGCACCAATATAAATATTGCCAATTGCAATTTTAATATGATAAGCAAGGTCAACTGGGATTTCTAAATAATTCAAATGCCAATTTTTTGTGAAGGAAGAATCGCCGCCGAGTGCCATCTTCTCGTTGTCGCCTTTAACTGTGTAATTTATTGAAGGCTGCAAAGAAAAGTTTCCAAATTTGAAGTCGACAAAAGCACCGACTGAAAAAGTTGTTAAAGAGCCAGGTAGGTTGTAAAGAAGGATGTTGTCAGAGTTGGAGGTATGTAGAAGAAGATTTGCAAAATTTACGCCCCCCCGAACACCAAATGTTGTTGATTGGGCAAATGTTAGTGAAATTACGGACATAAGGCAGAAAGAAATTAGTAGCTTTTTCATGATAGGTATGTATTAAATTGTTAAAAATTCTAATAACAAACCTAACGGAGACGACAGGTTTAGGAAATGAGAGTTGTCATATAATGGTCTAATTAATAATGACTTATGGCATATATAAAATGCAAGTTGTTTTAATTTTGTGACGGAGGTCAGTATCAATAAACCCCGCTATTTACTGAATGGGGAGTAACCCATGCAGTTAATTTTTATTGCCGGTACTTTTGTTCGTCTGATCTGCAAAATCAACAATTGGCCCTTCAGGCATATCGTTCATACACTTAAAATGCCCAAGCGGACATCTCTCCAATCCGAATTTGGAACAAGGGCGGCATGATAATTCTATCCCGGCAACCAAAACGTCTTTAACTTTATAAGGCTGTACGCCCAATAACTCAGGCACGGTGCCACCCCAAACCGAAGCGATAGGTACATTAAATGCTTCAGCAATATGGGTTAGGCCGGTGTCAAAACCAATAATGCTTTTTGCCTTTGACACCAAAAAAACCGATTCATCAAGTGTTGTTATACCGCATGCATTGTAAACATTATCTGCTTGAGCTGTAATTTCATTACCATTTGCCTTTACATCATTTCCGCCAAGCAAAACAATAGGATGCTTTAGCTGATTGCATATATTGATGATCTTACTATTGGGCATCCTTTTGGTAAAGTGCGTTGCCCCGATGATAAAAGCGATATAGCCATCCCGGTAGGATGGGGGCAGCAATTTGCTTAGCTTATGATCGGCTTTGATATAGTAATCGATAGGTTGTTCATCATTTTTAACCCCTAAAAATGCAACGGTTTTTAGATAACGGTCGACCAAATGTTCAGGTGGTACAAGTTTTAGTCTGAACTTTAAACTGAGCCACTTTTGGATGCGCTGTTTTTTATAGGTGGATGATTTAACGCGGACATTGAGTTTAATGAGGGCTGTACGCAGGTTATTATGCAGATCAATGATATAATCGTACCGTTCCGCCTTAATATCATTGATGGTATCCGAAAGCTTATCCTTTAAAAACAGCAATTTGTCGACGTAGGGGTTGTTGTCATAGATATATTTAAAGGTAGGTTTGGTTAAAAAGTGAACTTCGGCGTTGGGCAATTGCTTTTTCAGGCAGCGTACAACAGGGGTAGTGTATATAATATCGCCCATCGAACTAAACCGGATTACCAAAATCTTCATGTTTTGCTCCTGATCTTATTGATGATGGAGGTAGATGAATAGCCCTCTACAAAATTGATCGTTTTTACTTCGCCGCCGTTTGCCAGCACCTCTTTGGCGCCAACAATATTTTCAATGGAATAATCCGCGCCTTTTACCAGGATATCAGGCAGCAGGGTAGCGATCAGATTGGCAGGGGTATCTTCTTCAAAAATGGTAATACCGTCAACAAAAAATAGGGCTGCCAATAAGGCTGCACGGCTATTCTGGTCGTTTACGGGCCTGTCATCACCCTTAATACGCTTTACTGAAGCATCCGAATTTAAGCCGATGATCAGTTTGCCGCCCAACTCCGCAGCCTTTGCCATGTAAGTAAGATGGCCAATGTGCAGCAGGTCGAAAACTCCGTTGGTAAAAACAACCTTTTGCCCTTCTGCCTGCCAGGTCAGCACATGGTTTTTGAGTGCCGGCAGGTCCAGTATCTTATTTAAAAGGGTGTTTTCTATGTCTGTACGCATTTTTTAAAAGTATCTTGATTAGTCTTGCATTTTCCGTGGTTAAAATAAATCATCCACTGCCTTGCAAAGGATGTGACCTATTAAAATATGCATTTCCTGTATCCTCGCGGTAATATTTGAGGGCACCACGATATTCAGTTCACATAGATCGTTCATCTTTCCGCCATCCCTGCCTGAAAGCCCTAAAGTTTTGCAGCCGAGTTTGGTCGCTGCTTCAAAAGCATTTAAAATCCCCTGGCTGTTGCCGCTTGTGGAGATCCCGATAAACAGGTCCCCGGGTTGCGCAAAAGCTTCTACCTGGCGCGAAAATACGTGTTCATAGCCGTAATCATTGGCAATAGCTGTCAAAGCTGAAGTGTCAACGGTTAAGGCGATACCCGGCAAAGCCCTTCTCTCTTTAACGAAACGACCGCTCAATTCTGCCGCAATGTGCTGTGCGTCAGCTGCACTGCCGCCATTACCCGCAAGCAAAACCTTGTTGCCCTTTTGTATAACAGTTGCAATAATGATGCAGGCGGCTTCAATATCGCCACCCAAATGATCGATCACCTTTTGTATTACCTGCTGATGCTCTTTTAATTCTTGTATAACCATGTTTTTTATATTTCGGATATTGGATGTTCGATGTCGGATTTATTTATTTTTAATGACCTAATGACCTAATGACCTAATGACCTAATGACCTAATGACCTAATGACCAATGCCTAATAGCCTTCCATGTCTTTGATGATCTCATCAACCGTTGTTGTAGCGCTGCCTACATGCCTTACTACATTTGCTGCGGCGTGGTTGGCCAGCTCGCAGGCTTCTTCAACAGATAAGCCAAGTGCCGTAAAATAAGCAATTACTGCAATTACGGTATCGCCCGCGCCGGTAACATCAAAAACTTCGGTAGCCTTTACCGGCATCAGCTTACTGCTTTTTTCGGTAATTATCGCCATTCCTTCTTCTGATAAGGTGACGATGAGGTAATCAGTACCGGTTTGAATGAAAATGGTTTTTGCTGCATTTTCCAGGTCGGCCAGGTTGCTTATTTTCTCAGTTTTGGCAGCTTCAGCCAGTTCCTTGCGGTTTGGTTTGATGATATAGGCGCCTTTGTATTTTTCGTAATTTAAGCCTTTAGGATCAATCACTACCTTTTTTTGACGTTCATTGGCAATTTTAATAATTCGTTGTGTTAGCCCTGGTGCAAATAAACCCTTATTATAATCGGATAACAATACGATATCCGCACCATCAATATTTGCGATAATACCAGCTAACAGCTCTTCTTCCAGCTCAGCTGAAACCGCCTCCGTAACTTCCCTGTCAACCCGAACCAACTGGTGACTGCCCACCAGTACACGGGTTTTTACGGTAGTTGTGCGCGAATGATCTGCTATGATGGTAGCCGTTTTCACACCTTCACTTTCCAGGATTTCGATCAGTTGTTTGCCCGATACGTCAGTCCCGATAACTCCGGCGACTGCCACATTAGCCCCTAAAGCCACCAGGTTTTGCACTACATTGCCCGCACCGCCGAGGGTGGTAGATTCTTTTTTTACATTCACCACAGGTACAGGCGCCTCGGGTGATAACCGCGTTGCCGAACCCCATATATAATGATCAACCATCAAATCTCCAATAACCAGTACCGATGGTCTTTTTTGCGCTGTTTGTATGGAACGTACTTTACTTATTAAGTTCATTAGTTCATTTGTTCATTAGTGTCGCAGGATATTTTTCTTTCCTGAAAGATTTTCCCAACCTTCTTGCTTTCCTAATTGTTTATCTCTAACCTCTGTTCTTTTTTGCAAAAAAAGAACTTATTTCCTGCAATGATAATGCATTCAGGCATTTTTCTTTGTATAAACCGCCTTTTCTTCCGGCTAATATACCGTAATACATATCTAAAAAGCCCTCTTTACGGTGGGCATCCGGGTTAACGGACAGCCAGACGCCTTTTTCGAGGGCGTATTGGTGCCAGCGCCAGTCGAGGTCTAAACGCAGCGGGTTGGCATTTATTTCTATCACTACATTATTATCGGCGCAGGCATCAATTACTTTTTTATAATTGATGGGATAACCGCTTCGGCTTAATAACAGTCTGCCGGTTGGGTGCCCCAATATAGTTGTATAGGGGTTTTCAATCGCTTTGATCAGGCGTGAAGTCGCTTTTTCCTCATCCATTTTAAGGATAGAATGCACCGAGGCTACGATAAAATCAAAGCGTTTTAAAATTTCATCAGGATAATCCAGCGAACCATCATATAAGATATCCGATTCGATACCTTTAAAAATATGAAAGCCGTTCAGCTTTTTATTCAGGTGGTCGATCTCTTCCTGCTGGTTAATTACCTGTTCAATACTTAAACCTTTGGCATAAAAAGCACTTTTGCTGTGGTCGCACATGCCCAGGTATTCCAGTTTTAATTCATCCCGGCAATAAAGCGCCATTTCTTCAACGGTGTTGATGCCGTCGCTCCAGGTGCTGTGGTTATGTAAGGATCCTTTCAGATCAGGCAGCGTAATCAATACCGGCAAATCGTTGTTTTTAGCCTTTTCAATGAAGGTAGTTCCTTCCCGTAACTCGGGTTGGATGTATTCAAGACCAGCTATTTTGTAAATAGCTTCTTCACTTTCAGGATGATCAACGGCATCACCTGCCAGAGCTAAAACAGCATTTGCGTGTTCTTCATCACCTGTTTGAATAAATAATTCACGGTAGAAATAACGTTTTTCCACGCAAAACAGTTCAATTTTCAACCCGTTTTCAAGCTCGCCGACAAGTTGTTTGTCTATAACGATAGGATTGAGAATAATGCCAGATCCGGTTATCATATTAAATGCAGTCTCCTGGTCATTATCGCCTAAAACAATCACCAGGTTATTAATAATCTCGCAGCAACGCCTGAATTCACCCCCAAATTCGACCAAGGAGCCCGGTAAAATGGCTTTCATCTTATCAAGTACTTTTTGGGCTTCTTCCTCAATCTTGGCATAAAGGAACTTTCCATTGCTGGCCATGGTAAACTCGATAACCTTACGGATCTCGTCCTGCGTTTTTAAGCCGAAGCCTTTGGCTTCCACAAGGCGGTTCTCGTTACAGGCATAATACAGTTCGCCAAGGTTCTCAATAGCAAGGTGATGCCAGATAATAGCTACCTTTTTAGGGCCGATACCCTTAATGCCCATCATCTCCACAACACCCGCCGGGGTTTTGTCCAGCAGTTCTTCCAGCTCAGTCATGGTGCCGGTTGCAAGCAGCTCGGTTATTTTAGCGGCGGTGCTTTTGCCTATGCCATCAATCTTTTCAAGTTCTTCGGTGGTTTTATTTTTAGCAGGGAAGGGCAGTTTGTCTACCTTAAAAGCAGCATTCGCTATCGACTTTACCTTAAAGGGATTAACCTCATGCAGTTCCATCAGTTGCGATAATAGGCGAAGCTTTCGGGCTATGGGTTTGTTTTCCATAATAGATTGAAGCGCAAAAATACAAAAGGAAGGCGGAATACGAGTTTTTTTAGCACATGTTATTTAAATTCAAATTAACGGAAGGGGTAAAGAAGTTGAAAGTAAGTGATTACTGTTTCTTAAATTTCCTAAGTTTAAGTCCATTGTATTTTAAACCAGTGTTGCTGTTCCCCTCAATGTGTGTAATAAAGCAACAGATTTGTTTTAATTGGTATATTAGTAAGTGTTTGATTTTGATTTAATTACGATGTTATTAATCAATTTGGCATGGTTCTGTTGAATAGGCTTACCATAAAACAAAACATTATAACTATGAAAAAAATGATTTTAGCCGTAGCGGCATTAGGTATTGCAGGTTTCACGATGGTGAAAGCCGGCCCATCAACTCAAAACACAAGATCAATTACTACTATTGCTGTAACGGACACCGCCCAAAAAACTCCTATAAAACTGGATGAACTTCCGCCAGCGGTAAAAACTACCTTAACCACTGATCCGGTTAAGCAATGGACACCTACTACCGCCTTTGTAGTGAAATCTGGCAGCACTGTATATTTTGAAATAACTGTTAAAAAAGATACACAGACCCAGGTGATTAAACTTGATAAGGACGGGAAGATGGTGCAATAATGATTGCTTCAAATCATCATATATAAATACAAAGGCCGGATTTAGCTCCGGCTTTTGTATTTTTGCCATATCTATGATTAACATATTATGGCAAAAATATTGCTTGTTGAAGACGATTTGACGTTTTCGCAGATGCTGCGCGGCTTTTTAGACAGACACGGACACTATGTACAGTCGACTCAAAACATCAGGGAGGCATCCAAATTGGTCGAAAAGGAAACATTCGATCTGCTTTTGCTTGATTATCGTCTACCTGATGGTACGGGCCTTGATCTGTTAAAGAAGGTACGGGAAAACGGACAGGCTACCCCTGCAATTATCATGACCAGTTTTAATGATGTGCGCACTGCTGTTAACTCTATCAGGTCGGGCGCTTTGGATTATATCATTAAACCGGTAAACCCCGACGAATTATTGATGATAATGGACATTGCCCTGGGTGGTAAAAAGCCAGTTTACTCAACGGGAGAAAATATTGCATTTATAAAAAGTGAAAGTAGATATGCTGATAAGCTTCATGAATATATCGACCTGGTTGCACCAACCAATATGTCGGTATTGATTCAGGGGGAAAGCGGTACCGGTAAAGAGTATGTGGCAAGGGTTATCCATAGCCAAAGCAAAAGATCAGCCAAACCGTTTGTGGCTATTGACTGCGGAACACTGTCAAATGATTTGGCAGTAAGTGAGTTATTCGGGCACCTGAAAGGAGCTTTTACTGGCGCAGCGGGAGATAAGAAGGGGCTTTTTGAAATTGCTGAGGGCGGTACGCTTTTTTTGGATGAAGTGGGTAACCTTAGCTATGATGTGCAGGTGAAACTGCTGCGTGCCCTGCAGGAAAGAGTGATCCAGCCAATAGGAGGGGGGCGGAATATTCCGATTGATGTAAGGTTTATTACTGCCACAAATGACGACTTGTTAAATAGCGTAAGTGCAGGAAATTTTCGGCAGGATCTGTACCACCGGATAAATGAGTTTAAGATACAATTATCCCCGGTGCGTGACCGCAGAGACGAACTTGATTTATTTATAAGGCATTTTATCGGGCAAGCTAACCTGGAACTTGGCAGGGATTTAAAAGATATATCGGCAGAGGTTAAAACAGCTTTTTACAATTACGACTGGCCCGGTAACTTACGCGAACTCAAAAACGTAATTAAACGCATGGTTTTGCTGAGTACCGAACAAATTGCCGGTATAGAAACCCTTCCCGATGAAATGTTGTTCAGCATTACCCATAATCTTGCCCAGGCGGCAACGACGGATCTTAAGGCACAAAACGAGGTAAACGAGAAAAATTTGATTCAGAGTACCTTGCAAAAAGTAAAGTACAATAAATCGAAAGCGGCCAAACTGCTTAATATCGACCGAAAAACGCTGTATTCGAAAATTGAACGATACGGACTGGATAATTAATGTGCTGAAAATAGCTTAGGCCAGCGTTTCGTGATTGTTTTTTTCTTTCACAGAATTGGCCAGTTCCTGTAATTTAACAGTTAGAGATAGCAGGTGATTTATTTTATTTACCGTTAGTTTTTTATCTTTTTCCAGATCCATTTCGGCAATCCTGAAATTTCCCGCTAATACTTTGGCGCCTACCTGGGCCGTTCTGCCGGCAATGCGGTGGGTTATCAATAAAATGGTTTCGATGTCTTTTTTATCAATAGCATTATTAAGTTCATTGCCATCATTAAGGCTGTCCTGAGCAAACCTGTTCAGTATTTTAAAGGTTAGTTTTGGATCGCCAAAGGTCATTTTTTTAACCAAACTCATATCAATTCCCGCTATAGTACCTTCATCGTTATCCTCTCGCCTGCCGTTTGTTACCAGGCTGATCAAATCACGCTCTCTGAAAGGTTTCATCAATAAGCCGTCAAAACCCTTTTTTAAAATTATTGAACGTTCTTCGGGCAGCGCCTGGGCGGTCACAGCAAACAACTTCACGCTTGCAGGAAGCTTTTGGCGCAATAAACCGCAAAGCTCAACGCCATTCATTTCAGGCATTCTGATATCCATCAATATGTATTTTACATCGCTGCCGCTGGCAGCATTCAATAGCTCAAATGGCGAAGTAAAACAACGGTAAGGCAAATGGTATTTATCAAATATACCGGCGTATAATTCAAGCATAAAAGGGTCATCATCAATCAGCCAGATTATTTCACTTTCGGTGGGTTGTGCAGGTTTTATTTCCCCAGCTTTGGGAAGCACGGGATTTAAGGCCTTTTCATAGCTAAGGTTGAAAGAAAATTGGCTGCCTTTACCAAACAGACTTTTAACGCTGATGCTGCCCCCCTGCATTTCGATAAGTTCTTTCGTTATCGGGAGTCCGAGCCCTGATCCGGAAGACTTATGCCTGATATTGTTGTCCGCCTGTTCAAACTCATTAAAGATCCGTTCAATATCCTGGTTTGAAAGACCAATTCCTGTATCCAGCACATCAAAATGATAATGGATAAGGTTGTCAGCCTGTGTGCCATTAACTGACAATAAAACTTCTCCTTCAGGTGTGAATTTGATCGCATTGCCTATCAGGTTATACAGTATTTGCTTTAATCTGAAGGGATCTCCGTTAACATACGCAGAAACAGAAGCATCATAATCGGTCTTTAGTTCAATATTCTTTTTTTCGGCCTGTAGTTGCATAATCGCTATGACTTCAGCCAGTAACTCGTTTAAATTAAATACCTGGTTGGTAAAAGTGAATTTCCCGGAAATAATCCGGTTGTAATCAAGTACTTCGTTTACAATTTGCATTAAATGTGCCGATGATTTGTAAATAGCGTCAATATCGCCGCCTGGCGGCCCTGGCTGTTGTTTGTTCATTTTCTCTGCATAGCCGATGATAGATTGCAAAGGGGTGCGGATTTCATGGCTCATATTAGATAAAAACCGTTGTTTGGCCAGGCTGTGATATTCTGGTTCCTCTTTGGCCAGTTCTATTTGTTTCCGGTACCGGTTAATCTTTGATATATCTGCTAGTGTGAAGTACAATAATAAAACAGTAGCCACAAAAAATGCCAGCATAATTAAACTGATACGCTGAATGCTGCCATCCACCATGTTTTTAGCAAGCCTGTTGCTTAAAGTTGACTGCTTTAAGCCATCCGCTTCCACCTGCTTCAGTATCGTCAGTATCTGGTGCATTACCTTTGAACTCGATTTCAGTAAAATAGCTTCCCTGCTTAAAAATGAAAGACTTTTTCTTTTCTGGATAGTTTCCATTTTATGAATCGTGGCGCCGAATTCTTTCAGGATACTGTCTTTCATGGCCCTTGATAGGGTATCGTGTTTTACCGACGATTCTTCGTCGACCACCTGGTAGGGAATGCCGCTGTTTTTTTTCTCCTGATGTTCTTTTTTCCTCCCGAAAAGTTTATTGAAAAAACCTTTTTGGTGGGTTTCTTCACTAGCCTTTACAACCGGATAAATTGTTGTGGTAGATGTTTTTTTTTCAGTTGTGGTAACCATACTGTCTGTTAGCCGGGCCTTTTTGCTAACCATATCATTTAACGAATGCATTTGCGCATCGAAGCTTTTATTATTAATCAGTTCGTTCCTTACCCTCAAATAGTTTATAAAAAGCCTGTCACGGTCATTTAAAAGCTTCTTCAAAATGTTTAATCGTTTTATCTGGTTAGGTGTATTTGCGTAAAGGTTTTTTAGCGTATCGATCTTTCTGTTGAGTTTTTTGGTTTCGTTAAAGAAACGGTAATAACGGTATGGATTGTTAATGTCGGGTATTTCCTGGGATTGGCCCACCTGGATGACGTTTCGGGAAAGTTCATTTATGATCCGCAATTTTTCATTTGGGACAGAAACATCTTCAAATGCTGCTAATAGAGCCTGAAATGAACTTTTACTGGTAACCCAGGCCATCAAAACGGCAAAACAAGCTAATACGGAAGCTGTAATTATTTTGCCTTTTACCGACCCGAAAAAATTGCCTGTTTGCATTTATTCCTGGTTTTGTGTTTTATTTAAACGCAAAAAAAGCAAATATGTGTTTAAAAAATTTCTTCGTAAGTCAAGGGGGAACGCGTTAGTTAAATAAAGGCGCGGCGGGGTTTTACAATAAAAGCCGTACACTCAATAGCATACGGCTCTTCAATCAAAATATATCTTTTTTTGCCGAAACATCCGGCGAAGCTTCTTTCGGACTACTTCCCGACTTTACTGACCTCCGGACTAATTTATATCAATATCATAGGGTAACCTGGCCTGGGGGGTACGCATCATTTGGGTAACACCTTTCAGCTGGTCGTAATATTTGTAATTTTCGCCAAGTTCCGATTTTACAAATTGTGCTTTCATCCTGGCGCTCATGTCGAAACCGAATTTATTTAAGAAGCTTTTCTGGTCAGGGTAAGCCTTTAGTTTATAGTTCTTAATTTTTGCCATTCTCGCCGCTGATTTAACGGCATCGTTGATATTACCCAGGCGGTCAACCAGGCCATTGGTGATGGCTTGTTCGCCGGTCCAAACACGGCCCTGTCCAATGCTGTTGATATATGCCTGGGTTTTGTGACGTCCGCTCGCAACCGCTTTGGTAAAATCATCATAACCATGGTCCACCTGATTTTGCAGTATGGCGTGTTCTTCGGGCGTTAAAGGCCTCGAAATATCGCCCAGGTCGGCATACTTACCGGTTTTTACGCCGTCGAAAGTGATGCCAAGCTTATCGTTAAAAAACTTCTGCATATTGGGCAGCACCGCAAAAATGCCTATTGATCCGGTTATGGTATTAGGTTCAGCAAAAATGGAATCGGCCGCGCAGGAGATATAATAACCACCCGATGCCGCATAATCGCCCATGGATACGATTATTGGTTTTGCTTTTTTTGTCAGCATCACTTCGCGCCAGATCACATCTGATGCCAGTGAACTTCCGCCCGGTGAATTTACCCGTAAAACAACAGCCTTTACTTTGTCGTCAAGGCGGGCATCGCGCAAAGCTTTTGATACCCTTTCGGACCCGATGCTATTGTCGTCACCACTTCCTCCGTTAATTTCACCTGATGCATAAATAATAGCGATCTGGTTTTTTGATTCCTTTTTATCATCATCCCTGTTAGATTCGCTTTTTGAATAATCGGTAAGTTCAACAATTTTAAGGTCATCCTTCGCGTCGATACCAGTACGTTGTTTTAGCTCATTTAAAACCTCGTCCTTGTATTTCAAACCGTCTACCAGTTTGAATTTAAGGGCATCTTCCGGAAAGCGTATTTTCAGGCTATTGGCGTAGCTAAATAATGAGTCTTTGCTAATATTCCGGCTTTTTCCAACGCCGGCTAAAAAATGATCGTATAGCGAACCTAAATAGGAGTTTACCTGTAAACGGTTGGCATCGCTCATTTTGGTAAGGAAAAATGGCTCCACTGCGCTTTTATAGGTTCCTACTTTAATGATCTGCGCTTCAATACCCAACTTGTCAAGTGCTCCTTTCAGAAAAGTAACCTGCTGGTTAAATCCATGGAACAGGAATATTCCTTTTGGGTTTAAATAAACCTTATCGGCTACCGAAGCCAGGTAATAAAAACCCTGGGTATATATTTCAGAATAAGCTATGATGAACTTGCCGGATTTTTTAAAATCGATCAAGGCGTTACGGATTTCTTCGGATGTGGCCTGCCCTATTGGAATTTCAGTTTCATCCAGGAATATGCCTTTGATGTTAGCGTCGGTTTTTGCTTTTTTAATATTCGAAAGAATGTCGTTAAGGCCTATAGGTTCGTCCTGGTCCAATCCCAAAAACGGTAAATCTTTCAGCGGATTATCAGGGGTACGTTCAGCAATAGATTTGTTAAACTGGATATGTAAAACTGAATTAGCGTCAATCACAACAGTTTTATCGCTTGAGGAGGCGATGATCGCAATAACGATGATTACGAAAATGATACCTGTAATAATTATTGCCACCATGCTGGCCAGCACAAATTTGAAAAATTGTTTCATTAAGTGTTTTAAATCTTTTAACTATGCAAACTTAGCAATTCGCACGCGATAACATTAAGAGCATAGTCTATAATATTTGTTACAACATGCATGAGGTTTTTTTATTACTGGGGAGTAACCTTGGAGACAGGGAATTGTTTCTGAAACAAGCAATTGATCAAACAGAAACTGAAATAGGCATTGTATTGCAAAAGTCATCAGTTTATGAAACACAGTCGTGGGGTAAAACGGATGCGCCGGACTATCTAAACCAGGTGATATTTTTAAAGACGGCGCTAAGTCCTCTTAAAGTACTTGAAAAGGCTTTATATATCGAAAATAAACTGGGCCGGCACAGGGACGAAAAATGGGGCTCGCGTATTATTGATATTGATGTATTATTTTACGACCAGCAAATAATAAATGAGCCCGGTCTCATTATTCCTCATCCTGAATTGCAAAAACGAAGGTTTACCCTTGAACCGTTGGCGGAAATAGCCCCGGATTGGGTGCACCCGGTTTTAAAAAAAAAATATTTTACAACTTAAAACTGAACTTATTGATGAATTGAACGTAAAAAAGGTATAATTTTGAAGTTTATAAACCCTTTTATGTCTCATAATTCTTTACCACAGGACCTTGACCTTTCTTTTTTGCTGGATATTGCTGACGGCAGCAATGAATTCATCGTTGAATCAATTGAAATGTTTATGCAGCAAACACCCGAGTTATTGCAAATGATTGCTGCAGGTATTGCTGCCGGCGATTGGACAACTGTGGCTTCAGCTTCACATAAGTTAAAACCCAACCTCGGCTTTTTTGGAATGCCGATCAGCCAGGCTACAATGCAGGAAGTTGAGATTATGGCAAAGGGCGGTGCACAAGACCCTGAGCTGTTAAAACAAAAATTCAGCGAAGTACAGGCAATACTTGCAGAAAACTTGATTTCACTCGCTAAAATAAAGGCAGAGAAAGAAACGCAATTATAGTGATTGGAGACTTGTGATTAGAGACTAGGCAGAAAAATGCCGAATTGTAAAACTTGACTAAAATTCTAACTAATCTCTAACCTCTGATTAACTAATCTCTATCACGCAACCTCAGCCACACTAAAGCTGTAGCTTTCCATAATCAGGTTTGCCAATAGGTTTTTGCAGGCCTGATCTACTTTACTGTGGGCCGTTTCAGCGCTTTCGGCCTCTATTTCGAGCGTAATGTGTTTACCAATTCTTACATTATGTATTTCAGCTAACCCAAGGTTTTTCATGCTTCCTGTTACAGCTTTACCCTGTGGGTCAAGTATTTCTTTTTTCGGCATTACATCTATTTCAGCCTGGAATTTTTTCATCAATTATGAGTTTTAATGGCTAACGAATCTATTATCGGTGAATTTTTGTTTCTTTTTGAGCAACACCTATCATAGGCTCATTAGCAAATTTGAATTGGATAATGGATAAGATGACATAGATTAATATGATCACCGGAACTGCTGCAAATTTAAAAAATAGTATCAGAATAGCCGAAAACAACAGTAATAAATACCGATAAATATTTTGGTTAAAATCGCTGTTTTTAAATTTTAACGACATCATTGGCATTTCTAAAACCAAGAGTGTGCACATCACGATGACAAAAATTGGCAATGCATACGGATTTGTCAAAAAAGGTTCGTAAAAGCGGTCATGGTGCTCAATGATCATGGGGAACGACGCAATCAGGATAGCATTTGCCGGTGTTGGTAAACCAATAAAGTTTTCGGCCTGCCTGGTATCCACATTAAATTTTGCAAGCCGTAAAGCTGAAAATACAGGAATTAAAAAAGCGATAAAGTTTAACCAGCTGCTAATTTGAGCAATTTGGGGAGCCTGTAAAAATATCTGATACATGATAACGGCAGGCAAAACCCCGAAACTCACCATGTCTGCCAATGAATCCAGGTCCTTTCCTATACCCGAAAATGATTTGAGTACCCTGGAGGCTAGTCCGTCGAAAAAATCAAATATAGCCGACAGAAATATAGCATAGGCGGCCGCAACCAGTTCACCTTTAAAAGCTAATACTATACCCACACAGCCGCTAAACAGGTTTGCGCAGGTTATTGCATTTGGTAAGTGTTTTTTAACTCGATTCTTCATTCCGGCATGAAGGTAGCAATGTTATTTGAAGTAATTCTGTAGTATTTATGAAGTTCTTTATTTAGTGTTACCTTAATTAAAACTTCATAAATACTAAATTATTACGAATTCATCGAGATAAGAAATTCTTCGTTGGTTTTTGTACCTCTTATCTGCGACTGTAAAAATTCCATCGCTTCCTGCGAATTCATATCCGCAAGGTGGTTACGTAAGATCCAGATCCGTTGCAGGGTTTCGCGGTCAAGCAGTAAATCATCGCGGCGAGTGCTTGATGCCGTGATATCAATAGCCGGGAAGATTCGTTTGTTGGATAATTTACGATCAAGCTGAAGTTCCATGTTACCGGTACCTTTAAACTCTTCGAAAATTACTTCATCCATTTTTGAGCCGGTTTCAGTCAGCGCTGTTGCGATGATGGTTAATGAGCCGCCGTCTTCAATATTACGGGCCGCGCCGAAAAAGCGTTTCGGTTTGTGAAGTGCATTAGCATCAACACCACCCGATAATATCTTACCGGATGCCGGAGCTACCGTATTGTAAGCACGGGCAAGGCGGGTGATCGAGTCGAGCAAAATAACAACATCATGACCACATTCAACCATACGTTTTGCTTTTTCCAAAACGATATTGGCAATTTTAACGTGGCGTTCAGCCGGTTCATCAAAGGTTGACGATACCACTTCTGCACGTACGCTGCGGGCCATATCTGTTACTTCTTCCGGGCGTTCATCAATCAAAAGGATGATGAGGTAAACTTCCGGATGGTTTTTGGCGATGGCATTGGCCACATCCTTTAACAGCATGGTTTTACCTGTTTTAGGCTGGGCTACAATCAAACCGCGTTGTCCTTTACCAATGGGAGAGAAAAGGTCCATAATACGGGTTGAATAATTACCCGGATCAGTAAACAGGCTCAGTTTTTCGGAAGGGAAAAGCGGTGTTAAGTGGTCAAACGGCACACGGTCACGAACTTCAGCAGGGATGCGGCTATTAATGGCTTCAACCCGTACCAAAGGGAAATATTTTTCACCTTCTTTAGGAGGCCTGATGCTTCCGCGAACAGTATCTCCGGTTTTTAAACCAAAAAGTTTTATCTGTGATTGCGAAACATAGATATCATCCGGGGAAGTGAGGTAGTTATAATCTGACGACCTTAAAAATCCATAGCCATCGGGCATAATTTCCAAAACACCTTCATTTACAATTACATTGTCAAAATCAAGGTTTATAGGCGGCTCCTGGCTTTTTTGCTGGCTGGTTTGGTTATTTACCCTGCGTTCAAATTTAGGGTTGCGTCCTTCTGTAATGGTATCATCTGCTTTCGCGGCGACATCAGCTTCCTGTGCAGCCTCGCTATCGTCACCGATCATTAACGGCACTTCGCTATCCTCATCAGCAGAAACTTCATCATCTGGCTCATCAAATAAATTGGTGTCGTCCAAAGGAACTTCTATTCGGGGCTTGCTGCTTGTTTTTACGGTGCGTATTCTTTTGCGTGTTTTTTCGGTACTCTCGGCGGGTTCAGCTCCTTTGGGAGTATAAATAGTATTTACAGTAGTTTGTTGTGCACGGGCTGCTTCTATCAGCTGTTCCTGTTCAACAATCCGACTGATAAGTTGAGCCTTCCTAAGGTCCTCAGCTTCAGCAATACCTAAGTTTCTGGCAATATCGCGCAACTCTGAAACGAGTTTGTCGTTCAATTCGTTTGTATCAAACATATTATATATTATAGTTCAAGGAGATTTTTAATTAGAATATCTTTTGTGATGCTATTGTATTTTTCACTGGTATTATAGAGCAGTTAAGCCTTTTGTTAAGCTGCCCGGCGTTAAGAAAGAATTTTATTTGTATTAGCAAATCCTTTTAATATTGATATACATGGAGGATGTTTTTATATGAAAGATTTTATTTGCAACTTGTTTATGCAACATCTAAACCCATGTAAATAATTAATAAAATAACCTGGAGTTTTAAATTGTTTCTTTAGTGCAAGAAAAATTCAACGGAAAACATTGCAATTCTACTCAAATTATTTAAAAAATTCAAATTATTTAAAAAAATATCATTTTAAGCTCAACACTTAGTTTTATTTTTAGTTTTTTTGTGCCTCGAATAAAACAATCTTCCCTGATGATTTCCCGAAAGCAGCTAATAGAACAGATCAAACAAAAAAAATCTTTTCTGTGTGTCGGTCTTGATACCGACATCGAAAAAATACCGGCGTTTTTAAAAGAATATCCCGACCCGGTTTTTGAATTTAACAAACGGATCATTGATGCAACGCAGGATCTGTGCATTTCTTATAAACCCAATGCAGCTTTTTATGAAGCACGGGGAATAAAAGGGCTGCAAAGCTTAATTGATACCTGGAAATATCTGCCCCAGGATTGCCTGAATATTATTGATGCGAAACGTGGCGATATAGGCAATACCTCTGATATGTACGCCAAAGCATTTTTTAATGAGGAAGCTTCAGGGATGAGTTTTGACGCCATTACCGTTTCGCCTTATATGGGGCACGATACGGTGAGCTCTTATTTATCATACCCGGGCAAATGGGTCATCCTGCTGGCGCTTACCTCGTCGGCGGGGAGTAAAGATTTTCAATACCTTGAAACCAACCAGGGTTATTTGTACGAAACCGTTATTCAAAAAGCCAATACATGGGCCGGGGCCGACAGGATGATGTTTGTGGTAGGCGCTACCAAAAGCACCGAGTTTACCAATATCCGTAAGTTCGCGCCTGATAACTTTTTACTGGTGCCAGGTGTAGGCGCGCAGGGAGGCAACCTGGAAGAGGTTTGCCATTACGGTATGACAAAAGATTGCGGATTGATCGTGAATTCCTCACGTTCAATTATATACGCCTCCAGTGGCGAAGACTTCGCTGAAGCAGCCAGGGTAGAGGCTTTGAAGATGCAGCAGCAGATGGAAAAAGAGCTGGAGAAGGCAGGGGTGATATAATCCTTATGGACGACTTTCGCAGTTTTCAAAACCTTAGTAAGTCTTACTTTCTATCCAAACATCACTTTCCGCTCCGGAAACTTTGTTGCATAATTTGCTATCATCCCTTTGATGTAATCGTTACCGGGGTAAGGGGTGAGGTGATTTTTTAGCTGCTGCAGGTTGTCTACATCAAAATAATGAGAAATAAAACCCATGCCATAAAATTTCCCCTTTTCAATCAGCAGGCAGCTGTGTTCCTCATCGTTACGGCCGGCATCCCTGATGGCGAAGGTGGGCAGGGCATTGTTTAATTCATCAATTGCAGCATTTACCCTTTTGTTATAGGCTTCTGGCGATTCAATACCTTCGCATGCGCATTTTTCGCCGTTTAAGCCTATACAAGGCTCTGTATTGGTTTGAATAAAGCACAGTTTCGGACAAAGCTCAAAGGTATCTATCAATTGGAGGATTACACTACGCGCTTCAAATAAGGTATTGCAACTGTAAATGGAACCCATCATTTTGCGGTGTTTATCAACGGCTAAACGCAGATAGCCACGCTGGTCTTCGAATGCATATAAACTGTAGGCCTGTTCAAACCGCTTTAAGGAACGGTTATACCTGGGCCAAAGGCGCTTGATCTCCACAGCTTCCAGTACAAAAGCAATTAATTCTGTACCGCAGAGCTGAAAAGTGATATGGCAGATATTCCGTAAAAACTCCTGCCGCTGCGGGCCGGGGTTATTGCCCGCGAAGTGGCTGCTTACCCGCTTTTTTAAGTTTTTTGCTTTGCCAACATAAATAACTTTCCCTTTGGCATCATGGAAATAATAGATCCCCGGCGATTGGGGCAGCGCGTCCACATCCTGCCGGGGTAAGTTTGGCGGCAATACCTGTTCTTTTGAATTTTGCTTTAAAGCCTGCGGAATATGATTACCAGTGTCCTTTTGCAACAATAATGAAAATAGCTGCGATGTGGCTTCCGCATCTCCGGCAGCACGGTGGCGGCTTTCGTTATCAATTCCGAAGTGCCTGCACAGTTTGCCCAGGCTGTAGGAGGGAAGTCCGGGTATTATTTTGCGGCCTAGCCTAACGGTGCAAAGTTTACTGCAATTCAGCTCGTAACCTGCCGCCGCCAAATGGTAACGCACGAAGGAATGATCGAAATTTACGTTGTGTGCTACAAAAATCTTATTGTTCAGCAGGTGGTAAATATCATGCGCCACATCCTCAAAAGGAGGGGCGTTTTGAACCATTTCATTGGTAATGCCGGTTAAGGCGCTGATATAAACGGGTATCTCCCTGCGGGGGTTAACCAGGGTTGAATAGCGTTCAATAACCTTTTTACCATTATGTATGCAAATAGCTATTTCTGTAATGCCATTGGCGCTGGCATGCCCCCCGGTAGTCTCGATATCAACAATTGCATACATAGGGGTAAATGTAGTAAAATAAATACTAATATTTTTAGTGATTTGTTTTTTTGTCCATAGTTCATGGTCCATGGTCAATAGCAAAAAATAATCGGGTTGAGGGATACTGGTGTCATGTCAACCATAAATTGACCTATCGTCAATCTACAAGTTCATTGAAGGAAAAAAGCACAAAAAGGGTTTACAAAAGGTTTACACTTTTAAGGGTTTACATTTTATAAATATTTGATAATAAGTTATTTATATGTTTACCCAAAAAAACAGGGTTTACACCATTTTACATAACCTCCTCCCGGTATTTTTAAGCTGTTCTGATAAAGCCTGAATGTAAATTTATTAATGACATGACACTAGAAATGGTAAAGGCTGAAACCATCTCAGTGATTTCAGCCTTTATTATTTATTTTACTATGGTTCATGGACTACCGACCATCGACCCAAACTACTTTTTCTTCGCAGGAGGCAATTGTTGTTTTTGGCGCATCATTTCTTCCATGCGTGCCTGGAAACCGCTTTGTTTCTTTTTAACTTCTGGTTTCTTTTTGTTTTCCTGTATCTGGGCATGGATCTTTTTGTCGTCAACCATCAAACGAATAATGTATTGCTGTGCAAACGTAAGCATGTTGGCCAGGAAATAATAATAGTTCAAACCTGATGGATAGCTGTTCAGCGCGCCAAGGAAAATAACAGGAGTGATGTAACCAATATATTTCATCTGCCCGGTTGCGCCCGAGATCTGGTTATTGAAATAAGTATAGATCAGTGTAGAGATCGTCATCAGCAAGCACATGATACTTAAGTGGTTGCCGATAAACGGAATGGTAGGGAACGTGATCAGCGCATCATACGTAGAAAGATCGTGCATCCATAAAAACCCCTGTCCGCGTAACTCAAACAAGCTCGGGAAAAACCTGAAGAAGGCAAAAACGATCGGCATTTGTATCACTAATGGCAAACAGCCCCCCAGCGGGTTTACCCCTGCTTTTTTGTATAGTTTCAAGTATTCCTGTTGCAATAGGGTTGGGTTATCTTCGCCAACTTTTCCTTTAATTTCATCCATTTCCGGCTTTAATACGCGCATCTTAGCCATTGATAAGTACGACTTATACGTAAGCGGCGATAAAACCAACTTAAGGATAAGGGTTAAAGCAAGGATAATCAAGCCATAATTACTGGTAAACTGGCTCAGGAAATTAAATACCGGCAATACCGAAAAACGGTTGATATACGCCAGGAATCCCCAGCCCATATATACCTGTTTTTCCAGGTGGTAGCCTTGTGTTTTCAGGAAGTTATATTTAACCGGGCCAAAGTAAAATTCAAGAGGGTAAGTACCTTCTGTATTTTTGCTCACAGTAAGGGCTGCGCTCATCTGCCTGGAGTGTGTAGTATCCGTTACGTCCGTAGTGATGGACATGCTTGATTTATCAAAACCTTTTTTTGCGATCAGGACGTCAGAGAAAAAATGCGCCTGGAAAGATACCCATTGCAGCTTTTTATCATTCACGTCAGTTTTATCATCTTTGGTTTCGCTCAAATAATCAACACCTTCATCCGTATTCATAAAATATATGGTGGAATAGCGGCGTTCCTGGTCCATATCTTTTTCCTGTTTACGCATACTTGCGGCCCAGTTAACATTGATGGTGTTTGTATTGGCAACCTGGTCTAACCCGGTTGGTTTTATAGTTAAGCCTAACTTATAGCCTTCACCTTTAAGTGAATAGATGTAATCAATATATTGGGTTGCGCTATAACTCAGCCGCATGGTAATTGTGCTGGAATCTTTACCGGAAACGATGAGCGCGTTGGCGCTTGGCGTAAAATAAAGGTTGTCGGTATTGATGCTGTTATTACCTGCGGTAAAATTCAAACCGAAATGGTTCTTGTCACCTTCAAACAATACCAGTGGTTTTTTATTAAACGTTTTGTAGTCTTTTAATTCAACCGAATAAACGCGGCCGCCATGTGTGGTCAGCTTTACAATGATGTCCTTATTTTCGAGGGTGATCAGTTTTTCGGTTCCAACAGTAGCTGCGCCGAAAGGGCTTTTTAAGATGGCCGAATCTGCTTTAACATTTGCGGCTGCTTTTGCTGTGTCGGCAACTTTAGTTGCGGCAATAGCTGTTTTGGGCAGCAGCCCTTTTTTCGCCGAATCTGCGTGCATCCGGATCGCTTCTTTCTTTATGTCAGCATCATTAGGTTTCATGAAGAAAATGGAAGCTCCCATTATGATCATGATCAGGAATAAGCCTGTAAACGTATTTTTATCCATTACTATATTTTCGTTCTATTTTTATTGCTTACGGGCATAGGCCAGCGAAGCGGCGACAAAGTTAATAAAAAGTGGGTGCGGATTTGCAACTGTTGATTTTAATTCAGGGTGAAATTGCGAACCTATAAAAAACGGGTGATTTTTAAGCTCCACGATCTCAACCAGGTTGTTTTCAGGATTAAAGCCCGATGGGGTTAAACCTGCGTTTTCGTATTGTTTTAAATATTCGTTATTAAACTCATAACGATGCCTGTGGCGCTCGCTTATTCTTGACTTTCCATAAAATTTTTCGGCTTTACTGCCTTTTTTCAGGTCGCATATATAGGCGCCCAAACGCATGGTGCCGCCTTTATTTACAATTTTCTTCTGGTCTTCCATCATCCCGATCACAGGGTATGGGGTATCCGGGTTCATTTCAGTGCTGCTTGCGTCCTTCAGCCCCAGCACATTGCGGGCAAATTCAACCACGGCACATTGCATCCCCAGGCAAATGCCAAAGAACGGGATATTGTTTTCGCGTACATAACGGATGGCTTCAATTTTGCCTTCAAAACCGCGTTCGCCAAAACCCGGCGCTACCAAAACGCCGTGCAGGCCTTTTAACCGTTCAACTGCGTTGCCGGGCGTTAACATTTCCGAAGGGATATATTCAACTTTCACCTTGCACTCGTTTTTGGCGCCTGCGTGTATAAATGACTCGCTGATGGATTTATAGGCATCCGGCAGTTCCACATATTTTCCTACAAGGCCAATGCGGACTTCAGAAGTAGGATTTTTTAAGCGGCCCAAAAAGTCTTTCCAGTTTTCCAGGTCGGGCTCGTTTTTGTTGGGCAGTTTTAATTTAGTTAGCACGGTTTTGTCCAATTGCTCTTTCAGCATCAACAACGGCACATCATAAATGGTAGATGCATCAATGGATTCAATTACCGCGTTGATATTCACATTGCAAAATAATGCTATCTTTTTACGGATGTCCAAATTAAGGTGATGCTCGGTGCGGCAAACCAGGATATCCGGCTGGATACCATATTCGAGCAGCATTTTAACAGAGTGCTGCGTTGGTTTGGTTTTTAATTCGCCGGCGGCTGCCAGGAATGGTATTAAAGTTAAATGGATCACCAGGGAATTCCCTGAACCAATTTCCCATCTGAACTGCCTTACCGCCTCAATATAGGGCAGCGACTCAATGTCACCAACAGTTCCGCCCAATTCAGTGATCACGATATCGTAATCGCCGCTTTCGCCCAGCAGGCGGATGTTTCTTTTGATCTCGTCCGTAATATGCGGAACTACCTGCACCGTTTTACCCAAAAAGTCGCCCTGGCGTTCGCGGTTGATCACATTCTGGTATATACGGCCGGTGGTAATGTTATTGGCTTGCGAAGTAGGGGTATTTAAAAAGCGCTCGTAATGGCCCAGGTCCAGATCGGTTTCGGCGCCGTCTTCAGTCACATAGCATTCGCCATGTTCGTAAGGGTTTAATGTACCCGGATCGATATTGATATAGGGGTCGAACTTTTGGATAGTTACGCGGTAACCGCGCGATTGAAGGAGTTTTGCAAGGGAGGCTGATATAATGCCTTTCCCTAACGACGAGGTAACGCCGCCCGTAACAAAAATGTATTTAGTCATGATTTTTTTGCTTTTGAACCGGCATTTAGGCCGAAACAAATTGTTTGTGTACGGGATACAAAAGTAAGAAAAATTTTGGGCTTAGAACGAAGAAGTTTTAAATGTGGAAAAAGGGTTTTGATTTGAAAATTTGAAAATTTGAGGATTTGAAAATTTGAAAATTTGAAAATGATTTATGCTGTTAAAATTTATTTTCAAATTGCCACCTCTTCAAATTGATCATTTAGCCGCTGCCGATTTAAAGAGATTAAAGTCGTGTATATAATGCCTCAGCGTTTTCAGGTCGTAATCCTGTTCGGCGTCAAATTGTTTTGCCAGATCAGGGTCGTCTGCAATCAGGCCCATCAGGTATGCCTTCCTTTTTTTCCGGCTCTCACCCCCAATGTTCAATGTATTCGATTTTATTTCTTTCAGCGATGCTAAATCTTTACTAACGTAAAAATATGTGTTAGTGCCCCCGCCTGTATAATAACCATTCATAAAATAACCGTTGCTAACTACATCCTCTTCATAAAGCCTTATTGTGCCCGATTCCAGCCTTTTTAAAAATACAGGGTTATAGCCGTCCGTATCAATAGGTAAAGCTTCGTACATCGTAGAGTCCCACGCACAATAATAAGCTTTAAGGTCGTCCGTGGATGGCTTTTTGAATTTTTCAGTGGAATTAACAGGCTTGTATCTTAAGGTACCTAAAGCCGGTTTTTTAAAATTACATTGTACAGTATCGCCTTTAGTATTGACGATATACCCCGTTAACTTAGGATCTTCTTTATCAATTACTTTCGGAAATTTCCCCTGGCCAAATACACAGCAAAATGAGATCGACAAGGCGATTACAGCGAACAAGGTTTTGGAAATGCTCATGATAACAGGTTTGAGCAATAAAATAAAAATAGATTATTTATTTGATAATTTTTTTCAAATCTTCCGGAGTATCCACCGCATAGGTTTCCAGTTCCGTTTCGGCTACTTTTATGTGGTAGCCGTTTTCAATCCAGCGCAGTTGCTCCAGGCTTTCAGCTTTTTCAAGAGACGACACTGGCAGTTTGGTGATTTGTTGCAAAACATCTGCCCGGTAACCGTAAATACCGATATGCTTAAAATAAGTAAAATGGCTGAGCCAGTTTTGCGGTTCCTGTCCACGGATATGCGGCAGGGGAGAGCGGGAAAAATAAACCGCTTCGGATAGTTTGTTTACCACCACTTTTGGGGAATTGCTGTTGAACAATTCTTCCTGGGTCATCACTTTTTTGATCAGCGTTGCGATTTGGGTATCCTCGTAGTTAAAACAAGCCGCCAGTTTGCTGATCTGCTCCGGGTCGATAAAAGGCTCATCGCCCTGGATGTTAATGATCACATCGTATTGCGGGTGCTTCATGGCCACTTCGGCGCAGCGGTCCGTACCGCTCTGGTGATCAGGGGAGGTGATAATGGCAACCCCGCCAAAATCATGAACATGTTTATAAATCCGTTCGTCGTCTGTCGCCACAATCACTTCAGCTAAATGCATACACTTTTTAGCCTGCTCATAAACCCTTTGGATCATGCTTTTGCCTGCAATATCCACAAGGGGTTTGCCTGGAAAACGGGTAGATGTGTAACGGGCGGGGATGATGCCGAGGATGTTCATTTGATTTACGATTTACGATTTACGATTTACGATTTGAAGATGCCAAAATCTAAATTCGTAAATCGTAATTCTAAAATTAAAATAACCCGTGTATCTCCCTTTCCACCATCTGTACGATCGTGGCCAGGTCTTCTGTTTTATTGGCAAAATCGATATTGTCTTTGTCGATGATCAGCAGTTTGCCCAATTTGTAACTGCCGATCCATTTCTGGTATTTATCGTTCAGTTTGGATAGGTAATCCAGCCGGATGCCCGATTCATATTCACGGCCGCGGCGCTGGATATTATTGACTAGTGTCGGTACCGAGGCTTTCAGGTAGATGAGCAGGTCGGGCGGTTTAATATTTTCGATAACATTGTCAAAAATCGACTGGTAATTCTGGTAGTCCCGGGTAGTCATCAAACCCATATCATGCAGGTTTTCAGCAAAAATATAAGCATCCTCGTAAATGGTCCTGTCCTGGATGATATTATGCATTTCTTTCTGCACATCAACCATCTGGCGGTAACGCGCATTTAAAAAATAGATCTGCAGGTTAAAGCTCCAGCGTTTCATGTCGCTGTAAAAATCTTCCAGGTACGGATTATTGTCAACGGCTTCATATAAAGGGTCCCAGCCATAATTTTTGGCCAGCAATTCGGTTAGCGTAGTTTTACCGGCGCCTATGTTTCCTACAATAGCAATATGCATTTTTACTTGATAGTTAATAGTTGTTTTCGTTCATAGTTCATGGTTCATAGTTCATGGCAGGAATTCTTCAGCAGAAGCCAACCATTAGTGTAACTAAATCATGATAAAACTCCGCCTAATATACATTATGGTGTATGAACTATCAACAACGAACTGAAAATACGCTATTAAATATCAACGGGCAGCTACTATGAACCATGAACTATGAACTATGAACTTCCCTCAGAAGCTCCTGAAACCTATTGTTTCCCTAACCTGTTTAATAGTCCGCTGGGCGCTTTCGCGGGCTTTAATAGCGCCATGTTTGGCCACCTGCCGTAAATAAGGCGCATCATTGGCTATATCATTTATTTTTTCACGGATCGGTGTTGTCGCGATAATTATATCTTCGGCTAATTGTTTTTTCAGGTCGCCGTAACGAACCTGGCAGCTGTTATACAAATTGTCAAAATGGTTATAGGTATCAGGCGAAGAAACCACCTTCATGATATCAAAAAGGTTTTGTATTTCAACTGGTTTATCCTGGTTCTCGGCAGTCGGGCCGCTATCGGTAACAGCGCGCATTACTTTTTTGCGGATGATCTCAGGCGAATCGGATAAAAAAACCGCGTTACCTTCACCTTCTGATTTACCCATTTTTCCTTTGCCATCCAACCCCGGGATTTTTACCAGGTTTTCGCTGTAATTAAATGCATAAGGCTCGGGGAAAACATCTTTATTATACAGCCTGTTAAAACGGTTGGCAAAGGTGCGTGCCATTTCCAGGTGCTGTTCCTGGTCTTTACCTACGGGTACTTTGGTTGCCTTATGAATAATAATATCTGCAGCCATTAAAACCGGGTAGGTTAAAAGGCCGGCGTTTACATTATCAGGGTTCGCACGTACCTTATCTTTAAATGATGTGGCCCGTTCCAGTTCGCCTAGGTAGGCGTTCATATTCATGTATAAATAAAGTTCGGCTATTTCCGGAACGTCAGATTGTATATAAATAGTAGCGGTTTCGGGGTTGATGCCTGCCGCAAGGTATTCTACCAGCACCTGTTTGATATTACCATGCAGATCGGCAGGAGTAGGGTGGGTGGTTAATGAATGCAGGTCGGCTATAAAAAAATAACAATTGTATTCGTTTTGCATTTTTACGAAGTTTTGTATCGCTCCGTAGTAATTTCCTAAATGTAAGTTCCCGGTTGAACGGATCCCACTAACAACAGTTTCCATGGGGCGAAAGTAAGGAATTTTTATATTTTTGAGGGAGATGAAAATACTATTGAAGAAAATCCACGTGTATTTGTATGTTGCCAGTGTAGCCCTCACCTACTTTTTATTCTGGCCTTTATTGTATTATTTTTCGCGTAAGCCATCGCGTTATCATGGCATGAATAAACTGAGGCGCATCTGGGGCTTTTTAAGTTCAGGCTTCGTCAGCTTTTTTTTTAGCTATGAATACGAGGAACCTATCGACTGGAGTAAAACTTATATCGTGTGCCCTAACCATACTTCAAATCTGGATATCGCGGCCATGAGTGTGCTGGTGAACAGCAATTGCTGCTTTATGGGCAAAGAAACCTTAAAAGACGGGCTGGTAACAGGCTTGTTTTTCAGAACTGTGGATATTCCGGTAAACCGCGAAAGTAAAATGTCATCGTACAGGGCGTTTAAAATGGCCGCCGAAAGGCTAAATAATGGGTATACGCTCATCATTTTTCCGGAGGGAGGCATCGCCGATAATTATCCGCCAACCCTGCACGAGTTTAAGAACGGGCCATTTAAATTGGCCATTGACCTGAAGATTCCGATCATCCCCGTATCCTCGTCAAATACATGGAAAATGCTTTGGGACGATGGTACAAAATATGGCACCAGGCCAGGTGTTGGCCATTATCATGTGCATAAACCGATAGAAACGGCCCATCTCTCAGCCGCAGATGCTGATGCCCTGCGGGATGAAGTGTATGGGATTATTGGAAAGCGATTGCAAAAAGGGAATATATTACAGGAGATGCCATTAATATGATTTTGTAGAGACGCAATACTTTGCGTCTCTGGACGGATAAACGGATAATTGGCTGTAAATACCGATGCAGAAAATATTTGTTGTCTGGGAAACCAAACAGAGACGCAAAATATTGCGTCTCTACGCAACTTTTTCATATTTTTGGGCGCCATGAAAATCTTATTGAAAAGAATACATACCCATTTTTACAGGTATAGTGTAGCCTTTTTTTTTCTGCTGGTTTGGCCCTTTTTATTTTACCTGTCGCGTAAAGCTGAACGATATAAATACATCAACGGGTTCAGGCGTTTCATCATCAAAGCAAGCACCCTCATTTCCGGAATATTTTTTCGGGTGAAATACGATGGTCAGATCGACTGGAGCCGAACCTATATTATTTGCGGCAATCATACGTCAAACCTTGATATCTCAGCCATTTGTATCGCTGCAAAAAATAACCATTCCTTTATCGGCAAGGAAGAGTTGAAGGAAAATATGGTGCTGGGCTACTTTTTCCGGACAATTGATATTACCGTGAACAGGGAAAGTAAGATATCCTCTTTCAGGGCCTTTAAAAAGGCCGGCGAAAAATTAAAAGAGGGCATCAGCGTGGTGATTTTCCCCGAAGCGACAATCCCGCTGGAATATCCGCCTAAACTGGGCTCGTTTAAAAATGGCGCTTTCAGGCTGGCAATTGAATTAAAAATTCCTATTTTGCCCGTAACTTCCCTCAATACCTGGAAAGTTTTATGGAATACCGGCAGCAAATATGGCAGCAGGCCGGGCATTTGTGATATATTTGTACACCAACCCATTGAAACAGCGCATTTGACATTGGATGATGCCGATATGCTGCGTGATGAGGTTTATGAAGTGATTAAACAAAAACTTGGAGTAGAATGACCATTGACGAAGAAACCGTTGAAAAAATAGCCCACCTGGCCAGGCTTGAACTTACAGGGGAAGAAAAATTGCACATGATTGAGGATATGAACAGGATCCTTGGTTTTATGGACAAACTGAATGAGATAGATACATCCGGCATCGAGCCGCTTGTTTATATGACGTCCGAAGTAAATAATATGCGGGAAGATGTGGTTAAACAGGAAATTACCCATGAAGACGCGTTATTGAATGCCCCCAAACATGATGAGGAATATTTTTTGGTGGCAAAAGTGATTGATTTGAAATCGGAGAAGGAGTAGTCGGGAAAGTCCGAAAGTCCGGAAAGTCCGAAAGATGGAACAGCTTACCTAGGACCGGCCAATTACTTTAGCTTGCATTTTACTTGCTGGGGCGTATGCGCTTTTCAGTTATACCCTATTGAATAAACTCTTCTTTCTTTCGGATTTTCCGGACTTTCGGACTTCCTGAAAATAAACTGTAACAAAAACCCGGGCATAGCGTCAAATCAACAAAAAATATGGAGCCACTAATTATCTTAAAGGATATCGGACGTAAATATGTTATAGGGTCGGAAATCATACACGCCCTTAAATCAGTTTCGTTAACCATCAAAAAAGGTGAATTTGTGGCTCTAATGGGCCCTTCCGGCTCGGGGAAATCAACCCTGATGAATATTTTGGGCTGCCTGGATACCCCAACTAAAGGTGAGTATATCCTCAACGGTATCAACGTCAGCCATATGACGGATAACGAGCTGGCAGAAGTAAGAAATAAAGAGATCGGCTTCGTATTTCAAACCTTTAACCTGCTCCCGCGCAATACAGCGTTGGATAATGTGGCTCTGCCATTAGTTTATGCAGGCGTTAATAAAGCCGACAGGCAGGAGCGCGCGAGAAAAAACCTCGAGAATGTAGGGTTAGGCAACCGCGTGGATCATAAGCCAAATGAATTATCAGGCGGTCAGCGCCAGCGCGTGGCTGTGGCGAGGGCGCTTATCAATAACCCCTCCATTATTCTGGCCGATGAGCCAACCGGTAACCTGGATACCAAAACCTCCATTGAAATCATGGGGCTGATCGAGGACATCCATGCTAAAGGCAATACCATTATATTGGTTACGCACGAAGAAGATATCGCTTTGCACGCGCACCGCATTGTCCGCATGCGCGACGGATTAATTGAAAATGACTATCCGAATGAAAATATTCATAAAGTGGATAGGAATAAAGTGGCTGTTGAGTAGGTTTTCGGATGATAGGGTTAGATTAAGTTTTTTGTGAGCAATTTGGGGGTGATTTTAATAGGTTTTCGGCAAGAGTGAATGCTTCAGCCGGCTCCAGCCAGCAATACCAACATATCGTCTGTCAGCCATAGTTACCAACACGACTTACAAATCCTTTCGGCAAACTCAGCCAGGTGGACGGCCATGCCGGGCATCACGGGGTATTGACTCCCTGCGATCAGCGTATGCCCTATGATCTCCACCACAAAGCCGTCTTCCCTGATATCCATCACCGCGTTCCTGAAATTACGGTCAATACCGCGTATTGCCTTATTCCGGTCATTCACCAGCACATAAAAAGTATCGCTGAAAGCCTTGTCTTCTTCAAAATCCAGCTCAACCGGGTGCACCAGCTCGATGATTTTGTCGGTCAGCGTTTCGCGCCTGATCAGGACCCTGTCAAAATCGTTTTTTACATAGGCAAGTGCCCAGGTTTGGTATTGATAATGATGAAATCGTTCGGATTTGCCCATCGTGCTGGAATGTGCTTCTACAAAAAGAACATAGCAGTCATTCCCGTTTTCATGCTTAAGGGCATAAGAACCTCTGATGTTTATGTCATCATATGCGCTGAATACTTCAAACTGTTCCAATTGGAAGTCGATATTGCCGGTAACCTGGACATCGACCCGCGCTTTTAACGCCTCATAAGTATCACTGAATAAGTCAATCGTATCGCTGGTAAGGCCGGTAGTGTCAAAAGGATAGTTTTCCATTAAACAAATCGTTTTTTTAGAAAAAAGTGTTATTCCACGTAAATAAACCAACAAAACAGTAATAATGCAATTTTTATCAATAAAACTGTCGCAATCGGGCCGTCATTTGTCGTGTTTGCACGTCATACATACCAGTAAAACATCGCTGTCTTTTGGAAACAAAATGAGTGATGTCAATATGTTTCCGGTCTTCCTGGTGATCGATGATAGTTTTTACATTGCAGCTGCCTTCGTTTTTCTATTGGTGTTCATTGACTTTTGCGCTTACGGTTGCTATGATTTACCTTCATTGGCACGCCAATTTATTGTAGCATATTGGTAACAAATGGGCGTGAAGTTAAATAAAAAAACAGGTGAATCCCGTTACCAAAGTGTTACAGTAACAGTGCGACGAAGGTTTCTGTTTTGCGTTTAGAAGCATAAAAAAAAGGCCATTTCTGTTGCAGAAATGACCTTTTACTGATGTGCGCCCACCTGGGCTCGAACCAGGGACCAAAAGATTATGAGTCTTCTACTCTAACCGACTGAGCTATAGGCGCCGGTTTTTTTGAACAACTTCAGCACAAAACGCTGAAAACCGTCGTTCAGGCTGCAAATGTAGAAATTTTATAATTATCCCGAAACGAAATTTTTGTTTTTTAACAAAGCTGTTGGTTAACGTTGTATTTTCAGATATTTGCCATCATGATTTTATTTATGCAAAACATCAAAAACATTATATTTGACTACGGTAATGTGATTTTTAGCCTTGATTTTTCAAAGAGTCATCAGGCGTGGAGTGAACTGGGCATTGATAACGCGCAGGATTTCTATAGCCATAAAGTACAGGACCCTGTGTTTACAGCGTTTGAAAGAGGTGACATTGACGCCATTGGCTTCAGGGAACGCATTAAAGAAATAACCGGCAAGACACACTTAACCGATCACCAGATCGACTATGCCTGGAACAGCCTGTTAATTGGCGTACCAGAAGGGAACCATGAGTTATTGTTAAGCCTCAAGCCTAAATACCGCACTTTTTTATTGAGCAATATCAACGAAATTCACTTCGATCATATCATGAAATACCTGAAAGATGATTTCGGCTTTGAAGGGAATGATCACCTGTTCGAAAAAATATATTATTCGCACCTGCTGGGGAAACGCAAACCGGAACCGGAGATTTTTGAACAAGTGTTAACGGAAAACAAACTTGATCCGGCTGAAACACTGTTTATTGACGACAGTCCGCAACATATTGAAAGCGCCCAAAAACTGGGGATAAATACCTATTTAATGACGGCGCCAGATAGTATCCAGGCTTTTTTCAAAAGCCTGGAGTGATTAGAGACCGGAGATTAGTGCTACCTACTTTTCTAACTAATCTCTAATCTCTATTTAACTAATCTCTTCCTCCTATTCACTTCCTTCACAATCAAACCCAATTCGCGGCTCATTTGGCCTGCTATAGCTGTGTTTTCCTGGGCCCGCCTGAACAGGTATGGCAATACTGCTTTAATTGGCCCATAAGGCACATATTTGGCGACGTTATACCGCACATTCGCCAGGTTAAAACTTAAGTTATCACTCATTCCCAAAAGCTGTGAAAAATAAACATGGGGGTGATTATGACCGATCCCTTTTTTATTTAACATATCGGCCAAAACACGGCAGCTTTCTTCATTATGCGTTCCGGCTACAAAAGCGATTTCGCCAATATGGTCAGTGCAGTATTCCAATGTTGCATTGTAATCTCCGTCTGTTGATTGTTTATCTGGCTGTATGGGCGAGGGGTAACCTTTTTCTGCGGCACGTTCGCGCTCTTTTTCCATATAGGCGCCGCGGACTAACTTTGCCCCCAATATGCAGCCATTTTTTTGGGCCTTTAAATGGTCGTCTTTTAATGATTGCAGTTTATCATGGCGGTATAACTGGTAAGTATTGTAAACAATAGCTTTTTCCTTATTAAACCTTAGCATCATATCCATAGCCAGCGCGTCGATTGTTTTTTGGATCCAGGTTTCTTCTGCATCGATCATTACCGGAATGCCCACCGAATAGGCTTTCTCACAGATCGACAGCACGCGATCCTGCGCCTTTTGCCACTCTTCCTGCTCTGCTGCGCTTAATGCTGTTCCTGCGTCCAGTTTCTCCAACAGGGCATGCCGTATCGTTCCGGTAACTTTAAAAACGGTAAGCGGGATGGAGCTATCTTTAACTGCCCGTTTAATCGTCCTGATAATTTCGTCCCTTGTGCTGTTAAAGGCTTGTTCGTCATCCTGCCCTTCGATTGAGAAATCGAGAATCGTTCCAACGTTTCCCTCGTGGAGGCTTCTAATAGTGCCTTCACACTCCCTGATGGTTTCGCCACCGCAAAAATGTTTAAAAATGGTAGCTTTTATTAGTCCATTAACAGGCAGACCCAGCTTCATCGCGAAGTTGGTAATCGGCGGGCCTATTTTCACTAAAAAATTAACATTAATAACCCTAAATAGCCAGTAGGCGCGTTTAAGGTCCGCATCGGAAGAATGGCGGAACGCGATCTCCGTGTTTTCGAAGGAAAGTTGGTCAGTTATGTTCATAGTTCATGGTTCATGGTTAATAGTTCATAATTAAAAGTCTATAGCTGAAATTGCTTACCATCAACTATGAACCATGAACTATGATCTATAAACCCGCTGAACGTGCAACAAAATTATAAATTACCAGCTAACATATATCATTATTCAGCGAATAGTTTATTTTTGCGCCCGCATGATAGAGTTTAAAGTTAACGGCGATTATATTCCCCTTATTCAATTATTGAAGGCGGCCAACCTGGTGCAAACCGGCGGCGAAGCGCAAATAGTTGTAACAGAGGGCGAAGTAAAATATAATGGCCAGGTTGACTACCGCAAACGCCTGAAAGTAAAACCCGGTGATACCGTGGAATTCAGGGGAGAAACTATCCGCATAATTTGAATTATGAAGACGATACAAAGCGACAATTACCTCATATTTTTTGAAAACAGCATTGCTGAACTGGTAAATTTTATAAAAAACGGAAATTATTCAAGGTTTTTTATTCTGACGGATGAAAACACCGGGGCGCATTGCCTTCCGGCTATAAAAGCTGAATTGGGCGACGATGACAATTACGACCTGATCGAGGTACCCGCCGGCGAAGAAAATAAAGATATTGACTATTGTATCGGTATCTGGCGTACGCTGATAGATTTTGCTGCTGACCGGAAGAGCTTAGTGGTGAATCTTGGCGGAGGTGTGATCAGCGATATGGGCGGGTTTGCAGCATCAACTTATAAAAGGGGCATTGATTTTGTCCATGTACCCACTACTTTGCTTTCGCAGGTAGATGCTTCGGTCGGCGGAAAAACCGGCATCGATATTAACAGCATCAAAAACATCATAGGCACCTTTACCCAGCCAAAAGCGGTTTTTATCAATTATGATTTCTTAAAAACATTGCCTGCAAGGCAAATACTTTCCGGTACGGCTGAAATGCTGAAACACGGGCTTATAGTTGATGCGGCTTATTGGGACAGGTTAAAAGCAAGCGATTTGAGCTTGCCGGATGAGGAACTGATCTATTGGTCGGTTGAGATCAAAAACAAAGTGGTAATTGAGGATCCAACCGAAAAAGGTATCCGCAAGGCTTTAAACTTTGGGCATACCGTTGGGCATGCTGTTGAAACCAATTCACTGATCAACGATGGCGACCCGTTGACCCATGGCGAAGCGATAGCAATCGGCATGATTTGCGAAGCATACCTTTCATACAAAAAAACAGGGCTCAAAAAGGAAGAACTCGACGAAATAGTAGAAGTGATTAGTGGCCTCTATCCAAAATATCAATTAAAAACAGCAGACTTCGTTACCCTCTGCGAGATCATGCTAAAAGACAAAAAGAACCAGAACGGCAAGATCAACTGCACCTTGCTGCAAAGTATTGGCAAGTGTACACTAGATAATATTTGTACCGATGCCGAGCTTTGCGAAAGTTTAGCTTTTTATGCTGCGCTGTAATTTGATGGGTCAGCCAGGGTGTTTTGTGGCGTTCACCCGTCCTAATGATTTACCGTTTTGGCAAACAATTTTTCGCCAGCCTCAACAGCAACTGTGAGGTTATTTTCAGGTGGCGGTTTAGGACATGAATATTTGCCCGAAAACGCGCAATAGGGGTTGTATGCCTTATTAAAATCCAAAGTCATAGTGGCTCCTTTGAAGTCGGCGGTATTCAGGTCGATATACCGGCCGCCGCCATAAGTTGTATTACCATTGGTATTATCGGTAAAAGGCAAAAATAAATAGTCCTTATAAGCGGTTACGTTTTCAAGGGCGATGCTGCGGTATACGGTAAGCTGCAATTCCTTTCCATTTAGCTTAAAGTTAAGCAATGCATAGCGCACATATTGCTGGCTTGCGCCGTTAAAAGTATGCATGATAAAAATGGGCTCGCCGGTTATGTATTTTACCGAAGCAGTAACGCGATAACTACTATCGGCATCGTAAAAACGCAGGAACTGCAAGTCATCTTTTTTGAGTGGCGAGCTCGCATCGGTCAAAAAGTCGCTCTCATAACCTTTACGAAAGGCATCGATTCGCGCCTTATAATCCTGGCCAAAGCCAAATAAACTATTACATAAAAGTAATACAGGAAACAAATACCTTACTGATTTTGCCATAGATTGATGAATTTTGATAGCTAAAGGTAATATTTTGCTCAAATAATTTGGTTAAATTAATGTCGTTGGGATAACGGCCATTGCGCCTATGGCCTGAAGCCGTATGAGCGTAAAGCCGGCCCGGACGCCCAAAAATTAGAGATGAATGAATAGAGATTAGAACTACCTGTCTTTTTAGCTACAAGAAACATTGATATCCATTCAACTCTTTACCACCACATCAACCATAAACGCTTGCCATCCACTAATAAAATCATCAACACCAAACCAACAAATCCATCCTTCCTCACCAAATAAAATTCTGTTCACTTCATTTATTTCAAGAAAAATAAAATTTTCTATTGACAAATTGATTTTTACTTGTACATTTACGCCGCAAACAAAAAACAATGAAGTTTAACAACGCATATTTTTATGGTTACTACTTTTACTTTACCAGTAAGAGCCGGGACTAATATGCATCAACAACATATAAAGAAACTGAAAAGTCCCGGCCAACAACCGGGACTTTTTGCTTTAATACGTTTTTATGAAACACGATAAACCAAGAGTTGCCATCCAGGGGATCCGCGCTTCCTTCCACGAAGAAGCGGCCTTTAAGTATTTTGGTGAAGATATTCACACCATTGAATGCAAATCTTTTAAGCAAACCTTTGAGGCTTTGCAAAATAAAGAGGCCGATTATGTGGTGATGGCTATTGAAAACAGCATTGCCGGCAGCATATTGCCCAACTACTCGCTGTTGTTAAGCTATGCCTTTCCGGTAGTGGGCGAAATTTATCTACCCATACAACTTCACCTGATGGCTTTACCGGGCGTAAAATTTGAGGATATTAAATATGTAACCTCGCATCCCATCGCCATTCGCCAGTGTGTTGATTTTTTTGACGAATACCCCCATCTCAATATCGTTGAAAGTAATGATACCGCTGCCTGCGCCAAACGCATCCGCGACGAACAGCTTACTGATACCGTTGCCATTGCCAATACTTTGGCTGCAAGGCTTTACGGGCTGGATGTGCTGGAGCGACGGATAGAGTCGAACAAAAAGAATTTTACCCGTTTTCTGATCCTCACCCATCATGAAAATGTGACCAAAAAGCAACCTAACAAAGCTTCACTCTGTTTCCAGGTAAGCAATAAGGTGGGTTCATTGGCTAAGGTGCTCAATATTTTTGCCGAAGAAGGTGTAAATATGAGTAAAATACAATCCATGCCGATTTTAGGGAAACGTAATGAGTATAATTTTTATGTTGACATAGAATGGGAAGATGCCAAAAGCTATGATACCGCCATCAGGCAGATATTAAAATACACCCATAACTTTAATATACTGGGTGAATACCAGCGGCATGAAGAGGAGGGGCCGGCAGCGCCAAAGCCGGTTAAAAGTGAAAAAGTTCCGAGGACATACATTAATATGAAGAAGATGAGCTGAGGTCGGGAAAGTCGGTAAAGTCGGAAAGTCCGAAAGAAGCTGCGAAAAATAGAATTAGAAAGAGTAAAAGTAATTTAACAATAAACAAATAAATCTTCCGGACTTTCGGACTTTACCGACTTTTCGGACTAAAAAAAATACGATGAAACTGAATTTAAACATACAACCGCTAAGTTCCTGGATAAAAACAAGCAGCGAACCTTTATTAATTGCAGGCCCCTGTAGTGCTGAAACCGAAGACCAATTGGTAGCAACCGCCCATTTATTGGCAAAAACAGGCAAAGTTTCGGCATTACGCGCCGGCATCTGGAAACCACGCACCCGCCCGGGCGAGTTTGAAGGCATTGGAAGCATCGGCCTTAAATGGCTGCAACGCGCCAAAGAAGAAACCGGATTACCAACCGCCATTGAAGTTGCTAACGCCAAACATGTTGAAGAAGCGTTAGAAGCTGGTGTTGATATTTTATGGGTGGGCGCGCGTTCAACCGTAAATCCTTTTACCGTGCAGGAAATTGCTGATGCTTTAAGAGGCGTTGATGTACCGGTGATGGTTAAAAACCCCGTAAACCCTGATCTTTCTTTATGGATCGGCGCTTTGGAGCGTATTAACCAGGCTGGGATCACCAAACTGGCTGCTATCCACCGCGGGTTCTCATCGCACGAAAAAAGCGCGTTCCGTAACGAGCCAATGTGGGATCTGGCCATCAGCCTGAAAACACATGCGCCTGAATTGCCTATTATTAACGACCCGAGCCACATTACCGGCAACCGCGACCTGATCGGATACATCGCTCAAAAGGCGCTTGACCTTGATATGCAGGGCCTGATGATCGAATCGCACATCGACCCAACTGTTGCCTGGACAGATGCCAAACAACAGGTAACACCGTCGGCTTTGGTTGATATCATTATGAACCTGACTTTACGCAAGCCTGAGATCCGCAATGCTGAACTAAAGGATAAACTGGCGGTATTGCGTAACCAGATAGATAAGATTGACGACCTGGTGATCCAGAAAATGGCTGAACGTATGCAGATTGTTGAGCAGATAGGCAATTACAAAAAAGACAATAACATCACCATTTTACAGGTTAACCGCTGGGACGAGATCCTGAGAAAAGGCGTTGACTACGGTAAAGCTTTAAAACTGCATGAAGATTTCACTGAAAAATTACTGGAATTGATCCACAGCGAATCTATCCGTAAACAAACTGAGATCATGAATAAGGATGTCGCTGGCCAGGAAGCGGATAAATTAACACACGCGTAAAGCCTCACCCTGCCCTCTCCTTTGGAGAGGGTCTTAAAAAATACCGTAGAGACGCAATACTTTGCGTCTCTGAACGATAATATCAGAGACGCAAAGTATTGCGTCTCTACATAAAATAATAATGAAACATAACATCACTCTTACTAAAAAAAGCAAATCGGTAAAAGGCACGGTACACCTCACCGGTTCAAAAAGTGAGTGTAACCGGGCGCTGATCATCGAAGCTTTAAGCGACGGTAAGGTAAAGGTTGAAAACATATCGGACGCGGCGGACACAGCAACGTTGTTACAGGTTTTGGGCCATAAGTCGAAAGTCGAAAGTCAGGAAAAAAACGACTCAGGACTTGAGACTCAAGACTTAAGACTTGTAAATATCGGTCCCGCCGGTACAGCCATGCGCTTTTTAACTGCCTATTTTACTTTGCAGCAGGATGAAGTAGTTTTAACCGGGAGCGCGCGGATGAAACAGCGTCCGATAGGGATTTTGGTGGATGCATTGCGCGAGTTGGGTGCGGAAATTGAATATGTAGAAAACGAGGGATTCCCTCCCATCAAACTGAAAGGTAGCTTAGTGCAGCTTTCTAATAAGGTCAGTATAAAAGGAAATATAAGCAGCCAGTACATCACGGCGCTTTTGCTTATAGCTGCCCGGCTGCCTTTCGGTTTAGAACTCCATATTGAAGGGGAACTAACTTCGCGTCCGTATGTGGAAATGACCCTGGCTATGCTGCAATCGGCAGGTATTCAGCATGCCTGGACAGATAATGTAATCAGCATCCCTAACCAGGGATTTGCTGAAACCAGCCTGCATGTAGAACCGGATTGGAGCGCGGCGTCATACTGGTATGCCATTGCGGCACTTGCTGATGAGGCCGAGCTGTTTTTACCCGGCCTAACCCCGTATAGCTTACAGGGCGACAGTGTAATCACTGAGATCATGGCTAACTTCGGCATCACTTCGCAGTTTAAGGATGGCGGCGTATACCTGACAAAAGAAGTAAAGCCTTTTGCCCGCAAAATATTTGACTTAAAAAGCTGCCCCGACCTGGCGCAAACCATTATTGTAGTTTGTGCGGCATTAGGCCACGAGGCTACTTTTACCGGATTGGAAACCCTTAAAATAAAGGAAACCGACCGGATAAAAGCGCTACAGAATGAGCTGGCTAAAATAGGCGTTAAGCTGATAGAGAAGGGCCAGGTTTATAAACTGGATTGCAGCGAAAAACAAATACCTGAACGTATATTTGTCGACACTTACGAGGATCACCGTATGGCGATGGCTTTTGCGCCGCTGGCTTTACTGATCTCCGAAGTAGAGATAGAAGATGCCGATGTGGTTGAAAAATCGTACCCGGCGTTTTGGAAAGATTTGGAGAAGGTGGGATTTGATTTAGTGATTAGAGGTTAGAGATAAGAGATTAGTTTCTTAAATATTAGTATACATCTGCACATTTGCATATCTGCACATTTGCACATCAAAAAACTTATGGCAGGCAATTCATTCGGGCAAATATTCAGGATCACAACTTTTGGGGAATCGCATGGCGAAGCTATAGGCGTAATTATCGACGGCTGCCCTTCGCTACTGGAAGTGGACCTGGATTATATACAGGGCGAACTGGATAAACGCAAGCCCGGTCAATCCAAAATCACTACGCAACGCAAGGAAAGTGATACGGTTAAGATACTTTCAGGGGTATTTGAAGGGAAAACTACGGGTACACCCATAGCGATGATCATCCCAAATGAGGACCAGCGCTCAAAGGACTATACCCATAATGTTGACGTGTTCCGCCCTTCACATGCCGATTATACCTATCAAACCAAATACGGTATACGCGACCACCGCGGCGGTGGCCGGTCATCCGCAAGGGAAACCGCAGCACGGGTTGCGGCCGGCGCTTTGGCCAAACTATTCCTAAAAACCCAGGGCATTGAAATTGTTGCCCATGTGAGCAGTGTAGGCAAGATCAATGCACCGGAAGTTGAAGTTAAAAACGCAGATCAGTTCATCGAAGAACGCGAAAAAAACATCGTCCGCTGTGCCGACCAGGTGGTAGCGGCGGAAATGATCGAGTACATCGATGGTATCCGCAAACAGGGCGATACCGTTGGCGGTAAGGTAAGCTGCCATATCATCAACTGCCCGGTCGGTTTGGGCGAACCGGTGTTTGATAAGCTGCATGCCGATTTGGGCAAAGCAATGCTGAGTATTAACGCGGTACATGGTTTTGAATATGGTTCGGGCTTTGCTGGCAGCGAAATGCGGGGATCGGAGCACAATGATATCTTTTCAAAAAATCAATCGGGTGATATAAAGACGCTTACTAATTTCTCAGGCGGCATCCAGGGGGGCATCAGCAATGGCATGCCTGTTGAATTTAAAGTAGCCTTTAAACCGGTGGCTACCATTATGCATAACCAGGCCACTATTGACAGCGAAGGCAATGCGGCTGAAATATCAGGAAAAGGTCGTCACGATCCATGTGTTGTGCCACGAGCGGTACCTATTGTTGAGGCGATGGCAGCATTGGTTTTGGCTGATCATTGGTTGAGGAACAGGAATACGAAGCTGACTGTTTAAAGCAAAAGCCGCTGTGGCGAAAAGGGGCGATGCTTAATGTTTTTACCATGCGCATATCTTCACACTTGTAATCATTCATTTTTATACACCGCAAACATGTGCCCGAATTACTGAGAAATTCTCGACAGAGGCTTGGTATCCGGGCTATAGTTTTAACAACCTTATTAAAACGATGACCGGAACCGGGGTACTTACCCTGGCAAAAAATATGGATTGTTTAAGCGCCTTATTCTATTATTTGAATCCCACGCTTAGCGATATAACATCCGACACCAGGCCAGTGGTTTGGGTATAATGCCCGTACCTCACTTCCAGCTCATGTAAACCCTGTACCCCGAAAACACCATTAGGTGGCGCTACCCTGAAACCTACGCCGTAAAACTGGCTGTTAAAAGTCGCGTATTCATAGTTGCTGGTATAATATGGGCTGGACTGGCTTTGCATCTCATAGGGTGCAAAATACCTGGCCGCTGTTTGTGTATAATACCGGTAAAACGGAGAAATGGAAAAGAAAGGGGAGATTTTGTATGCAACTTCGAGGTTTGCCGTGTTTGACCTGGTTCCCCAGCTGTCTGCATAATACCGGTAAAAGGACCGCAGAATAATCTTATCACCCACGAAATAGTTGGCCCTGAAACCTAATGGTAGCTTAAAACGCGTTGAAGGTAATTTTTCTATTGCTTCATTGCCATTTGAAAAGTAGACCCGGTGAAATGGAAGACTTAAAAAACCATTCTGGCCAACCGCATCCGCTAAAAAGGCGATCTGCAGCCGTGAATTGATGATTTGGGAATATTCGAAAGCAGCGGAATATGTTTTCCGCGGACTGGTCCCGAAATTATCCCTGTGTCCCTCTCCGTCTCCATGTTTACCGGAAACAGGTATAACGGTGCTAAGCGGAGCTAGTTCAGAAGGATAAATCAGCGTTACATTGTCAAAATAACCCTGCAGCTTTGCACTGAATTCACCGGCCTTATTATCCGTTTTTACCGAATAATGAACGTCGGCACCAAGCGACTTATAATTGTATTCATTTGAATAATAAGCTCCCACACCAAAAGTATTGCCGGTTTTAGTGTTTTCAACCGTCCAGTCTAATGAGGGATAAACCCTTGTGCCACTTGGCCTGGATGCGCCGGTTTTTGAAACGTAGGCTTGAGATGCGGAGGTGTGCAGGTCAAATCCAAGCCCGGCTGTAAGCGTGTTTTTATGGTTTTTGCCATCTGTGTTAACGAAATTTAAAGTGATCCCATTGGCAAAGTCAGTTACTTTCTCCGTACCTATCCCGCCGGTAACAGCAGAGTGATTGCCGTTTTGCGAGTAGTAGCTGGAAACAAAATCAATTTCATCAAGCCTTAGTTTCCGTGGGTTGAATTTTGTGGAATCCTTTTTTGACGCAAGAGGCTGGCTATAGGCAGGTTTATAGGCAGCGGAATCCTGTTTGGTCTGTGCATACGCGCTCACACGGCACAGGATTGAAAATCCAATGAAGGATAGAAAGACTTTTCTCATTAAACGTTAGCTTGGGATGTTAAATAGTGTCGATTGGGTTATTTATGGATAACCCTTACTTACTGGTTGTTGAAAATGAAGCGATTTGTCCAACAAAACTTTCAGCTGATTCATTTGGGAAGCCGTCCCAGTCCTTTAATACTTTCCCATATTCGTCCACTAAAATTGTATAAGGAAACTTACCGTCGGGGTTGTATTTATCCGCCAGTGCCTCATTTTTTTGCGTTTGCTCCTTGCTTAATTGATTTTTTTTCTGTCTTGGAAAATCGGCCCTTACTAATACTAAGTTGTCAGCTGCGTATTTTTCAAACGCTTCATTTTCAAGGATCTCTTTGCGCTCCCGGATACAGGGTCCGCACCAGTCTGAGCCTGAAAAGCTGATCAGAATTAGCTTATGTGACTGTTCAGCGGTCGCTTTTGCCTGATTAAAGTCGCCCAGCCAGGTAACATTTGGGGTAAACAATAGTCCTGTAAGAATGGAAAAGATCAACAGTTTCATAGCTTGAAAATATTTTAGTTTTTATTTATTAATGCAATGTTACCGTGACATTCTGAGCCTAACATGAAAACAGGCTTTTTTAACCTTTTTTAACACTTGTGCAATACAGTATGTAAAAGGCGATAACATTTTTAAAACACTACAATGGACTTTATATTGTATCGTTCAACAAAAAATAAAATCGCAAAAGGGGATATAACCAGGTCCGGGTATAACACATGTTTAATTAAATTACGATGGAGGGGGAGTAGTTGTCGTTCGGTGTGCTTATTAAAAACAACACCCCAGTCTCTTTATCTAAAATTCCTTCCTTTATGAAAGACCTCCCGGCTGTCGGGGGGCGGAGCGGTGGTTTCATCCGCTGACAGGTAGCCTGCCATGGTCTGTTCGTAGGCATGTTTTAAAAATGCCGATGTTTGTTTTACTTCGTATTTTAGCTGCTATATTTACGTCACCTATAAAGCAAATGATACGTAAAATGAAAAAGACCCTCCTGCTTGCCTTACTGATAGTTACCACCGTACTTTCCGCCCGTTCGCAAACTGCTAATTATAAAGTTTATGCCATCAGGTTTGCAAGTTCGGCGTATCCTTTTACAGTTGCCGATTGGGCCAAAGGCGGCCCTAAAACAGATAGCGTGAAAATTAATTTTATGGTTTGGCTGATCAGGGGCAACGGCCGGAATATATTGGTGGATGCCGGGTTTTTAAACGACATTGAAGATGCCGGTGATTTTAAGATCTACGGTTATACCAGGCCGGATAGCGCGCTTTTAAAACTTGCGCTGAAACCGGGTGACATTACCGACATTATCCTTAGCCATCCGCACTGGGACCATATCGACGGCGTGGGTTTATTTCCCAACGCCCATATCTGGATCCAGAAAGAAGATTTTAATTACTTTGTGAGTACCGCATGGCAAAAAGGCGAACACAACGGCGGTTTCGCAAAAAGAGATGTACGGATGATGGTCGATTTAAATTTAGCCGGTAAAGTAACGCTGGTTAATGGTGATGACCAGGAGATCATTCCGGGCATCAAAGTATTCACCGGCTCCAGGCATACCTTTAATTCACAATATGTGCTGGTTAGCACAGGTGCCAATAAAGTAGTGCTTGCTTCAGACAATATCTGGATCTATTATAACCTGGAACATTTATTGCCGGCTGCTGACGGCGGCACGCTTGACCCAGCTGGCTACGTGAGGGCCATGCAAAGGATGAAAACCATGGTTACCAATGTTAAATATATTATCCCCGGCCACGACGCGCAGGTATTCTCCAGGTTTCCGGCAATAATGGATGGTATCGTGGAAATTAAATAAGGCCCGGAGAATAGCAGCAATCATCAGGCATTATTTCCCTCTTATCTGAAGTTTCTCCCTTTATGAAAAATCTCCCTGCTGTCGGGCGGTGGGGAGGTGGTTTCATCTGCCCGTGCCAGGGTTAAAAGAGGAAGATCATCCGCATTTGCTACGGTTAAACCGCGCAGCAGGCTGTTCAGGTTAAAACATCGTTTGGCGACCACATGGATCACTTCGCCCTCGATCTGTAATTTTCCTTCCACCATAAATAAACGCGACTGGATGATCTCTTTACGATACTGGTTAAATAGTTTTTCCCACACCACAATATTTCCGGCGCCGGTTTCGTCTTCTAGTGTCATAAATAAAATGCCTTTAGCGGTGCCGGGACGCTGGCGGACGGTAATTAGCCCGGCCACCTTCACCGGGTCGCCATCTTTCATTTGTTTAAGATCGCCTATTTTGGTGTTTCGCAGCAGGTCAAGCTTTTCGCGCACCAGCGCTACCGGGTGGTTTTTAAGGGATAAACCCGTTGCCGAATAATCCTGTACCACATGCTCGACTTCCGTCATTAACGGTAATTGCACCTGCACCTCTTTGGCGCTTTCTGACTGCTGGCCTCCAAACAGCGCTATCGGCCGGTCGCCTAAAGCAGCAACCTCCCACAAAGCCTGGCGGCGGTCGGCACCCAATGAGCGGAAAGCATCTGCGTCCGTCAGTTTTTCCATCGCCCCTTCAGGAACGCCGGCCCCCCTCAGTTGGTCAATATGGTTGTAAAAAGGCTTACGGTTGTTAATCAATAACAGCATGTCTTCTTCGCGCAGACCTTTTACCTGGCGGAAACCTAAACGTACAGCAAAGTATTTATCTCCCGTTTTTTCCAGGGTATTGTCCCAAAAAGAATAGTTCACATCCACAGGCAATACTTTAACCTGATGATCCCGCGCATCCCTTACAATTTGTGCGGGCTGGTAAAAGCCCATCGGCTGGCTGTTCAGCAGCGCCGCGCAGAACACGTCGGGGTAATAATACTTCAGCCAGGAAGATATATAAACCAGCAACGCAAAGGATGCCGCATGGCTCTCCGGGAAACCATAACCTTCAAAGCCCTGCAGCTGCTTAAATACCCGCCTCGAAAAATCTTCTTCATAACCCTTTTTTACCATGCCGTCTACCAGCTTTTTTTCATAAAGATGTAATTTGCCGTTGGCTTTAAACGAGGCCATGCTGCGGCGTAACTGGTCTGCCTCGGCAGGCGTAAAACCTGCTGCTACAATCGCGATCTCCATTGCCTGTTCCTGGAATAATGGTACCCCGAGTGTGCGTCCTAATATATTCTCCAATTCTTTTGATGGAAAAATAACGGGTTCTTCGCCGTTACGGCGGCGCAGGTAGGGATGCACCATATCTCCCTGTATCGGCCCCGGTCGTACAATCGCCACCTCGATCACCATGTCATAAAAACAGGTTGGTTTTAGGCGCGGCAGCATTGACATTTGCGCCCGGCTTTCAATCTGGAACACACCGATGGTATCCGCGTGGCAGATCATTTCATAAACTTTCGGGTCATCCTGCGGAACATTTGCCAGCGTTAATTTTTTGCCGTAGTGTTGCAATACCAGGTCAAATGCTTTACGGATCATGGTCAGCATCCCCAGGCCCAGTACATCCACTTTCAGGATGCCTAAAGCCTCCAGGTCGTCCTTGTTCCATTCCAGCTGGGTGCGGTTCTCCATCCGGGCATTCAGTACCGGGCATAGGTCGGATAGTTTGCCGTCTGTAATAACAAAGCCGCCGGTGTGCTGCCCCAGCTGCCTCGGGAAACCCATCAGCAGCGTGGTTAATTCAAGTACTTTGTAAATAAGCGGGTCGTGCGGGTTCAAACCCTGCTCGAGCAAACGTTTTTCGTCAAAGCCCTCTTCTCTAAAATCCCAAATGGTGGCGCCGATGCGTTTAATGGTATCTTCCGAAAGCCCCATCGCTTTACCCACATCCCGGATAGCGCCTTTGTGCCGCTCCTGGGTTACGGTTGCAACAATAGCCGCATGGTCGCGCCCGTAGTCGTCATAAATATACTGGATGATCTCCTCCCGCCGCTCATGCTCAAAATCAACATCGATATCGGGCCATTCTTCCCGGGCGTCAGACATAAAGCGCGAAAACAGCAACCTTGATTTCATCGGGTCGACCGCAGTAATAGAAAGGCAGTAACAAACCGTTGAATTAGCAGCCGAGCCACGCCCCTGGTGCAGGATGCCCAGTTCTTCGGCTTTTTGGGTGTATTTGTATACCCGCAAAAAATAGGGGGCGAGTTTCCGGCGCTCAATAAAATCCAATTCAAATTCTATCTGGTCCCGAACTTTTTTTGGTATCTTTCCTTCATAACGGCCCTGTGCACCCTCCATGGTATATTTTCGCAAACGCTCCTGCGGTGTCATGCCGTCAATAATTGCTTCTTCGGGTTCAATGTATTTTAAAGTATCTAATGAAAAAGTACAGGCGTCCGCTATTTTCAGCGCGTTGCTAATGGCTTCGGGATATTGCCTGAAGAGGCGATGTATTTCATCTATAGGTTTTATAAACCGCTCGGCATTGGCATGGAGCCTGAAACCCGCCGTGTAGATATTGCATTTTTCGCGAATGCAGGTTAACACATCCTGCAATTCGCGGCGTGCCGCCTCATGGTAATGCACATCGCCAACAGCAACCATTGGCACATTCAATTGGGATAACCTGAAAAGCCGTTTGGCATCATTACCGCTGTAGGAACGGGTAGCCGCTATGTATAATTCGCCACCGAAAGCCTTGCGGTATTCAGCTACAGCGTTTTTAAAATCATCATCGTAATCAAATTGTGTATTCAACTCAGCAGGGGGAACGACGATAAATTTGATGCCCTCTTGATGCTCATAAACATCTGCTTTATATAAATAACATTCTCCTTTTTCGGCCCGCAGGTTTCCAAGGGTTAAAAGCGCTGAAAGCCTTGCGTAAGCGTCCTGGTTTGTAGGGTAAGCAAGCAAATTCGGCCCGTCGAGTAAATCAAGGCGACAAGCAGGGATAAAACGGATCCCGGTTTGCTTTGCGGCCAAATGCGCCCGCACTATGCCGGCAAGGCTGTTACGGTCGGTAATGGCGATAGCCGAGTAACCCATAACAGCCGCCTGTTCCACCAGTTCGTCAGGGTGCGAACCTCCGCGCAGGAAGCTGAAATTGCTGGTAGCTTGTAATTCCGCATATTCCATAACCTTCAGGCAAAAAATCCATGTAAATACCATTCCGGTTCAGCATCATAATGCCCCGACCGAAACAGCCAGTAGCGTTGCCCCTCCGAATCCTCTACTGCATAATAATCCCGGTGTTCGCCCTTTTCCAACCACCATTCGCGTTCGATGCGTTCAGGGCCGTCGGCTTTTTCAACAATGTGGCGCCTGCCTTTATAGGTGAATATTTTTGGCGGATAGTCAGGCAACAGCGCCATTACTTCGACCCGCTCGGGACGGCGAAGCAAGCGCAGGGGGCGCGGCCTGTCAATCCGCCATAGGGTTGCCGGCGTTTCCGATAAAGAAATCGCAGGCCTGATAGAGCGTTCCGGCCAGTAATGTTCTGCGGGCAGGTAACGGCGAATAGTATGTGCGCCAACTTTACCGGCTACCCTGTCTAATAATTCTGCCAGGGTACTATCCTGTAAGCCGGGCTTTCCGGTCCATAGTTTTTCCTGCAGCACATCAATATCCTCCACCTTTGATGCTTCCAGCAGGAACAATTCGATCCCTAAAGCAGGTTCGATCTTGCTGATCTGTAATTCAAATAGTTTAAATAAATGGGAAACGCTGTGCGAACCGCGGTTTGTGCTGATACCTGCCTGCACCATTTTGCCATCCACCCGGTAACATTTAAGTACAGCTTTACGAACTCCTTTGCCTTCGGCCTGTAACCTTGCACATAAACCTTCTAATAATTGCGTGATGGCGATCTCGATTCCCTTAACCGTTCTGATCGGCTCTAAACAGGGTAAGCGTTCTGCATAAGGTACCGGCGGGATCAAAGGCGTTATTACCTCCTCTTCCAGGCCCAGGGCTTGCGCCAATCGTAATAAAAAGTCCTCTCCAAAACGCCTGCGTAAAACAGACCGGGGTATGTGCATAAAACTTTTGATGGTTCTGAAACCTAATTTTTGCAACTTTTCCAGTATTACAGGTTCTAACCTAAGTGCCACGGGCGGCAAAGGAAGCAGTGCCTCTGCCTGCATGCCGCTTTTAATAATAGGCGTTAATTTTCCGAAGCGGGCAACCGCCCAGGCCGCACCAATAGTATCGGCTATGGCTGCCCGTGCATCATAGCCCTGTGTGCGTAATTTCAAAACTATCTCTTTCAAATATTCCCGCTCGCTGCCCCATAAGTGTGCACAGCCCGAAATATCCAGGATCAGCCCATCCGGCAGATCAACAGCCACCAGGGGTGTATAACGGATGCACCACAAACCTAACTGCCGTAACAGCTTTGCTTCTTTACCCGGCAAATGATTCAGTACCTGTAAGTTGGCCGTAATGGCCTTGGCATCTGCCGCTGCCATGCCACGGTAAACGCCCAAGGCTTCGGCCAGGGGATTAGTGGCCGTGATAATGATACGGTTGCGTTCGGGTGCGGTAAACACAAGGGGTACTTCTTTCAGTTCCGGCCTTTTAAGGGTCAGCCAATCTGTCGCCAGGTGACGAAACCATATGACCATGAAACGTTTTTGCATTGCTTAGCCCACCATTAATTCCTGCTGTTTTACAGCAGGCTCAACCATCGGTATAAATTTACCGTCACACCATTCAATAATCCAGCTGCCGGGCTGCCCGTTGCGTACCCGCAGTAGTTCAACCTGCCAGCGCGGAAAACCCAGGCCGGGCAAACCGTCGGGCTGTTCACTTGGCAATGGTTTTATTTTCCAGCGGGCTACACAAGCGGTTGAACCGATCTTATTGGAGTGATTCCGCAGGATAAAACCAGTTACCCGGCTCTGTTCAACCGCCAGCTGCAAGCGGCGTGATTGTTTAAAATCAATTTCCCGCAGTTCACCAATAACAGCTGCCAGGCCGGCGCATTTCAGCGATTCTTCCATCGCCCACAACACATCCTTATCTTTTAAAAGATTAATGAAGATCACTTTATCAGGCTCAACACCAAAAGCTTTTAAGGCCGAGGGGAACAAATTCCCCGAAAGGCCGATCCATACACAAACGCCGCCATTTTGCATCAGTACCGAAAGTAAACCGGTTATAAAACCGCCGCTGGCCGTGGCTTGTTCGGTATTGCCGCATACCAGTTCATGAACAGCCCCTAAAGGAAAAATGCCGTTTGGAAAAGCCGCTTCTACCGGGCCCAGGCCCATTAAATCCCGTGTGCCGTCAGGTGGAGGCCTGTAACCTTCCCATTGCAAAATGTCCTTTTGCAACCGGCTTACGATGTCTCTTTTAGTATCAGGCATAAACTTTAAATTTGGGACTATAAAGTTATGCTAAAAATATTAGTATTTCATATATAAAATTAAAAATAATTTCGCTTTTATTGGCTTATTTGTTGAACAAATGCCTGATGATTTGTGATGTGAAATCAGGGGTAAGAGGTTCGATTACAGCACCTGTTTTTATTTTCTTTTTTACTGATAACTTTCATTCTAAATAGTGTAATTTTAAGTGTAGAAAGACGAAAAGGCTGAACCTGATTATTTTATTGTTTAGTAATGTAATAGTTACATTTATTCCTACATTAGTACGATGGCATTCTGCCTGTTAAAAAACTAATTATAACCAATTATTTGCCACTTATGCGTTTTAAAATTTACGCCATACTTATACTGTATATTTTAATCCAACAAAAGGTGTCGGCCCAAAATCCGGTATACCAGTTTTCTCACCTGGATATTACTGACGGGCTTTCAATTAACCAGGTAAGCAGCATCTACAAAGATTCCAAGGGCTTTATGTGGTTTGGTACCATTGCGGGCCTAAACCGGTACGATGGTTATAAATTTAAAGTGTTTAAACACTCAGCTAATGATCCAAATTCACTTTCTGATAATACTGTAGTAGCTATTTTTGAAGGGCCTGAAAGAAAACTATGGATTAAAACCAATAGCGGCTTATGTGTTTATAACCCCGTAACCGAAAAGTTTTCAAATGTGATTGTTTATGAACTCACAAAGTATAACGTTTTAACTGACCAGATTACCACTATCAGGAAAGACAAAGAAGGCAATTTCTGGTTTTTGACAAATGACAGGGGTTTGTATTGCTATCATCCCAAAAACAACTCAACCACTTTTTTTAGCAGTGCAGCCAATTCCAGTGTAAAATTGCATTCAAATATAGTAACGGATGTTGTTGAAGACAGCCACGGCTTGTTCTGGCTGATTTACAGTGATGGCGTAATTGATCAATTTGACATTCATAAAAATAAAATTATTTCAAGCGCCGATATCCTGGCGAAGGCCAACAATAAAAGGTATGAGGTTTATTCCGGAACATTTGATAACAACAGTAATTTGTGGATCTGTGCAGCGGGCAGCCCTATAGGTGTTTATCGTTATCATACAAATACAGGCACACTTGATCATTTTAATACGGAGTCAGCAGATATAAAGCTTAATTATAATGTAATTAACAATATTATACTGAGTGATGATAATAAAATATGGATAGGTACTGATCATGGCGGCATCAACCTGTACGACCCTGTCAGCAATAGTATTCAATATCTGTTAAACAGGGAAGACGATGCAAAATCCCTGAAAGGGAACACTGTTGAACTTTATAAAGATAATACTGGTATCATTTGGGCAGGTACATTTAAACAAGGTGTTAGTTATTATCATAAAAGTATCATCCAGTTTCCGCTTGTGCGTAAGTTTCTGTCAGACAATAAAAGTTTGCCGTTTGAGGATGTAGATTGCTTTGCTGATGATGCCAATGGAAATTTGTGGATCGGGACAAATGGGGGAGGGTTGATCAATTATAATTCCGTCACTAAAAAATATACCCAGTTCAAGCATAACCCCAATGATCCAAACAGTTTAACAAATGATGTAGTGATCCGTTTATGCATCGACCATGAACATAAGCTTTGGATAGGTACCTATTTTGGAGGACTGGATTGTTTTGACGGAAATAAGTTTACTCATTACCGACATAATGACAATATACCATCAAGTATTTCGGATGACAGGGTTTATACCATCATAGAAGATTCATCAAATAAATTATGGGTAGGGACTTTTGCAGGCAGTACTAATATTTTCAACAGAGAGACAAATAGCTTTTTACATCCAAATTATCAAATGCTGTCTAATTATACAGCAGTTATTTATGAGGACAAACAGAAAAATATTTGGATAGGGCGCGACAAAGGGTTAGATTTTATAGAAAAAGGGAAAAATAAGGCAAAACATTATTTTAATCAGCCTAAAAACCCTAATAGTTTGGTGGCCAATGATGTAAACTGCATTATAGAGGACAGGGAAGGGCTATTCTGGATAGGGACTAAAGACGGTTTAAGTGTTTTAAATGCCAGGACTAATGAATTTCATAATCTTGATGAAGCAAAAGGGTTACCCGGAAACAATGTATTAAACGTTTTGGAGGATAATGATGGCTCAATTTGGATTAGTACCAAAAACGGGTTGGCCCGGATAAATTATACTAAAACAGGTGACGATTATAAGTTTCAGATCAATAAGTTTGATGAATTTGATGGCTTGCAGGGAAAAGAATTTAATGCATGCGCAGCCTTTAAAACAAAAAAAGGCCTGATGATATTTGGCGGGGCACATGGCTTTAATATTTTCGATCCTAAAAGCATAAATATTGTAAAAAGTAAACCGCAATTATTATTTACCGATTTTCAGTTATTCAATAAAAGCGTCGCGGCCGGCGATACTGTTAACGGCAATGTGGTATTAAAAAGCTCAATAACAGATACCCGGGATTTAACGTTAACCCATAACGAAAATGATTTTAGCATTGAATTTGCCGATTGTGATTATTTTAATCCTGATAAGATTGTTTATCAATATAAATTGGATGGGTTCGATAAGCAATGGCTTTCGGCTCCAAACGATATCCGCAAGGCCACCTACACCAACCTTGATGCCGGTGACTATGTATTTAAGGTAAGGGCCAGCAATATTAATGATCCTAAAAACAGCGGTACCATTACACTTAATATAAAGGTGCTGCCACCGTTTTGGAAATCGCCCATAGCCTATGCCCTTTATTTCCTATCTGTTATTTGCCTGTTGTTTTACATCAGGCACAAAGGTATATTGAAATTAAAACGGGAATTTAAGATCAAGCAGGATAAACTGGAATCTGAACGTAAAATAGCACAGGAACGTGAAGAAGCCAGGCGTATGCATGAACTCGACCTGATGAAGATCAAATTTTTTACCAATGTAAGCCATGAATTCAGGACCCCTTTATCATTAATTATTTCTCCGATTGATAATTTAATAAAGAGCAACGAAGACGCCGGGCAAAAGCACCATTTGATGATGATAAAAAGAAACGGGAGGCGCTTGTTAAACCTGGTAAATCAATTGCTGGACTTCAGGAAGATGGAGTTTAAAGAGTTGAAGTTAAATTTGAGCAAAGGAGATATCATACAGTTTATAAAAGAGGTATCATCTTCTTTTACGGACATTGCTGACCAAAACCATGTTGATTATTTAATTGAGAGCGATGTAGAATCGGTGATTATTAAATTTGACAGGGACAAAATTGAAAGGGTGTTATTTAATCTGCTTTCAAACGCCTTTAAATTCACGGCTTCAGGTGGTAATGTAAGTATTTTTATTAGCCTTGTTAAAGAGAACGCCGCTGCGGATGAGCAACAGCTTTTAGAAATAAAAGTAATTGATACCGGCATCGGGATACCGAAGGAAATACATGATAAAGTTTTTGAGCGCTTTTTTCAGGACAATATGCCGGAAAGTTTGCTGAATCAAGGCAGCGGAATAGGCTTGTCAATCACAAGGGAATTTGTTAAAATGCACGGCGGAGAAATCAGTATTGAAAGTGAACCCGGAAACGGAACTTGCTTCACCGTTCAATTGCCGGTTGATTTAGAATACGAAAAGAGTGCATTGGTGCCAGAGCAGCCTGCGGTGGTGAAGCAGGAGGAAAGTTCACGTATGACATCTAAGAAGCCTGTTATTTTATTGATTGAAGATAATGACGACCTTAGGTTTTACCTAAAGGATAACCTGAAACATAACTTCAACATTGTTGAGGCTATAAATGGTAAAGACGGCTGGCAAAAAGCGCTTGCTTTGCACCCCAACCTGATAGTGAGCGATGTAAGTATGCCAGAGATGAATGGGATCGATCTGTGCAAAAAAATAAAAGGTGATAAACGTACTGAACATATTCCCATTATTTTATTGACCGCATTAACTGATGAAGAAAACCAGCTTGCGGGCCTTACCAATGGTGCCAATGATTATATAAGCAAGCCTTTTAACTTTCAAATATTGCTCTCAAAAATTAATGGCCTTTTGCTGATGCAAAAAACACTTAAAAAAACCTACCAAAAACAGGTTGAAGTTAATGCACAGGATATAGCGGTTGTATCGGAAGATGAAAGATTTTTGAAGAATGTTTTTTCGTGCATCGAGAACAATATAACCAATCCGAATTTCTCTGTCGAGGAGTTAAGCAGGCATCTGTCATTGAGCAGGATCTCACTTTATAAACGAATGTTATCACTTACCGGTAAAACACCTGTTGATTGTATCCGGACTATTCGTTTAAAGAGGGCCGTTCAACTATTAGAAAAAAGTAAACTTAATATCGCCGGCGTTGCCTATGAGTCCGGCTTTAATAACCCTAATTATTTTTCGAAGGTGTTTAAAGATGAATATGGTATGCTCCCTTCAGAATACGTTACCGAAATGCGTAAAAAAGAAAAAGAGATCCTTGAGGAAGTTGATTGATGTGTAGTCGTATTTCTGCAGCACATGCGTAAGTAATTTTAGAGGCTGTAAAATGAACTGTGTCAGTTAAAAATCAAAGAAGGATTTTTAACTTTAAGACGCAGAAAAATGAGACAAGAAGAATCGATTGACTATGAGTTGATCAAGAAACAAGCCCTTGAGCAATTTCGTTCGGGCAAAA
>JARLHA010000047.1 GCA_031292485.1 Mucilaginibacter sp.
AACTCCGCGCCTCTCTGTGTCTTCTTCGCGCCCTCCGTGGTGAAATTTAACCACAGAGGTCACGGAGACAAGAACGCAAAGAGCACAGAGGCAAATATTATTTGGTAAGCTTTTTATAAAACCGACTTTTGAGACAACCTCTACCCTTTTGCAAATTGGTTTGTCAGTCGTTTTGGCGGAAACAGGCGAGAGGGTAGCCACCTATGGGGCAAAATTGGGTGGGGGTGGGTTCATTCTACAAAGCGGTAGCCGCCTACGGGGCAAAAATATTGGGGGGGGGCATTCTACAAAGCGGTAGCCGCCTACGGGGCATAAAAAGATTGGGGATTAATTTTATGTGCGGGTAAATTGGACTCGTCCCATTAAATTTTCTGTTTTACCAATCTTCGCCTGTGCAGGCGCTGTATTTACACAAGTTTATTATTAATCCTATATCAAATACCCCAGCGGGGTAACCCCTTTGTAGAAAAAACAACAACGATAGGTATTGCCACGTCAGTGGCTACCCTTTACAATTAGAGTTATCACCCGGCTTTGGCGGAAACAGGCGGGTGGGTTGCGGCCTCCGGGGGCAAAAAAAGCATGGGGGTTAATTTTATGAGCGGGTATATTGCCCCATCCCCTGTCGGGCCTTTCGTAGCGGCCCTTGCCCTGCTTCGTACATCCGGAAACGCAGGGCCTGTGCCATTACGCATGCAGAAAGCGGCAAAATCAATCAAAAAAACAGTAAAAACAACTAAAAACAGCTGAATTATCAGCAAAAGCAGTGCTTTTACACCCCTAAAAAACAATTTTATACGGGGGCCAAAACCATGGATTTTTATAGGTTTTTAAATAATAGATTTGACTATCAGGGCATTAGCTTGTTCACCCCTGTTCCCTGGTGTTCACCGGTGTTCATACTTTCCAGGGGTGAACACCCGTAATTTACATGGTTTTTTACCCGGTTTTCCGCCCGCAAACCATCATATGCGGGCTAAACGCCAGCAGTTCGCGGTTCTGTTCGTTGGTTTTCAGCAGGTGCATCATGGCGGCCTTCTTGTCGGGGTTGGAGCGGCTTTCAAAATACTTGCTGTCCAGCCAGATCATCCCTTCCACGGCAAACAATTCCAGGCCGGTAAAACCAGCTTCTCTTACCTCATCCATCAATTCATCCGGCTTATGAAAAAAGGCCTCAGGCAAAATACCGGGCCAGCTGGCCGGCGGATTATGGATGCCGCTTTGCAGCTCGCTTTGGCACATGGCATAAAACTGCGGGTCGTGGATCATACCGTTCAGCAACCCGGTGAGGGTGGATACCGTATGGTTAATGGCAAAGCCCAGCATGGTACCGTTGGGTTTAAGCACGCGGTAAGCTTCGTGCAGTGCTTTGAGGCGTTCCTCCTTTTTTTGTAAATGGTATAAGGGGCCATGTAAGATCGCTACATCGGCCGAACTATCCGGAAAATCAAGCCGCCTTGCTTCGCCCAATGCGGCCTTAAAGGGCTTTTTCAACTTAGCTGCCCGTTTTTGCGCCTGCTGGATATGTTTGTGTACCGGGTCGATAAGGTGAACGGTATGGCCCAACCCTGCCAACCATTCGGCATAAACGCCGGGGCCGCCGCCTACATCCAGGATCATCGCGCCTTTTGCCGGGAGATGCCGGGAGATCAGTTCCTGGTTCCGTTCCAGTTCCAGGGGGCCGAGGCCATAGGTTAACCGTTTATCTTCGGCGGCACCGGCGTAAAATGCGTCTATTTCGCTGCTGATGAGGTTATTGTCAGGCATTATTTAAATCGTTTATTGATTAAATATTTTCGGCCCAAGTTACTTGTTTTCAATAAATTACCGTAAATTTAATTTCTCAACCAGTAAATCTTAAATTTATGGAACCATTAGTAAACCAGGAAAACGGTAAAACCGCCGGTATCATCAGTTATTTTACTATTATAGGCTGGCTCGTCGCCTATTTCGGATTTCACCAAAGCAACAGGACAAGTTTAGGCAGCTACCAATTACGGCAAACTTTGCTATTACACCTGATTTTTATGATCGTAAGGTATGGATTGGGGTTTGTTTTAGGGGCTATGTGGCTGTCAGGAGGCTTCTTCTCATTAATATCCTTTTTGTGGTTGATAAACGTGGCGTTTTTTGTTCTCTGGATAATAGGTTTAATAGGCGCCATTAATGGCGAGGAAAAGCCTATTCCGATCATTGGCCCGATGGCGCAAACCATGTTTGCCGGAATTTGATCGGTTCATAGTTCATAGCAGGAACTTCTTCACCATGAACTATGAGCCAGCTCAAAGCAGCAAAGCGTCCACATAATGCGCATGCACAATACCCTCGCATGGCGACCATGAAAACACGGTGAACCGGCCATCCTGGGAGGAAACCAGGGCGATGGCATCGCGTTGGTTAAACACAAATTGCGCGGCCGACAGGTGCCTGGTACCCCCGTTTTGCGAAGGGTGAATGATGGTGCCGATATTGCCGATTACAGGCTCGGTCACCAGCATTTGTTCAACGGAGCCACCGTTTGATGACAGCCCTATTTTGGCGCCGAAAGCAAGCAACTCCATTTCGTCGTTAATGATCGTAGCGCCGTCCACCGCGGTAAGGCCTGCTACATTTTCAACGGTACGGTTAACTTCCTCCTGCCAGTGTACCAGGTCGTGGCCGCTTACTTTTTGTTCCATCAATTTCCTGAGCTCATCAAAAGCGGGCGTAACCGGGTAAGTAATAGGGTGAATGATGGAGTCGCGCCAGGTTTCGCTATCCTTCGGTACTACTAACAATATGCCGCCATGCCCATGGATGCGCATAGAAGCAGCCAATTGTACCAGCATGTTCACTGAATCATTCCATCCTGTTGGGGAATTATAATCAATCAGAGATGTTAGCATGGCAGGGCAGTCGGGCAGGCTTTTGCTGTCTTCATCAATAATCTTTATTTCATCGCCCTTTAATACGGCCACGTTAATGAACTTCCCAAAACCTTTAATCCTGCGGTGCTTTACCACTAACAAACCAGGCTCAATCACCTCCAGTACAAAACAGCAATCGGGTATGGAACGGGTGGTGCCCCAAACATACAGGTCGCCGTTCTCGTCATCCCATATGCCCAGGTGAATGCCCGACCGTTCAACAGCGGGCGCAAGTTTGGTAAGTAAATAGGGTGTTAATAATATGCGTTCTTCAAAAACAAGTGGCTGACCTGCAAGTTGCGGCGGCAAATAGGCCAGCGATATTTTAGGCGACCGGCTTTCTTCTTTTCGCAAACTAGCCCAAAACGCGACATCTATCACAGAACTGATTACCCCAATTGCCGGCGCCGGCGCCAGTTCATCGCCCCCCTGCAGCAAAGCGGCCTGCAGCAAACGTTCAAAATGGCTCTCAATGGCGGGGGCGGCAGTTGCCGCCGCCTGGTATGTTGATCTGTAGGTCATTTACACTTAAAACAGTTTAATAAGCCCCTAAAATACCGCAATTATATTTTTAACGCTAAAATTAGTATGAAGTATTACATAAGGATGGTGATTGGGTGATTGATTTAGTGAGTGGTTGATTGGGTTAGATTGAGTTGATCAGGTTGAAAATCTCACCAATGAACAACCACTCTTTTAATCAACTTATTCTAACTAAATCAACGCTCCCCTTCATCGTATAAAAACAAATATTCGTCGGTATTTGTTGTATTTATGTCTGATTATTTTCTTTTCTAAAAAATATTATTTACAATTGTGTATCATTGACACAATGACAATTTATATTTAGCAACCAATTATCAATTAAACCTTTTAAATTATAAAAATGAGACTTACTCAAAAACCAATGACTGCGTTATTGGTATTACTCAGTGCTACTGTACTGACCGTTCATGCGCAGGCCCAAAAGCCGCTGCCTAAGTTGGGCAAAAGCAGCCTTAAAGAAGTGGTGAACGCAATGACCGTTGAAGAAAAAGCCAAGCTGGTAGTAGGTATGGGCTTCAAAATGCCCGGCATGCCGCCACCTGTAAAGGGCGAAAAGCCAAAACCGATCAACATTGGCGGTTTTACACTGCCTCCGTCTGACCCGGAAGCCTATGATGTTCCTGAAAAAGTTGTCGGCACTGCGGGCCGCACCCATGCGATCCTTCGTTTAGGTATCCCGTCCATCACTGTTTCCGACGGCCCGGCGGGTTTGAGGATTGACCCTACCCGCCCGAATGACAAAAGAACCTATTATGCAACCGCATTCCCGGTAGCTACTCTGCTGGCATCCTCATGGGACACCGCATTGGTTAAAAAGGTGGGTGTAGCTTTCGGTAATGAAATCCGCGAATACGGCGTTGACGTGATATTGGGCCCCGCGCTTAATATCCACCGCAACCCGCTCGGAGGCCGCAATTTTGAGTATTACTCTGAAGATCCTTTAGTGGCAGGCAGCATGACGGCAGCCATTGTTAACGGGATCCAAAGCCAGGGTGTAGGCACTTCCATCAAACACTTTGCAGCTAATAACCAGGAAACTAACAGGAACAGCGTTAATACTATTGTAAGTGAAAGGGCGATGCGCGAGATCTACCTGAAAGGTTTTGAAATTGCTGTTAAAGCTTCACAGCCCTGGACTGTAATGTCATCCTACAACAGAGTAAATGGCACCTATACTTCGGAAAGACGCGACCTGCAAACTGACATTTTGAAAAGAGAATGGGGTTTTAAAGGTTTTGTGATGACCGACTGGTTTGGCGGCCATGATGCCGTTGCACAAATGAATGCAGGAAATGATTTACTGATGCCGGGAAATCCCGACCAGTCTGACGCAATAGTAGCCGCAGTTAAAGACGGCACCTTGACCCTGGCCCAATTGGATGCCAATGTTACCCGAATGCTGAAGATCATTCTTAAATCACCCACCTTTAAAGGCTATAAATATTCGGACAAACCCGACCTGAAAGGTCACGCAGCCGTTTCGCGTACGGCGGCAGCACAGGGCATGATATTGCTTAAAAATGATGGTGCAACATTGCCTTTGGCAAAAGGTAAAAAAATTGCCGTATTCGGCAATACATCTTATGCTTTAATAGCTGGTGGTACCGGCAGCGGCGATGTTCATAAAGCTTATACTGCAATGTTACCACAAGGCCTTGCCAATGCAGGCATTAAAGTACAACCGGAATTAGCTAAAAGCTATGCTGATTATTTGGTTGAGGCTAAGGCCAAACAGCCAAAGAGTACGAATTTCTTTATGGCTCCGCCGCCGATCCCTGAAATGGACGTTACCGGTTTGGTTGAAAAAGAAGCGGATGGCGCGGATGCAGCAATCATCACCATTGGCAGAAATGCCGGTGAAGGCGCTGACCGTAAAGTAGAAAACGATTTCACGTTAACTGATGCTGAAAAAGCATTGATCAACAGTGTTTCCAATGCTTTTCACGCCAAAGGAAAAAAAGTTGTAGTTGTATTGAACATTGGCGGTGTGATAGAAGTTGCCAGCTGGCGCGATAGCGTTGACGGCATCTTATTAGCATGGCAGCCGGGCCTCGAAGGCGGCAATGCGATAGCTGATGTATTAAGCGGTAAAGTAAACCCATCAGGTAAACTGGCTTCTACTTTCCCGGTTGCGTACCAGGATGTACCTTCTGCGAAAAATTTCCCGGGTAAAGAGTTCCCACGTCCGGCTGGTCAACAGCCTAACCCAATGGTAGGAGCGCCTTCAGAAGTAGTTTACCAGGAAGGCGTATATGTAGGCTACCGTTATTACGACTCGTTTAAAATTAAACCGGCTTATGAATTTGGTTACGGTTTGTCATACACCAAATTTAAATTAAGTGATGTAAAAGTGAGTACACCCGAGTTTAAAGGCAGCGTCAGTATTAGCGTTACGGTTAAAAATACCGGAAAAGCTGCCGGCAAGGAAGTGGTTCAGCTTTATTTAACTGCGCCAAACCAAACGCTTGACAAACCCGCACAGGAGCTGAAGGCATTTGCCAAAACCGGTTTGCTGGCCCCAGGACAATCGCAAGTGGTTACATTAACGCTGCATGCAGGCGACCTGGCCTCATTCTATACTGATAAATCAGCATGGGTAGCCGATGCAGGTGAATACAAGGTTCAGATCGGTACATCTTCAAGGGAGATCGCAAAATCAGTGAGCTTTAAATTAGCCAAAGAAATTGTTACCGAAAAAACACACAAATCATTAACGCCACAGGTGGCAATTGAGGAAGTGATCAACAAATAAGCACTAAAATAAACTATAAACTAAGCTGAGCCCCGCGACGATATGTTGCGGGGCTTTTTGTCTGAACTATGATTCGTAGGATTAAAGGATGACAGGATTAACTATGGTTAAGTTTTTTTGCGCCATTTAAGAGCAATCTTCTAATCCTACAAATCATAATTCAAATCATTATTATTTTTATTTTCAATAAATATTGAAAGTTTAAAAAATATATTTACATTTGTTTAATGAAATGAAAGTTTCAGTTGCACCGGCACAACCCGGTATATTTTTTCAAATTATGTTTCATTAATTCCTGAAAACATGAAAACATTAGAAAACCACATGATCCTGTTCGATGGTGAATGCCCAATGTGTAACTTATATACAAAAGCATTTGTCAGTACAGGGATGCTTGCAGCCAATGGCCGCGCTGCTTATCAAAACAATATGGATAATGTTTGCCCGGTAATTGACAAACAAAGAGCTGTTAACGAGATCGCGTTGATCAACCTCAACAACGGCGAAGTAACCTATGGCATTCAAAGCCTTTTTAAAGTGTTTGGCAATACCTGCCCGGTATTTAAACCACTTTTCAATTTTAAGCCATTCGCACGGCTAATGAGCAAGGTCTACGCGTTTATATCCTACAACCGCAGGGTCATCATTCCAGCAGGCACAGTAGGCGATAGTTACCCTTACCAGCCAACTTTTAAATTACATTACCGCATCGCATACCTGTTGTTCACCTGGTTTTGTACCGGGTTTATTCTAACCGGCTATGCGCACCTGCTCACCGGCATTGTACCATTGGGCGGCCCGTTAAGGGAATATTTCATCTGCGGCGGGCAGATTATTTGCCAGGGCATCATTATCAGTACTTATGCCCGTGACAAATTCTGGACTTACCTGGGCAATATGATGACCATCTCCTTTGCAGGAAGTTTGCTGCTTGCAATAGTGATGATCCTAAACCACTGGTTCAGGTTTCCTGCTATAGTCTACCCCTTATACTTTATGGCGGTAGCCGGATTGATGTTTTTGGAACATATCCGCAGAACAAAATTGCTCGGTCTTGGATGGACATTAACCATTACCTGGATTTTGTACCGGGTAGCATTGTTGGCTGTAATATTAGTTGCTTAAGTTGGATTGAGTTAGATTAAGTTGATTGTGTTTTTAAATAAAAGATAATGAAATACAAAAAGATAGTCCTTGCAGGCGGTAACGGTTACCTGGGCAGGGTATTGGCAAATTATTATAAAGACAAAGCCAGTGAAATAATCATATTAAGCCGGCACGAAAAACAAACTGACGGAAATATCCGCACAGTAGTATGGGATGGAAAAACATGGGGTAAATGGGCAGCAGAATTGGTGAATGCAGATATCCTGATTAACCTTTGCGGTAAAAATGTTAATTGCCGTTACACCGATAAAAACAAAAAAGAAATATTTGCATCAAGGTTATTGCCCACTGAATTATTGGGCAAAACAATCCACGACCTGGTTGAACCTCCAAAACTTTGGATCAACTTGTCTTCCGCAACTATCTACCGTCACGCCGAAGACCATCCGCAGGATGAAGAAACCGGTGAAATTGGCAACGGTTTTTCAGTCGACGTTTGCAATGCATGGGAAGCCGCGTTCAACAAATACGATACCCCTAAAACACGTAAAGTTGCCCTGCGCATGGGCATTGTGCTCGGCCGAAGCGACAGCGTTTTCCCGCGGCTGCTTAACCTGGTAAAATTGGGCCTGGGTGGAAAACAGGGAAATGGACAACAATATGTAAGTTGGGTACACGAGCATGATGCGGCACGAAGCACCGAGTGGCTGGCAGATCATCCCGAACTGAACGGTGTATTTAACTGTACAGCTCCCTCCCCGGTAAAAAATGCTGAATTAATGAAGGTCATCCGGAATATTAATGGAACCCTTATTGGCCTGCCGGCTCCAAAATGGCTGCTGGAAGCCGGTGCGGTTTTCATCGGCACAGAAACTGAATTGATCCTGAAAAGCCGCTGGGTATTGCCAAAAAGATTGACAGATTCTGGTTTTAAATTTCAATTCAGACAGGCAAAGGATGCGGTCAGCGAAATCTTAGGTACAGGGGATTACGCGTTTTTTGATTTCCCAACACCCTTAAAAAGAGCCGCCAACCATCCTGAAACTGCCAGCTAATACTTAAACGGTTAAAGAATATTACATTGCCACGAATCATTTTACATCCGGGTAACACTATTCCCGTAAATTGCTGTTAAACTTGCGGTCGCGAATTCAGACAAAAAGTCGCGGCAGCAACCAATTAACAATAGCATATCAAGTAAATGAAAATCGGAATAGTTTGTTACCCAACCTTCGGCGGCAGCGGGGTTGTAGCCACCGAACTGGGTAAAGGCCTTGCAGACCGTGGCCACCAGGTGCATTTTGTCACCTATAATCAGCCCGCCAGGCTCGACCTGTTTTCAGAGAACCTGTTTTATCACGAGGTTTCGGTATCCAATTACCCGCTTTTTGATTTTCCGCCATACGAACTGGCGCTGGCCAGCCGCCTGGTTGATGTGGTACGGTTTGAAAAACTGGATGTGCTGCACGTACATTATGCTATTCCTCACGCCTCGGCAGCTTTTATGGCCAAACAGATATTGTTAACCTACGGCATCTATATCCCTGTGGTAACCACACTGCACGGTACCGATATTACGCTGGTGGGTAAGGATCGCACTTTTAAACCTGTAGTTACTTTTTCCATCAATAAATCGGATGGCGTAACAGCAGTTTCGGAACATTTAAGGAATGACACTTATGAGTTTTTTGAAATTGAAAACGACATTAAAGTGATCCCCAATTTTATCGATCTGAAACGCTTCAGCCTTAAGCCTAAAGATCACTTTAAAAAAGCGATAGCCCCGTTTGGCGAAAGGATAGTGGTACACACCTCAAACTTCCGCAAAGTAAAGCGTACCGATGATGTGATTAAGATATTTGCAAAACTTGTGGGTACTATTCCTGCCAAATTGCTGATGGTGGGCGACGGCCCGGACCGCTCGCGTTGTGAACAGCTAAGCCGTGATTTGGGTGTTAGCGAAAATGTGCGCTTTTTAGGTAAACAGGATGCCATTGAAGAGATCCTCTCTGTTTCCGACCTGTTTTTGATGCCTTCGGAATCTGAAAGTTTTGGTTTGGCCGCCCTGGAAGCCATGGCCTGTAAAGTACCGGTGATAACTTCAAATGCAGGCGGTTTACCCGAATTGAATGTTGAAGGGGTAACCGGCTTTTTAAAAGATGTAGGAGATATTGACGGCATGGCCGAAAAAGCCATTTACATTCTTGAAGATGAAGAAAGACTCAACACCTTTAAGGAAAACGCCCTTAGCCGTGCCAAAGAATTTGACTTGGCCAATATTCTTCCGCTATACGAAAATTATTATGTTGAAGTGATTGAGCGGTGCAAGGAAAAAGCGCTTTAACGAGGTGAAGGAATAAAAGGCGAAAGGCTTAAAAGAATATTACAAATTACGAAATTGAGAAGCACTATTCTTATACATGTTATCAACCCAAAGGCAATTGGTATTTTGCGTGAGCTGGAAGAATTGCGATTGATAAATATTTTAAAGGAAGATATTCCCGCCAAAACCAGACTTTCCAAAAAACACAAGGGTGTCTTTTCCATTGAAGATGCCAAAAGCTTTAATCTCCATACGCAAAAAATGCGGAAAGAGTGGGGCGAAATTTAATCGACGTGATGCTATTTCAAATTTGTTCGCGAGGATTTATTTGAATTCCGACTGTGAAACGGTACGTTTAATCAGTATTTGAGGATCCTGCCTATCAAAAAACATCCAGGGAGTTGACTGATGCTATAACCATACGATGGTTTTTTATCAAATTACATATCTGTTCCCAATGCAGAGCAAAGTATTCTTCGAGTTCTTTCCTTCCCTCTTGCTGAAGTTTAAAGTAGACAATTTTTGGCGACTTTTTTGCTTGAATCATCCAATGAAAATAATCCGAATCGCGGGTAAGAATGATCAGGTCATTTTTAAGCGCATAATCCCAAATGGCTCTGTCAGGAAACGCATCGCCCCAGTCATGTGCGAAAGAGAAATCGGGGGTATTAAACCACGTAAATTTCCGTGGAAGATTGGCATCAACCAAAAAATTCATTACGCTACCTTTTGATTTGATAGCGGAATATTAATATGGTCAGCCATCATAGCTGCATATTCCAGGGCAGCTGTGATATCTTCCTTTTCTAAAAAAGGAAAAGATTCGAAAATCTCTGTCTCTGTTTCACCGGCAGCCAGGTGACTAAGTAAAGTATGCACGGTTAAACGCTTTCCCCTTATAGTAGGCTTGCCATTGCAAAGGCCGGGTATAACCGTAATTCTGTTCAACTGTGATTTCATAATGTAAAATTACGAAATATTTTAAATAAACACATGCACACAATACCGCGAAGTTAAATCAATCGCCGCCCATGGCTGTCAACAGGCAAACAAAAAAGCACTTAATTTACTACTTGATCCATCACTACTCCGCCGGTGCAAACTTCAAACAAACCGGGTTGCCTATTTCAAGGCCGCCTGCCAATCTGAATAATTTCCCTGAAGCTTTATCAATCAGGTAAACGAAAATCATATCGCTGTCCTGATTGGCCACCAGCAGGAATTTACCTGTGGGGTCTATCGCAAAATCACGCGGGTTTTTGCCATCAGTTGTTACGCGCTGGCTAAAGATAAGCTTGCCATTATCAGGGTCAATTGCATAAACCGAAATTTCATTGGTTTCTAAACGGTTGGAGGCGTATAAGAACCTTCCGTCGGGCGATATGTGAATAGCAGCACCCGCTGTTTGTCCTTTAAAACCGTCGCGCAGTAAGGTAATGGATTGGGTTTCTTTCAGTTTTCCGTTATCATAGTCAAAAACATGAACATTTGATCCCATTTCGGTTACCAGGTAAACATGCTTTTTATCGTTCGAAAAAACAATATGGCGGGGGCCTTCACCACCCGGCACGCTCACAAACGGTTCATCGGCAGGCGTTAAAGGCTGGGGGCGCGATGCATGATAACGCATTACATTCAATTTGTCAGTACCCAGATCGCTGTACAGAAGATATTTTTCATCGGGCGATAACTGGGCAATATGCACGTGCGGGCCTTCCTGCCTATCCTTATTAACTCCCTGCCCTTTATCCTGGATCAATTGAGAAACAGGCGCCAGCGAGCCATCTTTATTAACCGGCAAAACGGCCAGGTTACCGCTGCTGTAATTCGCCACAAAAACATTTTTTTGATCTTTATCCACCGAAACATAACATGGATCGGCGCCGGAGGTGGATTGTTTATTTATAAAAACAAGTTTACCCAGCTTCGGGTCGAAAGTAAAGGAGCTTACTGCGCCATCTTTGCCGTCTTCGTTTACAGCATACACAAATTTGTTATCACCTGACAAGGTGAGATAGGATGGATTGCTTACGCCATCAATTTCATTTAAATATGCAAGCTTGCCTTTTTCAGCATAAAAACGATACACGTAAATGCCTTTGCTTTTCCCTTTTGTATAAGTGCCAATAAGCAGGTCGAAAGTGGTTGGGGCAGTTTTTTTATGCTGGGCATAAGTAAATACCGGGCAGATCAGCGAAATTATCAGCAGGAGCTTTCTCATCGTACAATACATTGGTTATTGCACGCAAGATAGTAATTTGATTTAGAGATTAGAGGCCAGAGATTAGAGATTAGGAAAAAAATCGCAGCGGTTGAGACACACCTATTCTTAACTAATCTCTAATCAACTACCCTCTAATCACTATATTAAGTGCTTCAATTGGATGATCTCACTTTCGTCCAGATATCTCCAGCGGCCTCTTGGAAGATCTTTTTTTGTGAGGTTGGCATACACCACCCTGTCGAGTTTTACTACTTCGTAACCTAAATGTTCGAATATCCGGCGTACAATACGGTTTTTACCGCTGTGGATCTGGATGCCGACTTCTCTTTTTGATCCCCCGGATACATAAGAAACTGAATCAGGTTTTATCAAACCGTCCTCCAGTTCAAGGCCGTAGGTTATTTTGTTCAGGTCGCCCTGGGTAAGGCTTTTGCTGAGTTCAACCTGGTATAATTTAACAATATTGTTACGCGGGTGGGACAGCTTATCGGCCAGGTCGCCATCATTGGTCATTAAAAGCAAGCCTGTGGTATTCCTGTCTAAACGGCCGATCGGGTAAATACGCTCCTTGCTGGCTTTTTCAACCAGGTTCATTACCGTACGGCGTTCATGAGGGTCTTCTGTAGTAGTGATATAATCTTTTGGTTTATTTAACAATACATAAACCATTTTTTCGCGTTTCAGCATTTCGCCATTATAGCGCACCTCATCTTTCAAAGGATCAACTTTATGGCCCAGTTCTGATATCACTACACCATTTACGGAGACAACGCCGGCGGCAATCAACTCATCAGCCTTACGGCGCGAACAGATACCTGCGTTTGAAATATAACGGTTCAGCCTGATCAGGCCGGTATCTTTACTTTCCGTAGCTTTTTTACGGCCGCGTAAAGTTTTTGCCGGAGCGTCCTGGTCGGGTGTAATTTTATCGTAGTTTGGTTTTGAACGTTGCGGGCGATCGGCACTAAAGGGCCTGTCACCCTCCCGTTTTTTGAACCCTCCGGCTCCGGCTGATGATGGCCTGCCAGAGAATTTTTTTTCTGCCGGTTTATCACTGCCAAAACTTCTTTTAGGTCTTTCGTCACCACCGAATTTTGATGGCGCCGATCTTTCTCTTGATGTAAATGTTTTTTTGCCTCCTGATGATTCACCACCGAAGCTCTTTGGCGGGCGGGCATCGTTATCGGCTACGCGACCGGTATAAGGCCTGCTCTTGGGTGCAAAAGGTTTCTTTCCGCCTGATGATTCGCCGCCGAAACTTCTTTTTGGCCGGTCATCATTATCAGCAGGGCGCCCGGTATATGGCCTGCCCTTTGGGGTAAAAGATTTCTTTTCGCCGCCACTAAAACTGCTTGCAGGCTTATCGCCATCGTTTTGCCTGCTTTGATACGGCTTGCTGCCTGAAGACGAAAAAGATCTTTTCTCGGCAGGGCGTTCGCTGTAATCTTTGCGGGGTGGTTTGCTGCTATCGGAGCGATCGCTGCTTTTTGCAGAATTTCCTCTTGATGAGGATGCTCTTTTTGGCCTGTCATCAGACTTTGAAGCCCTGCTTGATGATCTGCCGGATTGGTCGTTCCGACCGCTCCCAGGTTTCTTAAATACCATAGTTTTTAATTTAGCGCTTTCTCAGCGTGGAGGGTCAAAGTTACGGTTTTTAGGCCGATAATTATAATTTTTTTCAACTGCTCAAAATCTTGCTTTAGAGCTTTTAAAGCATGTTTTTGAACCAAAAACCAATATTTTCAAAAGTCGCAAAAAGCTAAGTATTTGATAATGTGCTTTATATAAATTACCTTTGCAGCACATTCTACCAAATGTACAGCTTATGATTAAAAAAGAAATGACTAAAAAACACTTGATTACGTGCTCCGTAATAATTGTGCTGGTTATCATTTCAACGCTTAATATTTACAGCGCGATGGGAAGCAAAACAGCAGTTGAACCGGCGGTAAAACCGGTAATCAACGTTCCTGCTCTTGCACTAAAAACTGTAAATTTTGTTCCAAAAAGCATTGCAGCCGAAAATGATTTTAGCTTCGCTAACGAGGCTTTACCACTTAATGATGCACGTGTAAAACACAAATTACAGCGTTCGCTTGCTAAGCATTATTTTAAAAACGTAGGGACAAATATCCTCCAAACAAAAGCCTTACAATTATTTCCCATCATCGAGCCTATTTTAAAAGCATACGGAATTCCGGAAGACTTTAAATACATCCCGCTGGTTGAGTCGGGCTTGTGTGAAGGCACATCTCCAAGGGGAGCAAAGGGAATATGGCAGTTTATGCCAGGCACAGCGCGTACCTATGGCCTGAAAGTTAGGGACGGGGTTGATGAGCGCATGAATACCCGCAAATCAACCATTGCAGCCTGTAAATACATCAAAGAACTCTATGTGGAGTTTAACAGCTGGACTTTAGCTGCGGCGGCCTATAACAATGGCGAGATCCAGATTGAAAGGGCGATAAACAGGCAAAACGAGGATAATTATTTCCTGATGCATTTGAACGGCGAAACCGCAGCCTATGTTTATAACATTATCGCCATGAAACAAATTATCAGCCAGCCCGGAAAGTATGGCTATAAAACCTATTTAAAACCAAACGAGCTATTTGCGTATAACTGATCAGTTTACCATTAGCACGTAAAAATTTATATTACGGAGCACTTAAAGGCCGGACTTCCAGGTGGGAGCCCGGCCTTTTTTATTTATCTTTGTGTTTTGGTTGATTGAGTTGATTATGTAAGTGGTTGATTAAGTTGGAGCTTATTAAACCCAATCAACTAATCCAACCCAATCAACATAATCAACTAACAGAAATGATTCAGAAAACTATCGACCTTGGCGAGCAAAACGAAGTGGAAGTGTACGGGGCCAGGGTACATAATTTAAAAAACATAGATGTTTCTTTTCCGCGTAACCAGCTGGTGGTCATCACCGGCTTAAGCGGCAGCGGAAAATCATCGCTGGCCTTTGATACCATTTATGCCGAGGGGCAGCGGCGGTACATGGAAACGTTTTCGGCCTATTCGCGCCAGTTTATGGGCGGGATGGAACGGCCTGATGTCGACAAGGTTTCAGGGTTAAGCCCTGTTATCGCTATCGAGCAAAAAACAACCAGCAAAAACCCGCGCTCGACGGTGGGTACCATTACCGAGATCTACGACTTTATGCGCCTGCTCTTCGCCCGTACCGGCGAGGCCTATTCTTATGTAAGCGGCGAAAAAATGGAGCGCATGTCCGAAGACCAGATCTTAAAGACCATTTCCGACAGATTCCGCGGGCAACCGGTAAACATCCTTGCACCCGTAGTTAAAGCCCGCAAAGGTCACTACCGGGAGCTTTTCGAGCAGATCCGTAAACAAGGCTATTTAAAGGTTTATATCGACGGCGCGATGGCTGATGTAGAGCCTAAAATGCAGGTGGACCGGTATAAAATTCACGATATTGATATTGTGGTCGACCGGTTGGTGATTGAGGATAAAGACGCCAAACGATTGTATACCTCCATCCAAACTGCTTTAAAAGTGGCCAAAGGGATTATCCGGATTGCAGATAAGGATAACAACGTTTTTTACTATAGCAAATACCTGATGGACCCCATTTCGGGGATCTCGTATGATGAACCGCAGCCAAATACATTTTCATTCAACTCGCCTTACGGCGCATGTGATAAATGCAACGGGTTGGGTTATATTTTTGAGGTGGATGAAGCATCGGTTATTCCTAATCCTAAGTTAAGCATTCTTAACGGCGGCCTTGCCCCTATTGGCGAATACCGCGAAACCTGGATCTTCCAGGTATTGAAGGCGCTTGCTAAAAAATACGAGTTCTCACTATCAACCCCTATTGAAAAACTTTCGCGGGATCACCTCGATATCATCCTCAATGGCTCAACTGAAATGGTGACCGTAGCCGTTGAGTACAATAAATGGAACGTGCAGAGTTACCAGGTAGCGTTTGACGGCATTGTGCGCATGCTGGAAGAGCAGCAGGAGCGCCGCGGTGATGAAGGGATGGACGATATGGAAAACTACCGGGTATTAAAAACCTGCCCTGTTTGCGAAGGCGCCCGGTTAAAAAAAGAATCGCTGCATTTTAAGGTTAATGACAAAAACATCTTTGAGCTGGCCTGCATGGATATCCGCACATTGCAGGAGTGGTTTGCCAATTTGGAGGACCGTTTAACGGAACGCCAGAATGTCATTGCCAAAGAAATATTAAAAGAAATCCGCGCCAGGATAGTTTTTTTGCTTGATGTGGGCTTAAGTTACTTAACGCTTGACCGCACGGCAAAAACCTTGTCGGGCGGCGAGGCCCAGCGCATCAGGCTGGCTACGCAGATTGGTTCGCAACTGATGAATGTTATGTATATTCTGGATGAGCCAAGTATCGGCCTTCACCAGCGGGATAATGAGCGCCTGATAAACGCGCTAAAAAACCTGCGCGATTTGGGCAATACCGTTTTAGTGGTTGAACACGATAAGGATATGATCCTGCATGCTGACCACGTAATTGATATGGGCCCGGCAGCTGGCGTACATGGCGGCGAGATTGTAGCGCAGGGTACCCCTGCGGAATTAATGAAGCAGCATACCCTCACCACCTCCTACATCAACGGCGAACGCGAAATCGCCATACCCGAAAAAAGGCGCGATGGCAATGGTCAAATATTGAGCCTGAAAAAGGCGACAGGCCATAATTTAAAGAAAGTTTCGGTTGATTTTCCTTTAGGCAAGCTGATCGGTATTACCGGCGTTTCCGGAAGCGGCAAATCAAGCCTGATTACCGAAACTTTATACCCGATATTGAACCATCATTTTTTCAGGGCGAAAAAACATCCGCTCCCCTATGAAAAAATTGAGGGGCTGGAACATATTGATAAAGTAATCGAGATAGACCAAACCCCTATAGGCCGCACACCACGCTCGAACCCGGCTACATATACCGGTGTATTTTCGGACATCCGTAACCTGTATGTTCAATTGCCTGAATCAAGGATCAGGGGTTATAAGCCCGGCCGTTTTTCCTTCAATGTAAAAGGTGGCCGCTGCGAAACCTGCCAGGGCGCCGGTTTAAAGGTGATTGAGATGAACTTTTTGCCGGATGTGCAGGTTCCCTGCGAAGAATGCGGCGGAAGACGCTACAACCGCGAAACACTGGAGGTTCGTTACCGCGGCAAATCCATAAGCGATGTGCTGGACATGAGTATTGAGGATGCCACCACATTTTTTGAGCATATCCCGGCCATCTACCGCAAAGTAAAAACACTGTTTGATGTTGGCCTGGGCTATATTACTTTAGGGCAGTCATCTACAACACTATCAGGTGGCGAAGCACAGCGCGTTAAACTGGCGACAGAGCTTTCTAAAAAAGATACCGGAAATACTTTTTATATCCTGGATGAACCAACAACCGGACTGCATTTTGAGGACATAAATGTTTTGCTGGGCGTATTGAACCAACTGGTTGATAAAGGCAATACCGTACTGGTGATTGAGCATAACCTGGATGTAATTAAAGTTGTCGACCATGTGATCGACCTTGGCCCTGAAGGCGGCTCAGGCGGTGGCAAGATATTGTTTTCCGGCACACCGGAAGCATTGTGCAAAGTGAAAGAAAGCTTTACCGGGCAGTTTTTGAAAAAGGAGATGAAGATTAAGTAGAGCAACTTACATGTACAATTTCTTGTACATGTAAGTAATGTCTTTTATCTTTATAAAAAATCATAAAATGCAAGTTACAACTTACACCAATTTCCGCCAAAAGTTAAAATCCTACTTAGACAAGGTGCGGGATAACCATACACCACTTTATGTGACAAGTGCAAATGGCGAAGATGTTGTAGTGCTTTCAAAATCCGACTATGAAAGCATGGAAGAAACATTTTATCTGCTTAAAAGCCCCTCAAATGCTTCACGGTTATTAAAAGGCATCGAAGACTACGATAAAGGCTTAGGCAAAGAAAGAAGTCTTATAGAAGAATGAAGACCGTTTTCCTGGATCAGGCTTGGGAAGATTACCTGTTTTGGCAAAATACAGACAAAGCCATGGTGAAAAAAGTCAATTCACTGGTAAAAGAAATTGAACGCATTCCTTTTGAAGGAAGTGGGAAACCCGAACCTTTAAAACATAATCTTGCTGGTTGGTGGTCGAGAAGAATTACCTTGGAGCACAGGTTGGTTTATAAAATCGATAAAGATTCGATTGTTATTCTGCAATGCAGGTATCATTATTAAATGATGTACCGCCCATACTTGATATAATTCAGCAATTAAAGAAAAAGCCCTTCAGTATTTTTTGGCAAACAAATTTTGCAATCGTACCTTTAAGTATTATGCTGCCTTTACTAATTGCCTCTCAGATCCGCGAAGCGGATGCATATACCATCGCCCATGAGCCCATTGCTTCCATTGACCTGATGGAGCGGGCCTCAAAAGCGTTTGTCGGCTGGTTCATCAATCATTTTCCGGATAAAAACCAGGCCATCTCGGTTTATTGCGGTACCGGCAACAACGGCGGCGACGGGCTGGCAATTGCCCGGATGCTGGATGACCACCAGTTTAAAAAAATCAACGTTAAAGTTGCCAGGTTTTCGGATAAATCGACACCTGACTTTAATACCAACCTTGAACGGTTAAAAAAAACAGCCATCAGCATAGCAGAAATACAACGGGGAAGCGGTTTTCCTGGTGAAGATTGCCAAGTTATCATCGACGCATTGCTGGGGACTGGTTTAAATAAACCGCTTGAAGGCGATTATAAAAGGCTTGTAGATCATCTAAACAGTTTGGATAAGACGGTTGTTGCGGTTGATATGCCAACAGGCTTTTTTGCCGATGGCGAAATGCCCCACGGCTCCGGGATTCTGAATGCTGATCTGGTAATTACTTTCCAGCAGCCAAAAATTAATTTTTTACTCCCTGAGTCAGGCCCTTATATCAAATGCTGGGAGGCGGTCAATATCGGGATCGATGAGTGTTTTTCGCATTCCCTTCATTCACCCTACTATGCCGTTGAAGAAAAGGATATCCGGAAAATGCTGAAGCCCCGCCACAGGTTCAGCAATAAAGGCTCTTACGGGCATACCCTGATCGTTGCCGGGCAGCCTGAAACCATGGGAGCTGCATTGCTAAGCGCATCCGCCAGTGTTTACGCAGGGGCGGGATTAACAACCGCCTGTGTACCACAAAGCGGGCTTACCGCCTTAAATAGTTATATGCCCGAAATTATGGCGGTAGTGAGACACGACATGGAGTTACCCCAAATTGAATGGGATAAATTCAGCGCCATCGGCATTGGTCCCGGACTGGGAAAAGATGAACTGGCAGTTGAGTTAATAACAGACATTTTTGCTAATTATAAAAAGCCAATGGTGATTGATGCAGACGCGCTCAATTTATTGTCCGTTCACCGGGAATTGTGGCGGTCTATCCCTGAAAATTCTATTCTGACCCCGCATATGAAAGAATTTGACAGGCTTTTCGGCGACCATGAAAACTGGTGGCAACGCATTCAAACCGGGATCCAAAAAGCTAAAGAACATGCGGTCTTTATCCTGTTAAAAAATGATTATACGATAGTAATCAGCCCAGCCGGAAAAGTGCATTTTAACACCACTAGTAACCCGGCAATGGCTGCAGGCGGCATGGGCGATGTGCTGACGGGGATTATCTCCGCCTTGCTGGCCCAGCAATATTCATCAGAAGATGCTTGTATATTAGGAGCCTACCTTCACGGTAAGGCCGGTGATGAATTGGCGTTACCCAATAAGATAAATGTTGTACTACCTTCGCAAGTGGCAGCCAGGGTTCCGTTAACGATGGCAAAGTTGTTAGCATAAAAAAAGCCGTACAGTATTGGCACGGCTTTTTTAATTAACTATTAACTGATCTTATAAGAACAAAATACTCAAATTTAATTTGGCAGGTTGTTCCATCATCCCATTATTCGCAATCCGTCACTTAACCTGCTACATCCATAAGACACTTTAACTGCCTTTATAGTTACAATTAAAACGCAAAAAATAGCTTTTATTGTTTGAATAGACTACATAAAGCAACAATCTGCTTTATAATATTGTTTTGTAAAATTTTAATTACGAAGAAATTCTACAAGTTATAGCAGGGGGAAATGTTGCCCGGAAAAAGTCAATCCCGGATTAAAACTTGCCGATAACCATCATTTCGTCCATCGTAGGCGTTGGGCTGCCGCCTTTAGGCTCCAGGGTTACGGCAAAAGCATCTGCAGAAGCTATAGATTTCATTTGCTTCATGTCAGTAGTGTCTGCATTAGCGTCAAATACCCCCAGGTCAACAGGTTTTCCGGCCACGAGCGCCCAGAGCTGGTATTGGTGTTCCTTATCGTTTTCAGGCATTTTCAACGATTTCATATCAATCCACACTTTTTTCCTTGCAGGGCTCCATGCTACCGTAATCTGCGATCCGGTTGGCGCTTTGGTAGTAGCCTGCAATTTCAGGAATTTAAAAGATGCGTCCTGTAATACTTCCAGCTCACCTTCTTTTAAACTAACGGTATTGGCAAAATGTTGTTTATCTGATTGCAATGCAGCAATGGCGCTGTTTGAATCCTGCAGCTTGTTGTACATAGATACCAACGCCACCACGCTGGCTAACAGTAACGCCAGGCATGCCGCAAAAGCATATTTATAAAAATTAGTTGCTTGGGGTGCTGTAAAAGCAACCACATTATTTTTAGGCTCTTCTATAACTTCATCAAAAGTGCTGTCTTCGCCGAAGTTAGTCAGCATGTTGTTTAAGATTCTGGTGCGCAAATGTTCAGCGGGCTCAACGGCATTTTTTTCAGCATATAATTCCATCGACCGCTCTATTTCATCCAGTTCAGCTTTAATGGCCGGATGCATTAAAGCCATCGCCTCCACCTGCAACTTTTCGCCGGCGCTCACATCGCCCAAAACGTAAAGTTCCAGTATGCCCGATTCTATATATGCTTTAATATCTTCCAATTCCAAATTCAGTTAAAATGTTTTCTGAGTTGCTGTATGGCCATTCTCAACCGTGTTTTTATAGTACCCAATGGAATGCCCAGCTCGTCTGCAGCTTCCACATGGGTGTAACCCTTAAAATACACGAGGTCAAGAATTAGCTTTTGTTCAGGTTTTAGTGTTCCCACTAATTCCTTAATACCCAATAGCTCAGGTTTGTAAACTGTGTTTCTTTGTTCGTCTATGAAAGTTACGTTATTTTCGAGATCCTGGTTTTTATTCTGGTTCTTAAAATCTTTTGATCTCAATTTATCTATCGCCAGATTACGGGCAATGTTTACCATCCAGGTAAAAAGCCGTCCTTTTTCGGTACTGTAGCCCGAAAAAGAATGCCATATTTTTACAAAAGTTTCCTGTAAAAGGTCTTCCGCTGTAGCCGTATCGGCAATTATCCTGGAAATCACCCCAAATAAAGAAGCCGAATACATATCATAAAGCGCCTCAACAGCGATTTTTTCATGATTCCTCAATGCAAGCACCAATTCCTCTTCAGTCAGCGATATTTTTCGTTTTTTGCTCAATGGGCTGAATATATAAAGGAAATATCAGATTTCAAACAAGTGTTTTTCTGCATGGTATGATGAGCGTACCAGCGGCCCGCTCTCTACATACCTGAAACCCATATCAAGCCCTAATTGTTTGTATTTTGCAAATTGATCCGGATGGATCCAGTCGATCACAGGATGATGGCTGCGCGTCGGCTGTAAATACTGCCCTAAAGTAAGTATTTGCACACCTGCCTCCAGCAGATCCTGCATAGCCTCCAATACATCTTCTTCTGTTTCGCTTAGTCCAAGCATAATGCCCGATTTGGTGCGTAAACCTGCTGCTGCTATATGTTTCAAACATTCAAGGCTGCGATCGTATTTGGCCTGTATGCGCACTTCTTTGGTCAAGCGCCTAACTGTTTCTAAATTATGCGAAACCACTTCGGGGCGGGTTTCCAGTACGCGTTCAAGGTTTTCCCAAACACCTCTAAAATCGGGGAGCAGGGTTTCCAGCGTAGTTTCAGGGCTTTCCCTCCGGATGGCATTGATGGTTTCGGCCCAAATAATGGAGCCGCCATCTTTTAAATCGTCGCGATCGACAGAGGTAATTACGCAATGTTTAACGCCCATCAGCTTAACTGAATTGGCTACACGGTTGGGCTCATCAACATCAACAGCTAAAGGCCTGCCGGTTGCTACCGCACAAAATGAGCAGGAACGGGTGCAAATATTCCCCAATATCATAAAAGTGGCAGTACCTGCGCCCCAGCATTCGCCCATATTTGGGCAATTACCGCTTTCGCAAATGGTATGCAGCTTGTGTTCATCAACAAGGCCCCTTACCTGGGCATATTCTTTACCAACGGGGAGCCGTACCCTCAGCCAATCTGGCTTACGGGACATCTGGTTTACCGGAACTACGGGCAATTCAATCATCGAACAAAAATAGGTAAAAAGTCCGGAAGTCGGAAAGTCCGGAAGTCCGGAAGAAAGAGTTTACATTATCATAACTAAACTAAGAGAAAAACGATGTTAATGGTTTGTGTTTACGAATGCTACGCCGGTAGGCTTAGGCAACAAACATAGTACATAGGTAGTTAAAAATCCGGGCAGCAGTTCTTTAGTTTGAAAGGAAAAGTTTACGTAAATTGTAAACTATTTTGTATATTTGAATTATAATGCATGTAATACATTGCGAAAGTGGCAGCGAAATTCAGGCTACTGTCAGTAAACTCGATGCTAAGGAGATTGCGTTAATCAATAAAAGTAAGCGTTTTGACTTCAACTGGAATAAAGAAAAGCAGTATGATGTCTACAAATTAACCGCTGAAGGTATTGACGAACCCCTGGGGTTAATGTCATTGGCTGATCGCCCGGCTGACTTTGCAATTGAAATCAGGCTTCTCGCATCATCTTTGGAGAATGTAAGTAAAGCAAAGCAATATCAAAGAATAGCAGGTTGCTTAATTGCATTTGCATGCAGAAGGGCATTTGAAGCTGGATACGGTGGTTATGTTTGCTTGAAGCCCAAAACTGAATTAGAAGCCCACTATCAGCGTGCATATGGATTTGTTTCCACGAAATTATTTTTAATTACTCACGGAAATAATTCCTCATCCTTAATTAAGAAATATTATGAAAAACAAGATGAGCGATAGGTATGAATTAACGGATTTTAAGAAGCTGAGTAATGAGGAACTGGCAGAAGCTTTTATTTTTCCCTCAAAGGAGCCTTTGACTGTAAAAGAAAAACGGGAAGAAGAAGAGTTTTGGCAAGAACGAAGAAAACAGTTTGCGAACAGAACCCCTCAACAACAGATTTATGATAAATTGCTGCAATTGAAATTCCAGTTGGAAGATTATATTGGCAGCAATCAATACCAGGCTGTTTTAAACTTTGGATATTTCTTAAACGAATATGTGAACAGACAAAACAAACAGGACAAAGAATTTGCAGCAGAGATTGATGTAACCCCTGCCGTATTTAGCCAATACCTTAACAATCACCGGAAGCCTACTGAAAAATTTGTTATCAGGCTGGAGCTGCATTCGAATGGTATGATCTCCGCCCTTGCATGGTTCAAAGTGTTACAAAAGGACAAGGAACATGAAATCATGACCAATACCGGCATCAGGATAGAAGAAAGCAGACACGTTAAGAACAGGCTGGAATTTGCATATTAATAAAAGCTTAAGTTTGTGAATTTATTACTCCCCGCCGATCGTCTACAAATTAGTTATACTTGTAGTTTACGACTACGAGCATGGTAATCCGAAGTTACCAAACTTCAAACGACTGTAAAATTATGTTGTTTTTTTTTGTAATATTTTTTTAGAAAAGCTCACATCTTCATCCCCGCCATCCCTTTTTTATCATCCCCGTTTTTAAAAATATATTCACTATTCAATAAATACGCGCCGTTACTCACCACCACTTCGCCGGGGCTTAACCCCGACGCGATAGCCACAAAGGAGTTATTTCCCTCACCAAGGCTCACTTCCCGCATGGAAAAACTACCGTCGTTATTCCTGACCCATACCGTATTACCCGAGCCAGCGGATAATACAGCGGAAGCAGGGATAGCCAGCGAGCGTTTTCCGCCTTTGTTCATGGCGATATAGGCCTGCATTCCCGGACGGATCAATCCCTGGTTATTGGGGATGCTGATCCTAACCAAATCAACTTTGGAAGCATCGGATAATTCCGGGTTCATAAATTCAACTTTGCCGGTAGTGATCTGTCCGTTCAGGTCGGGGAAGGAAACGTTTACCGGGTCATTCACTTTAAAGTAGCCAGTTTCGCTGGCATAAACCTGTGCCTGCACCCAAAGGCTGTTCAATGCCTGCGTTTTTAATATCGTCATGCCTTCGGCTACATAATCGCCTTCATGAACAGCAATATCGCTCACCGTTCCGTTCACCTTGCTGAATACCGTTACGGTTGCGGATACTTTACCGGATGCCGCCAGGTTCCTGATCTGCGCAGGTGTTAAACCCCATAATAAAAGTTTATTTTCCGCCGCGCTGATGAGTTGGGCGTAGTCCACATCAGGGTTATGCAATAGTTTTTGCTGTTGTTTGCCTAAAAGATATTCTTTTTCCGATTCCTGCAGGTTTTCGCTATAAATAGCATAGATAGGCTGCCCGGCGCTGATCTTTTCGCCGGGCGCACGTACAAACAACTGCTGTATCCTTCCGGCAATTTTTGCGCTCAATTCTTCGGCTTTGTTTTCATCGGTGGTTACTGTACCCGAAAGTGTTTTTTCGCTGCCGGCATTTTCCTCTTTAACGGTGTCGGTTTGAATACCGGCAAGCTGAATTTGAGCGGCAGTAAGCACCAGCTTGTTTTTGTCGGGACCTGCCGGCGCACCGGTAAATTCAACTTTTATCAGCTTCATGCCGCAAATAGGGCAATTGCCGAAGTGCTCTTCGTGTACCTGCGGGTGCATGGAGCAGGTGTAATAAACTTTGTCCTGCACCCTGGCAATGGGTTGTGTTTTTTGTTTGCACGACACAAATAAAGCTGCAAACAGGAAAACCCAAATAAACAATTTCCCCATTTTTTTATAAGCATTCCGTTCGTGCAATTCGATATGCCGTTTACTCACCATGCGTTCCGATGGAACGCTTAACCCTGTTTTTATTTGGATGCTACCAACCAAACGTCCCTCCGGGACGAGTGCTACAAATGCCGCGTCCCATAGGGATGCCTGGTCGGTAGAAAAATATACCGGAGCCGTTTTACGTCCCGTAGGAACGTTTGATGTTATCGCGACAAGCTGATTTACACAATTTGTGTTTTTATCGATGACATTATTCATTTCCTTCTGTTTTAATAAAACTTTCACTGTCTGTTAAATATTGGGCATTGGATGCCAGGCTATCGGTTACGGATAACCCGCTTTTGACCTCAACCCCGTTGCTGGTACTCGTTCCCGTAATCACTTTATGGGCCGAATAAACAGGCCCATTTTTCACCCAGACAATCGTTGTTTGGCCCAGGTTATAAAGTGCGGTACGCGGTACCCAAAGTCCTTTTGTTTGCCCGGTTTGGATTGTTGCATTGATGATACTATTCACTTTTAGTGCATGGTCCATATTGTGCACATAAACACGGATAGTGGTAGTTTTATCGCCCTCCTGCAATGCCGGTTCAATAAAATCAACTTTGCCTTCAATAGTTTTACCAGGGATATCAGGGAAAGTGATCTCAACGGGTTGGTTTAACCTTAGACCCGAAACGGAAGCATTATCAATTTTGATGAGCGCCCATAACATGTGCGCGTTGGCTACATTGAACAGGGTTTGCCCCTGCTGCACATACATGCCTTCTTTAATGGCAAGCGGCAGGTTAGCGGTAACACCAGTGGTTGCTTTAGGGTCAGACGGGCCCGACATCAGGCTATGCGCCGCATCATGCACATGCCCATCATAGGGGTTATAAACCGGCAGGCTGTAAAAAGCTTTCCCGGTTCTCACTACCTGGTCTACCTGCTGTTCGGTCATCCCCAGCAATAGGAGTTTTTGCCGGGCGGCATTGATCAAACCTGTTTCCTGCGCGGAGTTTTTGGTAAGAAAGATCAGATCCTGCTGGGCGGTAACCATATCCGGACTGTAAATATCTAAAATGCGCTGGCCCCGGTGGATTTCTTCGAAGGCAGATTTGATATACAACTTTTCGATCCTCCCAGAAAAACGGGCGGCTATATTATTAAATGTCCGCGAATCAAAATCAAGGTAGCCCTGGCCTTTAATTTGGGTTGGCATCGCCTTTTCTTCGGGAGTTATAGCCTCAATGGTTGAGATCACCGAGGAATTCACCGGCTTTAATACCGTGTTTAAACTGATCCTTGCCAATTCGCTGGCTTGTCCTGTTTTTTTCACCAGGGTCATCCCGCAGATAGGGCAGCTGCCGGGATGTTCCTCCACAATCTGGTGGTGCATCGGGCAGGTGTATAGCGTAACGTTTTTCTCCTCCGCGGCATCTTTTGTCTTTTTGTGTTGAGAGCAGGCGCTGATCAGCAAAACGCACAACAACAAGGCAGATGATATTCTTTTTATATCAGATATACTTTTAATACTTTTCATTTTCTTTTTCATAAGCAACCTGTAATTGCAAAAGCTCCTGCAAACGATCAAGGGCCTCCATTTTATTTTGCTGCATGTCTTTAATGCCATCCAGTACCGGTTGCAGGTCGCCGGTGTTTTGTTCATAAGCCTGTAGCGCGGTTTTATAACTATTCTGCAAGGCCGGGATAATGTTTACCCGGTAGTTGTTCAGCTGCCTTTTTTTGCTGCTCATCTCTGCTTTGATACCCGCCAGCTGCCCGCGCGCCTGGTTAATAATATCCAGTTTGTTTTGCTGCAGCTCTTCAACTTCATACTTTATCCCTTTCAGATTAGCTTTATACTCTTTGGACGACCAGGAAACAATAGGTACCGTGATCGACCCCATCAAAACATACTGGTTAGCCATACCGTAACTGAACATATGCCCGGCTTGTATACCAAAATCAGGTTTGCGTTTGCTGTTTTCCACCTGCGCATTCAGTTGCTGCAATTCAATATTCCGGTTAATGCTTTTGATATCACTTCGCGACGAAGCCAATACAGAGGTATCTATGGGCGAAGATTCATAATCTTTAACCGCGATTGCCGTATCAACCAAAAACTCTGTTTGCTGATCACGGTTCATCAGGGTGTTCAGCATAATGTTTTTCTGGCGGATCTCGTTATTAAGCTGTTCATGTGTATTATCCAGCTCAAAAAGATCAGCCTTGGCCTTGTAAATATTACTCAGCTTTTCCTTACCATAGGTTAACCTGATATTGGCATCCTTCAGCATATACTCAAGCAGTGTTTGCGTGCTTTGCAGGATATGGAGCTTTTTTTCCAAAACTACCCGGTCGTAATAAGCTTGTTTTGCTTGCGCGACCAACTGGTTTTTCATATAGTTTTTATCTTCGGCCGTTACCTTTGATAAGCCCTGCATGTAATTTTCCTTTGCCCGGAGTTTGGCGCCGTTGGTAAACATCTGTTCAGCGGTGATCATAAAAGATCCCGCTGACGGATTGAAACTATAGGGCACCTGGTACTGGCCCGCGCTTATTTTGGGAGCATCAAGGTTTTTTGCGCCGGTAGCATAAGCATCCTGAGCGCCTATCTTTGAATCGTAAGCCAGCAAAGCAGGGTTCCCGGCCACGCGGGCCAGCACACTATCCAGCGGCAAACGCTGCTGGGCATTTGCTGCTGAAATTCCGGCCAGCCAAAGGGATGCTATGTATATAACTTGATTTCTTGTTTTCATTATTCTTTCACCTCCAATACATCCAGTTTTCCGTGTTTTTTCAATTCATATTCTTTTACCATCAGGAAGATCAATGGGGTCACCAATAAAATATGGGTGGAAGATGTTAGTACCCCGCCGATCATCGGCAATACAATAGGCACCATTACATCGCTGCCGGTTCCAGTCGACCATAATACAGGCACCAGGCCAAAAAGGGCTACGCAAACGGTCATCAATTTGGGACGCAGCCGTTTTACCGCGCCGTTCATGACATATACCCGTAGGTCTTCTCTTGTAATTGTTTCTTTTGAATTTCCTTTCAGGGCAACCAGTTGCTGCATGGCATCATTCAGGTAGATCACCATCACGATGCCCGTTTCTACTGCGATGCCAAACAGGGCGATAAAGCCAACCGCAACCGCAACGGATAAATGCACCCCAAAGAAATAAACCATATAAGCACCGCCTATCAGTGCGAACGGTATGCTGATCAAACTAAAAAACGCCTCGCGGATGGAATGAAAAGCAAAATACAGGCAGGCAAAAATGATGATGAGCACGATGGGCAAAATCATTATTAAAGTATGCTGCGCCCTTACCATATTTTCGTACTGCCCGCTCCATTCAATAAAATAGCCTTTGGGTAGCGTTTTAACCATGCTGTTCAGCTTTTTTTGTGCTTCGGCAACAGTGCTGCCCAAATCGCGGTCCCGTACGTTAAACAATAACGTACCTCGTAACAAAGCATTTTCCGATTGGATCATCGCCGGGCCGTCGCTGATTTTAATGTCCGCTACCGCAGATAAAGGGATCGGCCCGCTTGCCGGGGTTTGCACCAGGGTGCGTTTGATCTGGTCGAGATTATTGCGGTAATCCTGTGCAAAACGAAGGTTCACGCTAAAGCGTCGCCTGCCTTCAATTGTCGGCGTAAGATTCATACCGCCAAGAGCGCTTTCCACTACTTCGTTCACATCGTCCACACTTAAACCGTACCTGCCAATGGCGTCTTTATTTACCTGTATATCCAGGTATTTGCCCCCGGTTATCGGGTCGACATATAAATCTTTTACGCCATTGATACCCTGCAAGGCCTGTTTCATCTGGTTTGACAGGGCATAAATCGTATCCAGGTTTTGCCCGTAAACTTTAAGTCCCACATCGGTACGGATCCCCGTCGACAGCATATTAATGCGGTTGATGATGGGCTGTGTCCAACCGTTTACCACGCCGGGAATCTGCAATTTGGCGTTCAATTCGTTGATAATATCTTCCTTTTTAATGCCTTTGCGCCATTCATCAGCTGGCTTTAACAGGATGATGGTTTCCACCATGCTAATGGGCGAATTATCCGTAGCCGTATTGGCCCTGCCGGCTTTGCCCAAAACATTTTTTACTTCGGGGATACTTTTGATAATCTTATCCTGCAATTGCAAAAGCTGCTTGGCTTCGGCATTGGATATATCCGGCAGGGTAACCGGCATAAACAGGATGGTGCCTTCATCCAGCGGCGGCATAAATTCGCTGCCCAGGCTCAACATCAGCGGGATGCTGATGAGCAACGCAATAATATTGATAGCGAGCGTTGTTTTTCGCCAATGAATGCACCAGTTCAAAACCGGCCAGTAGATCTTTTGTAAACCGCTGTTGAGCGGGTTATGCTCATCAGTCCTTAGTTTGCCTTTCAGGAAAAAGGAGATCAGCACCGGCGCCAGCGTTACCGCCAGGATGGCATCAATGGCCAGGATAAAGGTTTTTGTCCATGCCAGCGGGCCGAACAATTTGCCTTCCTGCCCTTCCAGTAAAAATACGGGCAGGAACGAAGCCACAATGATCAGGGTGGAAAAGAACACGCCCCGCCCAACCTGCTTGCAGGAGGCTTCTATGATTTTTATTCTTTCTGCTGTGGTCATGATCTTTCTTTTTCTTGTGCAATGGATAAATTGCGGTGCGAGTTCTCTACCATCACGATCCCGTTATCTACTATTACCCCTATAGCCAGGGCAATACCTGTTAAAGACATAATGTTTGAAGAAATACCAAAGGCATTCAGCAGGATAAAGGCGGTGGCAACGGTGATGGGGATCTGGATGATAATGCTCAGCGCGCTGCGCCAGCTAAACAGGAAGATGATAACGATGATAGATACAGTGATCATTTCCTCAATCAGTGTATGTTTTACCGAACCTATCGCTCTTTCTATCAGGTCGCTTCTGTCGTAAGCTATTTTAAACTTTACCCCCGGCGGCAGGCCGCTTTGCATGGCAGCCATTTTATCCTTCACCGCGTGGATCACCTTATCAGCATTTTCGCCGTAACGCATCACTACGATACCGCCAACAGCTTCTCCTTCGCCGTTCTCATCAAAAATACCGAGCCTTAAGTCGCCGCCCATTTGTACGGCGGCAATGTCCTTTATCCTTACGGGCACTGTATTAATGGTGCCGATGGAAATATTCTCCACATCCTGTATGCTCTTGATATAACCCAGCCCGCGCACAATGTAGCCTGTGCCGTTCATCTCAAACTTCCGTCCGCCTACGTCATTATTATTGCTTTTAACAGCCCTTAAAACCTGGGACAATGGAATGTTATAATAATTAAGTTTGTTTGGGTCGACGCTGATCTGGTACTGTTTTTCAAAACCGCCAAAGGAAGCCACCTCGCTTACTCCCGGTACCGTTTGCAGGCCGAACTTTACGTACCAGTCCTGCAATGCCCGTTGTTCGCCAAGGTCGATGCCTTTGGCGTCGAGCGTATACCAGAGGATATGGCCAACGCCTGTGCCATCCGGTCCAAGCGTCGGCGTTATCCCTTCAGGGAGCAGGCGCTGGGCATAGTTTAACCTTTCCAGTACCCGGCTTCGCGCCCAGTAGATATCTGTTTTATCCTCAAAAACTATATAAACAAAACTCATCCCGAACATGGAAGTTGCCCGGATGGATTTTACTTTGGGAATGCCCTGCAGGTTGCTTACCAATGGATAGGTCACCTGATCTTCCATAATTTGCGGGCTGCGGCCCTGCCATTCGGTAAATACGATCACCTGGTTCTCGGAGAGGTCAGGGATGGCATCAATAGGGTTTTGATTAATGGAATAAAAACCCCAGCCAAACAGGATGGCCGCAGTCAGCAGCACAATGTATCTGTTTTTTAAGGACAGGGAAATAAGTTGATTGATCATCTTAAAAAGTTTAATTACCCCGCGGCGACTGTTTTTGAATGTTCGAAACTTTTTTCCCTCTTTACGCGCAGCGAAGAGAGGGATGCCAAGCACAGCGATGGCAGGGTGAGTCAACCCGGCGGACATTACCGCCAATGCATGGCGGCGAGTGACTCACCCCGGATTCGCTTCGCTTTCCGACCCTCTCTCTACGGCGAGCCGTAAAGAGGGTTAGCTGCAATTTTTAAGCTTCGAAAGCTCTGTTTAATGCCCCCGGGGGTATTTGATTTACATACTCATCTTATGCTTCATTGGCATTTTTTTGGATGTATCCTTTTTCACCAAGGTCATGCCGCATTTGGGGCATTTGCCCGGTTTGTCACTCAGTACATCAGCATCCATCGGGCAGGTGTAAAGCACTTTTGCCGGTTTAACTTTTTTGGGTTTTGTTGTGTCGGATATAGTTGTTGTTGAATGGGCTGCAAAAACGGATGCAACTAAAAACAGGATAGCTATAGCCACCAGGATTACTTTTTTCATGGATTTTCTAAATTAAAAATGAATGAATGGCAAATGGCGTTAATAAGCCTATTGCGCAGATTATAAATTAAGATGATGAATTATATGGTTATTTTAGCCAAATACAGAAACGTATGGCTGAAGGCGTACAGGTCAGATCCTGTAGGTGCAGTTGAGAATATAAGAGGGTGTAGTGTGCCGCCAATCAGGTGGGGCATGGTTATTAAAACAAACGATCCCGCGAACAGGGATATTTAAATTCGCGATAAAAGGAAAATAAAGGACAGCTATCGCAGGAGCCAGTTTTGTATAAAAACCAAAAGAAGATGGACTCACATGCTGATCCTTTACTTTGAAGTACTGCTTTTTTGATTTACAGCAATTCTTCATCGGTATATTCATTTTACAGCTGGCCTTTGGGCTTTCTGAAAACGAAGTTGATTGCAAAATACCGCAGCAATAATAACTATTAGCGGCAACACCTGTGCTCGAGAGCAGGTAAAGGGCTGATAATAATATAAGTGCAATACGTTTCACAATTCAAAGATAGGAATATAACTAAACATAAAATAATGATGAATCTCACAATTCTATCATTTTAAACGTTTCTTTTGCCTCCCGGGTGTTAAGTGGGATAAAAAATTAAAATTAACGCTTAGCTTTGTGTTAATAAATTTTCATCATGGCAACTATTGAAACTACCTACCTGGGCGATTTAAGAACAGAAGCTACCCACCTGCAATCAGGAACAAAAATAATTACCGACGCCCCTTTGGATAACCAGGGAAAAGGCGAAGCATTTTCGCCAACCGACCTGCTGGCGGCAGCCCTCGGCAGCTGCATGTTAACCATTATGGGGATAAAAGCGCGTGCCAGCAATATTGATATCGTCGGAACAACCATGTCCATCACCAAAATAATGGCTGCCGACCCGCGCCGGGTAAGTGAAATCGTCATCAATTTTAAATTCCCGAAGGCATATACCGAAAAGGAGCAACTGCTTTTAGAACGCTCAGCACTTACCTGCCCGGTTATTTTCAGCCTAAACGAGGATTTGAAAAAGACAGTAACTTTTGGATGGGAAGATGCAGTGAAAGCTTAATTAGTCATGCATATCCAAGGGTTAACTTGAATTTTACTTTAAATGAAATATTTGGTATTCATAATACTTTTGGGTTCGTATCTATTCAAGAGCGATTACCTGTCAAACTCAATTTGGACGTGCAAGATTTCGCAGCATGCATCTGACACCCTAAGATTCAAACCAAATCAACAAGTCGATGATTATGATTGCGAGATTCCATACACTTTTCATGGTTCGTATCTTGTCAGAAAAGATATAGTGATAATTACTGCAAAAGACGATTCGCATAGTGAAGATAACGGCAAGGTGAGTTATTACCGCCAAACCTTCAAGATTAATAAAAACATTTTATACCCCTTGTTTAATGAATCTCTCATTCATAATAAATGGGTAAAATCAACCATGCAGATGGAACCAGGCTATATCTTTAAAAGAATAAAATAGCAATTTGATGCCGATTGCATGATCGATGGACATGTTAGCCAAAGCTGCAATTAGGCCATCACTGCCAACGTTTCTTCCACTGAAACCTCGCCATGTGAAAGATCGAGGATACACTCGCCATCTTTTATCAATAATAATTGGGGAGATTCATGGAAAACCTGGAAAACAGCAGCGATTTTATTGGAAAGCTCGCGGTATTTAATCAGGTCTAAAAAATATAGCGGTAAGTTATCGGGTAATTTATTCCAGTCGAATTCGAAACGTTTTTTTACCATCATGCTGATTGAACAGCGGGTGCTGTGCTTAAATATTAAACTATAGCCTTGCGTTTGTTTAATAGCGTCTATTTGATCAGCTGATTCCAGCGGTATCCAATTCATAAATCAAATTTTTATTCCTTGCTTAAAAAACTGCAAAGCAACGGAAAATGATTGCTTGTTTTTAGCAATATAAAAAATATGACATTAAACTGTTAGCGTCCGGTTTTGGGATAAGTTCCGTAAGCAGGACATAGCTTGTTTGAGCATGAGGAAATACCGCCTAATACCAGGGCAATTACCGCTATATAAATTACTTTTTTCATCAGAGAATGATCTTAATGCTATTAAACGAAAATTAGCTATTCAAAGTTTCAGCAAGGTACGCCATTTTTATGGCAGTTACAGCTGCCTCCACACCTTTATTTCCGTGCTTACCGCCTGCCCTGTCAATAGCCTGCTGCTGGTTATCAGTTGTTAATACACCAAATATAACGGGTTTTGAATATTTTATAGCAACATTACTTATTCCGTTAGCTACGGCATTGCAAATAAAATCAAAATGCCTTGTTTCGCCCTGTATTACACAGCCCAAACAAATAACCGCATCTAATTTACTATTTTTTAATAATAAGTCTGCGCCGGTAGTTAATTCAAAACTGCCAGGAACTGAATAGGTGAAAATATGATCGGTTAGTGCGCCGTGTTCAACCAGGCTTTCGTAAGCGCCCTGGTACAGGGCATTGGTAATTTCAGAATTCCACTCGGCCACTACGATGCCAAAACGATACAAAGCGGCAGATGGCACATTGGTATTGCTGAAATCAGATAGATTTTTGAGTTGAGTAGACATATTTACGACTTACGATTTACGATTTACGAATGCAGGTTAGCGATTTTTTTCAAATCTAAAATCGTAATTCGTAAATCTTAAATCTAATTATCCTTTCGCTTCAGCCCTTGCGATATATTCGTCGATATTCTGGGCTTGCGGACTGTCTGAATAGTCAGCTTTTATCCTTTTATAAACATCGTCAGCTGATTTATAATCGTTTTGCGCTTCATAAACCAAGCCCAGTTTTTTAAGATACATCGGGGTTAAAAATTTATTATTCGCTTTATCAGCCGCTTTTTTATAGTAAGTTACGGCTTTGTCATAATCCTTTAATTCAACATAAGCATCAGCGGTTCCGCCAAGCGCTTCCGCTGCAACCATATAATCATTGCCGCTATAATTCGTCAGGTTATCGATTGCCTTTTGGAAGTTCCCTTTATTTAAATAAGCAATGCCTAAATAAAAATAAGCAAGGTCAGCTGATTTGGTATTGCTGTATTCATCAGCAATTTTTGCAAACCCGGGGTAACCTGCATCGCCGTTGATGGCTTTGTCCCATTGTTTTTTCTCCCAAAAATCCTGTGCAACGTGCATCTGGTTGGCTGCGGTAACTTCGCGGGGTGCAATATAAAAACGTTGGTAGGCTACATAGATAATCACCATGGCTAAAACTGCCCCAACAATAAATATCAAACTTTTTTGGTTCTCGCGCACAAACTTACCAGTCTGTCCAAAATCTTTGTTGCCGCCTACAACCTGGGTATTCGTTTGGGTTTTTGACATTTCTATTCTAAAATTAAGTTTGCAAAAATACGTTTTTCAAAATTTTTAACAATAGCTTTTGGATTAAATATTTGCGAGGGAGATTAGAGACCAGAGATTAGAGGTTAGATTATTGAAAATCAACTCAATAATATGTTACCCCATTACTTGTGCTTGCATTCTTTTTCGTCCAGTGTTTAGATATAAATCCAACTAACCTCTAATCTCTAACCTCTAATCGCTAACTTTGACCAATGTATTTGCAGCAGCTGTCAGTCATCAATTTTAAGAATTACGCCGGGGCCGAGCTAAAGTTCAGTGAGGGGGTTAACGTATTTACCGGCAATAATGGCGCCGGCAAAACCAACCTGCTGGATGCGATACATTACCTGTCGTTATGTAAAAGTTATTTTAACCCGATTGACAGCCAGCAGATCAAACAGGCCGAAGAGTTTTTTTTCATCACCGGCAACTTTAATAAAAACGGCAATCCCGAAGCGGTTGCCTGCTCCGTAAAACGGAACCAGAAAAAACAATTTAAGCGTAACAAAAAAGACTACCAGCGTTTGGCAGATCACATTGGTTTGTTCCCGCTGGTAATGGTGTCGCCTTATGATATCAGCATTATTATTGAAGGCAGTGAGGAGCGCCGCAAGTTTATCGATAATGTGATCTCACAAACTGATAATTCCTACCTGGATGAGCTGATCGCATATAATAAGGTGCTGATCAACCGGAATGCTTTGTTAAAGCAAATTGCAGACACCGGCCGTTACGACCCGCATTTAATGGAAGTACTGGATGAACAATTGGCGGTTTCAGGCAACAGGATCTTTGAAAAACGTAAAGCGTTTATGGGAAGCTTTACTGAAATATTTAAGCGTCACTATTCTTTTTTAAGCGAAGACGCCGAACTGGTTGAATTGAGCTACGAATCACAGTTGCTTGCGGATAATTTTGGCACCTTACTAAAAAAAGGCATTGAAAAGGACAGGATCCTGGAGCGCACCACATATGGCATTCATAAGGATGACCTTTTATTCACTATCCACGGCATGCCCATGAAGAAGTTCGGTTCGCAAGGGCAGCAAAAGTCTTTCCTCATTGCCCTTAAATTGGCGCAATACAGCTTTTTATACCAGCAAAACGGCTTTAAGCCCATCCTTTTACTGGATGATATTTTTGATAAGCTCGACGACCTGCGCATAACCAAACTGATGCAAATGATATCCAACCACGATTTTGGACAGGTATTTATTACAGATACCAATGTGGCAAGGGTAAAAAACGTATTTAAGGAAATTGAGGTTGAGATTAACCTGTTTAAAGTAAAAGGAGGGCAAATAGATGCGTAAAGCCAATGATAAATCGCTGAAAGAAGCTATTGAGCAAATGATGCAGGTTTATAAAATCAAGCGTAAGTTTGACGAAACAGGCATTATAGCGCACTGGCCCGAACTGGTGGGCAAACCGGTAGCCAACCGCACTAAGGAATTGTTTATCCACGATAAAAAACTCTTCCTCCGGCTGGAATCATCGGTAGTAAAAAACGAACTGATGAACATGCGTTCGCAGATCATTCAAAAAATAAACGAAGAGGCTAACTCGATATTGGTAGAAGAAATTATTTTTCTTTAGTAAAGCGGGGGAAGAAGGCCCGGAAGTTGAGATCGTCGCTCATGCGGGAAAAAGCGAGGATTAAAATCCCCGGAAGTATGAACACCAGTTGCGCCTCGGGATGCGTCCTGTAAAGCAATACCGTACCTGAAACCAATACAATTATCAGCAATGAGTATAAGATATATTTCAGCAGGAGTTTCATAAATCCTTATTTAGTTTATAATTAAGATAAAGTTAAGTTAATATGCATATTACCATAACTTTATAAAAATATTCATTTTTTATAAATAAACAAAATAAAAGAACAAGCCGGTGTATCAACTTGTTAACATTTCCACCGGCTTGTTGGAAAAATTAAAATCTTTCGAGTGCTGAAAAATAAAAATCACCTTCAATTTTAGCGTTTTCATCAGAGTCGGAGCCATGGATCGCATTGGCGCCGATTGATTGTGCATACAAATTGCGGATCGTTCCCTTGTCAGCTTTTGCCGGGTCGGTAGCGCCGATCAGTTTCCTGAAATCTTCAACAGCGTTGTCCTTTTCAAGTATTGCTGCAACAATCGGGCCGGACGACATAAAATCAACCAGCTCGCCGTAAAAAGGGCGCTCTTTGTGCACTTCGTAAAATTTCCCGGCAGTTTCTTTGCTCAGAGCCAAATATTTCATGGCAATAATTTTAAAGCCGCCTTTAATAATATGGTCTAAAATAGCACCTGTATGCCCGTTAGCAACGGCATCAGGTTTAATCATGGTAAAAGTTTTATTAGTGCTCATATTTTTTCTCGTTATAAATGTGCTGTTTATTTAAATGGCAGTAGCAGTGTTAAGTACATTGTGTTCCACCGCTTACTTAGCCAAATTTCCCGCAAAAGTAGGGTTTTTCAATTAAACCAAAGTAAGTAAATGATGATATGAAACATTTTATCTGAATGAGGATAGATGCCTGGCAAACAGGATTAAGAAAGTACTGCGGCAGTCCCAATAAAATTCATATGTTTTTTTTATCGGCGCTTTCCTTTCAGCATCTTCAGTATAAAGTGCTGCAGAGGCGAAAGATCCCGCGTACACGATAAGCGCCGGTGGTGAAACATTTGATTTTGTATGCCTTTTAATCCGGTTGAATAACTGCTCCACGCTTGCAGCCAAATCGTTTAAACAAATAATCATCGCCCATTAAAAACCAAATGCTTTAACATTAATTAACTCGCTGTATTTAATTTATTTATTTAGCTTTGCAGCTCTTTTTTAAAATTGAATGTTAAGTATAGACTCGCTTATTGAACTTTTAGCGCAGCCTCAAAAAATAGTAATTACTACTCATCACAAACCTGATGGTGATGCTATGGGCTCGTCATTAGGTTTATATAATTATTTGATCCAGCAGGGGCATCATGTAACCGTGATCACCCCTACCGACTACCCAGCCTATTTTAACTGGATGCCGGGTAATGATGGCGTGATTATTTATACGGAACATCCGGAAAAGGCAGCAACCCTGATCAGCGAAGCCAAAATCATCTTCTGTCTTGATTTTAATGCTTTGAGCCGGATAAATGAAATGGGCGAACTGGTGGGGAAAAGCGCCGCCTATAAGGTAATGATTGATCATCACCTTGACCCGGAGGACTTTGACGATTACCGCTACTGGAACATCGGCGCCTGCGCCACCGCCCAACTGGTTTATTCTTTTATAGTTGAAGAACTGAAACATAAAGAACTGGTGAATAAGGATGTGGCCAGCTGCCTTTATGCCGGTATTTTAACCGACTCGGCATCGTTCCACCTGCCAAATACAACATCGGCTGTACACCGCATTACTGCCGACCTTATTGATGCCGGCGCTGTTAACTGGCGCATATACGACCTGGTTTATAACAATTCGCCCGAAAATCGCCTGCGTTTTTTGGGTCTCTGCCTGTCAGAGCGGTTGGAGGTTTTGTATGAATTTAATACGGCCATCTTCCATGTAACCAAACAGGACCTGGAGAAATATGATATCCAAACCGGCGATACCGAAGGAATTGTAAATTATGCTTTATCTATCGCCGGCATCAAACTGGCGGCTTTTATTATTGAACGCAAGGATCGGGTAAAACTTTCGTTAAGGTCAAAGGGAGATATCCCGGCGAACGCGATCTGCCGGAAATATTTTAACGGCGGTGGCCATTTTAACGCGGCAGGCGGGCATTCAGAAGACAGTCTTGAAAATGTAATTAACCAATTTAAACAAATATTACCTGAATATAAAAAACTATTAATAAAGTAAAAATGAAAAAAAACCTGATGTTTTTAGCACTTGCTGCAATTGGATTGGCAAGCTGTAATGGATTTAAAAAAGGGCAACACGGGTTGCTATATCAAATTGTATCTGACAAATCGGGCCCGAGCGTACAGCCAGGCGACTTTATCAGCATCAATTATATCGTTAAGAATGACGCCGACTCTGTATTACAGAGCTCATTCGAAAGCGGTCAGCAATTTTCGCAAATAATGCCAAAACCAAGCGGTAAAGGTGATGTTTTTGCCGGGATCAGCTACCTGAGCGAAGGTGACAGTGCCATTATTAAAACCGACCTTGACTCCTTAAGCGCAGGCCATCCACGCCCCGCCGGAATGAAAGGCAAATACATGATCTTTATTGTGAAAGTTGAAAAGGTTATTCAAAAAGGAAACCTGGACCCAACAGTATTTAACGGCCGCTGCCAGACCTATGTAACCTCATTGATGGATATAGCCAAAAAGCAGGAGCCGGTAAAAATCAAAAAATATATTGCTGATAACAACCTTAAGGTTACCACAACAGCTTCAGGGCTTAATTATGTGATCACCAAAGAAAGCTCGGAACCAAAACCGGCAAATGGCGATACCGTGGCTGTAGCTTATGTGGGTAAATATTTGAACGGCAAAGTTTTTGATACCAGCATCAAATCCGAAGCTGTCAAAGCCAAATTGCCTATTAACCCGATGAATCCGTACAAACCTTTGCGTTTCCCGCTTGGCACTCCAGGTATGATCCCTGGATTGAATGAAGCTATGCTGTTGGTTGGAAAAGGCGCCAAAGCTACCTTTATTATGCCGTCCAACCTTGCTTACGGCGAACGTGGCAATCAAATGATCGGTCCGTTTACCCCGCTTGTATTTGACGTTGAACTGGTTGACATCGTTCATCCAAATCCAAATGCACCAAAACCTGTTGCACCCCCAATGATGGGCCAGCCGCAACAGCAACAACCTGTTAAGAAATAATGATTAATTAAATATGGCCTTCCCCCAAAATGGAGGGCCTTTTTTTATTTTCGATGAAATATATCCTGTTTATTTTGGCAGTAATCCTTGCCGTTAATGTGCATGCGCAAACTGACGTACAACATACCCCGCATGGCGCATCGTACCGGGTATTTACCCATAATACCGGCGATAAAATAAAGGTTAACGATGTGATAACATTTGACTTTATTCAAAAAACGGACAAAGACTCGATACTGATGAGCTCTTTTATTACCGGCAATAAAGGCAAGGCACAGGTTTTACCGACAGAGGGCCTTAAGGATATAGCGGAGGTGAATTTGATGGAGGTATTTCCAAATCTTGCGCTTAATGACAGCGTTGAGGTAAAGATTCCTACCGATTCGGTATTTAAAGGCCATGACGCCCAACGCCCTGCCTTTTTCCCAAAAGGAAGCAACCTGGTATTTGTTTTAAAGATAGAAAAAATACAATCGCTGAACGATGCGATAGCCGAACGGAATGCCGGAATAGAAAAGGCCAAGGCTGACGAAGCAAAACTGCAGGCTAACGAAGCAGTAGCTGCCGCAGCTTATATTGCAAGCCATAAACTTGTTTTAAAAACTACCGCATCGGGGTTAAAGTATGTAATTACTAAGCCATCGCTAAAACTAAAACCCCAAAAAGGCGATACCCTGCTGGTAAATTATGCAGGCCGCGGGCTTGATGATAAAATTTTTGATACCAGCATTGAATCTATTGCAAAAGCATCGGGTTTAAATCAACCGGGGCGCACTTATGAACCTTACGAGGTAGTGGTAGGCGCCGGTGCCGTTATTCCCGGATGGGATGAAGGCTTGCTGTTATTAAACGAGGGATCAAAGGCTACTTTTGTAATCCCCTCTTTACTGGCTTATGGCGCACAGGGGATGGGCGCAATAGCACCTTATAGTACGCTTGTTTTTGATCTGGAGCTGGTTAAAGTAAAACCCATCAAACACCCTATTGTTGCCAAACCTGCTGCTAAGAAACCGGTTCATAAAAAATATGCGGCAAAGAAAAAAAGTTAATCAATAAAGCCTCCTCATAAATCCGGGAGGCTTTCTTATTTTTGCACCATGTTGCTTACCGATACACACACCCATCTTTATTACGAAACCGACCTGCAAAAGCGTGCCGGCCTGGTAGAGCGCTGTATCAGCAATAACGTGGAGCGGCTGTTTTTACCCAACGTAGATGCCGCATCGGTTCCAAAAGTTTTTGACCTGGCGGAAGCCTACCCCGATATGTGCTACCCAATGCTCGGCCTGCACCCCTGCTCGGTAAAAGATGGCTGGGAAGCAGAACTGAATACGATAAAACAGGCGGCCAGCGAGCATAAAATCTTTGCGATTGGCGAAATTGGCATTGATCTTTATTGGGATAAAAGCACTCTTGCTGAACAAATAAAAGCTTTTAAAACACAAATTGCCTGGGCAAAGGCACTCAAATTACCCATTGTAATACACTGCCGCGATGCTTTCAACGAAGTTTTTGAGGTGCTGCAGCAGGAGCAGGGTGAGCATTTACGGGGCATTTTCCACTGCTTTACCGGCAACCTTGAACAGGCCCATAAAGTTATCAGCCTGGGCTTTTACCTGGGCATTGGGGGCGTTATTACCTACAAAAACTCGGGCTTAGCCGAAGTTGTGGCACAAATTGACATCAGCCGGATGGTTTTGGAAACAGATTCTCCGTACCTTGCGCCCGTTCCGCACCGGGGTAAGCCCAATGAAAGCGCATACCTGGTATTTGTGGCCCAAAAAGTTGCCGACACACAGCAGATAAGCATAGAGAAAGTGGCAGCTGTAACGACTGAAAATTCGAGACTTATTTTTGGCGTATAATATTTAGTTCGTAGTTGATGGTTCATGGTTCATAGCCAATTTTTTATAACTTTATCCCGCTCATTCAACCATGAACTATCAACTATGAACCACGAACTAAAACCCATAAACGCATGAGCCAGATCCTGATCATTTACACCGGAGGCACCATTGGGATGATGAGCGACCCTGTTACCAAGGTACTCAAACCGATCAATTTTGAGCAGATTATGGATAATGTGCCTGAACTGGAAAAATTGAACTGCAAGATCCAGGTACATTCTTTTGATGAGATCATCGACTCGTCCAATATGAACCCCGCCATCTGGAGCGAGCTCGCCGGACTAATTGAAAGCAATTACGATACCGTTGATGGCTTTGTAATACTGCACGGCTCGGATACCATGGCATTTACGGCCTCGGTTTTAAGTTTTATGCTTGAGAACCTGGATAAACCCGTAATATTTACAGGCTCACAATTACCTATCAGCGCGGTACGTACCGATGCAAAGGAAAATTTGATGACTGCCATCGAAATTGCTAAAGCCAAAAAGCACGACCGCGCACGGGTACCCGAAGTTTGTATCTATTTTGATTATAAATTATTCAGAGGGAACCGGTCGTTTAAATACAATTCATCCAAATTCGAGGCGTTCCGTTCGCCCAATTACCCTATACTGGCCGAATCTGGCGTTCACCTTAAGTTCAGCCTCAATGATATTAAACACCCCAAGGAAGGCGCCCCGCTGATTGTCCACAAAAACCTGGTGAGCGACGTGGCTGTGCTGAAATTGTACCCCGGCATCAGCCCTAAAGTGGTGGAAACCATTTTAACCGCTGATGTGCGCGGCATTGTGATGGAAACCTTTGGCGCGGGCAATACTACCACCGACGAATGGTTTGTTACCCTGCTTAAAAACGCAATCGACAGCGGCAAAGTGATCCTTGACATCTCCCAGTGTAAAGTAGGCACCGTTGAGCTTGGCCGTTACGAAACCAGCCGCCACCTGAAAGACGTAGGCGTAGCCAATGGCTATGACATGACCTATGAATCGGCCGTTACCAAAATGATGTTTCTGCTGGGTCAGTTTGACGACCCTAAATTAGTGAAGGAATATTTGGAGACTGATTTAAGAGGGGAAATTACGGTTTCGTAATTGATTGACTAATGTCGTGTCAACCATAAATTAACCAATCGTCAATCTAAAAGGTCATTGAACCCAAAAAGCACAAAAAGGGTTTACAAAGAGTTTACACATTCAACAGTTTACATTTTATAAATGACTAATAATAAGCCATTTATGTGCTTTCGCATTAAAATGGGGTTTACACTATTTTACATAACCACATCCGGATATTTTTAAGCTATTCTGATAAAGCCTGAACGTCAATTTATTAATGACATGACACTATGTTGATTGGTAAAGTGGTTAATCAGGATATTTAAGAGGCTCCTAAAAACGATCCGGTATCGTTAACATTGACCAAACTTTATTGCCTTTTGATTCCGCAGAACTTGTTTTTTTTGGCCTTGTTAAGTTATGCGCCATTTAAGTCCTTCATAAATCTGATCATCCATGTTAAAATCTGTTAAATAAACTCGTCATTAGCTGCTACTTAACGCAAAACAGGGTATTTTTGAATATAACCCCTCGTTATGTTCAAAAGCTACCTAAAACTGGCCCTGCGCAATTTGTGGAAACGCAAAACATCCACCTTTATCAATATTTTAAGCCTTTCGGTTGGGCTGGCTTCCTGTGCTTTGGTGTTCCTGTATTACCAGCACGAGCTGAGTTTTGATAAAGGATTTGATAATGCAGCGGACGTTTACCGGGTAACTTCTACTTTTAAAGATGGTAGCAAGGCGCCAACAGTCGCCCTAACCTACGCTAAATATTTAAAAAGCGAGATCCCCGAAATAGAAAAGGTGAGCCGCATGGACCCAACCAACGGGACAACTATTGTGCAGGCAACAGCCGGCGAAACGGCTACGCCCTATGCGGAAGATTCCGGCTATTGGGTTGATCCTGAATTTTTCGAGGTACTCAGCTTCCATTTTTTACAAGGCGACCGCAAAACCGCGTTTAACGCGCCCAACACGATAGTACTTTCAGCATCATTGGCAAAGAAACTTTTTGGGGGAAATTACCCGGTTGGTAAAACAATAAAAGCTGCCGGTAGTATTTACACGGTGACTGGTGTTTTTAAAGAAGATTTCCTGAACCACATCAAACCTGATTTTTTTGCCTCAAATAACAGCACCAATTTTAGGGAACAGCTTGCCGCCAATGACAACTGGGTAGTAAATGACAATTATTATACCTATGTTAAATTAAAGCATGGCAGCAACATTCAGCACGTAGTAAACGAGCTGAACGCCTACCTACAGCGGCACGCCGGGGCACAAATGAAAGCCTACAATGATCATATAACCAATTCACTGCAACCATTACTTGATATTCACCTTTATTCTACCAGTTTCCAGGATTACCTGGCCTACAAGCAGGGGAATATCAAATACATGTTCCTGCTGGCCACCATAGCACTTATTACCTTATTGCTGGGCTGTATCAACTATATGAATTTAACTACGGCCCAGGCTATTGGCCGCGCCCGCGAAGTAGGGGTGCGCCGGGTGATGGGGGCCGGAAAAAAATCTATCCGCTACCAGTTTTTATTGGAGACCATAGCGGTAAGTTTTTCGGCGATGCTTGTCGCAATCGGGCTGGCGTTCCTATTTTTACCTATGTTTAACAGCCTTACCAGCCAGGCACTATCATTTTTTGATGCCGAAAACAGGTCGTTGATTTTGTGGATGATCCTCATCACATTGGTAACTGGGCTGGCGGCAGGGTTATACCCCGCCTTTTATTTATCAGCCTTTAAGCCCGTTAATGTATTAAAGGGTAAAATAAAAGATTCATCGGGTATGTTCAGCATCCGTAAAGTACTTATTGTTTCACAATTTGTCATATCAACCATTTTGATCCTTGCTACCACCGTCATATGGAACCAGTTGCATTTTATGCTGAATGCCAAAACAGGTTTCGACCAGGGCCAGCAACTGGTGCTTACCCTTAACAGCAGGGCTTCGCAAAAAAACAGCGCCATGCTGGCCGATCAGCTCCGTAAAAACGCAAACTTTAAATCGGTAACCGATGCTGCTGCGCCCCTGGTTTCCGGCGATATGAATTTGTACAAGGCCGACAAAACCATCAACGACAAGCAGATCGTTTTCCTTGATTTTGCCGATACCAACTATATCCATACACTTGGCCTGCAGCTGGTCGCGGGCACTAATTTCAGCCGGGAAGTATTTACCAATACCAATATGCAGGAGGACATGGAACTGCACGACTTCGGCAAACAAATTATATTGAACGAAGAGGCTGCCAGGTTATTGGGTTTTGATCCGGCCACTGCTCCCGGCAATTATGTTTCGCACCTGCACAACGGCATAGTTTACAATTATAAAATAGTGGGTATCGTAAAAAATTACCATTACTTTTCACTTCACGCAACTATCGGGCCTTGTGCAATTATGGGGATAAACCCTTTAAGGTGCAGCACTATAGTGGCAAAAATTGACGGCAGCCACGCGGCGGCAGCGATTCAATATGCGGCAGCAAAATGGAAGGCGTTGAATTCTGACACGCCATTTTCTTATGGCTTTTTAGATCAAATGTTCCAGAGCGATTACGACCAGGACAGGCGAGCGCAGCAAATGAGCACCATTTTTACCTTCATTGCCATCTTCGTTTCCTGCCTGGGTTTGCTGGGGCTGGTAACTTATTCTGTTACCCAAAAAGCCCGGGAAATAGGCATCCGCAAGGTGGTTGGAGCCAGCGTAAATAACATTGTTATGCTTTTCTCGAAACAATACCTAAAACTAATACTGATTGCCAACGTCATTGCCTGGCCGTTAGCCTGGTATTTGATGAACAACTGGCTGCAGGATCTCCCTTACCGGGCGGAGATGAGCTGGTGGATGTTCGCAGTATCCTTATCCGCAGGTATCGTTATTGCATTTGCCACCATTGCTTTTAAAACCATTAAAGCGGCTATGGGAAATCCAGTGGAGAGTTTGAGAGCGGAGTGAATTTTTAGGTGAAAGGAAAAAGGCGAAAGGTAAAAACTTGGCATTAGCTTAAGGTTTAGATTATCCTTACCAACAGAATTTTGTTATATTTGTGTAACGAACAATAGATAAGTCATGCTTACCACGATAAAGGGATATTATGATCATGGGCAAATAGTGCTTGAGGAAACTCCGCCGGTAAAAACCAAAACCGACGTGATGGTGACATTTCTTACTCAGGAAACAGCAAAAAATCAATCTACCAAAAGAAAATTAGGTGGTTTAGAAGGAAAAGTCACGATACCTGATGATTTCAATGAGCCATTGGATGATCTAAAAGATTACATGTAAAAATGAATTTACTGGTAGATACCCAAATTCTTATTTGGTCCTTCGATATCCATTCTCCGCTTTCCGAAAAACATAAAGAATTACTTGAAAACAGTTCGAACAGAATTTTAGTAAGTCAGGTCAGTCTGATGGAAATTGCTATAAAGAAAAATATAAATAAACTGCCTGACTTTGTTCCTGACATTGAAACGGTGGCCTCCCAATTATTAGCTATTGGATTTGAGCTGCTGCCCCTAAAGAATGAACATATATTTTCATACCAGAATTTACCATTATTTCAGGAACATAAAGATCCTTTTGACCGTTTCTTAATAGCCATTGCTAAAAATGAAAATCTTACAATTGTTACTACGGACGATAAGTTTCATTTATATTCATCGTTAATACAAATAATTTAGTTTAAATGGCTACAGCCATTTAATTCGTTTCTATCCTAATAATTACTAAGTCGCTGTTCGAGATTATCTCCGAAATTCCAAAAACCATCTCCGGCAGTGCGGCATTCGCTGCACTGCCATCAACAACACTAATAGATATAATTATAGGGGTATTAGTCAAAATCATCAGATCCGGCTAACGATACCGCTTTCAACGCGTTTACGGTACGACCAGAAGAATACAATCGGAAATACAAACAGGTTAAATATGGTATTGGTGATGAGGCCGCCAATAACTACAATGGCCAGCGGTTTTGAGGCCTCGGAACCGATCCCATGCGACATGGCCGCTGGCAACAACCCAATGGCGGCCATCAACGCCGTCATTACCACCGGGCGGAGCCTGTCGGCCACCCCATCTTTTATCGCAACAGCAAATGATGTCCAGTGGGTATGGTGCCTTAATTCGGCGATATTGCTTTTAAACTTGGTGATAAGGATTACCCCATTCTGAACGCAAATACCAAACAGAGCAATAAACCCGATACCTGCCGAAATATTAAAGTTGATACCTGTAATTAACAATGCCAGAATACCGCCCATAATGGCGAACGGCACATTGTTAAGCACTAGCAATGAATCCCTGATATTGCCGAACAGGATAAAGAGGATAAAGAAAATGATAAGCAAGCTTATCGGCACCACCTGGCTCAGCCTTTTTGTGGCGCGCTGCTGGTTTTCAAAATCCCCCGCCCATTCAAGGGAGTAGCCCTTTGGCAGGTTCAATCGTTCGTTTACCTTGTCCTGGGCTTCTTTAATGGTGCTGCCCATATCCCGGCCGCGAATAGAGAATTTAATGGCGCCGTAACGCTGGTTATGGTCACGATAAATCATGCTGATCCCCATAATTTTTTGGATCGACGATATTTCGCGGAGCGGAACAGTATTATTATTTAACGTTGGTACACGCAGGTCGCCGATAGATTCATCGTTATTCCTGAAATCTTCAGGGTAGCGGATACGCAGATCAAATTTTCGTTCGCCTTCATATATCTGTGTAACGGCTTTGCCACCGATGGCCATCTCAATTACCGCATTTGCGTCTGAGGCGGTTACGCCGTACTGTGCCATTTTTTGCTGGTTCAGGTCGATCTGTAATTCGGGCTGACCCATATTATGCATAATGCCCAGGTCCTCAATACCCTTTACAGTTTTCAGAACGGAATCAATAACCACTTCCTTGTTTTCGATATACTTATAATTATCGCCAAACATTTTTACCACAATAGATCCTTTAACACCGGATACCGCTTCTTCCACATTATCAGATATCGGCTGTGAAAAGTTAAGATCGATCCCCGGGAAATTCTTCAATTTCTCCTGCATCCGCTGGATCAATTGCTCCTTGGTTTCCTTTATTTTCCATTGGTCTTCAGGGTAAATATCCACATGAAATTCAATGTTATAAAAACCAGTGGCATCTGTACCATCATTTGGTCTCCCTGTTTGCGACATCACCTGCTTCACCTCAGGAAAACTTAAAAAGATCCTGCGCATCTCATTAGCCAGCTTAACCGATTCTTTTAAGGATATGCTCAAGGGGCCGGTAGCACGCACATATATCGCGCCTTCATTTAATTCGGGTAAAAACTCGGTGCCCAAAAGGCTAAAACATCCCAGGCTGATAACCAGGGCAATAATTGCAACCGGGAAAACGATCCGGCGCCCCTTAAAGCAAAAGCCATAAAAACGTAAGGCGTTTTTAGTGATAAACTCAATAAAAACATTGTGCTTTTCCTTAACATCCTTGCGGAGCAATACGCTGGCCAATGCAGGCACAAAGGTGAATGTTAATATAACCGCACCCAGCAGGGCGAAACCCAAAGTCCAGGCTAATGGTGAAAACATTTTGCCTTCTACTTTTTCAAAACTGAATATAGGGAGTAACCCGGTGATGATGATCAACTTGGCGAAAAATATGCCTTTACCATTTACCAAAGCGGCCCGTTTGATTAAGCCAAGCTTACTCATTTTGTTGAAAGCGGCCATGCCCACCTCTTTGGCACGCTGATCGAGGATCACAAATATGCCTTCAACCATCACTACCGCGCCATCAATAATAATCCCGAAGTCGATAGCGCCCATGGATAGCAGGTTTGCCGACATACCTTTTAATTTGAGGCATACAAAGGCAAATAAAAGCGCCAGCGGAATGATGAGCGAAACGATGAGTGTTGTACGCCAGTCGGCCATAAAAAGAAAGACGATTACCGTAACAAAGATGATGCCTTCGGCCATGTTGTGCAATACGGTATCAGTAGCAAAATTTACAAGGTCTTCGCGGTCATAAAACGTACTGATCTTTACATCATCGGGCAAAATAGAGTGGTTAAGCTGGTATATTTTGTCTTTAAGCGCTTTTATTACTACACTGGGGTTTTCGCCCTTGCGCATTACCACAATTCCTTCAATAACATCGGGGTCCTTGTCCCGGCCTACCTGGCCAAGCCGGGGCAATGCCGATTCAGTAACTTCGGCAACTGTTTTTACATATATTGGAGTCCCCTTAATGTTGTTGATGACAACATTTTTTATTTCGTCAATGTTATTAAGCAATCCTATGCCTCGCACAGCAAATGCCTGGCCGCCCTGGTCAATTACATCTCCCCCAACATTCACATTACTTTTGGATACAGCATCATACAACTGCAAAGGCGTTACATTATATTGAACTGCCTTTTCCGGGTCGACGGTGATCTGGTAAGTCTTCACCTCACCGCCAAAGCTATTTACGTCGGCAACGCCCGGTACAGCGCGGATCTCGCGCTCCACCACCCAATCTTCAATGGTTTTCAGTTCGCGCGAAGATCTTTTATTACTGGTTAATGTAAACCTGTATATTTCGCCGGTAGGCCCATACGGGGGCTCGATTGAGGGGTTTACGCCATCCGGAAGGTCAGCATCGCCGATATGGTTATTGACCTGCAAGCGCGCCGCAGGATAGTCAACATCATCATCAAACGTTATGGTAACTACTGAAAGGCCGAAGAGAGACGATGACCTTACGCTCACCTTTTTTTCTGCGGGGTTCATTGCCAGTTCAATAGGCCTGGTAACAAATTTTTCAACCTCCTCTGCGCTCCTTCCGGCCCATTGTGTAATGATAACAACCGAGGTATTGGTAACATCCGGAAAGGCGTCAATACTAATGGTTTTAAAGCTTATATATCCGGCAACAGCCAATAAAGCCGTTACAAAAAATATGAAAAACTTATTCTTCAGCGCGAAGGCGAGTATATTTTTTATAAATCTATTCATATTTCGGATGTCGGATGATTTTTTATTTCGGATTTCGGATTTTCGATTTCGGATTTATAAACATGGGCAAATTCGAAATCGAACATCCTAAATCCGAAAGCACAATTAATTTTTAAGTGATTCGTATAAATACACCTGCCTTGAGGCCACTATCCTGTCCCCGGGCTTAAGGCCATTGCTTATATAGGCTCTGTCTTCTACAGTTTTAGCCACTTTAACCGGCTGAATATGAACTTTAGCTTTTCCGTCTACCACCACAACGTAATCCCTGTCGTTATCAAAAACAAGGGTATTCCTGTTTATAAAAGGAAGCTGTTCGCCTGATTTGGCCTTGATCATGATATTGGCAAACATCCCCGGTTTAAGTAAGTTGCCCGGATTAGTAATTTTTATACGTGCATGCATAACCTTGTTATCCGGATCGAGCATATTATCGATCTTATCAATATTGCCGTTAAATACATTATTGGGATAAGAGAGCGTAGTGATCTTTACGGGGTCGCCGGTCTGGATCTTTGAGATGTCAGATTCATAAACATTTACCAGCACATAAACGGTTGACAGATCGGCAACAGTAAAAAGGTTCTGGCTGTTGTCCGCCCTTACCTGTGTATTGCTGGTCAGGTTTTTTTCAACTAAAAAGCCCGAGATCGGTGCTTTAACTTCATACCCGGTTTCGTTGCTTTTGTTGATAGAGATAACCGCACCGGCACGTTTGCTTTCGGCAACAGCTTTCTGATAATCCGACTGTGCCTGTTCCAGGTCTTTTTGCGAAGCCAGGCCGCCTTTGTACATATCCTGGGTTGATTCAAATATCCGGCGGGTATTTCTTACATCGGCTTCTGAAGAAATGTAGTCTTTGGTATACCCCGCCATTTCGGCGCTCTTTAATATAGCCAGGGTTTGCCCTTTATGAACAGCATCTCCTAACTGCACATTTACGCCTTCGGCTACGCCGCTCACCAGCGGAAATATCTTTACCATTTTAGTTTCATCGGGGGCAATATTCCCCGTTAAAGTAATTTGTGTTAGTGCGCTCGCCTCCTGTACCGTATCAATTAGCAAACTGCCCAGAAAGCTATCGGTAACCCGGAATTTGTTGTCTTTTTCAGGCGCCTCAGCATGATGGCAGCTTTGGAAAACCATCGCCGCAGCTATTAAAGCAGCAGCGATGGTTGTTATTTTCAAATAAGGGTACGTAGTCATGTTGGTGGTTTATTTGTTAAAAAAAGGGGTCCCTGTAACGTAATTAAGTTGTTCGAGCGTTACAACCCGGTTCAACTCAAGCGTATTTAATTGCAGGGTATTTGTTTTATAGGAGTCGTAAAAATCAAGGAACTCCAATAAACCAATATTCCTTTTTTCATAGTTCTTAAAAACTTCCTGTATCAGGTGGTTAAAATTTTGTTTAAACTGCGGGTCGAAACTGTTGTACAATTTTTCGAGCCGGAGGGCGCCGCGGTAATCGGTCGCCAGGTCACTTTGCAGTTGATCCTGCTGGCTTTGCAATTGCACCTTGCTTTGGTCAATAGCGATACGGGCTTGTTTGATATTCCCCTGGTTGCGGTTAAAAAAAGGCAGGTTAAACTCCACGCCTGCGCCAACGAAATTAGTGCCGTAACTGCCATATTTATCATAATTAACAGACAGGGAGAAATCGGGAACTGCGGTTGCCTTTTGTAGCTGCAGGTTCATGTTGTTGTAATCAACGTTAATTTTAGCCAGCCTGAGGTCATAACGGTTTGAATAGGCTGAATCGAGCAGCGCCTGGTAGGATACCATTTCCACAATACTCTTCCCGTCAAGATTATAATTATATACTGGCTGGATATAGGTACCCGGGCTGGCCTTTATCAGCATCTTAAATTCGCTTTGCACCGTATCAATGCCCACCAGCAAGTTGTTATATTCAGCCTGCAGGGTATACAGTTGCGACTGGATCCGCAGCACTTCCTTTTCGGCAACATTTCCTTTGATGTATTGCTCTTTAAAAACAGTTAAGGCTTTTGACAAAGAAGTAATCTCGTCATTATATACTTTTGCCGATTGCTCCTGGAAATAAATATTGTAAAAATCATTCCTGAGCGTGAACTTCAATGTACGGAGCAGGTCGAAAAACTGGTATTTAGCCTGATCGACGCCCATTTTTGCCAGCTGTATATTCTTATTCCGCTTTCCGGCGGTTGTAAAAAGCTGTGAAACACTGAACGCCTGGTCCTTAAAAGCCGGCCCTTGTGTTACATCATTGGTATGGATTCCGTTATTGAAACTAAAATCAGGATTTGGAAATAAGCGGGCTGTGATTACCTGTGCCCCTGCGTTATCAATATTGTAACGCTGTATAATAATTTGCAGGTTATTTTTCAGGAACAACTCTTCAGCTTGTGTAATGCTAAGCTTTAAAGTATCCGGCGCCCCTTGTGCATAGGCGCTGAAAACCGTAAATAATAAGCAAAAGGAAATCAGGAATAAAGGACGAATAGCTATTTTAAACATATTAGTACAGATGGCACAAAGTTAAACCACCTGTATTAAAGCTAAATTAAAGGGAGATTAGAATACGGTTAGAATTTACCGCTTGAATTGAACAGTAACCACCGTATGTTTATCGGGAATTGAGTTGACCGAAATAGCGCCATTAAACAGGCTGATTATTTTGTAGGTAACATACAAACCTATGCCACTGCCATTATACCCGTCAACATTTTTTCCGCGGTAAAACGACTTGAAAATTTTAGCGATCTCATCGGGTAATATACCGATGCCCGTATCTGTAATGGTGATCATCATTTCTTTTTCGTCCGCATAAAAATCGCATTGCACGGGTTTATTCCGCGAAAATTTATACGCGTTGCCAATGATATTATTAAGCGCAATGGCCAGCAATGATTTGTTTGCCGTAAGCTGCAATTTTTCGTGATCCTCCGGCAAGTTCAATATATTGATGTTAAACATCCCTTTGCCTTTTTTTGCCAGCCAATAGTCATTCAGCTCCCATATCAATTCATCCATAGCCACCGGCTTAAGGGCCGGCTGGGTATAGTTCATATCAACATTTGCCAATTCCAGCAGTACAGTAATAGTGCCGTTCAGCCGTTCAGCATCCGTTAATACCGATTGCAATACCTGTTCATATTCGTCATGAGAACGCAGTTTATTTAAGGCGATCTCGATTTCACCTATAATGGTTGTTATGGGAGTCCTTAACTCATGTGAGGCATTAATCACGAAGGTTTGCTGCAGTTCGAACGCGTTTTCAAGGTGTTCCAGTAACTTGTTAAAATTATGCGCGAGCGCGCTTATTTCATCCTTTCCTTTACCTTCATCAACGCGCAAACTCAGGTTTCCCGCGCTTACCTTCCGCATTTGATCAATAACTTTATCCATAGGCTGTAATGCTTTTTGAGCAAACCACCGGCTAATAAGGAACAAGCCAGCCGTTACACTTATCAAAAGTATCGCCATACTTTCAATCAGGTCCGTTGTTCTTTTATTCCCTTCTACATCAATAGCCGAAACCAGGATCACAAAGTTGCCCTGGTTATCGTAATAATAAATCCCCGCGTTTTGTCTTCCTCTTTCGGCAAATTCAATTTGTTTTCTTTTCCGAACTTCGTTTATTAGCGATGGCGCCCAAAACTGTTTCTTTTCATTTATAAAAGCGGCCTGGTTTTTATCGTTATAAAATCTTATCACCTCATTGGGCAGGGCCTGCAGGTACCTCACTTTCACATGGATTAACGAGTCGGCTGAAATTTCATCAGCCTCAAGGTAACGCTGTGCGGCAATATATGCCCGTACCATTAAGTGGTCGTAGAAATCGGATTTGACCAGGGAATTAAAAGTAATACAAATTGCCACTTCTACAATTAACAGCACTGTCGCACTTATGGCGGTAAAATAAAGCGATAGCCTGTTCCTTATTTTCATTGTCTCTAACTATTTGCCGGAGTTGCTTCCCGGTAAGCCTTTCTCTGGTATCCTGTTTTTAGGCAGATAAATACCAATATAGAAATTATCTATTTATCTGTCTTTAAAACATAGCCCATCCCTATAACGGTATGGATTAATTTATTTTTGTATCCCTTTTCAATTTTATTGCGCAAATAATTTACGTATACGTCGATAAAATTAGTACCCGTATCAAAATCAATTTTCCAAACCTTTTCAGCAATATATTCGCGGGATAATACTTTATTGGGATGCCGGAGAAATAGCTCAAGCAGGGTAAACTCCTTTGCGGTTAATGAAACCTGTTTGCCTGCCCTTTCGGCGATATTGCTCCAGGTGTCTAATTTCAGGTCGTCAAATTCAAGGATATGTTCTTCTGTATCATTCACAATTTTCCTTCTCAGTAAGGCTTCAATGCGCGCCAGCAATTCAATAAAGTGAAACGGCTTCACCAAATAATCATCGGCTCCGGCCTTTAATCCTGACACCTTGTTTTGAACCTGGTCCAACGCGGTAAGCATCATGATGGGTGTTTTAGTATCTGATTGCCGAATTTGCCTGCACAGCTCAATGCCGTTGATATCGGGCAGCATTACATCAAGAATCAGCAGATCAAAATCAGTTGTTTGCAGCATTGCTTTTGCTGAGGCACCGTCCTTAGCCGTTTTAACCTTATAGTTATGTTCTTCAAGCCCCTTGCAGATAAAGGCTGCTACTTTTTGCTCATCTTCAACTAAACAGATAATGGCCATAATAACAAATATGAGGAATATTTTGGATGCCGGACGTTCGATTTCGGATTTTAATGAAGTTATAATGTCTGAACAAAGATTCGTGGGATTAGAATATCCTTTGCTGTATCACTGCCATAAACCTGTCTTTAAATTTTTCGCTTATGGGTATTTGTTTATTGGCGATATAAATGTGGTTATCCTGTATTTTGTTCAGTTGTTTGGTATTTACGATGTACGAATTATGCACCCTTACAAACGGTGGCGCCAGTTGCTCATCAATATCTTTTAACCGGCGGTAGATCAATAGCTGGCTGGCTGCCGTAACAACGCGTACATATTCTTTTTCACCCTCAAAATATTGAATGTCTTCCAGCAGGATTCGTCTCAATTCCCTCCCCGATTTTACAAAAAAATACTCGCGGCCTGCCGGGCTTAACAATTTTTCATTGTCGCCCCTGCTGCTGAAATAGGCTTCGATCTTTTGCATTGCGGCAAGGAATCGTTTCAGGGTGATCGGCTTTAGTAAATAATCTATTGTTTGAAAAGTATAACTTTCGGCAGCATATTCGGAATAAGCAGTGGTAAACACTATTTTGGTTTCTTTTGACAGCAGGCCGGCCAGTTCCATACCTGTAAGCTGGGGCATGTTGATATCGAGGAAAATAAAATCCGGTTTGTGATTTTTCAAAAAAGCCATCGCCTCCAGTGCGTCATAACACTTGGCTAAAAGCTGCCATTTGGTATTCTGGTTAACCAGGATCTCCAGCAGGTTTACCGCATTTGGCTCATCATCAATTATGATACAACTTAAATTCATACTAAAGGAACTTTTAAAAAAGCGATGAAATAATTTCCCTCGTTTATGATATTCAGCTCGAAGTTATCGCCATATAATAAATTAAGCCGTTTGCGCAGGTTTTTTATGCCAAAGCCAGTATGTTCGGCTGCGCCAGGCAAATCGTATACCCGGTTTTTAGTTTGAAAATGCAGGTAACCGTCGTGCTGCACCAAAGACAATTCGATTTTGTTTTCGCTGCGTGATTTGTCGACGCCGTGCTTGAAAATATTTTCTACAAAGGTCATCAGGAGCATGGGCGGGATCCGGATCTCGGTATTACCTTCTTTTATAAAATCGAGGTCAATTTCATGCCTCATCCTGATCTTTTCGAGTGCGATATAATTCTCCAGAAACTGAATCTCGGTGCTTAGCGAAACTTCGTCCCTGGGGCTTTCGTCAACAAAATAGCGCATTATATCTGATAAGCGCTCAATTAGTTTCGCAGTCCGCGGGGCCTCCCGGTAGGCTTCGTAATAAATATTATTGAGTGTGTTGAATAAAAAGTGCGGCTGTACCTGTGACTTTAATAGATTTAACTCCGCCTGGCTTTTTTGCACCAGTATTTTTTCAGATTGCCGTTTCAGCTCAAAATAGGCCAGCGCCATCCGAAAAATAAAGCTAAGCATATAGGTTAACAAACCCGCCACCGTAAAATTAATGATCGCTTCCAGCGTCATTTTATCGGGCATGTTGGGGTAATAGGCATTATATAAAGCCGTAAGTGAATACCCCTTGATACCCCCGCCACAGTTACCAGTATCACTACACAAATAACATAGGCTGCTTTTTGTCCTTTTTCATATAAAAGCGGAAACAGGAAACTGATGTTCCCATAAATTACGATGGCATAAAACGAGATATTAATCAACGTATAAAGGCAGGCGTGCAAAAATCCGCCTTCGGGAAGTATGGAAAAAAAGATGATCAAAAAAACCGCTATCCAAACCAGCCATTGTAAGCGGATGATCGTAGGCATCCTTTCAATAAAATTCATTTTTAAATTTACAAAGCTTTTTTATTTCAGCTAACTGTTTTCAATAAACTGGCGGGTTTATTTAACGGATTCGATTCATGCTGGCATTGCAACCCACATTATAATCTATAGGGTAACAGTTACATGGCAAAGCTGTTGTAACATAAAGCTAATGTCCGCCGGGGTCGACCCGCCCGGTCAACACGGTGCATTTTGCCCCTTCCCAACTATTCATAATATTGATTTTATCCACCAATCGGTTAAAAACACCAGCCTTACTATTGAATTGTTTTGCCCTTTCGTGGATTAAGCGCCAGTTTTAAATTGAAAAATTATTCAAACAAGATACTTAACACTTTTGATCATGAAAAAAATATTGATGGCCGTTTTTATGGCTGCAATTTTCCAGTTTGCCTTTACCGGCACTTCTGTAGCCCAACTCACCAGCCTGCCTGACGCCGGCAACAGGCGGGCAACCATTAGCGAAGGGATTGGTATTACCGATGTAACCATTCATTACAACCGCCCCCATGTTAAAGGCCGTGAAGGACATATTTGGGGGCAGCTGGTCCCTCCCGGCTATGTCGACCAGGGATTTGGGACTTCAAAAGCAGCACCGTGGCGTGCGGGGGCAAATGAAAACACCTGGATTGAATTCTCAACAGTTGTAACGATAGAAGGGCAGCCTTTACCTGCTGGCAAGTATGGCTTTTTTGTGGCCTATGATCCGGACGAGTGCACGGTCATCTTCTCAAAAAATTATACTTCCTGGGGCAGCTTCTTTTATAAACCTGAAGAGGATGCACTGCGGGTAAAAGTAAAACCAATTGCTGCAGACAAAAGTGTGGAGTGGCTGAAATATGAATTTACCGACCAAACACCCAACAGCGCTGTTGTACAACTGCAATGGGAAAAACTGATCATTCCTTTTAAAGTTGAGGTGGATGTTGTCGGCACACAACTCACATCCTTCAGGAAAGAATTACGGAGCGACAAGGGTTTTACATGGGAAAGCTGGGACCAGGCGGCCGCATTTTGCGCACAGCATAAAACTAACCTGGATGAAGCTCTATTATGGGCTGACCAGGCAACAGGTGCAGATTTCGGCGGTAGCCAAAGCTTCCAGGCATGGAGTACCAAAGCGATGGTGCTTGACAGTTTAGGCCGGAATACAGAAGCTGCTGAAACAATGAAAAAAGCACTTCCGTATGGCAGTATTAATGAATTGTACTTTTATGCAAGAGGATTGACACGGGCAAAAAAGGGTAAAGAAGCTTTTGATGTGTTCAAGCTGAACTATGATAAGCACCCTGATGAGTTTTTGACCAATGCCGGTATGGCAAGGGGCTATTCAGCCATAGGAGACTATAAAAAAGCACTTTCTTATGCCCAAAAGGCCAGGACGCAGGCAACAGGCACTTTCAACATTAATACCATGGACAAGATGATCAAAAATCTGCAGGATGGTAAGGATGTGAATTAGGTTAGTGATTAGAGACTAGAGATTAGAACAAGTCGGGAAAGCCCGGAAGAAAGGGGCCGTTCATCTTTTAAAAAATGACTCAATGACCGAATGACGCGCAGCAAATGACCTAATGACAAATGATCAATGACTAACATACATTTTATTTACTGGCTTTTACGGGAAGCTATTTTAGGGGTGTTCATCACCTGGTGCACCATTTTTTCATCGTTCGGGCAAAGTACCCAACCTTCGGTAGTGCCGCAAAATGTAATTGATACAGGCGCACGGCCCCTCGTATTTGCACCCGGCGTTGTTTCAACGCCTTTTGAAGAGGCGGCGGCGACATTTTCGCCCGATGGCGATACGGTTTACTTTTGCCAGGGAACCATTTATAATTCGGTATGCTATTCAAAAAAGATTGATGGTAAATGGACCAGGCCCGAAGTAGCTCCATTTTCGGGGCAATACAGCGATTGGGACCCTGTTTTGAGCCCCGATGGCAAACGCCTGATTTTTGTTTCGAGCCGGCCGCCAGATGATAAATCTTTAATTAAACCTAAAAAGAGAACTCATCTGTGGTATGCCGATCATTTGCGGGGTGATACATGGTCGGCGCCGCATTTGCTGGACGCATCATTTAACACCGACAGTGTAAATAATTTTGCGCCCTCGATAAGCCGTTCAGGAACTATTTGCTTCTGTTCGAGGGGCCGTGACGGACACAGCGGAATGGGCAGCTATTGTGCCAAATGGCTGCGCGGCCATTATGAGACGCCAAAACTGATGGCCTTAAACGGGGACGAGGAAACACAGGACCCTTTTATAGCGCCGGATGAAAGCTATATCATCTTTGTGAGCGGCAACAATGAACTCTATATCAGTTTCAGAAATGGCGATCGCTGGACTGCCGGGCAAAAATTAGGGCCACAGGTTAACAACGGAGATGGCATTTGGGACCCCACCGTATCGCCCGATGGCAAAATGCTTTACTATACTTCAGCCCGCGTTAAGGGATTTTACATGCGCGATCCGAAAGGGCCTCCATTGAATTACAATGGCCTGGAAAAAGAAATGCAAAGCATTTTTAACGGCAGGGGGAATATTTTGATGATACCTGTTAATTTAAAAAAATAGGGGTGGCATAAACGACCGCCCCGAAGTTGAGAACGAAATTATATTTCGGACAATTAAATCTCTGCATCGCTCTCTCTGCGCTTGCTGTAGTAAAAAGTTAACTACAAAGGGCGCCGAGGACGCACAGAGACTATTGCTTTGAACACTTCCGAAATAGCCGGGGAGGCCAGGGGGGATAGAAACTTGTTGTTTTTTTCATTCATCTCGGTCATTAATTAAACTATTGAAGTGTTGCTCCTCATCGCCACATTAATTGCCGGCGGGCTGTTAAGCTGCTTTATAAAAGTTAAGTTTAAGGTTGTTTATAATCTTGCCCGGGTATATTTTTTTGTGGCGATGCTGGTCGGTGTGAGTTCATGGCTGTTTTTTTGTGCGGCCTTTAACAATACTTTTATCAGCAGGGTGCTGCAGCTTGCAATAAGTTGTTTCGGGTTGATGGGATATTTGATATTGGGCTATTTGCTGATGAATATATTTTTAACCCTTACTTTGGCAGACACGGATGAGCGGCAGGCGGGAAAGATCACAAGCTTAACCCAATTGGGCATCTGTATTTTAACCGGCTTTACATTTATTACCCAAAGCTTTTGGAAGAATGAAAATATCGGTAAAATGTGCTGCTTTTTTTCCACTTCGTTTTTGTAAACCCTGCGTAAAATGTACTGAAGGGCAGCAGAAGCAAAAGCGGAGGACAGAATTTAAAGTGATTGATAATTGAGTTTCTAATAGGGTATATCAAAGAATTGCTTGGCTAATGGTAATGGCATGAATTTCGGTTTGTTGGTGAAAAACACCAACAAAGGCACAGTAAAAAATCAACTACAAACTATAATTTACTATAATTTAACTATCATTTGGGTGGATTTTAGTTCCATTTTTAGCGATAAAATAGGTTGAAAAGTATAATTCACTACCATTAAAGGTTAATTATGTTCCATAAAATGGTATTTATTAAAAATAGAATGTTGTTTTTAGAAAGCCTCTTCTGTTACCCAGTTTTAACTGATAATTGCAGAGGGGAACTTTTTTGATTTTATTTTAAAATTTCCTATCCTAAATTATTATATAAAGATAATTTGACTGCCTTGAATTCATGCTTTGTTTATCGAATCAAAATGACGAATAGTTTCAACTGTATTTTGAATGTTAGCTTTAGACGAGGCGCCGAAAAGTATTGATTCAATATTAGGTAAATTACACACGTATTCAATCGCTTCTTTGGGATGAATTGCACCTCCACCTAATACCTGCATGGCTATAGCCCTGAATTGACGTGTTTTTAACGTTTCTTCATAAAGATCTTTACCTCCTGACATTCTGAATCCAACTTTATTAATAGACGAACAGATAATTGGATTTTTTACGCCACCATCCTCCAGTACATCTAAAAGTTTAGGCATATTCATGGTTATAAAACCAGCCTCTGCATTGTATTTCTTTTTTACATAATTGTAAAAACCAATAAGAATTTCATCAGCATGCAAACCTAAAAACAAATCGGTAATTACATTTTGCAGAAAAATAACCGGCGTATTTACACCTTTAAACATTTTCATTTCCGCATCCACCAGTAATTCCATTATCGACAGAAAATCTTTAGACAGGTATGCAACCCCTCCTTTTAAAATTGAGCCAAACAAATTGCCGGGCACATATTGTTTGATAGTACCTGCAATGCCCAATTCCGTTACAGCATTAGCATATTTATGTGCATAAGGCATACAAGGGTATATCTTAAAATCCTTATACTTCTCAGGGTCATTTCTTACTATTTCACAAATATTAGCAATACGGTCATGTGTGGTACACATAAAGGTATTTATACCAAAAGACCTTGCTTCATCAAGCGTTTTTATAATTGCGCTGTCTTCTCTGAACTTGATAGATTGAGATCTTGACTTTTCGTCAGAAATATGATTAACAGCGAAAAACTGATTATCTCCAAATAGAATTCTTTCCATTATACTTTATTTAGAACTGTTTTTAATCAACTCAATAGCATTGTCTGTATACCATGCGCTTTGAAATGTGTTTATCGAATTTGGTACCTTACCAGCCACGGCCCGAACAAAATAATCCATTTGTAGTGAGTATTCTTCCCCACGAAGATAAAAATCAACCTGTTCGGTAAGGTCAGTAATGTAACTTACGTTCCAGCCTTTTGAATAACCTTTAAGGGCATTTGAATCTTTTAAAAACACTTTTAATTCATTAGCGTCAGATACAATCTTTCCTTGAGTGCCAATAATGGTAACTGTAGTAGACATTTTACGGTAGGTATCATCGCTCCAGTTAACAGATAAAACACCAGAAACACCATTTGAAAGTTCTAAAAGTGAGTAAACGGCGTCCTCAACGTTGTTTGAATAAATTGATTTTAACAAACTACCTTTTACAGAATTTACCGGGGCTAACAAATCATTGATAAGATCAATTACATGAGATGCATAATCTAATAAACAGCCGCCGCCTTCTGATGGATCTGAACGCCAGGTATCCTGTTTAGGTTTTATCACTACAGGCCCATAGGCTTCACCAACAAAATGGTAAATATTGCCTAAGGCACCACTACTGATAATTTTTTTTACTTCACTAAAAGTACCTATAAATTTATTGTGGTACCCTACCTGATTTACTATCTGCTGCTTGCCAGCCAAAGTTACCAACTCTTGCCCTTGTGAAGCGTTTAAGCAAAATGGCTTTTCGGCAAAAACACTTATCTTTTTTTCGAGCAAATATTTAATAACCGGATAATGGAATTTTGTAGGAACAGCAACAACCACTGCTTCTGGTTTAACTTCATCCACCATCTTTTGGTAATCAGTAAAACAATTGAATTTTCCATACTTAGATAAAAAATCATTTACCATTTTTGAAGTATCGCATACACCGACTACTTCAACATCAGGGTGAGCGCCTAAAATCGATAAATGAGAAATACCCATTTTACCCGCGCCAATAAGTGCTACTTTTATCATATATTAATAATTATCATAAACGTTCAAGGTTTCAGAATTATCATTTTTATGAGTTCTATTAAAAAAACCGCGAAAAAAATTATTTCCTTTAAATTATACTTGTCGTGTTTGCGTATTTTGAAAAATAACAAATCAATTATTAAATCTTCAATTTTCCATCGAATGTATTAAAAATTTACAATTTATTCTATGGTTTGGCGCTAAATAATCCAAAAAAACCGATTAAATATTGAATTAGCATTTCACACGGATGAAAAATTCCTTTCTGTGATTTTAGCTTTGATTATCAGAGATGGTTTAGTAAAATGCTCAAATTGAATTCAGAAATAGAAAGATGAAGGGATTCCCTTTAAATTTATATCAACTAAAATATTCCCCGCACCGTCCAATTATGACAAACTTTTCATTCAATAACTGTATTAAAGTCCAGGTAATGTCTTTTACATAGAGCTATCAGTTATTTACAATCACTTTTAATGTCCAATGAATTAAAAACAATTCCTGATAACCCTAATTAAGGGTCAGTTATTTAAAAGAGCACTATAAATTACCGCTAATCTTTCTTTTCAAGAAAGTCGATAATCGCTTCTGAAATTTTATCTTCAGAAAACGGATAAGGTACAGGAACAAATGTATTAAGTTTGTTTAACACATCTTCAAGATTAACCTCATCTTCCCATGCCAATAAATAGTTTTTTGAAGAAAATACACTTAGTATATCCAACTGATGATCATCAATGTGCTCATTATATTTTACAAGCCTGGCAATCGATATGACCCGCTTGTTTTTTTTGAGCCCCAATATAATCGACCCCTCACCGGCATGGGTTATTATTAAAGTGGCTTCATCATATAACTTATCAAACTCCTCCTTATCTAAAAAAGAGCGCACATCCATATTGCTGGTTAAATACTGGGTAACACCTGCCTGCACTATTACCCGTTCTCTAATAATTCCTGATATAATTAGCTGTTCAATTTCTTTTAGCGGCCTAACGAAAGGCATTCTCCATGTTCCTAATATTACAAGTATCATTTTTTTAAAATACGGGGCCTACGTAAACAGCTTTTTTATAAAATTTTTTAGTTTCTTCCCATTGCACAAAAAACATATCTGCAATCGGGTGCACCAGGTCAGCAGAAAGCGCTTTTGAGGTGGTTCGGCAGAACGATAAAATAAAAATCACCTTGCAACCAAATAACTTACCAATATAACAAAAAGGAACCGCTGTATGGCTGCCAGTTGTGACGATAGCGCTCGGCCTATTTTTTATAATAATTTTAAAAGCTAAAAAAATATTAATTATAAAATTCCTCCAAAATGTAAAATCTCTGTTTTCCCCGTTTGCCCTTACGAATTCATAATTATAACCTTTAAGTATAGTATGGTTGATGGGCACATCTTCCGTTACAATTATACATTTATAGGTATCGTATAATTTTTTTAACTGCAAAACTTCATTTAAGTGGCCACCCGTAGAAGTTGGTATTAGTATTGTTTTCATTTATTTACCGTTTCAAATAGTGAATTAAAATCTACTTTCTCAAATATTTCGAGCTTCCCGTCTACCGTGGCATCTTTAATCATGCGGCCCGCTTTTTCAAAAGCCTTTCTGGCAATAGCATACGTATACTCTTCCTCAAGGTAATTAGGAATTTTCCATTTTTGCCCAGGTTTATAATAACCACTTATAAAATGATTTGCTTCGCTGCCGTCGGCTTTTACATTTAGCCCGGCTTTTCCATCAATTTGATAAGAATGGTCTTTACCAATTAGATACACTTCATCAAAGCCCATATAAAATGCAAGTTGCATACAAACATAAGTTACACTTTTAGAGTTACCCACCGTTTTAGTGAAATCAGGTTGAAAATCACACGTGAAATGCTGGTAAAAAAAATTAATATCTGTATCGTTAGCAAATAAATGACGCGCCCACCAGTTGTATAATTTGATTGTTTTTACCTGGCCGTATTCTTCCGAAAATTGTTTCAGCTGAATTGGTATATCTGACACAACTAAATAATTTGGGAGATAGCCAATTTTTTCTTCTATAAGGTAAATTCTGTTCATCCCGATTGTTATTTCATCTTTCAATAGCGTCAGATCTATTTTATTCAAGCTAGGGCCATTTGCTATAATGAAACACCTTTTTCCCTTGTGAATATCTTTTAATCGACGTAATTTTATTTTATTTTCCTTAGAAAATTGAGTCGGCAAAATCCACAAACCTAAATGATAAATACTAACAATCCTTCTGCCGATTGCTTCAATAGCTCTTTTAAATGAAAGATCTTTTAATTTTATTATACTCATAAGAACAGTTCTTTTTTTACTAAAAAAACAAATATACAATACCAAAGCTTAGAATTTTACAAAAAGATATTGTTAATGAGAGAACGAATTCACTAAATAGTTTTTTGAGATCAACTGAAACCAGAACCAAATATTAATATATTTTTTAATTACAATGATGTTCCTTTCAGGTAATATTTCTTATAGTTATTAATATTACCTGAAATTTTTACTAAACATAATTACGGTTTTCTGTTGCTATAGTACAACCTCGAAGTTTTTGATAATATTATTTAGTTTTTTAAAACATTCCTTATTGCTCGTATTCTATCAGTATTACCACCAAATGTTGGACAAATCCATCCTCCCTCATCAAATTCATTCCAGGCATAAATGATTACTGTGTTAGCGGCACATGTTTGTTGGTTATTTTTCACCCATAAAATAGAATTTTGTAAATTATCTGCAATTTGTTCAGGTGTACCATCTGCTGCCCAACGATCAGCAGGTATTTTTTGCCACGATACAGAACGTTCAATCCTTGGTTTCATATTTCTTCCTGCTGTAACCCATGGAACAACTTGTGCGCCAGTTTTTTTCATGTCTTCCCAACCATTTTTATCCGCATTTGGAATATCCGGAAAATACGGAGATCCGTTCTTACCAGCAGAACTATTATATCTGCTAAGAGCATTTACCCCTAATGAATCAGCATAAATATTGGGCTTAACGTATTCCGAACTCATTAATACAATGTATGGATCATTCAGACCGGCAGCAGCGCTTAATTTTCGAATAAGAGCAAGTTGATCAGGTTTTAAATTTTTGCCCTGTTCTAATAAATATAATAACGGCCGTTGATTAAATACTTTCTGATAGTCTGAACGTTTAAATTGATTAATTAACCATACCAGCTCATTGGCATCAAAAGTTGATCCAATTATTAAACACCATCTCAAACCAAGCTTTACTTTACTGTTTAAGTATAAGTTCCTTTGAATATCCATGCCTGATCCATTTTTATAATAAACAAAGGCCCAATAATTAATGCCGGCATAATTGGCGTAAGCAATATCCTGATCCATAACATCCTGTGTTATCTCCCTGGATTGCATAGAATCCGGGCCTATCTCCTTGCTAAAAAATGGCGCCCTATAATGAAATTTATGCGGGCTAAGAGATCTTTCTACTTGTAATCCAACAGAAATACCATTTTTAGTATCCCCTATCCAGGCATCCCATCTGATTGCGCCCACTAAAACTTTTGTTCCTTGCCTCTTTTTTTCGTGTGTTTTTTCCCTGGGTGTAGCTGAATAGCTTAATGTAGTGAATAAAACTATCATTCCGATAATTAAAATGCTTATTTTATATTTTTTCATTTACTTAAAGATTTTTAACGCTAACGTTTAAATTGTAATTACTGTATAACACGTTATACACAACAATGTTCATACCGAATCAGACTATTTTAGCAAATACGGTAACAGCACCGCCATTACCATCCTCAACAAATAATGGAGCAACAATAACCCAGTCAATGTCACTGTCAACATTCTTTAATGCCATATCTTCAATAACCAATATACATGAATTATTTCCGGGCGGACACAAAAACTGTCTATGACTTTCCCTTCCTTCCGGTCGGAATTTCCAGGAGGTAAGCGATATGAAATCAAAACCAACACACCTTAGTTTTGGAAAGTGCGCTCTAAAATAGTTTGCCAATTCCGGAGCCAAACCAGGGTTATCATCCCAATATTTGTCAATGGCCCTATAATTTTCATAGCCGGTGCGTATCAACAATAGTTCCAGACCCGGATCAATATTCTCGGAAACAGTATCAAAGTCTGAAACATTAATCAATTTTGCCTCTGTACACGGTATGTCAACGAGTATTACGTTCCGATAATAAAACTCTTCCACTGGTATTTCAAAAGTCTTTCTTCCATTTTGGCAAAAATGGAAGGCACTATCAATATGGGTGCCTATGTGGTTATTGGAAAATATCCAGGAAGATGTATTGGCAGTATCACCTTTAATTATTGAAGAATTTGCATTAATAGTTATCTTATCCCGATTGCCATATGCCGGTGTATTTTGAGAAATAATATGTGACAACCGTATCAAATTTCAAACAATTTATCAGGGAGACAGCAAAAAAAAAATTCTATTTACAGAGTATTTTTTTTATAAATTATTCTTTAATTATTTGAAAAACCAATACAACGTTATAATCAATATCACAATTACTCGAAAATAATATCTTATATTGAATATCTTTAATTTCATTTAGTTTTTCTATCATAAAGTTCATCCCCATTTCTTTGTGAATATGGTGTATGTTAGTTGATAGCCCCTTTTTTGAACAAATTTGTTCGTAAATTTTTTGATCGGGGAAAACCAATATTAAATTACCTCCTGATTTTAGAATCCTGATAAATTCCAAAAGTACTTCTTTTGTATCAACAAAATCCTCAATAAGGTGGCTTGTATATACATAGTCAAACGTATTATCTCCAACCGGTATTTTTTCATTCATTAAATCACAGGGGATATCTACCTTATCTTTGCCGGTAGATGCATAAGGAGTAGCATAATCAATACCTAAACAATTTTCTTTAACAATCTTGTCTCCCCCAAAACCAATATCACATCCGGCACCAATACAGTATTTTATAACAAGATGACGCACTTTTGAAGTTTCGGAGGCGTAATAATGTTTTAGGCCCAAAATTTTCTTTATTTTTCTTTTTATTCTTGTTATCATTTTAAAAAAGGTTTTAGATAGTAAATATATGTTTTTAAGTTTAAAATCTTTGCTTTTGCAGCCCTAAAAAAGAAGTTAATTTCCTATTCATTGAGTATTACAAATTCAGTAGAAGTCAACACTTTACTTTTATTGTTATCTTTTTTATCCACTCAGGTTTGTTTATATAATGTTGAGGGCCATGCCCGTCTTCTGGAAACATTATTGCAAATATACCTTCGCCTATATCAACGTAGGTACCCTGAGCTGAAGGGTCTTTATAAAAAGTCCGGTCCATAGATTCATCGTAAGGGATGTTTACATTCATTCCTTCAATTGGTGACCATTTCACTCTTTCAAGGCCTCGTATAGGGTATTGAATATCAATCACATGTTTATGTGCTTCATAACCCCTTGAAAAATCCGCCACTGTTTCGTACTCGCTTACAATGGCCTTAACATTGTCATTTATTGGATATATACCCACTTCAATATCAGGCTCAGCACCCTGCAAAAATTGCAACCCTGCATATATATCCGGCGATAAACCTTTATAAATATCAATATTTCTTAATTTATCAACTATCATAAAACTTATGGTTCTAACTGTGTATCAAAATACTCCCTTAACCAGCCAATAAACTGCTCGTCCATAGGGCGCATATCTCTAAATATTTCCCCGTACCCTTTATTTAAAATCAGGCCTAGTGTTTTGCCAACATTTTTTTTATCCTTACTTAAAGCCGTTGTAAACTTATCCAATGAAATATCAGTTATAGAGGTATCTTCCCATATTTGTTTTAGTAATTCCCTGATATTTTGACGAATTTCTTCGCTGATATACCCCAATTTTACAGAAACAAAATTGGCCATATCCATGCCATAACTTACAGCAATTCCATGTGGTATCCTATAATCTGTCAATGATTCAATGGCATGTCCAAACGAATGCCCGTAATTAAATACCAGACGCTCATTCTGATCAAACTCATCTCTTTCGATATAACTTTTTTTAATTTCGAGGCTCCGTCCAATAATTCCGGCTAACACTGTTTTGTTTTTAAGAGCCATTGCATAATCCTTTTTGAACCGTTCAAAATCTTCTTCTCCAGAAACAATAAAATAATGACACATTTCGCCCATACCAGATTTTAGTTCTGATATAGACAATGTATTAAGGAAATCAAGGTTAATAAATATCTGATTAGGCGGATAAAAACCGCCAACCTGATTTTTGTACTTACCAAAATTAATTGAAGTTTTACTGCCAATACAACTATCTCCCTGAGCCAATAATGATGTTGGTAAAAACAGCCATTTAACACCCCTGTACATTATTGAAGCGATAAAAGCTGTCGCGTCCTGGGTTATACCACCTCCAATTGAGATTAAACGATGGTTTTTTCTGAAGTCATTTTCTATCAAGTCCTGCATTATAGGCATAACACCCTGGTAACTTTTAACAGCTTCCTGTGCATCTATACCAATATGCCTGAATTTGTTTAATACAGGCTCCAACACATGTTTATATAGTTCCTTTATTTTATTATCAATAATGATTACATCGCCCTCATTTAAATGCCCAAGCAGGGTTTTGCATGTATCATCAATAAACTGTACATTATAATCATGTATAGAAGATTTAACAGTAAAATTATACATTGGTATATCCTCCATCAATAATAATATTTTGCCCGGTTAAATATGAATTCAAATCGCTGCTCAAAAAAAGCACGGTATTTGCAATTTCTATTGGTTGCGCCATACGTTTTATTGGTATTATTTCTGTAATTTTTTCAATTTCCTCAGGAGTATTCGTGCTTGCGGTAAGCTCTGTCATTGTAAAGCCAGGCCCTACTGAGTTCACAAGAATATTATATTCGGCAAGCTCAACAGCCAATGCTTTGGTAAGGCCGGCTATGGCAGATTTTGTTGTAGTATATATAGATCTGCCCGGCCTTGTGATGGCGCTCCATATAGATGTAATATTTACAATACGGCCATATCCGTTTTTCTTCATTAATTTACTTACCTCACGACAAAGCATATAAGGGCCTTTAACATTTACATTATTTAACAGGTCAAAATCCCCGTTGATAGTATCTGTATTGAGGGCTATTTTGTTAATGCCGGCATTATTGATCAAAACATCAATTTTGTTGTAAGAAGCAATTTTACTTAAAAAAAAATCAACGGAGTTTTGATCCGAAAAATCCACTTGTAAATAAGTAATTCTATCTGATATTTTATCATTATTTAACCTGCTGATCTCATCCAATTTGGTGCCAGTTAGAATCACTGAGGCCCCGGCATCTAAAAAACGATCGGCAATAGCCTTCCCAATGCCTCTCGTTCCTCCGGTTATAAGTGCAACCTTATCCGATAAATCAATTGTGACCTTTGATATGTTATCCATTAAATATTAATACTATTCGGGAATAGCTAAAAACTCCTCATCCTTTGAAAGATAGTTAACAATTACATGGTTCAAAATCATATGTACGTCTTCAATTGGGCCATAATCTCCTTTAGGATTTGGTGTATATAATGGTATTGTTGACACTTCATTAAGTTTTCCACCTAAAAAGCCCACAAATGCAATTGTTTTACCGCCTAACTTGTTTGCGTATTCAGCTGCCTTAACCAAGTTAGGTGAATTACCACTGGCTGATATGGCAATAAGTACATCACCTGCTACAAACTGGCCACGCATCTGTTCCACAAAAACATCTTCAAAATTATTGTCATTCCCGATGGCTGTAATCATAGGAACATTGTCAGTCAGCGCAACTATTTTAGGGCGAAATTTAGAAAAATAGCGCACAAAAAATCTAAAATCTGCCTGCATATGCGATGCGGTTGCTGCGCTCCCGCCATTACCAACTACATAAATGGTATTTCCATTCTTAAAAGCTTCAATAAAAGCTGTAACCACCTGCCCCAGCTTCTCAGAGTCAATTTTATTTAAAATATCCGTAAGGCGGCCAATGTAGTCCTCCAAATAGTTTTTTAAAAGAAGTGTTCTTTTCATGGTAAATTACTATTATATTTTTAAAAATCCTTTTGTTCGTATACTTTATCAATAATCCGCATTAATTTTAGCGCATCATCTGAACTACCTATGGTTACCGGCTGTTTATTATCTATAGCATCAAAGAAATGATCCATCTCATAACGCCAGCTGTTATTGTTCACATACTTGGTTACCACCTCATCTTTCCAGGTAGCCGCAGGTGCAGTTGAACGGTTTTTAGCAATTGAAAGTGTTTCTTCGCCATACGACATGGTTGAAGTAATCAATCCATTTAACACCATATACCCTTTTTCCAAAAAAATCTCAAGTGAAAATAGATGGCGCCATTGCGACATAGTAGAATGCAGGGATGCAACTTTACCGGTAGCTGATTCTTTAAGTATTACAAATGCATTATCTTCAACGTCCATATTCCAATATAAATTTGAAACTTCTGCCTTAACAACATCAAAATCGCCGGATAAATACAGAAACAGATCAAGCATATGTATACCCTGATCCATTAGTATCCCCCCGCCTGCAAGCTCTTTCTTTGCCCGCCACTGGTCAAAATAATCTTTGGTTACACTTTTGCCATAACGCCCTCTCAGCCATAAAACTTTACCATATTCATTGCTATCTATCAGCCTTTTCATGTGCATTACACTATCATGATGGCGATGATTAAATCCATACATTAGCGTCTTTCCACTAGATTTTTCAGCATTTATTATATCTTCAATATCTGCACCGGTAAACGCAGGGGGTTTTTCACAAAAAACATGTTTTCCGGCATTGAGCGATTTTATGGTTAGGTCTTTATTTAAAAAGTTTGGAGTGCAAACTATAATCACATCAAGATCAGAGTGATTAATGATCTCATCATGGCTTAAATTAGGAATACCCTCAAAATCACTACCAATATTTGGCTCGGATATCGCAACAACTTTACCTCTTTTAATTTCATCAATAGCCAAATGACGGGTCTTCCCCATTACCCCATATCCTATTATACCGACTTTGTAACTCATATAGAAGTTCTATTTTAATGCATTAATAAGATTATTCACAGCATCTATTTCCATTAACAGTTTTCCTTCTTCAGCGTAGGAACCCAAATGCGGGGTAAGCACCACGTTGTCAAGATCACATAGATTGCCCGAATACGGCTCCACAGAAAATACATCAATTGCGGCTCCGGATAATTTCTTTTGAACAAGCGCCTCATATAGCGCCTGTTCATCTACTATTCCACCACGTGATATATTGATCAGAAATGAACTTGGCTTAAGTAAATCAATTTCACGGACTCCTATTACAGCCGATCCGTCTTCATTACCGGGTACATGCACTGTAGTTATGTCAGCTGTTTTTAATACGGTTTCAAAGTCAGATAATTTAACCCCATATTTTAATGCCCATGCTTCATCCGCAAAAGGGTCATAGCCAATTACTGGATTTCCTAAACCTATAAAAAGCTGAGACACCAGTTTGCCAATCCGGCCCAAACCGACCACACCGATGACTTTGTTAAATAAAAGATTTCCAGTCTGCTTTTTCCAAACCTTATTTTTCAAATCATAATGAGCTTGCGGAATTTTCCGTAATAAAGCCAATGTCATGCCCAATGTAAGTTCTGCTACCGCCCGCGTTGGACCATCGGGGGTATTTCTAATGATAATCCCTTTTTGGGAAGCATAATTTAAATCAATACTGTCCATTCCTATTCCAACGCGACTGATACATTTAAGTTTTGGCAGGGCATCCATTACACGTGCAGTTAACGGCTCAACGCCGGCCACTATTCCTATACAATCTTTAGCAAGATCTATAACCTCATCTTCGGTTAATTTCCGGCCGTAAGGATTATTAATAATCTCAAAACCGGCTTCTGTTAATAAATCAAAAGGCTCGTTTGATATTTGACCAAAAGAAGATGGAGAGGTTAATATTTTACTCATAATACTCTATTTTTTCACTTTTATCCTGCAATTTTGATTTCAAATATAGTTCCGCCAGTATAAAGTCTTCCTCAGAAGAAACCTTGATAGATCGTATTGGGTCAAAAGGGTATAAGCCATAATTGCCTACAAATACGGCATAATTATTCTTCTCATAATGCTCCTTAAATTTCTTTGCATTCCATATACAAACCGTCCATGCGCAAAGCTGTATAGGTATTAAGTTTTGGGTCATGGGCAACGGCCCATCAATACTTAAATTTAAAGGTTTGCCTTTAAAAAATGATTGAAGTTTTTCTTCCCTAACCGATATCAAAGAATCCAACTGATGCTCTTCGTAATACAGGATGGCATTATCAATATCTTCAGGCAAAACCAACGGCGAGACTGGATTTATTAAAACCAGGTTTTCCGTTTCAATGTTGCATAAAAAATCATAGTTAAACTCATCTTGGGTACTGTTGTCTTCGGCAAGCTCTGGCCGCCTTTTATAAAAATCAATACCATAATCATCGCAAAGTTTGCGCATTATTTCTGCCTCAGAATTTATGTAAACTTTATCTATAAATTTTGAATTTTTGGCAGCTTCAATTGCATAGGCAACCATTGGTTTCCCATTTATCAGTCTCAAATTTTTCTTTGGTACACGCTTACTGCCTAAACGGACCGGTATTTCAGCAATATATTTCATGATTTAAAATATGCTTTTGCTGCGTTACCTAAATTGGATGCAAAGTTTTCAAATTTTGCGAAAGGTTCAACGCTGCTTTTTAACTGTTCTAACGTATAATTGGTGTGTAGTGCTTTTTCAATGACTACCTTTAAAGCACTTTGGTTTTCAAAATCCACAAATATTGCATTTTTATTAACTTCTCTTAATACTGGTAAGTCTGAACAAATTACCGGTGTGCCTACATATTGAGCTTCTATAGGAGGAAGGCCATAACCCTCAAAGGTTGATGTATATAACAATAATTTTGAAGATGCTAATTCTTCGTACTTTTCCAGATCTGTTATTCCCTGTTTAAACTCTATTATAATTTCGTTCTTTTTTGACTCAAAGAACATTTTTTCATACAAATCCTGAGAAATCTGTTCCTTTGACCCTATAATTAATAATTTATATCCTTTTGGAAGGCTTTTTATAATATTTACTATAATTTCAGGATTTTTATGTTTCTCACTAAATCTACCAAAATAAATTATTTTATCTTCTTTATTAAATATTTTTATTTTGTCGGCAACAATAGAATTTATAGGGTGGTAAACTTGAATAAATTTAATTCCTGGATTAAAATCGGTATAATACCTTGCAGCATAATCCGCCCCCGTTTTTGTTGCGGAAAGGATCGCATCAGTTTTTGGAATGATTTTGTTGCTGTATTTATATTTTGAATATGGACGCACACCTGGCAATACTTCATTTATCCAATTGGGGCTTTCGTGGTCAATGTACCACATTTCGCATCCACTTATCCTTTTAAAAAGTTTTGCCATCGGATAAAAGAAGAATCGGTCATATATAAAAGATTTTCTTGAAGCTAAATGAGGTCCAATAACCAACAAATCATATTTCTTAAAAGGAAAAAAAAGAAACAACTTATTTACATGTATTTTTACCCGTTCTCCTGATGGATAATCATTGAAGTTTTTTGCAAACAAAGGCATCGTATTTGTAAAAATATCGACATCAAAATTATTGTATGCAAATGCATATGCCAATAGCCAGGGGAAAACCCGCCCACCTGTATGTCTGTTTTTAATTGCCGTGGCCCAAATTGCTATTTTCATTAAAAATGCATTTTAACTTTAACCAATACTACTATTAATTAGTCTACTTTTAGTAATGTAGAAATTCCGGCGTTTCTGCCGGCCTGGATGTCGCTTTCTTTATCACCAATTAATGTGCATTCTTCTAAATTTAAATTAAAATCCTCTTTCGCCTGAAAAATCATACCAGGGTTAGGCTTCCTGCAAGAACATGGACCGGTGATATCCGGATAATGAGGGCAATGATAAACCTTTGAAATTTTTATGCCATGAAGTTTAAACTCATTTATCATCCATTCAGTTAATATCTCAAAATCACCTTCAGTATAATATCCCCTTGCTATTCCCGCTTGGTTTGTTATAATTATAATAAGATAACCATCGTCCTGATATTTCTTACACAAATCAAAAATCCCATCTATAAAATCAAAGTCTTTTATTTTATGGACATAATTTTTATCAGTATTAACTACTCCATCACGATCAAGGAAAAGTGCTTTGTTCATACAATTTCAGCAGCTTTGAAGTAATCTTCAGGTATACCAATATCAATAAATGGATCACCAAATACCATTCCTTTTAGATTGCCATTATTGGTTTGCTTCTCTAATACTTCTTTTTCGAAAGAAAAAATTTCAGGGAAAGGAATAGATCGTATATATGGAGCGTTAACCAAATAAATGCCTCCGTTTATTAATCCTTCCTCACAAAATTGTTTTTCATTAAAACGAATTATATTTTGATCAATTAGTTCAACGCTGCCATAACGATCAAATTTTTCCATTTTCTTTAAAGCAATTGACAATTTTGATTTGTTAAGAACGTGAAACGCTAAAAACCTATCCAAATCTATTGGAAAATAAGTATCTCCATTGATTATAACCACGCTCGCCTCAACTGTATTATTCAAAGCAAGCTTTATTGCCCCCCCTGTTCCCAGTGGCTTTGGTTCAACTATATATTCTATTGGAATATTTCTGAAATTGTCGCCAAAATATTCCGAAATAGTTTCTGATTTATATCCAACAGATAAAATTATACGACTAACAGGGTATAATGACAGCCATTGAAAAAGATATTCGATAAAAGGTTTGCCATTGACGGGGGCCATTGGTTTTGGCAAGTCATTTACAACGGTACGTAAACGGGTTCCCATACCCCCGGCAAGAACAATTACTTCCATTATTTTTTAGGATTCATGTGTCCAAATATTTCTTCTTCAACGATACAGCAAATAATATGACCGATCAGAATATGCGCCTCCTGGATACGGGGTGTTTCAGCAGATGGAACCTTAATGCAAATATCGCACAAATCGCCCATCTTGCCGCCGCTTAAACCTGTAAGTCCAATTGATTTTACCCCCTGCTCCCTGCAAATTTTTAACGCCTCCAAAACATTAGGTGAATTACCGGAAGTTGAGATTCCTATAAAGACATCTCCAGCTTTTCCGTGGGCCTGTATTTGACGGCTAAATAGTTTTTCATATCCGTAATCGTTACCAATAGCAGTAATAATGGAGGTATCTGTACTTAAAGCAATAGAAGAAAGGCCCGGACGATCAAAATAAAAGCGGCTTACAAATTCAGCAGCGATATGCTGAGCGTCAGCAGCACTTCCGCCATTGCCAGCTAACATTGTTTTGTTACCTGCTTTATAAGCATCGGTGACGACGGTTGCCGCATCACATATCAGATCAGTTAGAGTGTGATCTTTAAGAATCTCTTCTTTAGTTAAGATCGATGCTTGAATTTGCTGTATAACTATATTTTTCATTTTTTAGGTAAATGTTTGATAGTAGGAACTCAATTTCCGTCGCGGGCAACAATCCCATTTACTATATTTTAACAATTAATATGAATAAATAAAGATATCTTAATATAATATATTATTTTTTTCAAATTTAAAAATAAATCCCCATCGTAACAAGGTTTTCCTTGAAGATTTTTAGAAATAGACTCTGTATTATTCGGATAATATGAAAGCATGGCAACAAGTGAAAATTGAGCTTAATAATAGGTTACTTAATTAAAAACCTATTAACATGAAATCTTAATTAAACAGATTCGTTTTCAGCTTCTACCAATGCTTCCTTAATCGCCTCCAATAATTTATAACCGTATTTTTTATCAGGTTCCAGGTAATTTCCTTCCGCCCATTCATTCCAGGCATTTAGAAAAAGAAACTCCGAATTATAGACTTTCTTACACCTGATGATCTGCTTCTTTATATGTTTTTTAAACTTTTCCGACGTGAAAAATAAAAAAATACTGGCATTAACCGGCCTTCTTGCTGCATTGTCCCAGTTTACAAACGCACCCGGATATACCATTTTATCTGTTTGGATAGGTTTTCTATTAAGGATAACTTTCCAAAAAGATGAATAAAGATTAAGCCTTGGTTTTGAAGAAGGGAAAGCAAATCCGACCGTTTTTCTAAAAATCCTGTACCAATATGGTAAAAAATGGTAGGTGTAAGAGGGCTCTGATTCCATCAGGGCATTTGATTTTTTTAAGACGCTTTCTGTTTGGTAAATACTTAATGTTTCAATAAAATAGATTCCTTCCAGGCCATTTTGTTTTGCAAGGTCGGTCCAGCAATCTATCATTTCATTTGCCTTATCAAACGCTGGCGGCTGATTAAAAATTATTGTCGGTTTATTTTCAATTCTTATGTACCGCTCGTCCTTAAAAAAAGGTAAAAGATAATAAAAGTGATCTTGCCAGTCTTTATAATCACCATAAGTTTGTTCAATTAATATGTCCTTGCTTTCGTGCCAGGTACGTGTCCAGGTATGATTTGCCCACGAGAAACAAAATGGAAAGTCAATATCCTTGTTCGCCAAATAAATCTCAAGCGGTTTTTCCAGCAACGTTTTCCCTGTAAAGTAATAATGGTAAAAACAGAAACCATATATACCGTACTTTTTTGCAAGTTCAACCTGCCATTTTAATGTATTTTTATCTAAAAGATTATAATAATTATCATCGACCGGCTCTTTGGGCTGATGGTGGCCTTTAAATATTGGTTTGCATTTTTTTGTATTTGTCCATTCAGTAAAACCCTTACCCCACCACTCATTATTTTCAGGGATTTCATGAAATTGGGGTAAATGAACTGCTATTACTTTAACCATACGAAAATAAATTTTTATTGTATTTGTTGGGGGCGATCAAGGCCATTGCAATTTTTAGAATCTATAGCTTTACTTTAAGGGAAATAGTTCGTTTGCGGCCAAAATTATTCTACAATGGAGAAATTGCTTTTATAATAGCAACCGCTCCGGCTCCGGGTGTTATTAAACCGTACTTTGAATGGCAATTTTCCGGATCTACTTTCACCCAGCCATCATTTAGAGCTTCAAAAACAAATAACTCTGCTTTAAAGCCCTGTGAAACTAACGCTTCTAAAGCTAATTTCGTCGATTCGGAATCAAAAATCTGAGAAGATTTTTTCCCTGTTAAAGGGTGTTTAACAACTTCCCTATAACCGAATGGAACACTCACCATTAAAGTACCGCCGGGAGCAACAAATGTTGCCAGCTTATTTACAGAGGCAATCAGTGTTCCATTTTGTGGCGTAGTATATTCTGCCGGTATTGATGAATTATATTGTGAATTATCATATCCAATATGTTCAATTGTACTCAGGCAGGTTACCAGAGGGAATTTAAAACTAAAAACCGCTTTTTCTAATGTAGAAATATGGTAATAAACAGGGCTATCTATGCAAATTGGTTCAACAGCCACATTGCAAAACCAAACTGAATTGCAATGCTCCTTTAACACGGTATTAACGTTTCTATTGTTAAGTACACAACCAACATCCAAAACAGCAATATCTGTAAAATCCTTTAAAATGGACGAGAAAAAACCATATTCTGCTACTCTTTCCTGAGTTTTGGTGGCATCAAATCCTTTTAACGCATCATATATTGACTCGCCTTTAAGAACTTTATCTACTACAGCGCTTATTCTAATATTATTTTTTCTAATTTCCTCCTTCGTGAGTATTGGCGCTATTCCTTTAATTGCCAGAGGATAATACTTTTTCCTTCCGTATTTGACAATTTTTTCCAGGGAAAGGTCGTATAATTTATTTTTCATAGTAATTATTTTCAATTAATATTATTATATAGCATCCATATTTAAAAAATTCGCATTTCGAAATCCCGTTATTATTGACTGCATTTTTCTTCATCCAACTTCATTAATTTTTAACATATATTCAAATATAAAGAAGATTTTTTATTAATTCTTCTGAAAATAGGTTAATTATTTGCTAAATTAAATATTTATTGTCCAACTAATTGCACCCTGGGTGGTAAAGTGAAATTTCATGAGCTGACCTTTAAACTGCAGCAGCTTTTTTTCAACAGCAACTTTTTCCATAGGATCAACAAAAAGCATTAATACGCCTCCGCCGCCGGCACCAGAAATTTTGCCTGAATAACAACCTTCTTCTAAGGCTGTATTGTAAATTTCATCAATATAATCGTTCGTGATTGAAGATGATGTATTTTTCTTAGCCTCATATGCCTCTTTAGTAATTTCAAACAGTTTTTTAAAATCACCTTTAAGTAAGGCTTCCTTGTATTTGATTGCATCCTGTTTGATTTTGTGCATTGCCTCAAGCCGGAGCGGATTATCCGAACTTAAGCTTTTTGTTTGATCTTCAATTATCTTGGCGGAGGATCGTGAAATGCCTGTGTAATACAAGATGGTGGACCATTCAAGTTCTTGTATGATGCGTTCTTTTATCCTGAGCGGATTTACAATTACATTTTTTTCACCAAAAAATTCCATAAAATTAAATCCACCGAACGCCGCAGAGTATTGGTCCTGTTTACCGCCGGCTAATCCAAGGTCTTCCCTTTCAATTTCAAAAGCAAGACGGGCAATATCGTATTCGCCAAGAGGGAGTTTAAGCCATTCTACAAAGGCCTGTAAAATAGCAACAACCATGGTAGACGAGGTGCCTAAGCCACTTCCCGCAGGGGCATCAGCGTATGTTTTTAAGACAAAAGATAAAGGTTTTAAATTAAAATCCCTGATAATCCTGTTGTAAACGCCCTTATGCAAATCAAGATTTCCATCGGGCCGTAAATAATCTATTGAATCAGATTCAAAGGATTCCTCCCTATCTAAGGCATAGAGATGTATTTTTCCGTTTGATTGGGGAATAAGCGTACAATAACTAAATAAATCTATTGTAGCGTTTAATATGCAACCGCCATGTAAATCACAAAACGGACTTACATCAGTACCTCCACCGGCTAAACCTAAACGTAGCGGCGCTTTAGAGCGAATTATTTCCATATTATAATTTCTTCTTTATCATTATATCATTTTTATTTTTAATATTTCCACCTTCACTCTTTTAAGAAAATGGGGTCAAAGCCTCTTTTGTTGCTTCTAAATAAGCACTCTCCCATTTCTCACAGGGTTCTAAGTGGTTTCCTTCTGCCCATTCATTCCAGGCATTGATGAATATTAAATTTTCTTCTTCACTTTTGGGTTTCCATTTATTACAAATTGCTGATAACCATTTTTTGTATAGCGCCGGAGTAGAATCAACATATATCATGGCGCCTCCATTTTGCCTTCTCGCATAATTATCCCACATTGGGGTAACGCAAGGGAAAAGGATATGATCATCCGGGTATTGCATGTTTAGGCAATGATCTACTAAATCTTTAAAATCATAGACTGAGTGCTTTTGATAGTTGGTAAATTTTAAATTCAGCTTATTTAACCCCCTGTAAAAAAGATTATTTTTCTTTCTTTTTACCATGCGAGGATGGGGTGTAAACATTGCGGCCGCATCCATGTTAAAATCTGCGGGTTTTATGCCATAATCAAAACTCCAGAAAAATATAAGATATAACCCTTTATAGCCCAGTCTTTCTGCTTCTTTTCTCCATGTTGAAACCGTTTTTTTTATATCAGGAAATGATGACGGCCTGTAAACAATGAAAACTGGTTTTCCATCAATTGTAATGTATCTTTTATCCGAAAAAACTTCCTTACATAAATATTGAATATGGAGGAGGTCGTCTTCTTCTGAATATTCTTGTTTCATCAGCACTTGCTTTTCTTTACCGTCCCAATTTCTTGACCAGCTTTCATTGGCCCAACAAAGACAAAAGGGGAAATCCGGCTTTTTTGACGATAAAATTTCATTAAAAGGGCGCTCTATCATCCGCTTACCGTGAAACCAATAATGATAATAGCAGAAACCATAAATCCCATTATCCCGCGCTAGTTGTGCTTGCTGTTCCCTAATTTCGGGTAAACGCAAGTCATAAAAACCCAAATCTTTTGGCAAATGCGGTTGGTATTGTCCATTTACTATTGGTTTCCCCTTAACAACATTTCTCCATTCAGTAAAGCCCTTACCCCACCATTTGTCATTTTCGGGTATTGGATGATATTGTGGTAAAAATAAAGCTAAAGCTCTAAGCTTTTTACGATCATTATTTGTCATTATTGTCACTTTTCGTAGTTAATAATTCTGCTTCCTGGGCAAAAAGGAAATCCATTTTAATATAAATACACACAAATATCCAGTATAACATTAAAGTTTGCCGTTCACCTGTAATTATAACAAAGGCTAAATGTGCTATAGTAAGAGCGATAAAGTAAGGTTTTGTATAATTATTTTTGTTGCCTTTGAAAATATATCTAAAAATAGCAATATATAATATGAGGTATCCTATAAATCCAACCAAACCATTGGTTACAAACACCTCAAATATGATGCTTTCAAATCCCAAAGCACCTAAATATATACCGGAATCTAAAAATTTACTTATAGCAGCGGACCCAAAACCCAAATAAAATTGTTTGGCAACAATTACATTAAATATATAATGATATTGATCAGCCCTTAAACTTAATGAACTGCCGCGAATATTACTTTTTGTGAATATTTTAATTAACATTGGTATTAAATAAACCAATAAAGGAATTGCTGCTATCAATAAACCAAATTTGAATGCTGAGTAGCGTTTAAAATATCGCCTTCGGTTCAGAAAAAATGCAACCGAAAATGCAATTCCAGCAGAAACCCAGCAACTGCGGGATAGCGTTAAAAATTCATTCGCAATTAACATTGCAAAAGCTATTATCAAAAGGATATTTGACCGGATAAACCGCCGATAACGAGAATCGGCAATAAGCATCATAAACAAAGGAACAAATAAAGCCAGTCTTCCCCCATATACAATAGCGTGGATATTTGTTGATTTTACCCTGTTTGTGAATCCTAATCTATCATCAAAATCCTGGTAATCATATATTTTTACATCTTTTGAGCTTTTCGCTATAGCCTCCCAAAAAATATTTTTAAATCCGGATGCGAATTCAATTAAGCCATAAGCGCCCATAATCAATATGGCATATACAAGCCACTTAAGCACTATCTTTAAGTCATTATAACTTTTTATCGAGTAAAATACAATAATGCCGGGTAAAAATGTATCCGCAAAAAAGTAGACAAAATAATTATATATTCCTTTCGGAAAGCCATCTGAGAATTCTGTAAAAAGGTAGGATGGCAACAGAAATGCACTAAACAATAAAACCGGTTTCCACAATGGAAAAGTAAAGCTTTTGTTATCTTTCTTAAAATAAATTTCTTTAATAAAAAAAAGTAACGCAATTAGCAAGACTAACCGGATCATGGTTAAATTTAGAAAATCAAGTTCTGTTATTGATTGAGGAAATACAATGTAGATAAATAAAAATACACCTACGCCCTTTTTATAATTATAAGTGAAAGCAACAAACTCAAAAAAAAGAAAAAATAATGCTATTTCATTAATTGTGATCATAATTTTAAGTAATACTATTTTGTTACCTTATTCCTGATTATTTTAAATACAAGTTTACTTAGTGTCTTACTTTTCAATTTTATGGTTAAATATTTTTTCCAAAACATTTCAATGTGTTTTTGTCTAAAAACATTAATCTCATTTAGTATAAGATTATATTGAATTATTTTATCCGGATCAGAAGGCTTCATCAAAACCAATAATTCATTTAACAAAATTATAAATTGGCTTAAACCACTTATTTTTGTTTTAAGTCCGTCTGTATTTGATATATTTATATTTGATTCCCGATAATAGAACAGAATTTGGGGAGTATAAATAATTCCATGATCTACTGCAAGTTTAGTCCATGTTAGATCATCACTTCCCCAACCAGTAGAAATTTGAGTAAAGCCTTTGATTTTTCTCATTGCACTCATCTTTACAACAAAATCCGATAAATAATGAGCTCTTAAAAATTTCAGCCTTTCATGAATAAAGTCTAAAGCATCTTCATATTCATTGCACATTGGTGTTAATCTTATATGTTGACCCTGGTCGTTTACGATAAGAGCCCTGGAGTGAAACACATTGGCATTTGGATATTTTGCTGTTAATTTAAATATTTCCATCAAAAACCTTTTATCCCATTTATCATCGTCACATAATAATGAAAAATATTCGCCCTTTACCAAAGTTAATAGTTTATTCCAATTTTCAATGATCGGTAACTGGGTTTCGTTCTTGTAATAATATATCTTTTCCGACTTGAAAGACGTAACAATATTTTCAATTTGTTCTCTTATTAGATTACCTTTAGCATTATTTAATATTACAATTTCAATATTTGAATATGTTTGTTCTAAAGCACAATAAATGGCCTCATTCAAAAAATTAGCTTTTACAACAGGTATGCCAATTGATATTAGAGGTAAATCCATATTTAATTATTTTATTCTATTAATTAATGTCAATATTAGTTAGTTACTTTTGTATATTATCTTTAATCAATTTGCCACGTAAAACACAATCATCAGTCCAATAATATTTCCATTGTCCAAATCTGCCTGCCAGAATAATATCTCCAAACTTTTGATTATGTGACATTTTCTCTTGCCAATTGGTCATTGGAAGTAAATCATCTTCTTCTCTGACTAAACCATGTGTTTCTAAATAGTTTAATATTGTATTTTGAGCTTCAATTCTTTTATGATCAAAAATAACATTTGCCCAAGTGATCCACTTTGAATGATAACTTTCAATATTATCTTTAGATTGAATTAGTCCCATTTCTATTAATTCGTCAATCACTTTTAGGGAAATTTCCGTATCAGTTTCCGTTTTCTTTTTATATGATGAAAAATAAACCTCTACTTGTACACCTGTTTTTCCTATTGGCGCATTATTGGGGGATAATAATTCTGTGCAATTAATCCTGGTACTGTACTTATTTTCGTCATAAATATAAATCCAATTTTCTGTTCTCACTGTTTCATGATTTGCGGTAACATTAACCAATAACACAGATGTACAATTTAATAATTCGGCAGCTTTTTTAACTTCTATTGGGGCATTACTTCTTTCTATTAAAAGTGGCAGAGGTAAAGTGCTTATTAATTTATCGTAGTATATATGTTTATCATTTAAAAATTCTATTTTTCTTGTGCCAAAGTTTATTGAAGATAAATTATACCCTAAATTTATGTTTGCATATGCTAAAAGCTTTTTTGCATATGCCATATACCCACCATTAAGAGGGTACCTAACTTTTTTTATATAATGTGTTTCCTCATTGAGAGGACCATAATAACCTTCTTTTACTTGTTCAACTTTTGGTGAAAACATCCTGTTACCAACCCAATCAGTTGTTAATAATTCAGGTGTTACTGTCCAATATTTTCTTGTATAAGCTGCGGGAAAAGTATCTGCAAATCTATTTCCAAAAGAATAATCTAACCATTCCCTATAATTTTCAGGGGAAAAATCCTCAGTGTAAAATGAGCGTGCACCCAGAAAATCATTTAAACAATTATCGCGTAATGGCTGAGGTACCGCAAATAAATTACTTTGGGCAGGATGAGGAATCCAATTTCCTTTGTAATAATTTATTGTTTTAACTGAGTATTCCAAAAATTCACCCTTAACACTTTCATCAAAAAGATTTTTAACATATTCATGCTCTGTAAATGATACATGGGGTCCTTCATCCCAGGTAAATCCATTGATAAAATCTGAATGTATGTGGCCGCCTACATAATTATTCTTATCATATAAAACACAATTATTGTGTCCAATATGATAAGATGCACTTAATCCAGCTAACCCGCTACCTAGTATAGTATACATTTCAATAATTTTATAAATATTTTAATATTCCCAAATTCATTTTCAGTTTCTCTAAATATTTATATCAACTTTTTTATCAATTCTTAATAATTTATAATATTTCTTAATTATTATAGCCAATGTAATAACAACAAGTACTACCCGTTCCCAAAATGGTGTAGTTATTGGTATAAATGAGGAGACTAAAAACATAATAATTATACAGATAAGTTCTTTCAACATCTTTAACTTTAAATTCAATGTTTTTACAAAAAAATAATAATAAAAGGGAAACAAGATTAGATAAACTATTAAATAGGAATACACTAAACCAATAGCATTATACTTGCTTCCGAACCACAATAATGGCGTGGCAATTAATGAGTTTATTACCCCAAACTTGGCGATAAGTCTTTGTTGGTCTGTAGCCCCCCAAATTGTCCCGATAAAACAATACAGAGCGTATAAAAAAATAAACCATATTTGAAATTGCATTATAGGTACTGACGGTAAAAACTTAACACCAAATAAAATTAAGATGATATTTTTACTGACCAATGCAAACGAAAAACAAATCCAACCAAATATTATTACGAAAACAGGAAATGATACGGTAACTTTATTTATAAGCTCCTGTTTTTTGTTTATCCATAAAGCGCTAATATTGGGGAACACAGCGGATAAGCTTAGGTTAATAACGAGCCTGACAGGACTCATAAGCCTGTTACTTGTATTAAAATAACCCAATTCTGATTTAGTTGAATTCCTTTCCAAAAAGTTATTTGATAATGAGCTGGTGGGTAAGTTTACTACGTTCAGTAAGTAATATGGAGAGCTTTCCTTTAAAATCATAAATCCACTTACAACAAAATTTGTTATTTTTCCAATCAGAACTCCCCTGACCAGAAACATACATATAAATAAGGTACCTACCTGGAGTATCTGACTATAACAGTAGTATTTAAATAAATATTCAACAGTAAATGAAGAAGTTGGAGTAAGTAATACAAAAATGATCCACACCAGGGAATAAAAAACATTAATAAATGCGGGTGTGCCCATCCGTTGATGTCCCTGCCAAACGGATTCACATGTAGCCCATAGGTTTGTTAAATAGACTGCCAATATCACGTAAATAATCATTGTTGGCTTAATGGAATGTGTAAAATGCTCATAAATCAGCATCAAAGAACTACAAATTATTAAGCCAAATAGCTGTAATGTTATGGAAACAAAAAAAGTAGATTTTGCCATCTCTTTATTTCGCGCAATAGTTCTTATTATAATATTTCTTAATCCAAGATCACTTATCGTGCTATAGATAAGCATTTGAATAAATAAATAGGTATAAATACCATAACTAGCGGGGCCAAGAGTTCGAGCTATCTTTATTCCGGAAAAGACTAAAATAAATTGATTAATAAAATTACTTATTGTTAGTAAAGAAAAATTTTTTAATACTAAGTTCGACATAAATTCAAAAAATACATTATAATTTATTAACTCAACTAATCGTTTATTTTCTATTCAAACACTCTTCTAAATGCACTCACATTTATTACCTAACCTATTGAATTATTGAGTTCCCCTTAAATTAGTTAAATACTTTTATTTTCTATATACAATTGAATACCTTGTTTCAAGCTGATTTTGGGCCGCCAATTAAATAAATGGAACTGATAAGAAATATCCGCCACTGCGTACATTACATCTGTTAATCTATAAGATTTACCGCCCCAATTAATGTTTGCCTTTTTTCGAGTAATTTCCTCAAACAGTTGTGCTACTTGCTGCAGATTGTGCCCTATACCAGAGCCTAAATAAATAACACTCTGATTTGATAATCGCGGATGATTTTTTATTAAGCACGAATAAAAATCAACCACATCGTTGATATGAATAAAATCCAGCACCTGCTCCCCCGGTGACAGATCTAACGCATTTTTACTATCTAAAGAATCGAATATGTAGTCAATAATCTTTTTTTGCTTATCAATACCCCCGTATATTGTATAAGGAATTACATTAATATATTTAAAATCAAAGGAATTTGCATAATAATCAATTATATATCTTGAAGCAGTTTTTGTAGCAGCATATAAGTACGCTGGTTCGAGATTGCCATCACCCTTAAAGTATTCTGCAAACGTACCAGTGTTTATAAATAAACTTAAAGTTGAATTTTTTAAAGTACTAAGAACCTCATTTAAATATGTAATATTTGAGTTAATGAGCTTAAGTGAACTTTCATAATCATCAGCCGAGGTGAGAAAAGAAGCTAAATGAATTAATATATCAGGTTGAAATTTTCGAATGCTTTCAATCATTTGATCATGCCCAGATGAAACATCAAATTTTTCGGTAGTATCACTAAATAATTCACAGGATAATTGGGGATTTCGAGTCAGCTCAAGTATCCTGTGATTTTCATGAATTAATAATGGAATTAAATGTCTTCCAACAAACCCAGTTGAACCTGTTACAATGATGTTCATAAAGTAAACGGGGTTTTATAATTGGAGAAATTAATAAATAAGAAATCTCTTTGAGAAATAATAGGAGTATCAATTTTCCAGTTCATTCCAAACGAATCCCATCGAATACCAAAGTCACACTCTTTATTATAAACGGATGTTTGAATGTAAGAAACTATAGTATTATCCTGTAATGACAAAAAACCGTGAGCACAACCAACTGGAATATATATTAGCTTGGGCTGACTATCAGTAACTAAAGTATAAAAATATTTACCATAAGTAGCCGATTCCTTTCTAATATCAAGCACCACATCTATTATGCTTCCATGGTTAACAAAAACAAGTTTGATATGCTCGGCAGGAGGCACCTGAAAATGCATTCCACGAATAACATCTTTATGTGAAACGGAGAAATAGCTTTCTTTAAAATCAGTTGTTAAATTATTCTCAATAAAAAAGTCGTTATTGAAAATTTTAGTGAATGCCCCCCTATTATCTGGCATCTTTTTCAGATGTATAATTTGTAAGCCTTCAATAAATGTTTTTTCTAATTCCATTACTCCAAGTATTTAGCTATCACATCAACCATATAATCATAATGGCTTTCATTTAAACCGGGCCAAACACCCAGCCAGAATGATTGATTCATGATAATATCCGTATTTGTAAGAGCGCCCACTACACGATGATTAATATTAGCATAAGCAGGCTGCCTCAATAAATTACCCGCAAACAGCAAACGTGTGCCAATTTTATTTTCTTCGAGGTGCTGCACCAGCATGTGCCTGTCATTTGCATCACCATCCCTTAAAGTCATCAAGAAACCAAACCATGATGGATCGCTATTTGGCGTGGGTTCAGGAAGAATAAATATTTCTTCAAATTGTTTCATCCGTGCATATAATGCCTTGTAGTTTTCGCGCCTTCGTTGCACAAAATGATCGGCCTTTTGCAGTTGTGATACGCCAAAGGCTGCCTGCATATCGGTCACCTTTAAGTTAAACCCGATATGTGAATAGGTATATTTATGATCGTACCCAAAAGGTAATGTGCCTAATTGCTGCGAGAACCTGCAACCGCAGGTGTTGTCCTTACCTGGTTCGCAATAGCAATCGCGGCCCCAATCTCTAAAACTTTCAGCAATTTTTGCCAATTGCGGGTTATTGATCAATACCGCACCTCCCTCGCCCATGGTAATATGATGTGCAGGGTAAAATGAAAAGGTGGAGATATCTCCAAAAGTGCCAGTTTTTTTACCATTATAAGTGGCGCCTAATGAGTCGCAATCATCTTCAACCACCCATAAGTTATATTTTTTTGCTACCCGCATAACTTCGTCCAGGTTAAATGGATTACCTAAAGAATGCGCCAGCATTATGGCCTTGGTTTTATGGGTGACTGCGGCTTCAATTAAATCAGCATTAACATTGTGCGTAGGTATATCCACGTCAACAAAAACAGGGATTGCCCCAAATTGTACTATTGGATTTACGGTAGTAGGAAACCCGGCAGCTACGGTAATCACTTCATCTCCGGGGGTAATGGCCCTATCGCCTAATTTTGGTGAAGTGAGCGCATAGAAAGCCACCAGGTTAGCCGAAGATCCTGAATTAACCAGCAATGCTTTGGGGGCATTAAAATACGCGGCAAAGTCGGCTTCAAATTTATTTGCAAACCGCCCTGAAGTTAACCATCCATCCAAAGCAGCTTCAACCCCCATCAGTATATCGTCTTCATCTAGTACTTTACCGGTTACGGGTATATAATTTTCTCCGGGAACAATGGTTTTACTTGTTTGAACTTTTGCAATTGCCCTGAGGCTTTTTTCCAAACCAGAATCGTTAATATTTTTTAACATACTATTCATTTATAAAATCAATAATCTGGCGCTCTGTAAATTCTTCTATTTTATTACTATCACTAAAATAGTATTTGTACCATTCAATTGTTTTTTCAATTGCTTCCGGCGCCTGGTACTTTGGTTTCCAATTTAAGTTAGCTGCGGCCTTGCTTATGTCTAATTTTAAAAGGCCGGCTTCGTGCGGTTGATTAGCTGAATTTATTACTTCAAATTCCCCTTTACCCCATGATTTTATGGCAAGTTCAACCATTTTATTTACCGGCAAAGCGTCATCAACGCCCGGCCCGAAATTATATGCACCTGAATATTTTACAGGTTCAACAAGCATCTTGCTACCCAATAAAAGATAACCGAACAGCGGCTCCAAAACATGCTGCCATGGCCTTACGGCATTAGGGTTCCGAACTATTATTTTTTCATTTTTAGATAAAAATCTTACGATATCAGGTATTAATCTATCCTTGGCCCAGTCACCTCCGCCGATAACATTTCCGGCCCTGGCAACTGTGATCGATTTGTAGTGTTTATCATAATCCGAAACATTGAAGAATGAGTTCCTATAAGAATCAATTACCAGTTCGGCACAGGCTTTGCTGGCACTGTAAGGGTCATATCCCCCCAACCTGTCTGATTCGCGGTAAGGATAAAACCATTCATTATTGTGATATACTTTGTCGGTTGTAATCAAAACTGCCTGGCAAGGCTTTTCAAGGGCTCTAACGCCATCAAGCAGGTTTGCTGTGCCTATCGCATTGATCTCAAAAGTTTCGGCCGGAATATCATAAGAAATCCTTACAAGTGGTTGTGCAGCCAAATGAAAAACAAAATCAGGTTGAAAGTTTTTAATTTCTTCAATTAATCTCTTTCTATCACGTAAATCTGCAATTACCGAATCGCACAATCTATCCCCTTTAATTACGTTATACAGGTCAAATTCATTTACAGGTGCAAGAGCATATCCTTTAACTTGGGCGCCAAGCAACGACAACATCTTTAACAGCCACGAACCCTTAAACCCGGTGTGGCCTGTTAAAAAAACTTTTTTGCCTTGATATGATCTTTCTATGCTTTCAAACATTCTACCAGATTTTCCATTTTGCTTTATTCTGAGACCAATCGTCTTCTAATTCCTGTTTATCCCGGAGCGTATCCATCGGTTTCCAAAAACCGTTATGCTCAAAAGCAACCATTTCTCCATCTCTGGCAATTCCTTCCATCGGCTCTCTTTCCCATATTGTACTGTCTCCGTTTATGTAATTGAAAACTTCGGGCTCACAAACAAAAAACCCCCCGTTTATCCATGCTCCGTCGCCTTTTGGTTTCTCCATAAAAGAATGAACACTATGGTCTTCATTAATATTTATTGCCCCAAACCGCCCTGAAGGCTGAACAGAAGTAACCGTACAATATTTACCTTTTTCTTCATGATATTTTACCAGGTCAGAAATATTCACATTGCTAACGCCGTCGCCATAGGTAAGCATAAAGGTTTCATTCCCTACATGTGATTGCACCCTCTTTATCCGCCCCCCTGTCATTGATTCGTTACCAGTATCTACCAAAGTAATTGTCCATGGCTCGGCGTGACTATCATGCACCTGGATTGAATTATCTTTTAAATTGATGGTTACATCCGATTTATGTAAAAAATAATTAGCAAAATATTCTTTTATTATATACCCTTTATATCCTAAACAGATAATGAAATCGTTAAATCCATATGAAGAATAAATTTTCATGATATGCCAGAGGATAGGCATTCCGCCAATTTCAACCATAGGCTTCGGTCGTAAAATTGTTTCCTCAGATAACCGGGTTCCTAACCCTCCCGCAAGTAGCACTACTTTCATAGGTATTATTTCATAAGTTAAAAAATCATAAAACACTTATCTGTACATTGTCAGATAACGGATATCCGCAGCACATTAAACATTCATTATTTCCAAGTTTATCCTTTACGTTATTTAACGCAATCATTTTAACATTTCCCCGTAATATCTTACCCTTGCAAAGCAAACAAGTACCTGTTTGACATGAGTAATCAAGGTCTATTAAGGCATCCAAGCCGGCATTTAAAATGCTCCTGCCTTTTGTAACTTCTACTTTCCTGGCATTCCCATCCTTTATTATTTCTACAATTTGAGTATTTATATCTTCAAAATCAGCGGCATTTTTTACTATCTCAAAATCTTCAGTAAATATATTTTCATCCGGAACATATAATGATTTTAACACGGTTTTTACCGATTCCTTTAACCCCAAAGGCCCGCATATATAATGTAAAGTATCTTTAACATCAACCTCCTGCTGTATCAGGGAAAGAATAATTTCCGGCTTAATTCTACCTTCAGTAATACTCATGTTATCTTTGGAAATGCTCGTTTGAGAATGAAAATGCAAAGTTTTAAAATCATTTTTAAACTGGTTTTCAATTCTTAATATCGAATCCATAAAAATAACCGATTCCATATTTCTGTTGCCATATATTAATTTAACTTTGTTACCCGTATGAGTAAAAAGAATATATTTAGCTATTGAAATTAACGGCGTAATGCCGCTTCCGGCTCCCCATAAAATAATATGTTTATCTGGAGTGATTTTATCTCTATCAAAAACAAAATCACCCATGGGGGGCATTGCTTCAATCCAATCGCCAACTTTTATAAAGTCATTAATATGATTGGATATCCCCCCCCCCGGCACTCTTTTTACCGTTACCTCCAGAAATTGGTCGACCTCAGGCGCAGAAGAAAAAGAATAGGGCCTTATATATTTACGCCCGTTTATTCGAAATATCAGGGTCAGATATTGACCCGGCAGATATTTAATTTTTTTTAATCCTGGCTGTTTGAAACACAATGTAACCGTATCTGAAGTTTCAGGCTTAATCTCAACAACCTGTAATTTAAAACACAACATTGTCCATCATTTAATGATATAAAACTCAAATCACTATTTCTTAAAAAAATGTTTCAACCAGCCGTTCTTAGATTTTACCTCATTTCCATAACTGCCGTAACCGTAACCGTATCCGTAACCGTAACCGTAACCGTAACCGTAACCATTACCATAACCTCCTTTTATTGGTGTAATATCATTAACAACTAAATAAGTTTTTCTCAACTTCGCAGTCTCTGTTAAATCATTTGCTATCGATAACTGCTTTTTAAACGTATAGTTCTGGCGCAAAATATATAAAGTAATATCAACAAATTTTTCAATCAATAAAGCATCTGATATCAAACCAACTGGCGCACTGTCAATAATTATATAATCAAAACGCTTTTTAAGCTCGTTAATCATCGATTCCAGCTTATCGCTTAAAAGCAGTTCTGCAGGGTTTGGGGGAATTGGCCCTGATGATATAATTGAACAATTTTCATTGAAAGATAATGGTTGTATAATCTCATCTAATTTCATCGTATCGGAAACTATATAGTTGGTAAAACCAAATTGTTTTATCTCCAGATAGGTTGATAATTTTGGTTTACGCAGGTCAAGTTCAACAAATATCACTTTCTTCCCGGAAAGGGCAATTGCACTTCCTAAATTCAAACTGATAAATGACTTGCCTTCACCACTCATGCTAGAGGTAACCATAATCACATTGCTTTTAGAAGAACTCAACACATACTGTAAATTTGTCCGCATTGCCCTGAATTGTTCTGAGATTGAGGTCCTTGAATTTTGTTCAACTACTACCTTATTATAAGGATCATTCGTATGGCTGATTTCACCCACTATAGGTATAGTTGTAATATTTTCAATATCTGATTTAGATAATATCTTTACCCTCAAAACATCTTTAAGCGAAACAATTCCAAATGGAATTAAAAACGCCGCTGCCAAACATGAAAGCAGAACGATCATTGATTTATTATCAGATGGTATAAATTCACTTTTAGCATCATCTACAATACGGGAACTTGAAATGGTTGATTTTTCGGAAATGGCGGTAGTCTCCCTTTGTTGCAATAAAAACAAGTATAGCGCCTGTTTTAAATCCTGTTGCCGCGTATAATCTAAAAATATCCGCTCTTTGGCGGGCACACTAGATATCTGGCCCGAAAAGGCCTTGTTTTTCGCCAATAATGAATTACGGCTAACCACCAGGCTGGATTTATAAACCGCAATGCTTTTTAATAAAGTGGAACGAAAATTATCCAACTGCAAATCAATATTTTTAACATAAGGATTATCTTCCGTAGATGACATTGTTTCCCTGTCACGTTCTAAAAGCAATTCATTATATTGACCAACGCCTGCTGCAAAGCCAGCATCCTGTATACCTGCTACCGCTGGTAAAACCTTCCGGTTTTTGGGATTATTTAGGATAGTTTGCAAATCATTAATAACCGAGAGCTGGATCTCAATTGCACTTAATTGCCTTTCATAATCGCTTGAGGCATCAATTAAAGCTTGTGATTGTACCGCAACATCAGCGATTTTATTTTTTTCCTTGAATTTCTCCAGATCACTTTCTACATTCGCCAATTGACTGCTTACCAGTGCTAAACGACCATCGATAAATGAGATCGTACTATCTGCGATTTGTACCTTATCCGCCAAATCGGCTTGCAGGTACTCTTTCATTAACTCGTTTAGTATGGCTTCCCCTTTTGCGGGGTTTTTGTATTTAAAGGTTAGCGCTATAACTGTGGCAAGTTTATCAACTAATTCCGCACTATAATCCTTTGATAAAGTTTCGGCTGAAGATTCCACTGATCCTATACCGACATAATAACCATTGGGACTAACCGGCTCCCCCGTTTTGTTTAGAATAATGTCGTATTTGGATAACTTTATTAGTTCCCCGTATTTTGCTTTTACATCTATATCATCTTCATTGTTTGTGAGATGAATAATATTCCCGTTTATTTCAACTTTATACTTCCTATATTTAAGCGAATCTGTTTTATAATGTATATCAACGGTAAATGGCACATCCTTAAATACTTCAACCGATGAAATAACATCGCGTCGATATGTTATCACATTTAATTGCAATTTTTTGACGACAGAAGTCATTAAGCTTCTTGAAAGTAGAATTTGGACCTCGTTGTTAGCATTATTAGGGATTCCTAATAATGAAGAAACATCTGTCAATGACCCGAGTGCTCCCCCTCCTAACATACTCGCGGCGCCACCACCAGGAGAGTTTGACTGCGCTTGAACCAATATGGACGAATTAATTACATATTTTGGTTTTGAAAATCTCATATAAACGCCGGCCATTGACCCAAACACTATAAAAGAAACCAAAAAAAGCTTCCAGTTATTTAATATCTTACCAACAATCTCTTTCAGGTTGAAGCTTTCTTCGTTATTTGAATTGTTTATTTGATTTGACATAATTATTTTAATCTGCTGGCGAAAATGATTAGAACTGATAATATTGCGCCGATAATTCCTGCATATCTTGCCTGTGCAGCATCATTAGCATCGGATTTAGCTTTCCTTGGTTCAACATAAATGAGATCGTTTTGGCGCAAATAATATAAAGGGGAAGACAAAATGTCACTGTTTTTTAAATTAAGCCTGTAAGTGGTTTTGGTCCCATCCAAATTTTCCCTTATCAATAAAACGTTTTCCCGTTTGCCAAAAATGGTCAGGTCGCCTGCCATGGTAATGGCATCCATTATACTTTCCTTTTCAGCAGGCATAATATACTGTCCGGGTTTTAAAACCTCGCCAATTACACTTACTTTAAAATTAGTGAGCCTTACCACTACCGTCATATCTTTAAAATATTTAGCAGCCAAGCCGGCTACAATTGCTTTTAATTGATCAGTGGTGTAACCTGCGGCTTTAAATTTTCCTAATAAAGGCATTTCAATGAATCCATCTTCATCAACCAAAAAGCCTGTTATCTGTTGCTGGTTCTGGTTGCCGCCAGACAGCGCAGCAAGAATCCCGCTTGACCCTGTACCACCAGGGGCGGAAGATGGGCCAACGGCAGTTAAATTGCCTGAATTAATCATGCTTGAGGATGTGGGGTTCATCGTTTGAATGCTAATATTCAATATATCACCAGTCCGTATGGTGATTGGCAAGTAGTCAACTTTAGGTATATTTTTAACCTGGCCGGAATCGCGGATATCCTGAAAATATTTAATTTTCTTTGTGCTGTTACAGGAGAAAATTGACTGCACCAGAAATACCAAAATGAAAAAGCGAAGGTAATTACGTAAATGTTTTCTCGTCATGTAGTTTATGTTTAAAATCAATATAGCCTATTGCCAAACAAGTTGTATATTAAATTACGATTCATCTATCCTTGATTTATCGATATCAAAAACCAAATGCCCGTTGATATGATTTGATAATTGCTATAAATCTATTCCAAAAAAAACGAATATCTTATTATTCCAAATTTATTTTATTTCTTTAACAAGTCGTTGAAAACACATTAAAAATTTATTAAAAGAACATTAATTTGTTGTCACTATTTTAACGCAAAAGCAGGGCGCTTGCTAAATTAATAAAAAAAGTCAAAATGATTGAAATTGTTTTAAAAACATGAAAGCTTCCCTATACAATTTTTCCCCTTCCAATCGCCTGCCTTTTACTCATACTGATTCTTTATCCCATATCCGGCGTCCTTCAAAAAGCTGTCTCTTCTAAAAAGTTCCAGATCTGCCGCCACCATTTCTTTAACAAGGCCCTGTAAATCATACTTTGGGGTCCAGCCAAGCTTAGTCATTGATTTTGCAGGATCGCCTATTAATAGGTCAACTTCCGTCGGCCTGAAATAGTTTGAGTCAACCGCTACTATATTCTTTCCAATTTCTAACTGAAAATCGGGGTTACTGCAATAAACAACGTAACCTCTTTCATCGGCGCCCTGACCTTTGAACGCTACCTCTATCCCAAGCTCGGCAAACGCCAAACGAACAAATTCCCTTACCCGGGTAGTTACGCCGGTGGCAATTACAAAATCTTCGGGGGTTTCCTGCTGCAAAATCAAATACATAGCCTCAACATAGTCCTTTGCATGGCCCCAATCGCGTTGGGCGTCAAGGTTACCCAAATAAATTTTATCCTGTAATCCCAATGCAATTTTGGCTACACCCCTTGTTATTTTACGTGTAACGAATGTTTCACCACGCAAAGGGCTCTCGTGATTGAACAAAATGCCATTGCAGGCATACATGCCGTATGCTTCACGGTAATTAACGGTTATCCAGTAGGCGTAAAGTTTAGCCACGGCGTAAGGGCTGCGCGGGTAAAATGGTGTAGTTTCCGATTGGGGAACGGCCTGTACTAAACCATAAAGCTCGGAAGTTGAGGCCTGATAAATCCGCGTTTTTTTCTCAAGGCCTAATATACGGATAGCTTCAAGCAAACGCAAGGTGCCAATGCCGTCTGCATTGGCTGTGTACTCCGGCGTATCAAAACTAACCTTTACATGCGACATTGCACCCAGGTTATAAATCTCATCCGGCTGAACCTGTTGAACGATCCTGATCAGGTTTGTTGAATCGCTCAGGTCCCCAAAATGAAGAATCATGTTCCGTTCAGTATCATGCGGATCATGGTATAAATGATCAATACGTTCCGTATTAAATAATGAAGAGCGTCGTTTTATGCCATGGACTTCATAGCCTTTTGATAAAAGTAATTCAGTTAAGTAGGCACCGTCCTGTCCCGTGACTCCTGTAAGTAGAGCTTTCTTTTTCATGTAAAATTCTGTTTTTCATTTGATGATAAATAGCTTGATGCAGGTATAACGCTAACGTATTATATTTTATAGTATGGACTTTTATTCAGCTTTAAATATATTTTGTAAAATTAGCATAACATTTTGAATAATCAAACCTTAATTTTTTTGATAATATTGAAATTTATAAGCGATTTTTATTAAAATAACGCACATAAAGTTGTATTGAGGTAGAAAAATGTAAAATTGAAAATATCATTTTTTTATTCAAAAACGGATCAATTTTACCTTTAGAGGGAAGAAGCTCCCCATTTACTGCTTAAACACAGATTTGGCCTGATGGGAAAAAACACTGAAGATGAATTTCAGAATGTTGAACAAAAAAAGAATTTTGTCAATCAATGTATTTAACGGATCATATGGTGAATTTGTAAACTTGGTTCTTGCACCGAGCTGAAAATGAAAATCTTTTGAGCTACATTGCCAATGCAAACCTCGGGGTGTAAGTACAAAGTTTGAATCTTTTCAACTATTATTTCTAAAAACAACTATGAAAAGGAAAAAAAAACAAAGAATCAGCCCTTTTGGTAATGGATATGCAGCACGGTACCATCCGCATCCTGCCGGATGCTGAAGCGCTCATAGACAATGTCGCCAAAGCAATAGCCTATGCCCGCGAAAGGGAAATACCCGTTATTTACGTTGTGGTAGGCTTCAGGCAGGGAGCGCCTGAAGTGAGTTCAAACAACAAGATCTTTGCCGGGCTAAGGGAAAGGATGGGCAATAACAGCATGGATGAGTTCATGAAAGTACATCCCGATATAGCGCCGCAGAATGGCGAGTTAACAGTTATCAAACGCCGCGTAAGTGCCTTTACCGGCAGTGACCTTGCCGTGGTACTAAGCGCATTTGGTATTAAACATATGGTGCTAACCGGCATCGCTACCAGCGGGGTTGTATTGTCAACATTACGCGAAGCAGCTGATAAAGATTACCGCTTAACTGTATTGGCCGATTGTTGTGCCGACGGCGACGATGAAGTGCACAGGGTGCTTACTACCAAGGTTTTTCCACGCCAGGCTGATGTGTTGACAGTTGACGAGTGGGCTATAAAATAAGCTGTCGCCACTTATTTATTTGTTTGAGCGCCAAAATTTGGCTTCACTTCAAAGGTAAAAGTTTGGCTGCCGGCGTCGCCGTTTTTAGTGATGCCCTGTATCACACCTATATATTTCCCAGGCAGATCGGAACTGTAAAATGAAACATTTTTATTGCCGTCGGCACCGGTAGCCACAGAAGGCGACCAGTACAATGCAGCCCTGAAATCAGGTATTCTGCTGTCCGCCTTCTGTTCGGTATCATATTCGGGCGCATAAAATTGCCGTTGCATTTGCAGCCCTTCGTAGTCGATAACTACTGCATGCGGGTCGATCTCGGCACCGCCGAAGTCACCCTTGTAGCTTGTAAAGCTAAATATACCTTGTTCGGTAGAAGGACCCAGATAATAAGTATGGGGCACAACTTCAAGTTTGCGCAATTTAAGCGGATCAATGGTGAACACCTTGTTCATCTTAAAAAACGGAACGCCGTCGACCAGCACAAGCGGGTCGCTTTCGCTTAAAAAACCCATGCCATCAATTACTTTTATCCTGAACTGATCATGTGGGCGGCTAACATTTACCTCGCGGACGTATTCGCGCATGATTTCCTCAATGGTAGTAAACCGGGTATAATTATCCAGCAAATACGTTTTGGTCGGTCCGCCGTAAAAAGCACTGCTATCGGCCCGCGGTTCGTTAAATTGCTTTAACAGGGGGGCATTATAAATGTTTTGCACCTGCATGGCCAGGCTCTGATCCTCAAAGCTTGTTTCCATAGCCGGGGTAATGTCAAGACGAGGCAAAGCTACTTTGGCAAATTGCTCCGAAAAAGGGCTCAATATATCAATATGGTAGTTGGTGTCGATTTCGGTATTCGTCTCCGCGATAATTTCCGACGGCCCGTAAAATGGTTTCATGTTAAAGGTTAAACGGCCCAGGGAATCGCTTCTTGACGCATATAACTGAACGCTTTTACCGGGTATGCCCAGGTATGCAAAAATACCGTTAGCCGGCTTTTGGGTTAACTGATTATTGATCTTTGCGGTAACTATGGGGCCGTTAAACTCAGGTAAAAATGTAAATGAACGCGGTTTATTTTCGTACACCTCTTTCCAGGTGAAACTGCGCCAGCCTTGGGTGAGCATAAGGTTATCAGCTGCTTCCTGCGATGTGGCGTCGGCGCTATTGAAATAATATGCCGGGGATTCAATGGTACCCTTCAAATCGGAGCTTAACCATAAATAATTCAGGATGTTCATTTTATCGTCATACTGCAGAGCGTCGAGCCTGTAAACAGATACAGAAAGATCGGCAGCAGCAGGCGTTCCGTTTTGGGTTTTTGAATTGATGGCGATGTCGACTTTTTTACGGAGCCCATACCCGCCAACATTAGTTTCGGCGCTTAACATCAATTGCTTTTGCGGACGTTTAAAATAAAGCCTTTCGCAAACGGGGCTGCGCTCGCCATTGAAAATAGTGATTTGCGAAATGCCGTCGCCAAGTTTGCCTTTATCGATAGTAAAATTTGCTGTGCCGTTATCACAAACTGCTGTTTCAATCAGTTTTACTACATTCCTGGTTTGCGCAAAAAGGTAGAGGTTTTCTTTTGGTAGGTTTGAGTTTACCTTAACGGATAAGGTGCCCGACCCGTTATCAGTTAAAGTCACTACATACCCGTTTGCATAAATAACCGGCAACTTTTTTTGAATTTCTTTACCATCTATTTTTATCACCGCATGGTAAACCCCGAGATTTTCTGGCTTAAAGGTAAAATGACCCAGGCCGAATTTAAGTGGGGCAAACCGCGCAACAGTGTCATTATTTTCGTTTAAAATAGCGCCTTTAAAGTTCAGGCCTTTGCCCCACTGGTCGGCTGCTTTAAAACCAATAACGCTTGCAAGGCCCTTTACAAGTTCGCCGCCTTCCGGAAAAAACTGTATATCGTATTCGGTTGTCTCTGTTTTAGCGATGGCCCCGGGACTTTTTAAAGGGTTGATGATGGTGATCTTTTTTGAGAAATAATAATCCGGACTAAAATTCTTCATCCAATTGGTATAGGCCCTGAAAGTATAATTACCTGTTGGTACCGTTAAGGGGATAAATAGGGAGCCATCGCCCCCGTCGTCTTTCATGGCTATTTTAGTTTGCAGCACCGGATTTTGGTTGATATCCAGCACCTCGACATATACCACCTTGCTGATGTTGAGCGGGCGCAGATAAATGCCGTCGACATTATAAACTTTAAACCACAACAATTCCCCTGCGGTACACGAGTTTCTGTTGGTATGTACAAATAGCTTTTCCTGCAGCGAATTGGTATGGTAATCGTTGAAGTTTTTTTGAATAGGGGCCATTTCGGCGGGCACGGACTGCTGTGCCAGTGCGCTGCCTGCGACCAAACTTACCCATGCGGAAAAAATAATTGTTGCGTTCTTCATATACGGTGCATTGCGGTTAATTATTCATTGTTTTCATTTCCAGAAAGACGGTTGTTTGTTGGTTCCCCTTATAGTGCAGTCGACGCAATAGGGAAATGCAGCTGTATAGCCATTGTTCGGGTAAAAGGCATCCACATAGTCAATGGGGATCATCACATCTGTATAAATAAACTCATTTACCTGATAAATTAATTGAGGTGGCCTGGAACCCGGTATGGTATAGATATAAACCAATGTATCAGCCGAGCAGCCGTTGAAAGGCAGATCGGCCTGCCATGCCGGTAAATTTGCGTTATCAATAAAAATGCGTTGCTGTGTTACTGAACCCGCTGTTACAAATCCGATAACCGGCTCAGACGGGTTTGTTAAACAATGGATATTCCCGGTTAGCTCAGAGGGTTGCGCATCGAAAATGCCGCCTAACTGTTCGGTATTCTTTTTCAACAGAACAAAGTAGTTATAGGCGTCGGTTGTTAATGCATATTGTTTCACCCTTATACTGTACCTGATGTGTATTTTTTCGGAAGATGAAGGGATGGCGATAATGGGTTGCGCGCTGATGATATCCTGGGATAACTTGGCTGACGAACCCAAAACGATAGTGCTTGAGGTATCGCTAGCCCAGCATTGGTATATTTCTTTATCGGCCGGTCGCGGCGCAGTGGTGTCATGATTTACTTCCATATAGTGCGAATTATATAGGGAGTGTATAATATAGGTCTCTGTGTAATCCCAGCGGTAATAATGGGTGTTATTGGCAGGGTCGTGGGTATTTACATTTATTTGCAAGCCCTTGGCTTGAATTACGTAATTAACTGTATCAATTGGCGGTGAATTCTTCACCGGTACAAAATCCGAAGCGTATTGCTTACCCTCGCTGGTCGTAATTTTCAGGCGGTAATTTTGCGTGGCTGACAAGCTTACCGGCGCCAAAACATAGGCGCCATTGCTGTTCGGCGCCAGGGTATAATGGTCGCCCTGCGAACCTTCAATGCTGACTGATGCATTTAACTCGGGTTTAGAGTTTGCCTTGCCCGAAATATTTACCGTCCTGGTGAGGGTGATCGTCGTGGTATCATCAGGTGCAATATTCCCGTTTACCACAAGATAGTTATTTGGGGCATTGGTTACCGACGAACTGATTTGCTTTTTACAGGCAAATGCAGTCGTCATTAGTACAGTTAAAAAAATGTATTTCTGTTTCAATATCATTTCTATTTCCAAAATGCAGGTGGTTTATTAACGCCTCGTAATGTACAATCAACACATTGCGGGAATGCGCCCGTAAAGCCGCCAGTCGGATAGAGGCCCACAATATCAATCGGTATTTTTATCCCTCCGTAAATTTGGTCATACACTTCACGGGCGGCAGTGGAAATTAAAGGAGGCCCTACTTTCGTTACAGTTATGCGAATATAAAGCAGCGTATCTGCAGAACATGCCGTATCTGGCTTTGATATAGCCCATCCCGGTAGGTCGTTGTGATCAATAAATATGCGTTTTTGCGTTGTCGTTCCTGCGGTTATGTAGCCTATTACCGGTTCTGCCGGGTTTGAAGTGCAGTGTATATTACCCCTTAAAGCAGATGGTTGCGCATCAAAAATACCTCCTAATTGTTCCGTATTTTTTTTTAGTAGTGTAAAATAGTTATAGGCATCGGCAGTTAATGCATATTGCTTAACCAATATACTATAACGGATAAATCCTTTTTCGGCGTTAAATGGGATAGCAATTACCGCCTGATCGCTGATAATATCCTGCGATAGCTTTGCCGACGAACCTAAAACTATCGTGCTTGCAGTATCAGTTACCCAGCATTCATAAATTTGCTGATCGGCTGGTCGTATTGCTGTCGTATCGTGATTTACTGCCATGTAGTGAGAGTAATACATGGAGTGAATTATGTAAGTTTCGTTGTAATCCCACCTGTAATATTGGGTTTTATTGGCGGGGTCATGTGTGCTTACGTTAATCTGCAAGCCACTGTTTTTAAGGGTATAGTTTACCATGTCAATTGGAGGGGAGTTTTTAACCGATACAAAATCCGATACATACTGTTTGCCGTCACTTGTTGTGATTTTTAAGCGATAACTTTGTGCTGCCGATAGATTTAGCGGGGCGGATATATAGTTTCCGTTACCGGTTGCTGTTAACGGATAACTACCCCCCTGTGACCCTTCGATGGTTACGGAAGCATTGAACTCGGGCTTTGAATTTACCTGCCCTGATATATTTACTGTGCGGCTTAACGAAATTGTGGTAGTATCATTTGGCGTGATATTGCCGGTAACAACAAGGTAATTATTGGGCGCGCTAATTACCGACGACCTGATTTGTTTTTTACAGTCCGTCATTATAAACACAGATAAAAGAAAAATCAAATAATATTTTTTTATATTGCTCATATAGCTTTTTCTCCCGGCAAATAACAGCTCACCATTAAAACCTGATATTGTAATTTATAAACGGAATAGGCCTGGCAAATATGGAAAGCTGGTACTCATTAATAGCGCCGCCCTGTTCCTGGAAAAACGTCGAATATGCATTTTGTCTCCCGGTTAAATTGTAAACGCCTACGCTCCAAGAATTGTGGAAACGCTGGTTAACCTTAGCATTGCCGTCAATATTTAAGGAAAAATCGGACCTGAAATAATCCGGGATCCGGTAGGCATTTCTATCCGAATAAAATACCCTTTCTGATCCGTAGGCATAATATTTGGCAATCGGCAAGGTAATGGGCCGCCCTGTACTGTAGGTAACATCTAATGAGACACTATACCTGTGCGTAAAACGGTAATTGCCGGTAAAATTGAACGCATTAGGCTTATCGTAATTTGCGGGATAATAAGCACCGCCGTTGATCAATTCGCCTGCATTCGGATCGTTTTGACGTAAAAAGGTTCGCGAATAGGTATAGTTGACCCATCCGTTTAACTTGCCTGCCGTTTTTCGCAATGAAAACTCAATACCATAGGCTTTGCCCTGCGTGTTTAGCACATCCTGTTCAATATGCTGATTTAAAAGCAACGAGGCGCTGCTTTTATAATCAAGGTAATTATTGATGCGCTTATAATAAACTTCAACAGAGGCCTCAATGGTATTAGCTTTCGCATTTTTATACAATCCGAGCGAAATCTGATCCCCGTACTGCGGTTTAATATTGGGGTCGCTTAGCTTATAAACGTCTATCGGAGAGATGGCAGTCGTATTTGAAAGTAAATGAATGTATTGCGCAAGCGTATTATACCCGGCTTTTATGGACAGGTCGTCGCTTAAATTATAGCGGGCCGATATCCTTATTTCGGGGTGAGAATAGGTGTTGATGATTTTGCCTTTGCCATAGGTGGTGCTGTCGACAACATTGTTTGGCGACCGTGGCAGATTTGGGGCATAATTATCGATAGTTTGCTGGCCAAGGTAATTGTAAACAGAAAATCTCATGCCGGCGCTTATCGTCAGGTCATCAGTCATGTCATATTTGTCACCAAGGTACACCGCACTCTCCAACGCGTGTTCCGCCGGAACCACGTCAGGTACCACCAGCGAACCATTTCCGTAAGGCTCTTCATCCCCCGGATTCAATTGGTAAAAGATGGAGCTGATACCGAAATCTATTGTGTTATTACCGTTCAGGTAATAGGTAAAGTCAGCCTTAAAATTGGTTTGGTTGATATTAAACTTCAGTTTATATCCGTCAACAGGGTTTTGGATACTTGATATATCATACTTATAACCGTCATACCCTGCGGTCAACACACCGAAAAACTTGTTGTTGAAGTTATGCTTCCATTTAATATTTGCATTTTGGTTACTATAATTATAAGTGGTATCACTGTTTAACCTGAAATTGTCGTTGCTCAGGTAGCTGGTAATGTAGATATTGTTATTCTTGTTAATTTGGTGGCTTATATCAAGGTTAAGATCATAAAAGGAAGCATGACTGTGTTTATATTCGGCTGGCAGTAAACTCAATAGCCAATCCGAATAGCTGGTGCGTGCGCCGAAAATAAATGAAGTTTTATCTTTAATGATAGGGCCTTCAACATTCAGCCGGCTGGTCAACAGCCCGATGCCTGCTGAACCGGCAAAGCTTTTTTTATTGCCCTCCCGGTCTGTTACCTCCAGAACTGAAGATAGACGACCTCCAAATTTTTCGGGTATGCTATTTTTGTATAACTCAACATCCTTTACGATGTCGGGATTAAATGCTGAAAAGAAACCAAAAAAGTGAGCTGGATTGTAAATAGTGGCATCATTCAGTAAGATAAGGTTTTGGTCGGCAGCCCCACCCCGGACATTGAAGCCCGTAGTAGCCTCGCCTACCGACTGCACGCCAGGTAGCGTTAATACTACGCGTAAAACGTCAGTCTCTCCAAAAATTTGGGGAACCTGCTTAATGTTTTTAATGTCGAGCCGGTTAACACTGAGCTCTACGCCTCGAACATTGGCAACTTTGTCGGCAGATATTTTTACTTCTTTTAAACGGGTAACCTGGTCCTGTAATTCAATATTCAATTCGCCATCGGTGTATAGCATCAGCTGCCTGCGGGTATCTTTCATGCCGATCGCCCTAACGATTAACTGCTGCCGTCCGCGCGGTAGTGATAAGGTATAGTATCCAAATTTATCAGAAACCACGCCGGTTTTTGTGTTGGCGACAAAAATGCTGGCGCCGGCTATCACATCGCCCGATTTAATTTCCTTTACATAGCCCGAAATGGTGGCGTTGCCAGGTTTTACTTCATTTGTTTTTATACCGATTTCGTAAAGTTTGTTCTCGATAGTCGATTCTATGGCAGGCTTGTTAACCGTGGCGGTCAGGTCGGTAACCGGCGCCGTATTATTTATAGTGACCTGGCCCGGTTTAGGTGTAAAATAGCCAGCGGCTACGAGGGGATGTATCTCCTTATCGCTGGTCAGAAAAACCCACAATTTTGCCGGAACAATGGTATAATGATAACCCGTATTGCGAAATGCAGCATTCAGGATTTCATTCAGCGTTTTATCGCTTAGCTGCAGTGTAACTTTAAGGCTGTCAAACTGTGTACTGTTATAGTAAAAGTGATAGCCGGTTTTTAATTCCAGGTCTTTCACAAATTGTTCAGTTCCGGCTTGTTGAAAATTTACACTAATAGGTTTTACCGGACTATTTTGCGCGGTTACAAGGCTGGCCGATAATAACATAATAATTAAGGTGTAAAATATCTTCATATTATTTGGCTATTTGGTCATAGTAAGTCACAAGGTTGACCAAAGCCAAATCGTGAAGACTGTTAAATTTTATTTTATTATCCCTGATATACTGTTTGAGTTCCTTTTTCTTGTCTTTAAAAAAACCGAGCACTGCGCTCAGGCTGGCGTCGCCAATGCTGTAATATTTATCGCCTTTTTTAATGTAGTATTCTTTATTGTCGTTAATGGGTACAAAAATGCGTTCCATGCCTGAGCCGCCGCGGCTGGTATTAATGGTTTTTTCCCATTTATTCAGCACTGCTGATCTCCCTCCATAAAGCTGCTCATAAAATCCCGCCTTTACGCCGCCGGAGTTATCCGAAATTCTGATAAAATGCCTGGTCATCAGGTCAAAACTTGCGATTTTGTCGCTTACCAGCCGATAGGGTGAACTATGGTTATCTAACAGTACGATGAGGTGATCTGCATTAATATCGTAAAGCATAGGTACGTTTTGATAGGTTTCTCCGTCATAAGTTACCGAGCCGTTGCGCCAACCGGTAGCGTCCTCTAAAAAAGGGCTTCCTTTTATCCCCGGGTCATAGCTGCGGAAACTGTAGCCGTTGTATAGCCACGATTCTTCACCGATTGCCAGGTCAAAACGGTTGGCAAGGTTAAAAACAGATTGTTTATAAATTATACTGTCTGCGTCGGATTGCGCAGCTGCGGTTTTGAACGCGATAACCAAAGTGAAAAAGCAGCTGAATTTGACGAAGGCGTGTTTATTCATTTAGGTTAAGATTTTATTTTGTAAAATAAAAAAATATCCTTTAAAAAACAAATTAATTGCAATTTTGTGGCAAAAAAGGAGATTTTCGCTATAAAAAAGCGAAAAAAATTACTATTGGAGTGTGCCGGTTTTATGTGATTACCGATATTTTAAGCCTTTAACCGGATAATCAAGATGACCCGCCAAATAGTTTATTTGAGTACCAACTGGATATTGTACCTTCAGTATGCTTTAATCCATTCGCCTTTTTCAAAATCATACTTTTTGATCACCCGGGCCGGATTGCCCACTGCAACACTATAAGGGGGAATACTTTTTGTAACAACAGAGCCACCGGCAACAACACTGTGTTTGCCAATGGTAACGCCGGCAGTAATTACAGCGTTGGCGCCAATCCATACCTCATCTTCAACAATAATGGCGGCGGTGGTTACTTTTTGCAGGCGGATGGGAATGGTAACATCGGTATAAGTGTGGTTCAATCCGCTTAATACAATATTTTGTGCTAAAATAACCTGGTTGCCAATAGTAACCGGCCCTATTACAACACTGCCTAAACCGACGCGCGAGTCATCGCCTATCAGTACATCCCCTACGCCATTGTTAACCGTGCTAAAATCCTCAATAGTAGTGTTTGCGCCGAGTGAAAATTTATTAAAGGGGAATATATCTGCTCTGGCACTCCGGCGGATGGATGAGCCTTTACCGCGGTGATGTATAAATGGGGTCACAAACCACCGTACCCACCAGCGTGGGCGGGCATTACCGACGATCATTTTATGGGCTATTTTTTTTAACCTGGGGTTTGATTTTATTAATGATGATAGTCCCATAATGCTGGTAATATACCTTTTTCAATCCTCGCAGCCAAACTTAACTAAATATTCTCTGGATGAAGATATTCAGTACTTCAACCATGATCAGGATGATGATTACCCATTCCAGCCTGAAACTGGTGCGGTACTGCAGCAGGTCGCGGAAAAGTTCGTAGTTGTCTTTAATTATGCTTAAACCTTCCTGTATATTCCTGAACCTTTCATTTAGATCAAAGGTGCGATTGAGATCATTATGGATCTTATTTAAATTCTCATCCTCCCAGGTTTCAGGCGGTGCGTCAAAAATGTACAGGTTCTCAGCGATACGATTTTTTAGCAGCAGCGTTTTCCCGATATACTTTTTCAGGTTTATCCCAGAAATGTTGAGGCTCCCTTTTGCCTCCAATATTTGTGTATGGTAATTGGTTTCCTCAAGTAGTTTGGAAGTTTGTTCCTGGTAGTAATCAAGGGCCACTGATTGTGAAACATTCAGCATGATCAGGCGCAACACCTCAATATCTGATCCCATGATCTCGATGGAGTTGAAGCCTATTTTGTTTTTCGCGGAGTTAGTCTGGATTTTGAACTCCTCCTCTAAACTTTCATCAAATTTATTTTTGCAGAAGGGGTATATCAGCCTTAAAAATTCCGAGATCCTGATAGGATCATAATTCAGGAAACAAACAACGCCATATTTAAAAACATAGATGTATTGCCCCTCGTCGGTGATGTAAAACAATTCATCAGTGTCGCCAAAATATAACTCAGCCTTGAATGCAGATTTGAAGGTTTTTATATCAATGCTGTCAGCTATCTGGTAGGATAAAACTTGTACTAACATATGTGATTATTTAGCATACATTAAAGATACATAAATCAGCGCGGTTTAGTTAATGACCGTATGTCAAAAGCACCATTAGGTGCTTAATATCGGTAAAAAAATCATTAACACGTTTTTACCGTGCCATCGGTACGGAATTTCGAGATGTTTCGTACCGATGGCACGAATATCCCCTTTTTTTTTATTTTTCTACCGATATTAAACCCCTACGGGGTTGGCCATTAACTGAAAGACTGATAAACAATCATTTAACTCTCATAAACACATTCCCCACCAATAAACGTCCGCTCAACTTTTAGTGTTGAAACGTCGGCGGGCGCCATGCTTAACGGGTCGCGGTTCAGCATAATAAAATCAGCCAGTTGCCCCGGCTCAAGTGTACCAAATTGCGGGGTTTGGCCAATAGTAGCAGCGCTTACCGTATAGGCCTTTAAAGCATCGGCTACGCTGATGGCTTCGTCAGCTGCAATTACAAATCCTTCATTATCCATACGGGTTACGGCGGCCTCTATACCTTTAACCGGATTTAAATTACTTACCACCGGCGCATCGGATGATAATGCCGTAAGTATACCGTTTTTTAAAACGGAGCGGACCGGATAACACTGGTTCAAATAATCCTGGTCGAGGTATTGCCTGAAATTTTTACCCAGTTCGCTGATGAAAATAGTTTGCATGGAGGTGGCGATCTGGTGTTTCGCCATTAGTTCCAGGTGTTTTTCTTCCGGCAGACCCAGGTGCTCGATTCGCTTTAAAATATCAGGAAACATTTCTGACAGTTTAATATAGCTATCGATAACAAATTCAATTGCAGCATCGCCAATAGCGTGGGTAGCCAGGCCAAGCCCTTTTTCCATAGCTGCTTTGCCCAACTGCAGGTATTGTTGCTGTTGTAGACGAAGCACACCTTGTTCGTTGGTGTTTTTATAATGGCGTTTCAAAGCAGCGGTTTTACCGCTTAAGCCACCGTCGCTGAAAAATTTAACGGTATTTACATTGAGCCAACCGGACGAAAAATATTCAGGCAGCTCATAAGGTTTTTCGCCGCCATCCGGCAATAAAATGGGTATGGCATTCAGCCGGAAACCAAGGTCTCCGGCTTGATGCATCTCATAATAGGCCTGCAGCAGCAAAGGGTCGACCGCGGGATCAGTAGCTGCAGTTATTCCAAAACTATATAGCTGTTTCCTGGCAGCCTTTACCATTATTTTTAATTCGTCTTTGGTATAGGCCGGGATGTTTTTGCTGATTAAACCAAGTGCCGTTTCGGAGAAGATGCCGTTTGGTTTGCCATCATCGCCCTGGTACACTACGCCACCGTCGGGAACAGGTGTGTTTATGGTGATATTGCTTAATTCCAGCGCACGGGTGTTGGCCACAGCAATATGCGCACAGGTTCGGATCAGGTACACAGGCTTGTCCCTGACAACTTTATCCAGGTCGTTCTTGTCTGGCATGCGGCCTTCTTTCCAGCCGGCTTCGTTAAAGCCGCGGGCGGTGATCCAGCCGAGGTTGGGATTATTTTGGTGATAAGTTTCTATCATCCCTAACATTTCATCCAGGCTGCCGGCCTTGCGCACATCCAGCATGTAAGTAGCCAGGTTGCCCACCTTCCAGATATGGATATGAGAATCGTTAAAGCCTGGCATCAGTGTTTTACCACCGGCATCAATTACTTCAGTACCTGCTTGTACCAGCGATTTAAAATCATCCCAACGCCCTATTCCCTTAATGCGGTTGCCGTCTATCGCGATAGCATCGTACTCTTTATTGGTGAACCCCCCGTTAAAGGATGGCAGGTTGGCATTATGGATAATTAATGATGGCATACCAAATCGTTTTACACTAACACCGCGCTTCTTTTAGCCTGCGCACGGGCAATGGCGTCTTCTAAAACCTGTAAACCTTCGGTTAACTGTTCGTCTGTAATCACAATTGGTGGCAGCAGCCTGATACAATTGCTAAACAAGCCGGCCCGGATCATGATCAATCCATGCGCTACGGCATCTTTAATGATCTCCAAAGTCGCTTCGGCATCCGGTTCTTTGCTTTCGCGGTCTTTTACAAACTCCACCAGGCGCATCGCTCCTATACCGCGTACATCACCGATGAGTGGATACTTACCTTTCCAGTTTTCTAAAGTAGTCCGAATGATTTCTCCTACTTCATTTACCCTTTGTAAAAAGCCTTCGCTTTTGATGATCTTGATTGCTTCAATAGCCGCAACACAAGCAACCGGGCTGCCACCATAGGTACCGCCGATTCCGCCTAAATGCGGCGCGTCCATTATTTCGGCTTTACCGGTAACCGCGCTGATGGGCATACCCGCGCCGATGGATTTTGCACTCACTATAATATCCGGGACTACCCCGCTATGCTCCACGGCGAAGAATTTTCCGGTACGCCCGGCACCGCACTGAATTTCATCGGCAATAAATACGATACCATATTTATCACAAACCTCGCGCAGTTTATGCAGGTAAGCCGGTGGAATTGGCAAAAAGCCACCTTCGCCCTGTACCGGCTCAATAATGATAGCTGCAAGTGATTCCGGGTCCACCTGCGAAATAAAGGCCTCCTCCAGTTTTTTAATGCAATAAGCTACATATTCATTTTCGCTCATACCTTCAATCCCTCTGTAAGTGTTAGGTGCAGGTATGCGGTAAATATCCGATACATAAGAGCCGAAGCCTTTTTTAAATAAAGCATATTTACTGGTGAGGCTCAGCGTTAACAAGGTACGGCCATGATAAGCGCCCTCGAAACATAAAACCGCATTACGTTTGGTGTAATATTTAGCAATGTTTACGGCATTCTCCACCGCTTCGGAACCAGAATTGGCCAGCAAAGTCTTTTTAGGGAAATTGCCCGGCGTTAAACCGTTCAGCAATTCGGCCAGGTCGAGATAGGGTTCCATGGTGGTAACCAGGGAGCAGGTATGGATGTATTTATCCAGTTGTTCCTTAATGGCATTTACCACATTCTCATTTCGGTGACCGACATTGATCATGCCAATGCCGCCCGCAAAATCAAGCAGCTGGTTGCCATCCACATCCCATACCAATGCGCCTTCGGCTTTTTCAACCACTACTTCGGTTGATTTTGCCAGGCCCGCCGGTAAGGCATTCTTTCTTCTCTCTAATGCTGCCAGCCCTTTTGGGCCGGGTAATGCTGTTTTTAATTTTATAAACGACATGGTTGTTTGTTTAGTCCGGAAGTCCGTAAAGTCGGAAAGTCCGGAAGATTATAATGGTATATTTTGTCTTTTTTTATTGTAGAGACGCAATACTTTGCGTCTCTGAGCCGGTTTTTTATAACCGCAATCTCTAATCCAGGCATCCATCAGAGACGCAAAATATTGCGTCTCTACATTAAACATCCTTATCAATATTCAGTTTTATCAGCACCCCGTAATTGCCGCAAACGGGGTCGGTCAGGTAATCGGGTATCAAAGCTATGGGCTCAAATCCGATCTTCATTTGCGGGGTGATGGTAGGGTCAGTTCTTTTGCCGGCAATTAGTTCGGCATAATATTGTTCCCCACTCATTGATTCACTTACCCAGCCGTAACCGCTCATCATCCCAACGGTGATTTGCCCTTTCAAACCCAGCTGTCGTGCGACCTCGTGCCTCGCGCGGTAAAGTAAACGAGCCAGGCCCCGGCCGCGGTAATCAGGGTGTACACCAACGTCCAGGCCATAAAGCCAGTCGCCATCGGGTTCATGGTTAGTCATCCAGCCGCCTGCAAAGGTTTCTTTGAAGGTGTGGTGGTGGTTTGACATGTTGAAAGTACAACGCATGGTGGTGGTCATGCCGATTACCTTGTCTTTATCCGTTATTACAAACTGGCCCTCCGGAAATATTTCCAGGTGCCTGAGGTAATGTTGCCTTAAAATCAGTTCATCTTCCGCAAGCGTCGGGAATACCACCCGCTGCAATTCTTCCAGTTGTGCCGCGTGTTCGCGCCGGGTGTTTTGTACCACCAGGCCGGAGTTTGTTGTAATGCAATAGTTTTTGATAATGGTATGCATTGTAATATTATAATTAACGGACGGTAAATCCCATTATGATGTAAACAATTGACGATAGTGCAAAGGCGATGGTGGCATACGGTAGTTGCGATAAGCCGTGATCCAGGTTATTGCACTCAGTACTTTGTGCGGTAAGCACGGTAGCATCCGAGTATAAACAGGCATTGGCGCCAAACACGCCGGCGCTGATCACCGCACCGCAATTCAATAACACATTGGAGCCAAAATGTTGCGCCAGCGGCACCACTAGCGGTATCGCGATAGCATATAAGCCCCATGATGAACCCGTGGTTACCGAAATCAGCGAAAGTGAAACAAACACAATCACCGGTAAAAATTCTTTATTGAGGTAGGGCGATGCCGCATGTAAAACATATTGGGTAAGCCCCATTTTATCATTTACATCCTTCAACACATAGCTCATCATTAAAATAGCCAGCGCATACAGCATACTGCTGAAGCCGCCGAACATGGTTTCGGATAATTGCCTGAATGTACCGAGCTTAATCAGCAAGTAGTAAATAAAGGTAAACGCTACGGCCACCATCACCCCCTTTAAGGCATCGATATTAAAAAATATAGTTGCAGCCAGTAATACAATGATCGGCAGTAAAAAATAGATCACTTTGGAGGGCTTTCCGGGGTTCATGGCGCTGATATCCAAAGACGCGGTATCGCTGAACTCGGAAGCGGTTAGTTGCCCGGTTTCCTCGGCTCGGATATCAGCAGCTTTCATTTTGCCAAACCATGGCAGTATGCCGTAAATAAATAACGGAATGATCAATACGGAAACATATCCATAAGATACAAATGGGATCATTTTCCAGTAGGTCACCAATCCCTGGCCTTTTGCAGCAACATGTGATGTCTCGAGTATATTGCCGATGAATATGGTCCATGTGGAGATTGGGACAATCACGCACCAGGGTGGTGCAGTAGTGTTAACAATATAAGCCAGCTTTTCGCGCGGGATTTTAAAAGCATCGGTGATCTTCCGCATCGAAATTCCAACGGTAAGGGCGCTCAAATAATCATCCAAAAAAATAAACAAGCCCAGGAACCAGGCGCCCATCAAGGCGCTTCGTTTTGTTTTTATTCTTTTTAAGGCCCACTCGCCAAATTTCATTGTGCCGCCACTGCGAACCATCAACCCGATCAATGACCCATATAAACCGCATACCAGGATCACCCAAACCGAATCCGACTTGCCCATTACCCCTTCAAACGAATCAACAAAATTGCTGAAGAAGTTGGTTTTATCGTGAAAACCGACGATCGCATAGCCAACCAGGCAGCCGATCAGCAAAGGCTCAAAAGAGGTTTTTTGCTTGATGGCCAGTATAATTACTACTGCCGGTGGTATTAATGCTATTGCGCCGTATGCCATTATTGTTTGGGATTACACCGATTACTATTTTTGATTTCACCGATTGTGATTTCGTGTTTCTTAACTTTATCGTTTTTCCAAGTCTCCCCTACCGGGGGGAGATTATTCATTAAGTATTTACTTTAAAAGGCATTCATGAATGCTTCGCAATTTATAGGGGGCCTATACAATTCCTCCAATGCTTATTAACTTCTTCTCCATATACTCATAAAGTCCCTCGCTGCCGCTTTCGTGGCCCTGGCCGCTGTACTTCCAGCCACCAAAGGGTAGTTCGGTGCCGTGCGGGGCCCATTCGTTAATACCAACGATGCCAAATTCCAAACCTTCGGATACTTTAATAGCTGTTTTTAAATTATTGGTGAAGGCGTAAGCCGCCAGGCCGTATTCAGTATCGTTTGCCTTATGCAGCGCATCTTCCAAATCATCAAACCTGAATAATGGCAGCACCGGGCCAAATATTTCGTGCCGCGCAAGGGTTGAAGACTGGTTCAAATTTGCCACCACTGCGGGCTGAATAAAATAGCCTTTATCCAAATGATGTGGCCGATGTCCGCCGGTTAGCACTTCGGCTTTTTCGATCCTGGTTTTTTCCAGCAGATCAAATACACTGTCGCGCTGTTTGCCGGTGATGAGCGGGCCAACATTAACGCCTTCTTCAAAGCCGCTGCCTACTTTTAACAGGGATACATATTTTTTAACTGATTCAGCAAACTGATCGTAAATGTTTTTATGGATATAAAATCTTTGCGGCGCTACACAGACCTGGCCGTTGTTACGGAAACGGGCAATGGAAGCGGCTTTGGCAACTTCGTCCACATCCACATCGTCAAAAATGATAACCGGGGCGTTGCCACCCAGTTCCAGCGAAAGTTTGGTATGGGTGCGGCTTGCGCCATCCATCAATATTTTACCTACCCGCGTACTGCCGGTAAAACTGATCTTCTTTACCCGTTTATCATGCAGCATAGCATCACCTACAGGCGAAGCCTCTGCAATCACCAGGTTAAGTACACCAGGCGGCAAACCGGCGGCGGAAAGTGCTTCCACCAAATGATAGGCTGAAAGAGGGGTGTCTTCAGACGGTTTGGCAACCACGGTACAGCCTGCTGCTAACGCCGCAGCCCAGGCCCTCGCGGGGTTATACGCCGGGAAATTCCAGGCAGTTATAACACCAATAACTCCCATTGGCTGGAGGATAACGGAGCTCCGTTTATCCACCCGGTTGGTTGGGATCACTTTGCCATAGGCGCGTTTGCCTTCTTCAGCGTACCACTCAAATAAGTTGGCAGCTACGGTCCATTCACCGCGTGCCTCCAATAAAGGTTTCCCGCTTTCAAGCACCATGTCGTGCGCTATTTTATCCAGGTTCTCCCTCAAATAATTAGCGGCTTTTTTTAATATTTCGGCCCGGTAATACGGCGTTGTTTTGCTCCAGGTTTTGAAGGCCACATCCGCGGCATCAATAGCTAAAATGGCATCTTTGCCGTTCCCGAAACTGATCCTGCTTAGCACTTCTTCGGTCGCTGGGTTAACCAGGGAGATTTCATGCTTATCAACTGCATCCACCCAAACCCCATTGATAAATTGTTTATTTGCTGACATCACTGATCTCCATTTTTGATTCGTTAACAGGCTCGCCGCATAAATGAGCCAAGCCTGCTTCCATTATATCTAAGCCCTTATTCAATGGACTTTCTTCGATCACCAGCGGGCTTAATACCCTGATGATGTTACCGTTGATGCCCGCATTGATGACGATGAGGCCATGATCGGCGCAGTAGCTGATGAGTTTTTTACACAAGTCCGCATCCGGTTGGTGCGGGTCATTGTTTTTGACTAGTTCAAATGCCATCATGGCACCCAGGCCGCGCACATCACCAATGGCGCTGAATTGCTTTTTGAAGCTGTTAAATCGTTGCCTGACGATATTGCCCACGTTTTCGCCAAGCGCATTGATGCCGATCTCTTCCATATAATTAAGCGTTGCCAGTGATGCGGCACAACAAACCGGGTTGCCCGGGTAAGTCCCGCCAATAGTGGAAGGCTTGCAGGCATCCATAATGTGCGCCTTGCCGATCACTGCACCTATCGGCATGCCGCTGCCCATACTTTTTGCCCAGGTGGATATATCAGGTGTTACGTCAAAATGCTGGTAAGCGGCCCATTTACCGGTACGGCCGAAACCGCTTTGTACTTCGTCTAAAATGAGCAGTATGCCATACTTATCGCAAACAGCGCGCAGGCCTTCCAGGTATTTTTTTGGAACGACATTAAAGCCGCCTTCGCCCTGTACGGGCTCCATTATAATAGCAGCAACCTGCGAGGCAGGTACGTTGGTATGAAAAAAGTCTTCCAGTTCGCGCAGGTGATGGTCTGAAAACTCATCCAGATTTGCGCCCTGCGGATCATGATAATAATCCGGGAAAGGAATTCTATAAACTTCAGGGGCAAAGGGCCCGCAACCCAGTTTATAACCTACTTTTGAGGTTAGCGTCATGCTCATCATGGTGCGCCCGTGAAAAGCACCACCGTAACAAATAATCGCCGGCCTGCCGGTTGCCTGGCGGGCTATTTTTATGGCATTCTCCACGCTTTCGGCGCCGGAGTTGGTCAGCATTACTTTAGTATGATCGCCATGCGGAAACAAGCTCACCAGTTTTTCGGCAACTTGCATATACAAATCATAAGTGGCCACATTGAAACTGCAATGGATCAGCTTCGCGGCCTGGTCGGCAATGGCTTTTACAACGGGCTCCGGGCAATGGCCGGCATTTACTACGCCGATGCCGCCGGCAAAATCGATCATTTCCTGCCCATCTGCGTCAATGATCACTGCGCCTTTTGCACTCACCGCAGTCGACGGATTGAATATGCCTATAGCATCCGGTACAAACTGCTTCCTTCTCGCTAATATTTCTTTACTATTTATCATTTTGATTTCACCGATTTATATAATTGATTTCACCGATTTTGTTATTCTGGATTATGCCGATTTTCTATTCACAAATTGCCGCAAACTGCCTACTGTCCCCCCGCCATTGATTTCATCAGCATTTCTGCAGCTACCCTTCCCGTTTGTGCACCACCATTCATGTAGCCCTGGAACTCGCGGCTTACATGTTCGCCGGCAAAGTAAATTTCCCCGACCGGAACGCCTTCCCAGCCTGCCAACGTGCTCCATTGCCCGGCTTTAAATGAACTGTAGCCGGCCTTTGAATATGGATTTTCGCTCCAGCAGAATTTGGTGTTTTTACCTGTATAAGCCTTATCCATCCCCGGGAATATGGTATTCAGTTCGGGAATAATTTTATTTTTCAGGTCGTCGAGGCTGGCATTTTTTACTTTATCGCTAAAATCACCACCCCCAAAAACCGTAAAGCTCCCTTCGGTATCCGATTGCATCTGGCTGCTATCCCATCCGCAGCCAAAAAACAGGTCGGTAAAGGTATAGCCCTGCTGGCCGTGCAGCCTCCAGGGTTTGCCATTGTTTACGCCGACAATAAATTTGCTGCTGTTGCCGTAACCGATCTCGTTAATGCATTTTGTTTTTTCGGCAGGAAATGGCACATCGATCCTGACTAATCGGAGCATGGTAAACGGAATAGCAATGATCACATGATCTGCTTGAACCGCTGCGGCTGTTCCCTGGTTGTCAAATTCGAGATTATAGCCTTTGTCATCGCCTTTACTGATCGATTTCAATGTATATCCTGTTTTTACCGATCCTTTTACTTTTTGATATAGGGCATCGGTCAGGGTGCTGCTTCCGCCCTGGATCTTAAATACTTCATGATCCGAACCGAACAGCGCATAACCTTTTTCGGCTTCTTTCGGCGCTTCAAACATAATGAGGAAATTAACGGCCGACTGGATGGAGGCTTCCATGCCATATTCACGGGTAAGCGTAACATTTAAAAAGTCAAATAGCCACCCTTTCATTCCAATGGCTGAAAGGTAACCGGTAATGGATTGTTTGTCGAGGTGTTCGAATTGGGCGGCAGCTTTGTAACTGATAACGTCTGGTAATGATTTAATATCCTTAACCAACTGAGCAACAAAAGGCTTTAGCGCGGCCTTCAGATCGTCTTCATTATAACGCCTGCCGCCAAAATAAAAGGTTTTACGTGCAAGTTCGTCTTTTCTCAGGTCGTATAAAGGCAGGCCTAACTCATTAGCCAGCTGAAGAATATCTGCATGGGTGGTGTCAACAAATTCACCGCCGATATCTGTCGTAAGCCCTTTGCCAAATTCATCCCTCAGCGTAAACATTCGGCCGCCGATACGGTCAGAGGCTTCGTATATGGTGGATTTAATATCTGCTTTTTGTAACTGGTATGCTGCATTTAAACCAGCTATGCCCGCGCCAATGATGGCAATGCTGCCTCCGCTGCTTTTTCCGCAGGATGAAAGACTCAGTATACCAGGCGTAAGTGCAGCTGCGCCTGCAGTGATCGCCATTTGTTTTAAAAACTTGCGGCGGCTGTCTCTGTATTCATTAAATAATTCAGTTGCTTCTTTGTCTTCGCTCACCGCTGAGCGGAAGGCAGATCGTAATAAACGGGCAATGGGGTAATGTGCCATGTTTTTTTTAATTATTGATTGATTGAATTATCGAGTTATTAATTTTTTGAATAGTTGAATTTTGGCGTTTATTCCAATAGATCCTGGTTATCGACTAAATTTGTATTGTGCGCATAATTATGCGCTATTGTCGTGTCAACCATAAATTGACTAATCATCAATCTGCAAGTTGACTGAACCCAAAAGCACAAAAAGGGTTTACAAAAGGTTTACACATTTTAGGGTTTACATTTTGTAAATTCCTGATAATAAGTTACTTATATGTTTACCCATTAAAATAGGATTTACACTATTTTACATAACCTCCTCCCGGTATTTTTAAGTTGTTCTGATAAAGCCCGAACGTCAACTTATTAATGACATGACACTAGCCCATTTTCTTATTCAACAATTTAACAATTCGCTAATTCAATAATTAATCAGTAAGTAAACCCAGGCATTTCAGCCTGAGATTCTCTCAGAACCGTACGTGCAGCTCTCACCGCATACGGCTCCCAATATCTTTGAACCAATTTGGGTTTCGCGCCGAATGTCCAATGAGCGAATAGGTTGGGCTTGCGGTGATATAAACTACTTACCCACTTCATTGCTCTGGTCACACTGCTTCTTAACCCTTTGTATTTCCGTATTGCCCAGTTGGCCAGCTTTGCGTTTATTCTTTGCATAAAGCTTCTTAG
>JARLHA010000048.1 GCA_031292485.1 Mucilaginibacter sp.
AAAATAATAGTTGTTAAACCGGACAAAAACATCCGCTCCAAGGAGCCTATCTGTACAACAACTTTACGCTCTTTCAAACCCTAACTCAGAGGGGTCACTTTAGATTGGCGAAGAGGGGTCAATATTAGTGGTATATCCACTAACTCCTTCAAATCGTATTTATCGTCTTTCTCTATAAGATTATCTATTTTTTCAAATTCTTTATGAAGTAAGTTTTCTCTACACTCCTTGTTAGACAAGGAATTGTAAATGTCTTTCAACTTTTCATTATAACGATCCTTTAAACCTTTGTGGTCAATTCTATCAAGTTTTAGCCCTTTAATTTTTGCAAATACATTGCTTTGGTTTAATAGAAGATTATACTTTCCTAAAAGTTCTTCCTCTTCTTGTTCAATTATGAATTCAACAAGGTCAATAAAATAGTCAACGGTTTCATCTTCTGTCAAACTATTTGCATTGGCAAACTCAGCCAATTTTCCTTTCGCTGAAATAGTTTCACATAGTTTTTCAATATCTAATTTCTCACTTTCGAATATTTCAAAATCGAGCATTTCATACCAATTTAAGAAATGGTCTTTGCAAGGAATTCGGTCACCGATTACTTTATAGGCAAAATCGTAAATTTTGTCCACGATTTCCTCTTTGTTTTTGGTTCTTCGGTCCACATATGGAATATATACTGAACTTAAAGACTTTCTATGTTTATCTAATTTCAATGACTCATCAAGTTCAATTAAATTAGTGTTGAAAATGCCATCCTTAATGGGATTGAATATTTCTTTCACGAACCATTTTTTAGTTTCAGTATCATCAATGTCGGGATTAGTAAACCGACAAATATTGAACGCTTCTGTCCATTCGTTATCCTGGACAATTTCTAAAAGTTTTTTAAATGCAATTTTTGCTTCAACAAGTCTTTCTCTATTTTCTTCATCAAATGCAGTTAATTCTATTCCATCTCTTTCCCTGTTTGGAACAAACTTTTCACTATGCACTAAAACTGGAAAATTGAATTCGCTTGTTCCTATCATTGGAAAGGCACAAAAAAGCCTTGGGCATCTTTCCGGGAAGGAAAGCAGTTGAAATTTATTTTCTTTTACTTCTTCAATTGGAAAAGCAATTTCAGTCTCTTCTTCAATAATGTTTCCTATTAGTTTATCTTCAAAATGTTTGTCGTTTTTATGACAACTTGTTTTGATCACTATGAGGTCATCGATATCATTTTCTACTTCGGCACGTTTGAATGTCAATTTGGTTGTTGAAGTTCTACGGTCAATTACTTCAACTTCCGTCAATTGAGGTCTAAAAGTTAAAACATATGGTATTAATTCCCTAAAACTTTTAATTCCATCATCAATAGTATCTTGTCCTTTAAGAGAAGAGTAGGTGTTTTCAATTTGATAAGTAAACGAAGTTTGAAATTCATCTTCTGGAAGTTCCTCAAGTTCTTCAAGATTTTCTCTATACTCTGCCTCTGATTCTTTTATTGATTCAATTAAAAAATCCTTGTCGTTTCTTTCACTTCTATCAAGGTGAAAGCTGAAACTATAAAGTTGCTCTTCATCTTCTATTATGCCTTCAATTTGAATAACCTTAGAAAGTATATGTGTCGAAATAAATCCCGTTCCAAATTGCCCAATTACACTTTTCTTGTGGGCTGCTTCCTCATCTTTGGTCGAATCCGGCATAATAAGGTTGTATGCTTCGTCCAGTGAGAAAGGTTTTCCGTTATGGCTAAATTTTAATTTGTCCGCGGTTATTTCGAACCTTGCTTTTATATTGTCGCCTAAATCGCTTGCATTTTGAAGTAATTCCCATATCCATCTTTGTCGCAAGTCGTTTGATTTGCTAAGGATTGGTTTTAAATGTTCCAGTACCCTTTTGGCAGGAATGCTATAACTTTTTTGATCTTTAAGGTCTTTAAGTTTATTCTGTATACTCATTCTGTGAAATGTCAGTTTAATATCGCGTATAACTATTAAGCTTTAGATCAAATATATCTGTTTTTTGTTCTATGCTAACTAATTCCCTCCAAACAAAAAGGGAGAATGCTCCCGCTGTCCGAAGTGTTCCACTTCGGATGAGCTATGCCCGGATTCTCTGACTCCATTGCCTGTCTGCGGTCCACAAGCGGGGAGGTTTGCGGCAGCCAGAAAAGCACCAACAAAGACTAAAAATTATTCTCTACTAAATTAAGAATCAATGTCGAATTGTAAATTGTTTAAAATGCTTTATATTTATCGTGTAAGCCGCTTCATCCATTTTACAGTTTTTAACGATATCATACTCTTTTAATGGCCCGATACAAAACAACCTACAGCAAGTCTACTGGACTGTTTTCCAGTACGCGTTGGCATTGTTATATATATGACAGAAAGGATGAAGCCGAATATTCTGGAATGGGTAACACTAAAAAAGAAGCCAGGGACGATGCATGGGATTCTGTTTACAGTAAAAATAGCGTATCTTCCTATTCAGGATCGGAACCAACCTCTAGTGGGAAAAGTAATGATTTTATCACAACCTCCTTTGTGTTTGGAGGTTTCGGACTTTTCCTTGCTTTCGTTGTAGGCTTATTCAAAGGTTGCGGACTATTTTATTATGATGTCCACGACCCAGGAAGTTTATATCTTTTTAGTATTGATGACGCTGTAAAGGGTTTCTGGATGCTGCCAGTAGGTGGTTTTATCATAGGTTTGTTTGTGGCACTAATACATGCACTTAGAATAAAAAATAAGTGATATCACAAGTTTTCCGTCCGTCTTCTCATCTTCTCGCGCTAGTATGCAGCCCCCTCGCTCCCGCAAGCAATTTTTCGCTGCCGCAAGCCTCCTAGCTGTCCGAAGTGTTCCACTTCGGATTAGCTATGCCCGGAGTCCCCCCGGAACGCTGGGTCCTGTTCCAGAGTCCTGCGGCGGCCCAAAAGAAGTCTATTTGTTGACTGAAGATATCAGGACTTGCACGTCTTCATCAGAATATATAAGGTAACCGCCTGGATTTGGATTCTCATTGCCGAAATTAATTAACATTTTACCAGGCCCCCATGCCTGTTCTTTGAATATAATATTTTCCAAATTATCCGGCAATACGAAACTTAGCATTGCATGCGAGTCTTGCTGGTTTGTACTGAAGACATATGTTGTATTAGGTTCCCATGTGAACTTATAAATGACGTTGGCTTTCAGGAAACTCTCACCAGGTTCAATAAGGGGATAATTGACGTTATTCGGTGAAGGTTGCTGGGTTTGTGTTGCGGGCGATGACGAACTGCTATCCGATTGAGTGGCAACTTCTCCAGAAGTTTGACTTTCGCTCGGCTCCAAAACTTTAACGACTTCACACTGCCCCTCTATAACATCTACATTAAGCTGCCAAGTTTGGCCTTCATCATTTTTAAAAATGAAAGTGCGGTTACCAGCTTGTATAATTACCGGAAACATATACGAATCGCCGCAAGATGGATGCATGAGTAAGCCGGGGGTAGGAATTTTTCCAAGTAAGGTAGTATCATTATAAACCTCAATCCTGCAATACTCACAATCACGATAAAAAGAAATCTCGCCGTTACCGTCGCCATACGGATTTAGCGGCGAAACTTGAGGTTGCGACTGACCCGTTTGGGAACTCGTTGTATTTATCGTCTGTGAAACTATCGGATTATTCGGCTTCTTTGATGATGATATAAAAACAGCAATACCTACGGCAATAATCAGTAAGATTATAACTATAACTCCTGCATTTGAAGAAGCGGGTGTTGGGGTGAAATTAGAAGCAGTAGAAGAGGAATTACTATCTTCACTGTCATATGAACTGGTATGATAACTGTAGTCATCATCTGAATAATCAGCCTGATATGAATCATATTCTTCAGTACTGCCCTCGTCTTCATCGCTATGGTTTTCATATTCGTCATCTTCATATTCGTCGTTTTTAACTCGGCCATTGCCGCCACACGACTGACACTGACCTGTACCGCTACATTTTGGGCAAGGTTTAGTATCTGAGATATCAGAGTGTCCGAATCCGAGGGTGATTACACTTTCAATCATCCTTGAAGCTTCCGCGATTAACGAATCATCGACCTCACCTTCGCCGTGGCAAAAATCACACCTACCATCGCCTCTAATCGGTTTAAACGTGAAATAATTTTCTTCGGCTACTGTATCGCAATGAGGACAACACTTGTAATCTTTGCCAGAATCATCGTAACTCATGATAGTGAATTAATCGGTTGTGGGATAAGGATTTGCTAACAAATATAAGGAATGATTTTTATAAAATTTCCACATAGTTGGAGTTTAAAAATGAAAATCCTTCTCGCGCTAGTATGCAGCGCAAAGGCCAAAAGCGTGGCGTACTAGTGCGCCGCTGACAGGTAACGAACGGTGCAGATTGCGCCGATTGCAGCGCCAGGTTCGGTTTAAACAATGCCTTTAGCAAACGATACTTTAAAAATCACCTGCCTGCGGGGGATTGATTATAAATAAAAATGCTTAATTTTGTTCATGCCTGTACGCAAACCATTGTACCAATTGTCGATGCAAGAACTGGCCGAACTGATGCAGCCGGTCGACCGTGCGTTGCGCGCCCAAAAGCTCGAAAAAGGTTTGTACAACGTTTACAGCGGCAACACCGCCAATAAAGCAGTTTTAATCCGCGACTATGCCGACAAGACAGAGCGGGTGCACGTCAATATCGCCACCGGTGCCACCCGGACCTTGAGCCGCCGCATTAAATGATCCCCCAACTTTATGTTTTCGCCGGCCCTAACGGCGCTGGTAAAAGTAGTTTTTCCGAATGGTTGCTTGGCCCTGGTATTCCAGTTTTCGATGGCGACGAGGAATTCGCCAAACTCCGAAAGACGTTCAACAGCACCGATAGCGGCACCTTGTATGATGCCGTGAACGGTCATATTTTTGACGACTGGAAACAATTACAGCTCAAAACAAAAGCGGATTGCGCTTTTGAAACCAATTTCCGCTCGGTTGAGGTTATGAACACCATCCGTCAATTTGCGAATTACAGTTATGAAACGAATTTGTATTTTTTTGGACTGGATTCCATTCAGGCAGCTATTGAACGTGTGCGGTTGAGGGTAGCAGAAGGCGGCCATGACGTCAGCCTTGAAAACATTAAGGCTAATTATGACGAAGGCTTGAAAAACCTCCAGGCGTATTTTAGCGATTTCGACCGCGTGAACTTACTCCAAAACTTCGCCGGGATCAATGAACCTGCATTGTTTACGCCGCTGATAAAAATAGCGACGGGACAGATCGTTGAGCAAGCCACCAACCTGCCAGACTGGGCAGAGCGTTTTTCAGCAACAGCGTTCAGACATTAACCGTCTATTACCGTATTCTTACGAAAAGCTTCCGCTGTCCGAAGTGTTCCACTTCGGATGAGCTATGCCCGGAGTCTCTGACTCCATTAACTGTCAGCGGGCCATCTTGATAAATCGGTGCGGCAGCGGGAGATTTTAGCCTTACGTTATTTGTTTTTCATTATTTTTTGAAATTCATCCTGGGTTAGAATTTCTAAAAATTCATCTCGAAAGTGATATGCTGATACATACCCGGCTGAGGCAACGAAACTGATCACCCAGGTTGTTTTTCCCTTCCATAATTTAAATGCACAAATATCTGTCGCGGTAATAAAAGGACTTGTTTCACCTAAATGTTGATGTGAGGATGCCTTTATCGGATCTATTCCGCCAGTTCCCAGGGGGATAAGATTATTATGAAGCTTTGTTTTTTTAATTATAGTATTGTCTTTGTCGAAATTGATCAGGTAATCATTTCCTAATAATACTTCATCCGGTGCGGTTTGCGCAGTGATGACATATACTCTTTTTGTCCCATTTTCTATAATAGGAACAAGATTTAAACTGGTATTTTGATAAAATTTAAAAAGCATGTCGGTTGAAACAGCCTGTGCAGCTTTTGTCCGGATGGTGTAGAACTCTTTTTCATTTTCGGTGAATTTTCTTGTAGTAGTGTCTATACTGTATTTGGACGAGTCTAAACCATGGTCGAACTTAACTGTCGCTATTACTACCGGATCCTCATTTTTAGAAAAAAAGACAGTGGTCAATGCTTTATTAGTCTCATAAGAAAAATATCCACCTGATAGCAGCTTCTTCACTGCGAAACTGGAGGCGAAGATCTGTGTACTATGACCTGATGCCCATTCGGAATGATAAAGCATTTCCCCCTCTGCGTAAATGCTATCAGCAATATGTCTCAGCTCGTTTTCTTGTGCTGTTGCGTTTTGCGCCAGTATAAATAGGGTAATCAATGTAAACAGCTTTTTCATTAATTGTGAAACGGTTTGTAAATATTTTGTAAATATAAATAACCTTGCGGATTTTGGATAACACGATGGCAATTAGAACGAATTGGTTTTTAAACGATCAGACCTAAAGTCAGAGAATGAGGCAGCGAGATTATTTATTTATGATCCCAACCATAAACATGGTTAACATTAACACAAACACAAGAACTACCCACAACTTTAACGAAGCTCCCGCTGTCCGAAGTGTACCACTTCGGATGAGCTATGCCCGGAGCCGCCGACTCCATTACCTGTCAGCGGGCCATCACGATCAATCGGTAAAGGCAGCAACGGCAAATACTACATTTCCTTCCACGACTTAACAAACCTTAGCGTATCCGCCTTAACGGGCGGACTAAATTCATCAATTTCAGAAACATCGTACAGGTCGTCCACTAACTGATAGATCACCGTTTCCAGATACCTGGAACCGCCGATGCCATCGTAGCGGCGGGCAATGTGCTTATCAAAATCTTTTACGGCCGAGAAGATCTTGTAATAAGTTTCCTTCACATCGCCATTAGTTGCTTTCCATTCCTCTAAAATTGCGGCAAAGCTGTTAAGTCCTTTTTCAAATTCTATCAGTAACCCTTTATCCATCAACTGGCGGGCTATCTTTTTGTCTTTCTTTGGCAGTTCGTAATACATAACATTATATCATAAATTCAAGATAAATATCGCGGAACTTACGCTAAAAAACAATCCCAATCACCAATAATTCCGTCCCCTGCAGGGTCCTGCGCCAACAGCCTTGCGGAGACACTATTGAACTTCTGGTCAAGTATTTGAGACGAACAGTCAAACAACTTAAAATAATAAGCATTAGCTTTATGGAAAAATATTTATGAAATCTTTAAAAATCAGAACCTGGATCCTGGGCATTTTTATGTTTCTGTTTGGTGCATTAAAATTGATAGATCCGTTTAACGGCTGGTTTCATACGCAACTCATTACCAGTGGCATCGGCGACTTCGCATTTCCTTTTGGCGTAGGTACAGAAATCACCACCGGGCTGATCCTGTTATTGGCATTGATTTTTAAAGACAAAATGCCCGCCAGGCGGTTTTTCGTTTTCATTATTTTCGGCTCGTGCCTGGTAGTGACTACCCTGATCGTGGCCGTTTATGTTCATCTTCAGCCAAACGTGCCGGCGGCGGTTTTGCCCCTTGGTATAAAACCGCCGGTGATCCCGCTGTCGGTAATGATTTTAGCTGTGGCAAATATTTTTTATACAATAAAACTGTACAAAACAACTTCCGGGGCAGTTTAGCTTTATAAACCATTGTGGCGACACCAATTCAGCGGCTTGGCACAGCAAGTTGTGTTAAAACATGTCCATCATACCGAAACACGCCGTCTACGGAGCCAAACCAAATACTGCTATCATTTGCTGCTAAAATGCCGCAGATCATTCCTTCTTTTCCGTCCCCGCAGGGTCTCTCGCAGAGGACCCTGCGCAATGAAATGCCTCCGGGAAAAAACAACAGATTTTCGCATACCGGCAAGTTTGCTCCAGACCCTGCTAAATATTTACGATAATTAATATTCGGATTTTCATTTCCGTCCCCGCAGGGTCTCTTACTGTCCCCGCAGGGTCTCTCGCAGAGGACCCTGCGCAATGAAATGCCTCCGGGAACGCAGGGTCCTGTACCAGAGACCCTGCGGAAACAAAAACCACAAAACCCGGCACGCCATGGCGAGGTGGATTTTGTAGGCTAACTTAAACCCGCAGCCGAACCTGCTCAACACGCATATCCCCAAAACAACCGCTAGTTTTTCCCCTACTGTAACGCAAAAAAGCCTCCGCTTTACAGCGAAGGCTTTGGAAATTAAATTTTTATAATGCGATTACGCTTCGATCTCTTCAGCTTTCGAAGCCATCAGGCGGTCAAACTCTTCCTGGCTGCCTACACGGATATTTTCATACTCGCGCAAACCGGTTCCAGATGGGATTAAGTGACCAACGATAACGTTCTCTTTCAAACCAAGCATCAAATCTTTCTTACCTGCAATCGCTGCTTCGTTCAGTACTTTGGTAGTTTCCTGGAACGATGCTGCCGAGATAAACGATTTGGTACCCAACGATGCCCTGGTGATACCTTGCAGTATCGGGCTCGAAGTTGCAGCGATAGCATCTCTAACTTCAACCAATCTTAAATCTTTACGTTTTAAAATCGAGTTTTCGTCGCGGAGCCTTCTTACTGAAACAATCTGGCCTGATTTCAACGTGGTTGAATCGCCTGCTTCGGTAACTACCTTTTTATCGAAGATATCGTCGTTTTCTACCATGAAATCCCAGCTGTCAACAGCTTCTCTTTCAAGGAAACGGGTATCGCCGGCATCTTCAATAGCAACTTTCTGCATCATCTGGTGAACGATCACTTCAAAGTGTTTATCATTGATCTTCACACCCTGTAAACGGTAAACTTCCTGGATCCCGTTTACCAGGTATTCCTGCACTGCTGCAGGGCCCTTAATGGCAAGGATATCGGCAGGAGAGATAGAACCATCAGACAATGGCATACCAGCCTTCACAAAGTCGTTATCCTGTACAAGGATGTGTTTAGACAATGGCACCAGGTATTTTTTGATCTGTCCGTCTTTTGATTCGATGGTGATTTCGCGGTTACCGCGTTTAACACCACCTAAAGTTACCACACCGTCAATCTCGGTTACAACCGCTGGGTTTGATGGGTTACGTGCTTCAAACAACTCCGTTACACGAGGCAAACCACCGGTGATGTCACGGGTTTTACCTGTTGAACGGGGGATTTTAGCGATAACCTGTCCTGTTTGTAATTTTTCGCCTTCATCAACTGCGATGTGGGCGCCAACCGGGATGTTATAACCTTTTATCACATTGCCTTTGTTATCAGCAACCTGGATAACCGGGTTCTTTGTTTTATCACGGGTATCGATAATTACCTTTTCGCGGTGACCTGTTTGCTCATCTGATTCTTCGCGGAAAGTAATACCTTCCAATACAGCTTCAAATTTAGCAACGCCGGCAAATTCCGAGATGATCACGGCATTGTACGGATCCCATGAACAGATCCGGTCGCCTTTGGCGATCTTGCTGCCATCTTTTACGTACAGGTATGAACCGTAAGGAATATTATTAGTTACGATGATCTTGTTTGTTCCCTGCTCAACGATGCGGAACTCACCTGAACGGCCCAATACCACATCAACTAAACCTTCTTCGGTTTTGTATTCAACAGTACGAACGTTTTCAAATTCAATCACACCTTCAAACCTTGCGTTGATCTGCGATTCAGCCGCGATGTTAGATGCGGTACCACCCACGTGGAATGTACGCAGTGTTAACTGTGTACCCGGCTCACCGATGGACTGTGCTGCAATTACACCGACAGCCTCGCCTTTTTGCACGCGTTTACCGCTGGCAAGGTTACGGCCATAGCATAACGCGCATACACCACGCTTGCTTTCGCAGGTTAATACCGAACGGATCTCGATACCTTCCAGCGGAGAGTTTTCAATTGTTTTTGCAATGTCTTCCTCTATATCCTGACCGGCTGATACCAGCAATTCGTTGGTGATCGGGTCATAAACATCATATAATGATGTACGGCCCAAAATACGTTCGTGCAATGGTTCAACAATATCCTCGTTGTCTTTCAACGCTGTGGTATAGATACCTCTAAGTGTACCGCAATCTGTTTCACCAACAATCATATCCTGCGCAACGTCATGCAAACGACGGGTCAGGTAACCAGCATCCGCAGTTTTTAACGCGGTATCCGCCAAACCTTTACGGGCACCGTGAGTTGAGATGAAGTACTCCAATACCGACAAACCTTCTTTAAAGTTTGAAAGGATCGGGTTCTCGATGATCTCACCGCCTGAGCCTGATTTCTGAGGCTTGGCCATCAAACCACGCATACCTGCCAGCTGACGAATCTGCTCTTTTGAACCACGTGCTCCTGAATCCAGCATCATATACACTGAATTGAAGCCCTGGTTATCAGAAGAAAGAATTTCCATCACATTCGCGGTTAAGCGGTTGTTGATACGGGTCCAGATGTCAATGATCTGGTTATAACGCTCGTTATTGGTAATGAAACCCATGTTGTAGTTGCCCATCACTTCTTCAACCTGTTTAGAGGCTGTTTCAATCAGGGTAACTTTTTCAGCAGGGATATTGATGTCTTTCAGGTTAAATGATAAACCACCCTGGAATGCCATTTTGAAACCTAATTCCTTAATATCATCAAGGAACTGGGCCGCACGTGCCATACCGGTCATTTTTACTACTTCGCCAATAATATCACGCAGTGATTTTTTGGTAAGCAGTTCATTGATATAACCTACTTCAACCGGAACATGCTGGTTAAATAACACACGACCAACGGTAGTATCAATGATCTTTGATACAATAACACCGTCTTTTTCTTTTACAAAAGCTTTCACTTTTATAAAGGCATGCAGGTCGATTTTCTTTTCGTTATATGCGATGATCACTTCTTCCGAAGAATAGAAAGTTAAACCTTCGCCTTTTACAACGCGTCCTGCATCTGTTTTACGGCCTTTGGTAATGTAGTACAAACCAAGCACCATATCCTGCGATGGTACGGTAATAGGCGTTCCGTTGGCAGGGTTAAGGATGTTGTGCGATGCAAGCATTAATACCTGCGCTTCCAAAATTGCGGCGTTACCAAGCGGCACGTGAACAGCCATCTGGTCACCATCAAAGTCGGCGTTGAACGCGGTACAGGTTAACGGGTGCAGCTGTATCGCCTTGCCTTCAACCAGTTTTGGCTGGAAAGCCTGGATACCCAACCTGTGCAGCGTAGGCGCACGGTTTAGCAATACAGGGTGACCTTTTAATACGTTTTCCAGGATGTCCCAAACTAATGGGTCTTTACGGTCAACGATCTTTTTAGCTGATTTTACTGTTTTAACCACACCGCGCTCAATCATTTTGCGGATGATAAACGGTTTAAACAATTCGGCAGCCATATCTTTTGGTAAACCGCATTCGTGTAATTTAAGGTTCGGGCCTACAACAATTACCGAACGGGCCGAGTAATCCACACGTTTACCTAATAGGTTCTGGCGGAAACGGCCTTGTTTACCTTTTAATATATCTGATAACGATTTTAATGCACGGTTACCTTCGGTTTTTACCGCGTTAACTTTACGTGAGTTATCGAATAACGAATCCACAGCTTCCTGCAGCATCCGTTTTTCGTTACGTAAAATTACTTCCGGCGCTTTAATTTCGATCAAACGTTTTAAACGGTTGTTACGGATAATTACACGACGGTATAAGTCGTTCAAATCCGAAGTAGCGAAACGGCCGCCTTCCAGTGGTACCAACGGGCGCAATTCAGGCGGGATAACCGGAACAATCTTAACGATCATCCACTCAGGGTTATTTTCGATCCTGGTTTTTGCATCACGGAAAGCTTCAACTACCTGCAGGCGTTTTAAAGCTTCGTTTTTACGTTGCTGTGAAGTTTCATTAGCCGCCTGGTGACGAAGATCATAAGATAACTGGTCAAGATCAAGGCGTTTTAATAATTCTTCAAGGGCTTCAGCGCCCATTTTGGCAACAAATTTCTGAGGATCTTTATCATCCAGATACTGGTTTTCCTTTGGAAGGGTATCCAATACGTCCAAATATTCTTCTTCAGTAAGGAAATCCATCGCGTTGATGCCATCAGCTTCCTTAACACCGGCCTGTATTACTACATAACGTTCGTAGTAAATGATCAGGTCGAGCCTTTTGGTTGGTAAACCAAGCAGGTAACCGATTTTGTTTGGCAATGAACGGAAATACCAGATATGCGCAACCGGCACCACCAGGTTAATGTGGCCCATACGCTCACGGCGCACTTTCTTTTCGGTTACTTCAACACCGCAACGGTCGCAAACGATCCCTTTGTAACGGATACGTTTGTATTTACCGCAATGGCACTCATAATCTTTAACCGGACCAAAAATACGCTCGCAGAATAAACCATCGCGCTCAGGCTTGTAGGTCCTGTAGTTGATGGTTTCAGGTTTTAAAACTTCACCGCTTGAACGCTCCAGGATGGATTCCGGAGAAGCCAAACTGATGGTAATGGTGGTGAAATTACTCTTGATTTTATTATCCTTTTTGTAAGACATAGTCTCCTTATTTTTAATTGTTGAAAGGTTGTAAAGTTGTAATGTTGAAATGTTGAAGCGCTAACTTTACAACATTCCAACCTTTCAACATTACAACAAAACCTTATTCTAACGTTATATCCAAACCTAAACCTCTTAATTCATGAACCAATACGTTGAATGATTCAGGAACAGACGGTGTCGGCAGGTTTTCGCCTTTAACAATAGCTTCGTATGTTTTGGCGCGGCCGATAACATCATCCGATTTAACGGTTAATATTTCCTGCAGAATATTGGATGCACCGAATGCTTCCAGTGCCCAAACTTCCATCTCACCAAAACGCTGACCACCAAATTGAGCTTTACCACCCAATGGCTGTTGTGTAATTAATGAGTATGGCCCTATTGAACGTGCGTGCATCTTATCGTCAACCATGTGTCCCAGTTTCAGCATGTAGATAATACCTACAGTCGTTTGCTGGTCGAAACGGTCGCCGGTTAAGCCATTGTATAAATAGGTACGGCCTGATTCAGGTAAGTTGGCCTTTTTAACCCACTCTTCCACTTCTTCATGGCTTGCACCATCAAAAATAGGAGTAGCGAATTTAATGCCCAGTTCTTTACCGGCCCAGCCCAATACAGTTTCATAGATCTGCCCAAGGTTCATACGCGATGGTACGCCCAGCGGGTTCAACACAATATCAACTGGTGTTCCGTCCTCAAGGAAAGGCATATCTTCGTCACGTACAATACGTGCAACAATACCTTTGTTACCGTGGCGGCCGGCCATTTTATCACCCACCTTAAGCTTACGCTTTTTGGCGATGTAAACTTTAGCCATTTGCACTATACCTGATGGAAGCTCGTCACCTACGCTGATCGCAAATTTATCACGACGGTAAGCACCCAATTCCTCATTTACCTTGATGTTATAGTTATGAAGAAGGATTTTGATCAGGTCGTTCTTGTCGTCATCAGTTGTCCATTTGGTTGGGTTGATGTTTTCAAAGTTCAGGTCAACCAATATTTTTTGGGTGAATTTAACGCCTTTAGGCACCTGTAGTTCTTTGTAAACATTGTAAACACCCTGTGATGTTTTACCGTTAACGATCTCGAACAATTTCTCGATCAGGATATTTTTAAGCTCTTTTATCGCTTTTTCGTGTTTGGTATCCAGTTTTTCCAGCTGTGCCTTTTCTTCAGCTTTTGAAGTTTTTTTGGCACGTGAGAATAATTTGGTATCGATAACCACACCAGCAATTGATGGAGGAGTCTTCAATGATGCATCCTTCACGTCGCCGGCTTTGTCTCCAAAGATGGCACGTAACAGTTTTTCTTCCGGTGAAGGGTCAGATTCGCCTTTCGGAGTGATCTTACCGATCAGGATATCGCCTTCTTTAACTTCGGCGCCTACACGGATAATACCGTCTTCGTCCAAATCTTTAGTGGCTTCTTCTGATACGTTAGGGATATCTGGTGTCAATTCTTCTTCACCACGTTTGGTATCACGCACTTCCAGTTCAAATTCTTCAACGTGAAGAGAAGTGAAAATATCCTGAGAAACAACGCGCTCAGAAATCACGATCGCATCCTCAAAGTTATAACCCTGCCAAGGCATGAAAGCCACTTTAAGGTTACGGCCAAGAGCAAGCTCACCATCCTGGGTAGCATATCCTTCGCAAAGCACCTGTCCTTTTTCAACGCGCTGGCCTTTTTTAACAATCGGCTTTAAGTTGATGGTTGTGCTCTGGTTAGTTTTCTTGAATTTTGTTAAACGATAGCTTTTTGAATCGCCCTCGAAAGAGATCAAACGATCCTGTTCGTTACGGTCATAACGGATACGGATTTCGTTTGCATCCACATATTCCACCACACCATCGCCTTCAGCGTTGATCAGCGTACGTGAATCTTTCGCTACACGGCCTTCCAAACCTGTACCAACAATCGGCGCTTCAGGGCGCAACAAAGGCACTGCCTGGCGTTGCATGTTCGAACCCATCAATGCACGGTTAGCATCATCATGTTCCAAAAACGGAATTAATGAGGCCGCGATCGAAGTGATCTGGTTTGGCGCAATATCCATTAAGTCGAGCTTTTCCGGATCAATGATCGGGAAGTCACCCTCAAAACGGGCTTTAACTTTAGGCAATGCAAAAACACCATTATCATCATAATGCGCGTTTGCCTGGCCTATTGTTTTTCCGTCTTCGTCTTCAGCCGACAGGTAAATAACATCTTCCTTAACCTGTACTTTACCATCCACCACGCGTTTGTACGGGGTTTCAATAAAGCCTAAGTTATTGATCTTGGCATGTACGCAAAGTGAGGAGATCAAACCAATGTTCGGTCCTTCCGGTGTTTCAATGGTACACAAACGGCCATAGTGGGTGTAGTGTACGTCACGAACTTCGAAACCTGCACGCTCACGAGACAGACCACCGGGCCCTAAGGCTGACAGACGACGCTTGTGCGTGATCTCTGCCAGTGGGTTGGTTTGGTCCATGAACTGTGAAAGCTGGTTTGTTCCGAAGAACGAGTTGATCACCGATGATAAAGTACGCGCGTTGATCAGGTCAGTTGGTGTGAACACTTCGTTATCACGAATGTTCATACGCTCACGGATGGTACGGGCCATACGGGCCAAACCAACACCGAACTGGGCATATAACTGCTCGCCAACGGTACGTACACGACGGTTTGATAAGTGGTCAATATCATCCACCTCAGCTTTTGAGTTGATGAGTTTGATCAAATATTTCACTATCGCAATAATGTCCTGTTTAGTTAAAACCTTAGTCTCGTCAGAGGTGCTAAGTTTTAATTTACGGTTGATGCGGTAACGGCCCACATCACCCAGGTCATATCTTTTATCCGAAAAGAACAGGCGATCGATGATACCACGGGCTGTTTCTTCATCAGGTGGTTCAGCGTTACGCAACTGGCGGTAGATATGCTCAACCGCTTCTTTTTCGGAGTTTGAAGTATCTTTCTGTAAAGTATTATATATAATGGTATAATCACCACTGGTGGTTGAATCTTCTTTGTTAAGGATGATCGTTTTAACACCGGCATCAATGATCATATCAATATGATCGTCTTCCAGCACGGTTTCACGTTCCAGGATGATCTCGTTACGGTCAATAGAAACAACTTCACCGGTATCCTCGTCCACAAAGTCTTCAACCCATTTCTTTAAAACTCTTGCAGCCAATTTACGGCCGATGAATTTTTTAAGACCTGATTTGCTCACTTTTACTTCGTCGGCAAGTTCAAATAATTCTAATATATCTTTATCAGAATCATATCCAATTGCGCGCAGCAGGGTAGTTACCGGGAATTTCTTTTTACGGTCAATATAAGCATACATCACGTTATTAACGTCAGTAGCAAATTCGATCCATGAACCTTTAAAAGGAATAACACGGGCCGAATACAGTTTTGTACCATTTGTGTGGCGGCTTTGGCCAAAGAATACGCCTGGTGAACGGTGCAATTGCGAAACAATTACACGCTCGGCGCCGTTGATCACAAAAGTGCCTTTAGGTGTCATGTAAGGGATAGTTCCCAGGTACACGTCCTGCACAATGGTTTCAAAATCTTCATGCTCTTCATCATTACATGAAAGGCGAAGCTTGGCTTTTAAAGGCACACTGTAAGTTAACCCGCGCTCGATACACTCTTGTATATCATATCGTGGCGGATCAATAAAGTAATCAAGAAACTCTAAAACGAAGATGTTTCTTGAATCGGAGATCGGAAAATTTTCGGCAAACACTTTAAACAGCCCTTCTTTATAACGGTTGTCTGAGGTAGTTTCCAATTGAAAAAATTCCTGGAAAGATTGCAACTGCACATCAAGAAAATCGGGATAATCCAATACTTTTCTGCTGGTTGCAAAATTTACTCTTTGATTAATTTTGTTTGCCAAGGGATTAAATTTTTAGTTTAATAATAAACTGATAGATGGATGTGAGACTTGAGATGTGAGATATGAGACTAATGACTTGACAATTACCGCCTTATCTAAAATAGACGGGCTTATTCTCAAATCTCACATCTCACATCTCATATCTAAGCTATATAAACAGCAATAGACCCCGACCAAAAAGGTCGGAGTCTGATGCTATATTCGAGGTGGTTAAATTATTTAACCTCAACTACTGCTCCGGCTTCTTCTAATTGTTTCTTTAAAGATTCAGCTTCTTCTTTAGTTACACCAGTTTTTACTTCTTTAGGTGCACCATCAACTAAGTCTTTAGCTTCTTTCAAGCCAAGGCCGGTTAAGTCTTTTACTAATTTTACAACTGCTAACTTAGCGCCGCCTGCTTCTTTCAGGATAACGTCAAATGCAGTTTGAACTGCAGCTTCAGCAGGAGCGTCATCGCCACCGCCGGCAGCAGGTGCAGCAACAGCAACAGCTGCAGCAGCTGGCTCAATGCCATACTCATCTTTTAAGATCTGAGCTAATTCGTTTACTTCTTTTACTGTTAAGTTTACCAACTGTTCAGCAAACGCTTTTAAATCCGCCATTTTATTTTTAATTTACTTTTAATGCTTTTTGTTTTTTAATATCGAACTTTAAGGCGTTCGTTAGCCTCTTTCCTGTAATGTTTTTACAACGCCTGCCAGTATATTTCCGCCTGATTGCAGTGCAGAAATAACATTCTTTGCTGGTGATTGCAATAATCCGATGATCTCGCCAACCAATTGTTCCTTTGATTTTAAGTTGATCAAAGTATCAAGCTGGTTATCGCCTACGAAAATTGATGCATCAATGTATGCAGCTTTTAAGATAGGTTTCTCGCCTTTTTTCCTTAACTTTTTGATCAGTTTTGCCGGAGCAGTACTTGATTTTGAGAAAAGGATAGATGATGAACCTTTAAGCACATCATACATTGGGCTAAAATCGCCGCCGATAGTTTCCATCGCCTTTTTGATCAGGCTATTTTTTGCTACCTGCATCGTAATGTCACTTTCGAAACATTGACGACGGATGTGATTTACTTTTGCAACGGTCAGATTTGCAGTATCAGTAATATAAAAATTACCATACTCTTTCATCTGTTCAGCAAGGGAGGCTACTAATTCGTGTTTTTCTTCTTTGTTCATGATTTAGATCCCCGCTACTGTTTTAGTTTCAATTTCAATTCCAGGCGACATGGTTGAAGAGATATGGATACTCTTAAAATATGTTCCTTTTGCTGCTGATGGTTTTAATTTTGAAATGGTTTGCAATACTTCCAAAGCATTTTCATAAATTTTATCAGCAGGGAAAGATACTTTTCCAATTGAGGCATGGATGATACCGGTTTTATCAACCTTGAAGTCGATCTTACCACCTTTTACCTCAGTTACAGCTTTGCCAACGTCGGCAGTTACTGTTCCTGATTTAGGGTTTGGCATAAGGTTACGCGGACCGAGAATACGACCCAAACGACCTACCTTAGCCATTACACTTGGCATAGTAATAATAATATCAACATCAGTCCATCCGCCTTCAATTTTGGCAATATAATCATCCAAACCTACGAAATCCGCACCTGCATCTTTAGCTTCCTGTTCCTTATCAGGAGTACAAAGCACCAATACACGCACAGTTTTACCGGTTCCATGAGGTAAGGTAGCAATACCACGCACCATTTGATTGGCTTTGCGCGGATCAACACCTAAACGAACATCAATATCAACGGAGGAATCAAACTTGGCAGTTGTAATATCTTTTACCAAATTTGTTGCATCCTGTAAAGAATACGCTTTGTTAGCCTCAATTTTGGAGAGTGCCACTTTTTGATTTTTTGTTAATCTAGCCACTGTCTTAAACTGATTTAATTTTTTTATTTCGGATTTCGGATTTTCGAGTTCGGATTTTTCGTCCTTTTCTTTTTCCTTGTTCGAAACGTTAATAATCGGCTCCCGTTTTTTCAATTTTAAATTCGAAATTGAAAATCCGAAATCCGAAATTGATTGTTAGTTCCAGGGTGCCGTACCTGATACGGTTATACCCATACTGCGGGCAGTTCCTGCCACCATTTTCATGGCTGATTCTACTGTAAATGCATTCAAATCAGTCATTTTATCTTTAGCTATAGTTTCAACCTGGCTCCAATTAACATTGGCTACCTTTTTACGGTTTGGCTCAGCTGAACCACTCTTTAAACCTGTTGCTTCCAGTAACTGGATGGCAACGGGTGGAGTTTTGATGATAAAATCGAATGACTTGTCGACATAAACAGTAATAACTACCGGTAACACTTTGCCAGGTTTGTCCTGGGTACGTGCGTTGAATTGCTTGCAAAATTCCATGATATTCACCCCTTTTGCACCCAATGCAGGGCCAATTGGAGGTGATGGATTTGCAGCGCCGCCCTTTACCTGCAGTTTCACCATCGCACCGACTTCTTTTGCCATTTTTACTTATTTAATTTATTTACCTAATGTTAGTAGTGGAAGCTATGTAACATTTATCTTTATTAGATTTGAGATGTTAGATATGAGATTTGAGACTCCTATCTGTTTTCAAACCTTAAATATTTTATATTTGATCTGTTCGATTTCGATGTCTCACATCTCAAATCTATTCTTTCTCCACCTGCATGTAATTCAATTCAAGCGGCGTACGTCGCCCGAAAATCTTTACCATTACTTTTAATTTCTTCTTTTCCTCGTTCACTTCTTCAATAACACCGCTGAAACCGTTGAAAGGGCCGTCCATCACTTTTACACCCTCGCCTATATAATAAGGCACATTCATGGTTTCGCCCTGGGCAGTCATTTCGTCAACCTTACCTAAAATACGGTTAACTTCGGCCTGGCGAAGCGGGATAGCATTTCCGGCTTTGTCGCCCAAAAATCCAATAACACTATTTATATTTTTGATGATGTGTTCGATCTCCGCGTCAAGCGCAGCTTCGATCAATACATAACCCGGAAAAAAATTGCGTTCCTTAGCAATCTTCTTTCCATCGCGCATCTGGTAATATTTTTCAGTAGGTATCAATACCTGCGGAACCAAATGTGTAATGCCTAAACGGTTTATTTCGGCATCAATATATTGCTTAACCTTTTTCTCCTTGCCGCTTATAGCACGCACTACATACCATTTTACCTGATCACTCATATTATTATGCTATACTATTAGGTTAGTGATTTATAAAACAGGTCGAGTACATAATGTATACCTTGGTCCATTACCAATATGATCATTGCGATAATAAATGCTGCTACCAAAACTAAAACAGCGCTATTTTGCAATTCTCTCCAGGTTGGCCAGGTAACTTTTTCTGTTAACTCAATGTAAGACTCCTTAATATACTCAGATACTTTAGCCATTTCTTATTCTGTTATGCACGGGAACAAGGATTCGAACCCTGATCAAAGGTTTTGGAGACCTCTATTCTACCATTGAACTATTCCCGTGTATCCTTTTAGCCCTAAATCCCTAAAGGGACTTTAATCGGTGCTTTTCTAATATCAACAAAGTACTTAGCCGTTTCTGGCTAAGTACTTTGCTTAATTAACCTTACCCTTTACTCCCCCTTTAGGGGGCCGGGGGGCCTTATTTCAATATTTCAGTTACCTGACCGGCACCTACTGTTCTGCCACCTTCACGGATAGCGAAACGTAAGCCTTTTTCCATCGCGATAGCGTTGATCAGCTTTACAGTGATGGTAACGTTATCACCTGGCATAACCATTTCTACGCCTTCAGCTAAGGTGATTTCACCTGTAACGTCAGTTGTGCGGAAATAGAATTGCGGACGGTATTTGTTGAAGAAAGGCGTGTGACGGCCACCTTCAGCTTTTGACAATACGTAAACTTCTGCTTTGAAATCAGTGTGCGGGGTTACTGAACCCGGTTTGCAAATAACCATACCACGACGGATATCGGTTTTTTCAATACCACGTAACAATAAACCTACGTTATCACCTGCTTCACCCCTGTCAAGGATCTTGCGGAACATTTCCACACCTGTAACAGTTGATTTTAAGTTTTCAGCACCCATGCCCAGGATATCAACCTGCTCACCTGAGTTGATAACTCCACGTTCGATACGACCGGTTGCAACAGTACCACGACCAGTGATCGAGAATACGTCTTCAACAGGCATAAGGAAAGGAAGGTCAGTTAAACGGGGAGGAATTGGAATATGTGCATCAACAGCATCCATCAGTTCCATGATCTTACCAACCCATTTCGGATCAGCATTCAAACCACCAAGCGCAGAACCTTGAATTACAGGAATATCGTCACCAGGATAATCATAGAATGATAATAATTCGCGGATCTCCATTTCAACAAGTTCTAATAACTCAGGATCATCCACCATGTCTACTTTATTCATAAACACAACCAATGATGGCACACCAACCTGGCGGGCTAACAGGATGTGTTCACGTGTTTGAGGCATCGGACCATCAGTAGCGGCAACAACTATAATTGCACCGTCCATTTGGGCAGCACCAGTAACCATGTTTTTCACATAGTCGGCGTGTCCCGGGCAGTCAACGTGTGCGTAGTGACGTGTAGCAGTTGAATATTCAACGTGTGCTGTATTAATAGTAATACCACGCTCTTTTTCTTCAGGAGCTGAGTCGATTGAATCGAATGAACGGGCTTCTGAGAAACCTTTATCAGCCAATACTTTTGTAATAGCTGCAGTAAGGGTTGTTTTCCCGTGGTCAACGTGACCGATTGTACCGATATTTAAATGCGGCTTACTGCGGTCAAACTTTTCTTTTGCCATGATTTATATTTATTATTTGTAGGTTAATTTAAACTTTAAATTGTATTCTTTTTATGCTGTTATTATAACATTGAGCCAACAATGGGATTTGAACCCATGACCTCTTCCTTACCAAGGAAGTGCTCTACCCCTGAGCTACGTCGGCTGGTTTTGCTCAGTTTGCAGTTATCAGTTGCCAGTTTACAGTCGCTGCCAACTGCTTACCACCCACTGCCAACTCCTCAACTGAGCGGAAGACGAGGTTCGAACTCGCGACCTATAGCTTGGAAGGCTATCGCTCTACCAACTGAGCTACTTCCGCTTTTTAAAGTTTGCGGTTTTAAGTGCGCAGTTTGCAGTTAAAAAACTGCTTACTGCCTACTTAAAACTGCCAACTGCATTGTGGGGGGAGAAGGATTCGAACCTTCGTAGCCGAAGCAGCAGATTTACAGTCTGCCCCATTTGACCGCTCTGGTATCCCCCCATTTGTTGATTTACGATTTTTGATTTCAGATTTACGAATGCATGCAAATCGTAAATCGTAATTCTAAAATCTTAAATTAACAGAGCCTCCTATCGGGATCGAACCAATGACCTACTGATTACAAGTCAGTCGCTCTACCAGCTGAGCTAAGGAGGCTTAAATTATTACCCTTACTACTTCCGTTGATCATATGTATGACCTCCGATAAGTACCGGCTAATTAATCAGGCTGAATTTTTATTTTAAAGAACCACCCGTTTAATAAAGAGGAAGACCATCGTATACCTCTCCGAAAGGGATTGCAAATTTACACATTTTTAATGCTGAACAAAATTTAATTTTAAAAAAAAATCGGCAGGTTAAAAACCCGCCGATTTAGCTAAAATTTCGCTGTTTATGTAACTAAAACTCTTCTGTTTCCGAAACCAGGGCGGCCTTTTTGGCCGCTGCGGCAACATCAGTTTTCTTTTGTTTATACTTTTCGATCTGTTTGCGCAGGCTTTCTATTGCAAGGTCTGTAGCTTCTTCAAACGTTTTACATTGCTCCTTTGCAAATAGTTGGGTGCCCGGCAGCGACAGTTTAATCTCCGTTATTTTATTGGCTTCGTCTTCAACATTTTCCAGCTTCAAATAAACTTCCCCGTTAATGATCTGATCATAGAAAGTATCAAGCTTGTCTGCTTTTTTCTGGATAAAATCCAATAATTTTTTGTCTGCATTAAAACGAATAGATTGCACTGTAATTTTCATGATTCCTCCTTTTTAGGCCTTTGGATGGGCTTGTTTGTAAATAGACTTTAATCGTTCAACTGAATTATGCGTGTAAATTTGGGTAGCGCTCAGGTTAGCATGGCCCAAAAGTTCTTTAATGGCGTTCAGATCGGCGCCGCGGTTCAATAAGCTTGTAGCAAAAGTGTGCCGCAGTACATGCGGACTCCTTTTATTTTGGGTGGATATGTAGGAAAGATATTTCTGCACAATTAAATAGATCAACTTCGCGTAAGCATTCGCTCCTTTATCTGTAACGATTAAGGTTAAGGAATTGTTACCAAAAAATTCCTGCTTTTTCTTTAACTCCTGGTATTCAGCAATTAATAATTTCAGCTCGTTATTCACCGGGATGATACGTTCCTTATTACGCTTACCCAAAACTTTTATAGTGCCTTCATAAACATTAATATCGCTATCCTTTACGCCCATCAGCTCAGAAAGGCGCATACCTGTACCAAAAAGCATTTCAATTACCAGTTTGTCGCGCAGGCCTTTAAAGTCGGTGCCGAACACTTCATTTTCGTCAAGCATCTGCGTAAGCTTTACATCTTCCACAACAACCGGCAGGTTTTTCGGGATCTTGGGTGTATTTATTTTGGAAGCTGGATTTATTCCGATCACCCCTTCCTGTAGTAAAAATTTAAAGTATTTGCGCAGGGTGGCAATTTTACGGTTAATGGAACGGGCAATGATGTGCTGGTTCATCAGCTCAACCATCCAGTTGCGGATATGATAATGCGTAATTTGCGAAGGGTGTGTAATAACAGGCGGCGGGGGCGGCGACAGTTTTTGCGGATTATTTAAGAAACCGGTAAACTGGTCAAGGTCTGACTGGTAGGCAGATACAGTGTGTGGAGAGTACCTTTTTTCGAACTGAATATACCGGATAAAACGCTCTGTAAACATAAAAACTACTTGTACATCCGAATGATGAATGTACAAATAGTTTTTGTATATTGATTAGAAAATCTGATAATTTTTTTTTGAAAATTTAAAAAAATTAAACAGTTGGTTCTAAGTTCATATTTTGTTTGTAGATGGCGTGTTTCACCTCGTGGCGACGGGTTACAGATTTTTTTTCGAATGCCTGGCGGCTGCGAAGTTCTCTTAAAACACCAGTTTTTTCAAATTTCTTTTTGAAGCGTTTCAATGCTTTGTCTAATGATTCGCCGTCTTTTACGTTGATAATGATCATAATTCCCGATATACCTCCTTTCAGGGACGGCAAATGTAGGGAAAGTTTTTGGAATATGAAAGGGGGAAATTGAATTAGTTGATTGGGTGAAATAAGTGAGTGGTTGATTAATTAATTTAGCGTTACCTGGTTAGACCATATCATGTTGGTTGTTTTAGGCTTTAGCTGAACCATAAAGCCTGGCAATTCAAACCCTATGCGCTGCAGACTCATCGCTATCCTTAACTTTTGGCCCCGATAATAACCCTTGTATGTTATGATGCCAATACTTCTCGTTATCGATTGATGGGGCGGCAATACAATTAGTTGTGAGCTATTTTTAAAAACATTCCACCAGTCGGCTGCCAATGCAAAGTTTTGATTATCAATATAATAAATATCCCACCACGAGGCAGACATAGTCATGTATTTTAAGGTATCGCTTGTATTATTGTAGAGCATAAGAGGGCATTGGGTTATAAAGCATTTTTCACGATTAAAGATGGTGTCTTTCAATAACGGTATTTTGGATTTAGGTATATACAACCAATAATTTAGTGTGTCTCCTTTGGCCCAATTAGTATCGGTAAAGGCCAGTACAGGGCGCGCTAGCACATCCGCAGTACAAACGATTAAGAAAGTCATCAACAGCAATAGGGTTCTGAAATATTTCATTTTGTGATCACAAGTTCGGAATAATTATAATCGAACGTATCGGTGCGCTAATTATTTTAACGATTAACCCTCAAAACTTCCCGCTGACTACAGTCATCTATGTCTCCAGCGTCTATCAGCAATAGCACAGTTACTTTCTTCGATATTTTAGTTTAGGATTTCTACTGGTGTGAAAAATATGCAAGATAAAAACAGAATCTTGCTTCGGCAGATATTCGTAAACTATGACAAACGGAAATTTACGCATGACAAATTCCCGGTTATTGCCTTTTTTCTTTGGATAAAACTCAGGATTTCGCGATATGGAATTGAATGCTTTAAAAACATCTTCAACAAACCGTTGACCAACCACTCCTGACTCACCTTTGTACCATAAGGTAGATTTCTCAAACTCATGCTGGGCAATGTCAGCAAGCTTAACCAGGTTAATCATTCCTTTTTAAGCAACATTCTTAATCGTTCTTTCGATTCCTCCAAAGTTACACCCGGATCCTTGCCGCTTTTTAAATCTGCCGACCGCCGTTCAAGTTCAGCGACCATTTCATCATCGTTCCACCATTCATAAGGCTCTGTATTCTCAGCAGCTTCCTTCGCCAAAAAATCGCGTTGCGCTTTGGTAAAGCCGTCTTCATCGATTTGTTCTGTATCCTGGAATGCTTTTACAATAGCAACTATTTTACTTTCATAGGCCGCCCTTCGCGATGGAGAACTGCTATTCCATGCTTTTGCCGATGCCTTATCTATTTCCAATACAATAGTTTCCATTATCTCTTGCTTATATCCAAAAATACAGAAATTAAATTTTGCAAACAAGAACGGATTTGAAGCGAAAAACGAAAATAGCAGTGTAATAACATCAAATATCCGTAGGGGCTACCCTTGCGGTCGGCACTTACATGTGCCTAACCGATTGTTAATTTGTGGGGTGGTAATTTAAAGTTTAGGGCGGCCACAAGGGCGGCCCCTACTCAATTTTATATTTATCTCAACACTTCCCTGCTGATCACGATCTTCTGTATCTCCGAAGTCCCCTCGCCTATTGTGCACAGTTTGGCATCGCGGTAGTATTTTTCAACCGGGAAATCTTTGGTATAACCATACCCGCCGAAGATCTGTACTGCTTCGGTGGCTGTACGTACGGCAACTTCAGAAGCATAGTATTTTGCCATGGCCGATTGCTTGGTTACCGGCAGGTGTTTGTTTTTGAGGTCGGCGGCCTGCATGATGAGGAGTTCGGCGGCTTCAATTTCGGTGGCCATATCCGCCAGCTTAAAGGCAATGCCCTGGAAATTACTGATCGGCTGCCCGAATTGCCTGCGCTCTTTTGAGTAGGCAACAGCGGCTTCAAACGCGCCTTTGGCGATGCCCAGCGATAAGGCAGCGATAGAAATCCGCCCGCCATCCAATACTTTCATGGCCTGTTTAAAGCCTTCGCCTTCATTTCCCAGCCTGTTTTCTACAGGTACGCGGCAATTATCAAATATCAGTTCCGTTGTTTCTGAAGCACGCATGCCCAGTTTATTTTCTTTTTTACCATGGGTAAACCCGGGGGTACCCTTCTCGATTACCAAAGTCGTGATACCCTTTGAGTCATTTTTCTCTCCCGTGCGGACCATTACCACGGCCACATTGCCTGATTTACCATGCGTGATCCAGTTTTTGGAGCCGTTAACTATATAATGGTCGCCGTCCAAAACGGCGGTAGTATTCATGCCAAGCGCATCCGAGCCGGTGTTGGCTTCGGTAAGCCCCCAGGCGCCAAGCCATTCGCAGGTAGCCAGTTTGGGCAACCAGCGCAGTTTTTGTTCCTCGCTGCCAAATGCCAGTATGTGGCCGGTGCAGAGGGAGTTATGCGCTGCTACGGACAATCCTATCGAACCGCATACCTTAGCGATCTCGCTAACCACCGTTACATATTCAAAATAGCCAAAGCCAGAACCGCCATATTGTTCAGGAACGAATACGCCCATCATGCCGAGCTCGCCCAATTTTTTAAATAATTCAATCGGAAAATGCTGGGCCTCGTCCCATTCCATCACATGCGGCCTGATGTGTTTTTCGGCGAAATCTTTGGCCGTTTGGCCTATCATTTTCTGATGATCATTAATGGTAAAATCGTATCCGGCGGGAATATCAGTCAGTAAAGAATCCATAGGTTTTATATTGATTTTTAGCAAAGTAACACAATATTTTGCGCTTTGGTTTCAAAAAAAAACAGCCGAAAAATGACGGCATTGGTATATGGTATGAATTATGGGTTTAGTTGGGATAGAGGTAATTGTTTAGCTAAAATAAATTGTAAAAATCAAAGCAGATAGGTGTTTCTGATCTGCAACGTGCGAACAATTAAATGCCTATTTGAAGAAAATCCCCGAATCAAACGGTTGTAGAGATCGTGATGCATCACGTCTCTATCAAAGCGAACGGTCATATTTGGATTGCATCCTATTTATAGAACTTATCTTTTTGCCAACTATACGGGTTGTAGATGATATAATCAGCAACTTTCAAATATTCCTCATTAGAGGTAATTATATGATCACGAAACCTGGCCCGCCAGGCAAATGGAATGTTGTTTTTCCTGGCGTATGTTGTAACGGCTGCTTTAAAACCGCCAACTATCGATGCGAGATTTTTCGATTGGTTTCCAAATCTATTTTTAGGTTATCATCAACAATACCATTCGTAGAGACGTGATGCATCACGTCTCCCACCATGTATTTTGTATAATCACGGTTATATTTATTTTCACCGATAAATATGATTCCATGAAAATGATTAGGCATAACGACATATCCGGCCAACTCCAAATTCATGTCCGGCCTTAATTCAATTGTTTTTAACCATTCTGATTCAACTTTTTTACCGGGGTCGTTTAATTGCATTTTGTTTTCGGGCATATCGGCGGGAGACGCGGAGCACCGCGTCTCTACGACATCTCCAAAAAAGCATTCCCGGTACTTGGTACAAATGGTGATAAAATACAAGCCGTTATCAGCATAATTCCCGGTTTGCAATCTTGCTGACGAAATCCGGTATCTATTTTTGAAGAGATCAGACATTTTAATACTCTGCCAGCACCACCACCCTATCACAAACCGGTGCAATCCTTTCTTTCCCATTTAAAAACCCCAAACCCACAACGAAGGAAAATCCCGCGACAATGCCGCCCATTTCCTGGATCAGTTCGCTGGCAGCGAGTGCGGTGCCGCCGGTGGCAAGCAGATCATCATGGATCAGGATATGCTGACCGGGTTCAAAAGCATCGGTATGCAGTTCGATAGTAGCGGTGCCATATTCAAGTTTATAGGCTTTTTGTTTGATGGTAAAGGGCAGTTTGCCGGCCTTACGTACCGGCACGAACGGAACACCTAATTTGGTAGCCAGGGTAAGGCCAAATAAAAAGCCGCGGCTTTCAATACCAGCTATAGCATCTATCCGGATATCTTTTAATTTTTCAACAAAAGCATCAACAATATTAATGCATAATTGAGGGTCTTTTAATATCGGGGTTATATCCTTAAAAATAATCCCCGGTTTCGGGAAATCAGGAATATCGCGGATAGCGGTTTTTATTTGTTGTTCTATCATTTAAATGCTAAATAAGGCTCAATTTTACGCAAAATTCCTTCATCAAGAAGCACAATATTTTTCATATCCGTTATGGAATTGTAGCTGCCATGTTGTACGCGGTATTGAATAATGGCGTTTACCTGTTTATAATTCAGGTACGGAAATATCCGCAGCTGATCAAACGAGATAGTGTTAATGTTTATCTTTTTTACCTTATTGATGTTTACCGAAACCTGGTTCTTTATATCGGCAAATTCCAAAGAATCGAGCCCGTAAATTTCTTTCAGCTGTTCTTTATAAATAAAACCACCCAAACGGCTTCGATAGCGGATAATCCGAACGGCAAAGGACGGGCCTACGCCTTCCAACGATGTCAGCTTTGCGGAATCGGCGCTGTTTAGTTCAATTACCTCGCCGGGTTTGGCTTTTTTGTAGTTAAAATTTCCTTCGGGGATAACGATATAGGGTTCAAGCCTGGTATAATCTGCTGCGGTAATTGCGTAGATCTTTTTTACATCTTCTTTTTTATAAAAATGCCCGCCCTTTGCCCGGTAGTGTAAAATCACCTCCGCCTGATGCATGGTTAGGCCCAATTGCGTCCATTGGGCGGCCGTTAAACCATTTGGATCAAATGGAAACATCACGGGGTTCGCTATTTTATCGCCTGAACCGGTTAAACTGTCAACGTAGGTCCCATTTTTTTGCACACTGTCCAGTTGTGCTGCTGCTTTGTCAAACTCTTTGAAATTTATTGTACTATCTTTGCGGAACAAGCGATAGCCATAAGGCGTTGCTAATACCCCTGCTATTATTACAACAAGTATTACCAAACCGTTCCATTCTTTTTTAGTTATGGAGAGGTGTTGTTTTATCCGTGTTTTCATTAAAGGTTTGTAAGGGTTAAATTAAACAATTTTTAAGGAAATTATTAATCCCCGTTAAAGGGTTTATTTTTGCACCAATGAAAGTAATCACCACCGAAGAGTTTGCCAAAGCCACCAAACTTGATAAGCTGAAAATGCCGGGCCTTGCCGCTTTATTGATGGAGCTGATGAAAATTAACCAGGTAAACGAATTGTTTGCCCAGGCCCAGCCTAAACAGGGCCCTGATTTTGTGGACGCTATTTTAGAAGGTTGCGGTATTGATATTGAGTTTGATGAAAAAGAACTAAGGAACATCCCTAAAACGGGCAGCTTTATCGCCATCGCCAATCACCCTTACGGTGGTATTGAAGGGATGGTACTGCTGAAGATTTTATGCATGGTTCGGCCGGATGCCAAGCTAATGGCGAACTTCCTGCTTAAAAAGATCCCCAATTTAGCAGATTATTTTATCGCCGTAAACCCGTTTGAAAATATTGACCATTCATCCTCCATCAGTGGGTTAAAAACTACGCTCGAATTACTGGCTAACGGTACACCGATAGGTATTTTTCCGGCGGGCGAAGTATCTACCTTTAAGGTTGATAAAAAGCAGGTTACGGATCGCATGTGGCACCCGGTAGTCGGCAAGATCATCGCGAAAGCCAAGGTACCCGTGGTACCCATTTATTTCCACGGAAATAATGGCCTGCTGTTTAATTTACTCAGCCTGATACACCCGGCATTGCGCACTGCCAAATTACCTTCCGAACTTTTTAACAAACACGGGCATACCATTAAACTGCGGATAGGCAAGCCGATAAATATTGAAGATTTTCCGGAATTTAATAACAGCACCAAACTGCTCAATTACTTGCGGGCGCGTACCTATGCGTTGGGTACCGGGCTTGAAGAGGAAAAGAAGCTATTTCATCCCCGGAATCTTTTCAAAATAAAAAAACAGCCGGCCGAAATAGTACCGGAGATCAGCGGCGAAATCCTTGAAACGGAAATCGCCTCTTTACGCGAGGAATATCGCATTTGGGTAGAAAAAAACTATGAGGTGTTTATTGTGCCCACCTCCACTATTCCCAATGTGATCCGCGAAATAGGCCGGTTAAGAGAATTAACGTTCAGGGAGATTGGCGAAGGCACCAACAAAGCGACTGACCTGGACGAATACGATATTTATTATCACCACTTGTTTATTTGGGACGTTGAGTCAAAAATGATTGTTGGGGCCTACCGCCTTGGTTTAGGCGACGAGATATTTTATAGCATAGGCAAAAAAGGATTTTATGTTTCTGAGCTCTTTAAAATAAAATCACAGTTTACCCCTGTATTAAAAAAGAGCATTGAACTCGGGCGCTCATGGATCCGAAAAGAATACCAGCAAAAACCCCTTCCATTGTTTTTGTTGTGGAAAGGGATCTTGAAATACCTGATTGACAACCCGCGTTATCGGTACCTCATCGGCCCGGTTAGTATCAGCAACTCTTTTTCGAATTTCTCCAAATCGCTTATTGTTGATTATATCAACCGCCATCATTTTGATCATGAAATGGCGCAGTTTGTAAGGCCCAGGAAAAAATTTAAGGTTGATATGGAAAGTATTGATACCAACCTGTTAATGGAAGGTGAAGATACTTTTAAAGGCCTGGATGCATTGATCTCTGAAGTGGAAACCCGTAACATCAAAGTACCTGTGCTGCTGCGCCAATACATTGCCCTTAACGCCAAAATAATCTGTTTTAATATCGACCCTAAGTTTGCGGATTGCCTCGATGGCTTTTTAGTACTTGACCTTGAAAAAGTGCCGCAGGATATTCTGGAGAAATTGGGGAAAAATTTGTGAGTGGTTGATTGAGTGAGTAGTTGATTAGGTTGTAGATGACTATTCGTTCAACGTAATCAACCCAATCTAACTTAATCAACCCAATCTAACTTAATCAACCAACCCTACGGTAACGTCTGCCGCGTAAAATACTGGTTTACAACCACGGTATCTACCGGGGTACTGGGTGCCGTGCCGAATATGATGGATGCATTTATCAGCCAATGGGTTGCATCTGTCCGCTGCCCTTTAATTTCGCCGCCTATCGGTTTAAATAAAATAGCATAATCACAGCAGGGGCAAATAAAATCATTAGCAAAAACATCTCCCGCAGCAATCTGGCTTGATGTTATATCAAACTGGGTATCACCCATATTTGTTTTAAAGAAAAACGATGTAGTGGCGCCACAAATATTGGCGTTTACAGTTTTATACCAAAACACCCGGGAACTCCCGGCTACCGGTTGATTGCCATTGGTAAAATCAGCGCTATCAAAATAATTATAGGTACAGGTTGAATTTGCGGGGCAACTTGTTAATGTGCCGGTAAGTGTAATTTCGGGTTTAGTGCCTTTCTTGCAACTAAACAGTATAACACACAAAATTATTATAGCAGCTTTGATTTTCACCGTTGTGATCTTTAATTCAAAAACAATACGATGGGAACCTGTAATATGCTACAATAAAAATAAGTTTATTGGAATAAACGCCTATTGTTTTCTTTTAGGAGGATCGGGATTTCGAAACGACCACTTTGGATCATAGCCATATTGCTTTATTTTTTCATCGTTGCTAATTTCTAAAGTTTTAGGAGAACCTGTTCCTAAAACACCGGAAATAAACATTTGAATTTCCTGAAAAGCGGAAATAGAATCAAATATTCTGGAAAATTTAATTTCGCCTAAAGAGGGATTAAGTGCTACCTCTGAGAAAGTCTTATACAATTCTAAAGGTTGAACAGAAAAAATTGGGACTTTATTGGTAAGGAAAAAATCAAAAAACTCTTTACCATGCCATTTATTGATAAATTCCTGTGTCTCTTTATATCGCCATTTTTCTTTTTTTTCCTTAAAAACCCTTTCTAACGTTTCACCACCATAAAAATATTCAAAGGTTTCAAGGGTTGATCCCTTATCATCTTTTTTGGTTTTTTCTATTAACAAGACATATGTTTTGCCACAAAAACCAATTATCCTCCATTCATGACGCGTTGTTGTTGCTCGTCTTCCCCATGTGAAATCACGATAGTAGTTTTCACCAGCAATATAATCGTCTAAGAAAAATTCTTTGCTTTTAACAATTCTGGTTTCTCGTTCATAAATTATGGTTTTGTCAATTCCATAACCAATGGAAGAGTCATAATAATCACGAAATTTAGATAAGATAAGCAAAATCTACAGGTTTTAGAGATAAGGTTCAACCAATAAAAATGCAATTTAAATAATTTTAATACCTGATCGAATACTTTTTCAATATAAAATGCAGCAGCCAAATAGGCCCGATGAGCAAAAACCTAAGGTCATCAAAAAAGGATGGTTTTTTACCCTCTATTTTATGCCCGATGAACTGCCCGATCCAGGCTAATACAAAAATGACCAGGCATATAAGCCACAAAGCCGGGCCGCCTGCTTTTTGGAAACCTACGATCTCTATAATGCCATAACTAAAAGCAAAAAGCACCAACACCATCAGGTATGAAAGCACCGGCGAAAGCCGGTAATAGTAATAGCAGCCAAAAGCAATTAAAAAAGAAGCCCAGTTAACGAACCCATTATACTGGCCAAGAAATTTGAGGTGAGGAAAGGGTATGGCCCAAACCAACCCAAACAAGCTAAAAACGATCAGCGGAACACAGATCCAGTGAATGAGTTTATTGGTTGGATTTTGATGACTTTCGGCGTATTTATCAAAATAAATATCCACAGGCCGTTTTTGAGCAACCTGTGGAGTGGGAGGTTTTTTATTGGATTTAACAGTCAATCTATTAAATTTTGATAATTAAAAGTTCATAGTCTTCACAGCGGCTAAATGAAAAAATTGACATCTTCTTTTAAAAACAGCCAGCAAGATTTCTCATCTTACTTGATTAAAAAGTGCGTGTAGTGAAATATAGCCCATATCGAACCTACTATCGCAAAGTACTGTATAACTGCTGCAATATAGATTGCTTTTCGAGTCGAGTGTTTTAGGTCGATTAAAGCATTATTGAGACTGTTAAGCACCTCTGATTTCATGCGGTCGATAACTACGAATTCATCCCCGATTCGAACTCCCTTTTCTTGTTGCCTTTCCATATTCTCGGCAGTTTTGTTTCTATTTAGCAAACGCAACAGACCTGGTTTCCCTGATCACGGTAACTTTTATTTGTCCCGGATAGGTCATTTCGGTTTGTATACGGTTGGATATATCCGCCGCCAGTATTTCAGACTGCGCATCACTTATCTTCTCGCTTTCCACCACTACGCGCAACTCACGGCCTGCCTGTATCGCGAATGTTTTTTCAACGCCAGGATACGATAACGCCAGCTCTTCCAGCTCTTTTAAACGTTTGATGTAGCTTTCAACCACTTCACGGCGTGCGCCGGGGCGTGCGCCTGATATCGCGTCACAAACCTGTATAATCGGTGATAACATTGATGTCATTTCCACCTCATCGTGGTGGGCGCCAATGGCGTTGCAAACTTCAGGATGCTCCTTATATTTTTCGGCCAATTGCATGCCTAAAATAGCGTGCGGTAATTCAGGATTGTCATCAGGCACCTTGCCAATATCATGTAACAGGCCGGCACGTTTTGCAAGCTTCACATTCAGGCCAAGCTCCGCCGCCATGGTGGCGCAGAAATTGGCTACCTCGCGTGAGTGCTGCAACAGGTTTTGTCCATAAGATGAGCGGTAACGCATACGCCCCACCATCCGGATCAGCTCCGGGTGCAAGCCATTGATGCCCAAATCGATCACGGTACGCTCCCCTATCTCTACAATTTCTTCTTCTATCTGCTTTTTCGTTTTGGCAACCACTTCTTCAATACGCGCCGGGTGGATCCGTCCGTCCGTTACCAGACGGTGCATCGCCAGGCGGGCAATCTCGCGCCGTACCGGGTCAAAGCCCGATAGAATGATAGCTTCAGGGGTATCATCTACAATAATTTCAATGCCGGTTGCTGCTTCAAGGGCGCGGATATTCCTACCCTCGCGACCAATAATTCGACCCTTAATTTCGTCATTTTCAATATTGAAAATAGAGACAGTGTTCTCAATCGCGCTTTCAGTAGCTGTCCTTTGAATCGTTTGAATAACGATCTTTTTGGCTTCTTTGGTGGCGGTCAGCTTGGCTTCGTCAACAATGTCTTTGATCTGCGCCATAGCCTTGCTGCGGGCTTCTTCGCGTAAATTATCCACCAGTTGGTTCTTCGCATCTTCAGCAGATAAACCGGCAATGGTTTCCAATTGCTGTACGTGCGAGTTTTTCAGAATTTCAACTTCTTCCTGCTTTTTTACCACAATTTCAGTTTGGCGCTCCAGGTTTTTACGCACATTGTCCAGTTCGGATTCCTTGCGGTTCATGTTTTCCAAACGGGAGTTTAGTGATTGCTCCTTTTGTTTAACGCCATTTTCGCGCTGGTTGATTGCATTATTTTTTTCGTTGATCTGCTGCTCGTGTTCAGCTTTCATCTGTAAAAAGCGTTCTTTCGCTTCCAGTAATTTATTCTTTTTCAGAATTTCGGAGTCGTTTTCAGCATCTTTCAGGATCTTTTTTACTTTATTCTGAGCTGCCACTTCCTGGTCTTTAAAAAGTTTGCGTAGTAAAAAGCGCCCGATGAGCACGCCGGGAAGGCCTCCTATCAGCACGCCGATAATGAGATATAATAGTGTACTATTCATTGTTTATTTATAAAATATATAATTGGTATAAAAAAAAAACCGCGTCTAAATTTTTAAGTATCATGTATTTAAAACCTCAAATGGGACAGTTTGGAATCATGGGTTACCGTTAATTGAAACGACTAACGCATGCCTCTTTGATCCGCTGAATATTGAAGCGTTAAGTTTTTAATAGTGATACTTAAAATTTAACCGCGGTTAAATCTTAAATGCTCATGCACTTTATGTAAAGAACGTTTATTGCTTTGAAAAAAATTCCGTTAATAAATAATCCAACTGGTAAACCTTTTCAGTTACTTCTGTATCTTCAACTGTAACCTTCTTTTCCGCTTTTAATGAGGATGTTGCATAATGCAGCACACACATCGAAAGCAAATCCTGTTTATCCCGCACTGCATAATTTTCCTGATATTCCTTTATCCGGTCATTAATCAGTTTGGCTGCCCTACGTATTATTTCTTCCTCTTCCATGTTTACCTTTAAAGGGTAAACTCTGTCAGCAATATTTATTTTTATGGAGATTTCTCCCATCTGAGCTTTTCACTATTTGTACTATTTTTTCAATAATACAATACACTTATCAATTTCCTGCACAAATTCGTTAATTTTTTGCTTTATGTCAAGACTTTTTTCATTTGTTTCTGAAAAAGATCTCGCCATTTTCAAAGCGCGGAGCTTTTCCTCCACTTCTTTGGTCTTATTTTTACTCGCCTCAAGGGCTACAGACAACGCCTCGCTCTCCAGTTTCAACAAATCGTTTTCCTCCTGCAAAGCACCACAAAGCTCAATTAAGTGCTCTGTTCTATCAACAATACGGGTTAATTGCTCTGCGAGGGCCATTGGTGTTAGTGGTTGGAGGTAAGCGATTAGAGATTAGTTGTATATTTTTTTAAGTTAATTTAATATTATCTACAAATGTATTTCTTTTTAGCATAATCAGTTAATTACTTATCTAATCTCTAAATTACTTATCTAATCTCTATTTAACTAAAGAGTTTTTTACCACAGAGACCACAAAGGAAAAAAACACGGAGAACACAAAGCTTTAATAGTTTGCAATTTTTTTCTCTGTGTTTCTCCGTGCCTTACTCTGCGACCTCCGTGGTTACATTTTTTTACCAGTTATTTTGACCGAAACATATGGCCCTTATTTTAGACTAATCTCTAATTAACTAATCTCTAACCTCTACTTTCGTATCTCCGCTCCCGATTCCTTCTCCAGGTTGTAAATTAATTTTTGCATAATGGCATCAATCGCTTTATCGGTCAGCGTTTTTTCACTGTCCTGCAAAATAAAGCTAAGCGCATAAGATTTTTTTCCTGCCGGGAGTTTGTCGCCCTGGTAAACATCAAACACATTTACATCCTGCAATAATTTACGTTCGGTTTTTTGGGCGATCAGTTTTAACTGGCCGAAAGTTACGTTTTTATCGATCAGCATCGAAAGATCGCGCCTTACTGCGGGGAATTTTGAAATTTCCGAATAAACGATCTTATTTTTACGAACCTGTTTAAGGATCATATCAAAATTAAAATCGGCATAAAAAACTTCCTTATCCACTTCGGTTTTTTTCAAAGCTTCTGTTGCTACCGAACCAAATTTCACCAGTTGCTTATTGTTCAGTTTATATTGCAAACCGTAAGCAAGTTTTTTACAGGTAGCATCCTCCACCGAAATGTCGCTGATGCCAAGTTTCGCAAGCACACCGTCAACAACCGCTTTTAAATTATAAAAAGATGCAGGCTTGCTTTTTTGGTTCCATTGTGCGGCAACGTCCGCGCCCGTAATAAAAATGGCGAACCGCTGGGTTTCGATATACTTCCCCTCCTCAACCGAATAAACTTTTCCAAACTCATAAAGTTTCAGATCGGGGTTTTTACGGTTGTGGTTGTACGCGATGGCTTCAAGGCCCGAGAACAGCATGCTCTGGCGCATTACGTCCAAATCACTACTTAAAGGGTTTAAGATCTTTACCGCCGTATCCAAATTGGATGAATAGGCTGATTTGGTGAGCGAGTTCGACATGATCTCGTTAAAACCATTGGCGGTTAACAAATCGGATAACAGGCTTTGTATAGAGTCCTTTTCGGGCCTTTGCGAATTATTTAACGAAGCCCTAACCTGGGTCTGGATCTCAATATTGTTGTAACCGTAGATCCGCAATATTTCTTCAACAACATCCACATCACGGGTTATATCTACGCGATATGGAGGCACTTTTAGCGAGAGCCCTTCATCGGTGTCGTCAACGATCTCAATCTCCAAAGCTTTCAGTATCCCTTTTATTTCATCATGCCCGATGGCCTTACCGATCAGCCTGTCGATGGTTTTATAAGTTACCTCAACTTCAAACGGCGCAACCGGTTTTGGATAGTTATCCGAAATTTCTGATGATATTTTTCCGCCAGCTATTTCCTGTATCAGCATGGCGGCTCTCTTCAATGCAAAAACCGTCATGTCAGGATCTGTCCCACGTTCAAACCTGAAAGAGGCATCGGTTTTCAAACCATGCCGTTTTGATGTTTTGCGAACCGATACCGCGTTAAAATAAGCACTCTCCAGGAATATATTTTTGGTAGTCGCCTTAACACCTGATCCTATGCCGCCAAATACCCCGGCAATGCATATTGGTTTTTCCGCATCGCAGATCATCAGGTCATCGGCAGAAAGTTTGCGTTCTACCTCGTCCAATGTTTTAAACAAAGTTCCTTCAGGGCAGTTTTTTACGATCACAGTGCCCCCGGCAATCTCATCTGCGTCAAAGGCATGCAGGGGCTGCCCCAAATCATGCAAAACATAATTTGTAGCATCTACAATGTTATTGATAGATCGGATGCCGATCACCGCCAAACGCTCTTTTAACCATTTAGGCGATTCCTTCACCTCAACACCCGAAATGGTAACACCCGAGTACCTCGGGCTGGCCTGTTCGTTTTCTACGATTACTTTTATCGTATGGCTGGTATTATCTACCTTAAATGTCGATACATCAGGCCTTTTTACCGCGATCTTTAAAAAAGCGGCTATATCCCTTGCTGTACCCAAATGCGAAGCGGCATCAGCGCGGTTAGGCGTTAAACCGATCTCGTAAAGGTAGTCGTCGTTTATTTTAAAATAATCTTTAGCCGGAGTTCCGATAACGGCATTTTCATCCAGTACCATGATACCTGCATGATCTGTTCCCAAGCCTATCTCATCTTCAGCGCAGATCATCCCTTCGGATGCTTCGCCCCTTATTTTTGATTTATTTATTTTGAAAGGTTCGCCAACGGTTGGGTAAACGGTGGTGCCAACGGTAGCAACAACCACTTTTTGCCCGGCAGCAACGTTATTGGCCCCGCAAACAATCTGCAGGTCTTCGCCGGTACCGGCATCTACCTTAGTTACTTTCAAGCGGTCGGCATTGGGGTGCTGGGTACATTCTTTAACATAACCGATCACCAAACCTTCCAGCCCGCCGGGGATAGGCTGAACTTTTTCAAGGCTCTCCACTTCCAAACCGGTACCTGTCAAAATCGTCGAGATTTCTTCGGGGGTTTTATCCGTATCAATAAATTCTTTCAGCCAATTATAGGATATTTTCATTATAGCGCAACAATAAACGGCAAAGATAGGATTTAGTCCGAAAGTCAGGAAGGACAGGGAACGGAATTAAGAAAAGAAAAAATGAAGTCAAACCAAATGGCTCAAAAATTCGAAAATTACTTATCTTTAATCCTAAACATCCGGGAAATCGCGTTTAAAAACTTGTCGCTTAATGGTGGCTAAAGCCGTTGTTTTTTTGTTTGTTTTTGCCGTTCCTTAAAAGGAACGGCAATGAATTTTAGAAGCATAATCTTTCATTCATTGCCGTTGGCTTCAGCCAACGGGGAAATTAAAGCAATAAGATGGCTTTAGCCTCAATTACAAATATGCTTGGTTTTTTAAACGCGATTTCCCTGTCCTAAACATGTTTTTTATGGTAACTTAGACAATGTTGTTGCATGTGCGAGTTGAATTTAGCACCGTTTTAGATATTGATTAAATATGATGGCCATATAAAGGAGGAATTATGTTAAAAAGAGGACTGCCCCCATCACACCCCGGGGAAATATTAAAAGAAATGTTTATCGTTGAACGCGGCTTAACGATTACTGAAGTGGCTAAAGGATTAAATATGGCAAGGGCTAATTTGTCATCTGTAATTAATGGGCATTTGGGGATCAGTCCGGAGCTTGCGGTTAAATTATCAGAAGCTTTTGGCAACACAACGCAGTTTTGGGTTAACATTCAAAATAACTATGATCTATGGCATGCTGAAGGAAGATAGATCGTTCTACCATTCGTCATTTTAATAAAATAGCAGTCTATTAGCCGAGGATACACGCCGCTTGTTCAACTACTTGAAAATATGTACAAGCTTATTGTTTTGAAATAAATATGCGCCCGTGGTACTTGTTAATATAATTCGATTAAATGATTTTTTTGTCATGTTTATATCACCACCCGGAACGGTGAACTCTTTTAAAAGATGCTCATTTACGATAGTTGCGAAATAGGAGTCATCGCCTTCGGCTGCTGAACCGGCGACATAAATAACATTTTTGTACTTTTCGATTTGATAAATATCCCAGGCATTTATGAAACTGATAAGCGTGTCTGTTCGGTCATTCGTACGTTTAACGTAAAGCTTCTTGTTATTGCGACTAACAAAGTAATTCTCCACAGATATATCAGATAAATATTCGTTCTCAGCCAACTGTTTAACATATTTCCAATGATGCCTGGGATCGCTTCCTTGTAACGTGTAAACCTTATTATTCCAGAGAGTTACTGATAACGGTTGATGAAGACTTGAACTTATGTGATATGGGAAAAATATGTCTGTACTAAAGGTATATTCTTCCCATGTTTTTCCGAGATCCATAGATTTATGTATTCTGCAATAACTCGACTCATGAATACCTTTCCACCTTTCCAAGCCCCACCATCTCCCTTTGTCATCCACTGTGAATTCATTAATACCATATATTGATTTTCCCAACCACTGCCATGTTTTTCCTCGGTTGGAACTTAATTCTATACCGATGGAACGCCTTAGTAAAATAATCGTGTCTTTTGATAACTGAAAAGCTCCATAAATTTCGTGATCTTTTTTGGCTTCCGTAAGTTCACGTTCCCAACTTAATGGTTTCAATTTCGAGTTTGAGACCTTATCTTGATTAGAAGAAGAATTGTACACGTTTGGATTGTCTCTATGACAAGAAAACAAAGAAACTAAAAGAATAAATAAGCAATAAGGCTTCATTTCTATTTAAAAGTTGTAATATACCTCTTTTTTATCTAAAAAATCATCACATCGGGTTGATAAATTTTGATTTAAAATAGTTACTAACCCTTCGCTTTTTTCTCCACATAAATCCGAAATCGAAATTCCGAAATCCGAAATTAGTACCTTTGTTTCTTCTTTAGGAGGATATACCCATCATGCCGGATTTTTCGCACTTACACGTACATACCCAGTTCTCATTGCTCGACGGCGCTGCCGATATATCCAAACTGTATAAAAAAGCAGCTGCGGATGGCATGAAAGCTTTGGCTATTACCGACCATGGCAACATGTTCGGCGTGTTTAAGTTTGTGGCAGAAGCAGGCAAGCACAATGTAAAGCCTATTGTAGGCTGCGAATTTTACGTGGTTGAGGATCGCCATAAAAAACAATTCACCAAGGAGAAAAAAGATAAAAGGTATCACCAGCTGATGCTGGCCAAAAACCCCGAAGGCTATAAAAACCTGGTTAAGCTATGCTCCTATGGTTACATGGAAGGCCTATACAGCAAATGGCCCCGCATTGATAAGGAATTAATCCTCAAACATCATAAAGGCATCATTGCAACTACCTGCTGCCTGGGCGCATCTATACCGCAGGCAATTTTAAGCCTGGGCGAAGCGGAAGCCGAAGTAGAATTTAAATGGTGGCTCGACCTGTTTGGCGAGGATTACTATATCGAGTTGCAGCGTCACGATATCCCCGAGCAAAACACCGTGAATGCCGTATTGCTTAAATTCGCTAAAAAATATAATGTTAAGGTGATCTGCTCCAATGATTCACACTATGTGGATCAGCAGGATTCAAACGCGCACGATATTTTGCTTTGTGTAAATACAGGTGATATGCAGAGCACCCCTATTGCCACCGATGAAGAAGGCGGCAAAGGGTACAGGTTCGGTTTCCCTAACGACCAGTTTTACTTTAAAACACAGGCCGAAATGGACAAACTGTTTAGCGACCTGCCTGAATCGTTAGATAATACCAATGAGATCGTCGACAAGGTGGAAGTTTTAAAGCTGAAGCGCGATATCCTGCTGCCCAACTACGTTATCCCCGAAGAGTTTAAAATACACAGCGAGACCACGCCAGATTCGGATACCCTTAACCAGTGGGAATATTTGAAGCACCTTACCTTTATGGGTGCCAAGGAACGCTATATCGATATTAGCCCGGAAACAGAGGAGCGCATCAACTTTGAGCTTTTTACCATCCGCACGATGGGTTTTGCCGGTTACTTTTTAATTGTTGCCGACTTTATTAAAGCAGGCAGAGATATGGGCGTATTTATTGGCCCGGGGCGTGGTTCGGCAGCGGGATCGGTAGTGGCGTATTGCACGGGGATCACCAATATCGACCCGATGAAGTACAACCTCCTGTTCGAAAGGTTCCTGAATCCCGACCGTAAATCAATGCCCGATATTGATACCGATTTTGACGATGCAGGAAGACAGAAGGTAATTGACTATGTAGTTGATAAATACGGCAAGAACCAGGTAGCACAGATCATCACTTATGGCTCCATGGCGGCCCGAACCAGCATACAGGATGTTGGCAGGGTGCTGGATATGCCCCTGTCTGATGTGAATGCCATTAAAAAATTGGTTCCGGATACTTTAGGTATCACGTTAAAAGATGCGATAGAACAAGTTCCGGAACTAAAAGAGATCTTAAAAGGCAATGACCTGAAGGCCCAGGTACTTCGCGAAGCGGAAAAGCTGGAGGGTTCGGTACGTAACACAGGCGTACACGCTGCGGGGATCATCATCGCCCCTTATGACTTAACGGATATTGTTCCTGTCGCGGTAGCAAAAGACTCCGACCTGCTGGTTACCCAGTACGATGGCAGGGTGATTGAAGATGCAGGGGTTATCAAAATGGACTTTTTAGGCTTGAAAACCCTTACCATTTTAAAGGATGCCCTGCGGCTGATCAAACAAAACCATGATGTAACTATCGATATTGACTACATCCCGCTGGATGACCAGAAGACTTTTGAGCTTTACCAGCGCGGCGATACCAACGGCACCTTCCAGTTTGAAAGTGACGGGATGCAAATGTACCTGCGGGAGCTGAAACCTGATAAGTTTGAGGATTTGATCGCCATGAACGCGCTTTACCGCCCGGGACCGATAGAGTATATCCCCAACTTTATCAGTCGTAAGCACGGTCGCGAGCCGATCACCTTCGACTTGCCCGATATGGAAGAATACCTGGGCGAAACCTACGGGATCACCGTTTACCAGGAACAGGTAATGCTTTTATCGCAAAAACTCGCTGGCTTTAGCAAGGGCGATGCCGACGTTTTGCGAAAAGCGATGGGTAAAAAGCAGCTTGAGGTACTGAACAAGATGGAGGCCCAGTTTATGAACGGCGCTGCCGAAAAGGGTCACCCTAAAGATAAACTTACCAAAATATGGACCGACTGGAAGGCATTTGCCCAGTATGCGTTCAATAAGTCGCACTCCACCTGTTATGCTTTCGTAGCATACCAAACCGCCTATTTAAAGGCGCATTACCCATCCGAATACATGGCTGCGGTTTTAAACAACCAGAACAACATGGAAAAGATCACCTTTTTTATGGAGGAGTGCCGCAGGATGGGCGTTGAAGTTTTGGGACCCGATATTAATGAATCGGATATGGCGTTTGCCGCTAACAAAAAAGGGCAGATCCGTTTTGGGCTTGCCGGCGTAAAAGGTGTAGGTGAGAAAGCGGTAGAGAGTATTATTGAAGAACGTAACGAACGGGGACCCTATAAATCGGTGTATGATTTTGCGCAGCGATCAAATACCCGCAGTGTTAACCGCAAAGCTTATGAGAATCTGGTTTATGGCGGCGGTTTTGATGAATTTGGATTGAAAAGAGCCCAGTTTTTTGCAAAGACGGATAACGGCGTATTAACCGGTATTGAACGCCTGATTAAATACGCCAATGATTACCAGAACTCGCAAAACAGCTCGCAGTCATCGCTTTTTGGTGGCGGGGCGATGAATTCCTTTATCCCCGAGCCTGCTATGCCCGAAGCAGAAGAGTGGGCGCTGATAGAGAAGTTAAAATACGAAAAGGAAGTGATCGGGATGTACCTCACTGGTCACCCGCTGGATAATTATAAGGTTGAACTGGAACGGTTTTGCAATAGCAATATCAGCGACCTGAAGAACATGCAGAAAGCGCGTTCAGGCGAAGGCGGCGAAGAGATTATGAATGCCTTTGCCAACCTGCGTAAACGTGGCGAGATCTGTATCGGCGGACTGGTAGGAAACGTTCAGCATAAAATGACCAAGAACGGCAAACCATTTGGAACTTTCGTGCTGGAGGATTATAACGAATCGTACGAGTTTGCCTTATTTGGCGATGATTACGTAAAATTCCGCAACCTGCTGGTGGATGGTTACTTTTTACACCTGAAAGGTATTATTGAAGAGAAATTCAGGCAGAAGGATAACTGGGACATGAAGATCCTGACGATGAGCCTGCTCTCCGAAATGCGGGATAAACTCACCAAATCATTAACCGTATGCCTCGAGTTGAATGCGCTGAACAGTCAGTTACTGGAAAACATCCAGGAGGCAATCAATATCAACAACCAGCGCTACCCGGTAAAAAACTGCACCCTGCGCTTTATGATCAAGGATCGAGATGAAGCGATGTTGGTGGAGCTGCCTTCTAAATCATTTAAAGTAAACCCGAGCGATGATTTGATGGCGGATATATTTACATTGACCAATGTGCACCCGGTGTTGAATTAATCAATTTGAAAATTTGGTGATTTGAGGATTTGAAAATGGGATACATTTTCAAATCGCCCCTTCTGCTGTCTTTTCTTAACAAAAAGAAAAATTTATTTTCCAATTTTATAAATTGAAATTTATTTCATATTTTAAAACAATTACCTAATTTTGTATTAATGGTAATCCTTATCAAAAAGACGCTGTCGAGGTTTGCAGAAAAGCATCCGGCGTCTGCAACGCCATTAAATAATTGGTACGACATAGCAAAAGCGGCAGATTGGAATAAGTTGGCCGATATTAAAAAGGATTTTAACAATGTAGATTATGTTGGCAACGACAGGTATGTTTTCAATATAAAAGGAAACAATTTCAGGTTGGTTGCCTTGATATTTTTTGATAAGCGGACTTTATTTATACGTTTTATCGGTACACATTCCGAATATGACAAAATAGACTGCACAAACATTTAGAATAAGTTAAGATGATAGATAAAATAAGAAACGAAGCGCAATACAATCAGGTAATGGCTTTAATAGAAAGATTTATAAGTAAGGCTACTGAAGGCGGTGGGTTTAGTTCCCTGTCGGCAACTGAGGCAGAAGAACTAAGTCATCTTAGCCTGTTGGCGGAACAATATGAGGATGATGTACTAAAAATCATGCCTTTGCCTGTCACCATAACGTCTGTCGTTCAGCATAAAATTAAAGAATTAAACCTAACACAGGCAAAACTTGCCGACATGCTGGGTTTAGGAACATCCAAATTGTCGCAGATATTAAATGGCAAGCGTGAGCCTGATGTCACATTTTTAAAAGCAGTTCACAATAAACTCGGAATTAGCGGCGATTTCCTTTTGGAAAATGTGTAATGGTAATTTATCTTTTTCCTGTAAGGGATAAGGGTGTAGCAAAGTTATATTTATCTTTTAAGTCAGTTAATTTCCCACCCTTTTGCAAGTGCTCATGGATTGCCTTTTTATCTTCAAGCATTTTTTTGAAAATAGCAGATCCCCTGGAGTTAAGAGGCTTATTTTTTGTGTTTTGAATATTCATTTTCTCAAAAATAAGCACATTATTTTAAATATCAAAGTACTAAAGGAGATCAATACGCTCCCTCCAAATCATTTAAAGTAAACCCAAGCGATGATTTGATGGCAGATATTTTTACGCTGACCAATGTGCACCCGGTGTTGAATTAAAAAAGGATTGTCATTTCGACGAGGAACGAGGAGAAATCTATGCACCATGCCCGCCGTTGCATGGCACTTGTATAGATTTCTCTCTATCGTTCGAAATGACAATTGGCAAACCAAAGCGATGATCTGATGGCGGATATATTTACTTTGACCAATGTGCATCCGGTGTTGAACTGATTTGCATGTTATAGGATTTAGGCTACAACGTTAATCATAAGATTATTAGCACCTTTTTTGCAAAGAAACTAAGGTCGGTAAACGACGTTGCCGCCCTGATAATGAAAAAAAGGGCCAATAAAACGGGCACGAAAGGCTGCAGCAGATTGAGTGTAAGTTTAGCCTGACCAGCATTACCTTACCATCCTCCCCTTCCATAAATATTTGCCTTTATTGCCAATCATACCGATGTAAACAAAATACAACACATATAAAGGGATAGAAATAACGATGAGTTGTAATAATCTCCGTCTCCTGAAAAACGTCGTTACGGGCCATAACAATACCAGTTCAAGCGCCATCATCAATAAAAGCTGGGTGCCAAGCACTGCAAAAAATGTGCTGTCGTAAAACCCTGCCACAAAATTCAGCAATACTGATACATTGAAAAGCCAAAGGCCCACTACCAGCGCCACTATTTTTTTATCCTTGTATTTTACTGATTTTGATGCCCACCTGCGCCTTTGCTGCATAAACTCTTTAAGGTTAGGCTTGGCATGAGTAAACACTACCGCATCATATAGTTTCAAAAAGCCGATTTTTCCGGGGTAGGTTACGGCAACTTTTTGCAGCAGCAGTTCATCATCCCCCGATGCCAGGTCGTCAATCCCTTTAAAGCCGCCCACTTCATAAAAAACATCTTTACGATAGGCGATATTTGCCCCATTGCAGGTTGAAGCATGCCCATTGCCGATAAACGCGCCGCCGGTAGCAATCAGGCTGTAAAATTCCAGCGCCTGCATCCGCTCAAACAAACTTTTTTCCTCAAAATAACTCACCGGCGACGAAATCATTACCGGGTTGTGCAGCTCATAATAACCAACAATTGACGAAAGCCATTTATCGCCCATCCGGCAGTCGGCGTCGGTTGCCACCATCAGGTCTCCTTTGGATAATTTTATGGCTTCGGCTATGGCCTTTTTTTTGTATGAGTTTAAGGGCTTGTCTTCCTTTAGCTGCAATAGCTTTACGCCCCGCTCGGCATACCTGTTTATTATTTCAGATGTGCGGTCAGTGGAGTGATCATCAACAATAATGATCTCCGTAAGCGCCTTCGGATAATCCTGGGCCAGGATATCCTCAATCGTTAAATGGATCTTTTCCTCTTCATTGCGGGCGGCTATCAGCACGGTTACTTTTGTTTCGTAGCCCGAAAGTTTAATTTGTGGCGTCTTGACGGCCTTCCATCCGATGATAAGGTAGATGACCACCGACAGGAATAGTGCTGTAAGCAGCAGCGATATAATACTAAGCAGTGCGATCAAAGAATTTTAATTTAAATACAAATGCCGACCCTAAAATAGCAGGAATAATAAGGTTAATGATATAAATAATTGAAACAGCTACTATTACTGCTATATGCTGGTTGGTAATATAGCCAAATATCGCGTTAGCAGTTACACTGCGAACACCAATATCCAGAAAATCCAATGATGGGATAGCCGACTGGATAAAGAAAAACACAAACATCATGAGTGACATTTCCAAAATAGGTATTTCGGGGATCAGCAGGTGAATGATCAGGTAATACTGAAAGGTAAATACCAGGAAACGGGCCAAACAAAACCACATGATCTCCAATAGTTCAGCGGTATTGTATTTACCCATGATATCAAAAAAGCGGTGAAACTTTTTAAGGAACTTAACCCGGTTAAGCAACGACACCATCCACCGGATATTGAAATAAAAAGTGAGCATGATCGCCATAAAGCCTGCGGCGACAACCGCAATACCGAGCATCAGCCAGCTGTCAAGATGTAAAAAGGAGTATAAAAACCATACCGAGGCGCCGGCACCCAAAACGTTGGTGATTACATTTTGCCCGAAAGACCCTACTGCCATTACAAAAACACCATGGATACGTTTCCGGTTTGGTAAAAACATGATGCGGCCGGCATACTCGCCCAGCCGGTTTGGTGTAAACACTGCCCAGGTTAGGCCGCAAAAAACAGACTCGATAGCACGCCATACAGGTATAGGGTGCAATTCGCGCATCAGGAACCACCATTTTAACGATTCAAGCAGCCAGTTTACTACCATCAACACCACAATAACCGTTAGTGTTATAGCGACCCTGGTGTAGGTGATTTGTGCTACAAGGACATGAAAATCATGAATGTTTTTATTGTTTTTGAGGATGCTGTGGTACACATACCAAAATGCCAGGGCTATAATACTAAGCTTAAGCAGGTACGATAACAGTTTTTTAGCGCGGGCAGTCAAAAGGCAGAATATTTTTTGTGCAATGTTACGAATTAGTTCATAGTTGATGGTTCATAGTTCATAGCTATTTGTTGTTAGTTCATGGTTAATGGTTCATGGCAGCTGCAATTATACAATCTTAAATTCGATCATCTGCTGTTTGCGATTTGGAACTGCTTCACCTTTCTTACCATGAACCATGAACTCATCTCAGCCTCGGTTTCAAAAACGCCAAAGTGTAATTATACGCTTCGGTTGTGGCCTGGCTGTTATAAATAGGGTTGCTTGGGTTGGCAAAACCATGGTCGGCTTCGTATTCATGCACGGTAACTTTTTTGCCCGCGGTTTTCATATTTTCTTCAAATTGGGCAACTACTTTGGGGTTTATCCATGCGTCTTTAGCGGCAAAGTTGCCTAATACATCGCAATTCAGGGTTTTCAGTTTATTTACGTCCTGTTCGGGCATGCCGTAGTACATCACGCAGCCTATGGCTTGTTTACATGCCATTAAAGCGCTTTGCAAACTCCAGCCGCCGCCAAAGCACCAGCCGATGGTAGCAATGCGCGCTTTCGGCCCTGCGTAAGCAATTGCGCCTTTTATAATGGCCTGGGCACGGTCGTCTTTTACGGTTTGCATAAATTTACCGGCGTCTTCGCGGGTGGTGGCTACTTTGCCGTCGTATAAGTCAACATCTAACACGTTAACGTCGCCAAGGTCATTGTATAATTTTTCTGATTCTTTTTTCACCCAATCGTTCAGGCCCCACCATTCATGCACTACCAGCAGGTAGTTGTTGGTTGGCTTTTTTGCCTTAAAGAAAAACGCGCCGGCTGTTTTACCATCAGAGGTATTGTAAGTAATAGCCTTGCCGATATCGCTTTGAAAATGATATTTTAAGGGCAACGGGTGTGCCATTACAAACTTTTTATCAGCCGCCAGCATGGCAAACTGTTTGGTAGCCGATCCGCCGGCTGGCGGACAACAAGCCATTTTGCTTTGGCCAAAGGCCATTGCACTGCAGGAAATCAAAAGGGTCACGAGCAAAAACTTTTTCATGGTGGTTAATAGTTGCAGATTGAACTGCGTTGTTTTAAAAGAATTTTTCAACAACCAAATTAAAGATATTTTTGTTTGATTTTTTTTATAAATGATTTCACCGATTATTTTTTTATTTCACCAAATTGGGGGAACGGGGTAAATCCATATCGATCTAAACCTTAAAATCATTTGCATTACTTTATAATAACCATACCTTTAACTCATGAACCCTGATTTTATCACGTACCAAAAATTTAATGACCCGGCTTTGGCTGAAGAATTAGCTGAACAACTTAAGCATTATCAAATAAAATATATCATTGAAGAACAATCCCGGACATTTGATCCCACCTATGCCTTCAACAATGAGATATCGACCGACTGGGCAGTAAAAATTAGCCCGGCTGATTTTGAAAAGGCTAACCAAAGTTTACTGACCGATGAACGTGAAAATATTACCGAAATAGGGAGCGATTATTACCTGTTCAAATTTACTGATGGCGAATTGATGGAAGTAATTACCAAAGCGGACGAATGGAGCGCTTTTGATGTTGTGCTTGCCCGTAAATTACTTGGCGAACGAGGTAAAAGCATAAGCGACGAGGCCATAGCAATTTTGAAGAATAAGAGAATTGAAGAATTGAAAGAGCCCGATCCCCCGCAAACTTATTGGATATTTATCGGATATATATGTGCAATTTGCGGAGGGCTATTAGGAATTTTTATCGGCTGGTATCTCACCACTTTCAAAAAGACCCTGCCAAACGGCGAAAAAGTGTATGAATATTCGGAACGTGACCGTAAGCATGGCAGAGCAATCTTTTATATTGGCCTAATTGTGCTGGTATTCTGCGTTGTTTTTAAGCTGGCGCCGATATTTGAAAATGGATATTAACAGGCTGGGAAAGACTTCCGGCGTTTTGAAAAATCAAAAAAAGTCCATAAACGATGAACCATCGCTTATGGACTAAAAAATTAAACTTCTTTTTCCAAAAACGGGTAACGGTAATCCTTCGGCGGATCAAAGGTTTCCTTAATGGTGCGGGGCGATACCCAGCGCAAAAGGTTGATCATTGATCCGGCTTTATCATTAGTGCCTGATCCTCTGGCGCCGCCAAAGGGTTGCTGTCCCACTACTGCCCCGGTTGGCTTATCATTTATATAAAAATTTCCGGCCGCATTGCGCAATTTGCAGGTTGCCTCGGCAATGGCATATCGGTCCTGTGATATAATGGCGCCTGTTAAGGCGTAGATGGATGTTTTATCAACAATATCCAGCACATTGCTGAAGTCTTTATCCCCGTAAACATAAATAGTAAGTACCGGGCCGAACAATTCTTCGCACATGGTAACATAGTATGGATCGTTTACTTTTAACACGGTTGGTTCAATAAACCAGCCCTGGCTTTTATCATAACTGCCGCCGGCTACAACTTCCACTTCTTCATCAGCTTTGGCAGCGTCAATATATTTTGCAAGTTTATTGAATGATACTTCAGAGATCACCGCATTAATAAAATTCCCGAAATCTTCAACGGGCCCCATCTTTAAGGATGCGATGTCGCGCTGCATATTCTCTTTTACTGCAGGCCATAAAGACGCCGGGATATAAGCCCTCGATGCAGCGGAGCATTTTTGCCCCTGGTATTCAAAAGCGCCGCGAATAAGCGCAGTACTTACAACATCGGCATTAGCGCTGGGATGGGCTAAAACAAAATCTTTTCCACCTGTTTCGCCAACAATGCGGGGATAGGTTTTGTATTTATGGATATTGGTGCCAATGGTTTGCCAGATATTCTGGAAAACTTTGGTCGAGCCTGTAAAGTGGATGCCCGCAAAATCAGGGTGGTTAAAAATAACCCCGCCTGCAACTGGTCCGTCAACGTAAATTAAATTGATCACGCCATCAGGCAAACCGGCTTCTTTAAACACCTGCATCAATACATTGGCGGCGTAAATTTGGGTGTAGGCAGGTTTCCAAACCACCACATTACCCATCATGGCGGCGGATGCTGGCAGGTTGCCGGCTATAGCCGTAAAGTTAAATGGGGTTAAAGCAAAGATGAAACCTTCAAGGGGGCGTTGCTCTACACGGTTCCAAACACCTTTGCCTGATACGGGCGGCTGCTGTTTGTAGATCTCAGCCATATACTCCACGTTAAACCGCAAAAAATCGATCAGCTCGCAAGCTGCGTCGATCTCGGCCTGGTAAGCGTTTTTTGATTGGCCCAGCATGGTGGCGGCATTTACTTTGGCGCGGTAAGGGCCTGAAAGCAGTTCAGCAGCCTTTAAAAATATGGCTGCACGCTGTTCCCAGGGCAGGTTTTCCCAGTCGGCTTTAGCAGCAAGGGCTGCATCAATTGCTGACTTTACATGGCTCGCATCACCTTCGTGAAAAGTGGCTAATAAATGTTTATGATCATGTGGCGGGCGGATCTCCAGCTTTTTGCCGGTTCGTACTTCCTTACCGCCGATATACATGGGTATATCCAATTGATGGGCCCGGGCCTCATCCAAAGCAGCTTTAAGCGCTGCCCTCTCCGCACTGCGCGGGCCGTAATTCAATACCGGCTCGTTCTGCGGTGCAGGAACGTTAAAAAATCCTTTAAGCATAAATTGTCAGTTACTACCGCCAAAGATAGTGCTTAATGTGGAGATTTTAAATGTGCGGGTATGCAGATTACGCGGGGTTGACATTTTTTCAAATACGTCTATTACGCCCTGTCATTCTTCGGGTACCCTTCCTCATCGAGGTCATCACGGTCATCTTCCGGCGTATGGCCAAGTACTCTGTCGGTAACATCAAGGTCCACAATTTCTCCGTCATCAATGTGCATGCCCAGTTTGTCCACATCCGTTTCTAACGACTCCTTAGGGATATATTCTTCACCTGCATCATAAGGGTTTGCTTCATCATACGTGGAGTTCATATCCTCGCCGTTTTTGGCAGCAGTATTGTACGGGTCTGCGTGCTGGTAATCAGGGTCATCGCTTTTTACATCGTACTCAAAGCTATTTTCGTCGGCGTCAAAAGCCAGGTCTTCGCTATCAATGGTTTCGCCCAGGTCATCTTTTAATGTCCTGTCCCGGTCTTCGTTTTCGTCGTTAAATCCAGGATAAAAGGTATCTTTATTCATAACATCAGGTTTAATTAGATAATCTAAAATTACGCTAAAGGGGAAGCAGGTTTCCGGGTTATTTTCAATCTATAATGATTAAAAATAACCCTGCAGATTTCGTCTTTAAAGTATATTTTCAGAACCCGTTAATAGGGAATTTGTTTTCGGTACGAAACAATATCGCCGCCAAAGGCAAATTTTACGCCGATAATAAACTGGCTGTAAACGTCAGAATGGTTTCCGGAGGTAAAACCGTCGAGATTATCGCTTAAAACATAATTATACTCATAGGCCAGGTCTATTTTAAACGCAGGCTGCTGATATTTGTTGAAGACTTTAAATTCGTAACCGACACGGAACGGGATGAAAGGTTCCTGGCTGTTTAAAACGCCGGGCGTGTACAAACCGGCGACCGGCTTAATGGAATACCTGTTTATTTGGGTTATATGGCTTACCGCGTATCCCAGGCCGGCGGACACATAGAAGTTTTTGATCGCATTGTTAAATTGGCTGTGCGTATAATCAACAATTTCGCCCATCTGCAACTGCCCCCTTAATATTAATGAGGTTAAATCAGCAGTAAATTGCCTGCCCGATGAGGTTGCCAGTGAATCGCCCCCGGCAAGCCTGCCCATTTGGGCCTCAAACACTATGTTTACGTATGGTGTAGGGTTATACGTTAAGTTTAAATGGAAAGTAGGGGTGGTAGTTTGTGTTTGCGCATTGCCATGAACCTGGTTAAAACCGGCGGCAAACCCTATTTCGTAATGCGAAAAATCGTACCCTATCTGCGCCCTTGCTACAATAGCAGTACAACCAACCAATAGTGTTAAAATTGCTGTTTTTAGTATAGGTTTAATCATAATTTACCGGCAGTACTTTAAGCTATTTTCCTTAACTCAATTTTCTTCATTATATTTTATCGGGCTCACCAATATCTATTATATATCGTTTGGCTAAGTTAATAAAGTTAATTGGCTTGAAAAATTACTTTTAACCGATATGTTATCGTTTAAGCAAATTGGCCGGTTGGTAAAACAAGTCCGGCTATTGTATTTTTAAACTTAATCCACCATTCACCTCTTCAACTTAATAATGCAATTCATATATTTGGCGCACAAAATAAAAGTATCCTAAAATGTCAAAAATTAAAGTAGCAAATCCGGTAGTTGAACTGGATGGCGATGAAATGACCCGTATCATCTGGAAATTCATCAAAGACAAATTAATCTTCCCGTATCTCGACCTTGATATTAAATATTACGACCTGGGAATTGAGTATCGCGACGAAACTAATGACCAGGTAACCGTTGATGCCGCTAATGCAATTTTAAAATACGGCGTTGGTATTAAATGCGCAACCATTACCCCTGATGAAGCACGTGTAAAGGAATTTGGTTTGAAACAAATGTGGAAATCGCCAAACGGCACTATCCGTAACATTTTGGATGGTACTGTTTTTCGTGAGCCCATTGTAATGGCTAACGTTCCGCGTTTGGTACCTAACTGGACGGCGCCGATCTGCATCGGCCGTCATGCATTTGGCGACCAGTACCGCGCTACTGATTTTGTGACCAAAGGAAAAGGTAAATTAACCATCACTTATACCCCTGAAGACGGCAGTGCCGAACAATCATTTGAAGTGTATAACTTTAAAGGTGATGGCGTAGCTATGGCGATGTACAATACTGACGAATCTATCAAAGGATTTGCCCGTGCTTGTTTTAACCAGGCTTTATTAAAAAAATGGCCTTTATACCTGTCTACAAAAAACACCATCCTTAAAAAATATGATGGTCGTTTTAAAGATATTTTTGAAGAAATATATCAAAACGAATTTAAAATTGAGTTTGAAGCCAACCAGTTAACTTACGAACACCGTTTGATTGACGACATGGTAGCTTCTGCGCTGAAATGGCATGGCAACTTTGTTTGGGCCTGCAAAAATTACGACGGCGACGTACAATCAGACACGGTTGCACAGGGCTTTGGTTCGTTAGGCTTAATGACTTCAGTTTTGGTTACTCCTGACGGTTCTGTTATGGAAGCTGAAGCAGCGCATGGTACGGTAACCCGCCACTACCGCGATCACCAGGCCGGAAAGCCAACTTCAACCAATCCAATTGCTTCCATTTTTGCATGGACGCGCGGTTTGGAATTCCGCGGCTTACTGGACAATAACCAGGAGCTGATCAAATTCTGTAAAGCGCTGGAAGAAGTTTGTATCGAAACCGTTGAAAGCGGCAAAATGACCAAAGACTTGGCCATTACCATAAAACCAAAAGTTGAGCATGGTGCCGATTATTTATATACTGAAGAATTTTTGGCTGCTATTGACGAAAATTTGAAGAAGAAATTGGGTAAATAACAAGTCCCGTAATCAATAATTAAAAAACCCATTTGTAGCGGCAAATGGGTTTTTTGTTGGATTTATTTAGCTATTTTTGTTTATGAAATTCACCGCAATAATAGAAAAGGGCGAAAACGGTTGGCTGGTTGGACAAGTCGAAGAAGTCCCCGCTGCAATGTCGCAGGGAAAAACCATTGATGAATTGAAAGAGAACTTGCTTGATGCATTAAGAATGATATTGGATACCAATAAAGAAATAACCGAGAAGGAGTATTTGGGTAAAACCACTATTAAGGAAGAACTTGAATTAATGTAATGAAGCGCTCTGCTTTAATTAAGCATTTGGAAAAGAATGGTTGTCAACTTTTACGCGAAGGCGCCAATCACGCTATTTATATAAATCCGGCGAATCAAAAACAAACCGCAGTTGGCCGGCATCAGGAACTCGATAACATCCTCTGTAAAAAAATCTGCAAACAATTAGAAATTTCAATTTTATAATATTTGAATCTAAAATCATGTCATCATTATATCCATTAAAATTCAAAACCATTTTTAAAGACAAGATCTGGGGCGGACAAAAAATAAAAACTTACCTGAATAAAGATTTTGGCGCGCTGCCTAATTGCGGCGAGACCTGGGAGATTTCGGGCGTTAAGTCGGATGTATCTGTAGTTGCCAATGGGGCATTGGAAGGGCAATCGCTGGCCGACTTGCTGGAACAATATAAAGATGAACTTGTTGGTAAAAAAGTTTACGATCATTTTGGCAACATTTTCCCCTTGCTGATCAAATTTATTGATGCCAATGAGGATCTTTCTATCCAGGTTCACCCTGATGACGAGCTGGGTAAAAAACGCCATAACTCTTTCGGCAAAACCGAAATGTGGTATGTAATTGAAGCTGATCCCGGTTCAACCTTAATTGCCGGTTTTAATAAAGAACTGACTCAACAGGAGTACCTGGATAAATTTAACAGCGGCCATTTAACTGATATTTTAAATAAGGAGGATGTAAAGGCAGGGGATGTGTTCTTTTTACCAGCCGGGAGGGTGCATACCATTGGCAAAGGCCTGCTGATTGCCGAGATTCAGCAAACATCGGATATCACCTACCGCATCTATGATTTTGACCGTTTAGACGATAAAGGCAATAAACGGGAACTGCATGTGGAAGAAGCGCTGGAGGCCATCGATTATAAGCACTACCCGGAATATAAAACTGCATACCATCCCGAAGAGAACAAAACCATAAAACTGGTGAGCTGCCCGTACTTTACCACCAATATAATGGATTTTACAGAAGGCACGGAAAAGGATTACTCGGGTCTGGATTCATTTGTGATTTATGTTTGTGTGGAGGGGGAATTCGTGGTAAAAAGTAACGGATCAGATTACCCGGTAAAAATGGGCGATTGCATCCTGCTCCCAAAAAGCATCGACAAAGTAAAACTGGAAACGACTTCAGGCTTTAAAATATTAGAAAGCTATATTGAGTAAGGTGGTGAGTTCGATACAAGAATTTGGATATCATCGTATTATGCCCCATCGGGGCTACCGCTTTGTAGAAACCAAATACCGAGGATAATTGCCACGTTAGTGGCTACCCTTCGCGAATTGGGTAGCCGCTGACGCGGCAAAAATAACGTTTAAACGTTGTGCTACAAAGCGGTAGCCCCGATGGGGCAAAGGTTTTTCTTATCTCGAACTCACTACCTGTTTTTTAATTCGCGTGAAGCATCGTTTGCGATCCATTTGGCGGCTTTGGTGTTTTGAACCAGGATTTTGTTGGCGGTATCAATAGCGGCATTTTTTAAAACATCGTTTCTTTTTCCGATTTGCCGCAAAGCCCAGTTCACTGCTTTTTTAACAAAGTTTCTTTCATCCCATGCCTCGCGTTCAATAATCGGCAGCAGGGCTAAAAAGGTCTGGTTGTCAGCTTTTTTATGGTGAACGGCATATTCTGCCATTAATACAAAGCCTGCGCGCTTTATAAATTCCTCTTTTGCCAGGCTATATTGTAAGGCTTTTTCAATTGCGAATGGGGTTTTATCGAACAAATTACCGCAGGTCTGGTCGCATAAGTCCCACGAGTTAAAATCGCCAACCCAATTATCCATCTGCTCGGTAGTAACAAGTTTAGGGTCATCAATCATCGAAGCAAGTATCCTCGCCTCGTGGATACCGGTTTCCCATAGTGCTAAAGCCAGATTGTGATCTTTTTTAATAATTTTTGCCAGCTTCCTCAGCTCAGGGATGGGTGTTCCCAGGGCAGTTTCAACTTCAATACCAAAACGTTTCATCCCCGCCAGGTTAGCCGGGTTTGATTTTTGTTTAAGCAGGTTGATAATTTCTTCAGTACTCATCGTAAAGTCAGACATAGCCGAAGGCGCCGGTCAAAATTAGTTTTAATAATGAATTTTTAACAGAAAAAGGTTTGTTCAGCTAAAGCTGAATCACTACACCAGTTTTATGGTAAACTTGGTGCCAACATTAACAGTACTATCGAGCTTGATAGTGCCACCGAGCGATTCGATCTGGTTGCGGGTGATAAACAGCCCTATTCCTTTTGCATCATGGTTTTGATGGAAGGTTTTATACATTCCAAAAACCTTGTCGCCATAGCGCGCCATATCTATGCCAACACCGTTGTCTTCAAATATCATGTAAACATGCGGGCCATCTTTCACCGTACGGCAGCTGATCAGTGCTTGCCTGTCCGGATGGCGGTATTTTAAGGAGTTGGTAAGCAAATTCTGCATAATACTTTCCAGGTAAGCCGGAATATAGTTTATAACCGGGCATTTTGAAAAATCGTATTCAATTTTAGCGCCTGCACTTTCAATATTGCTTTGAAGGGTTGATGTTACGTTTTTAAATACTTCTTCAAATTCAAGTGTAGTCCTGTCCTTATCAATTTCGGTTTGTATTTTAACAATTTCGTTCAGGTGATCTATCGTGGTAATTAAGCTGCTGCTGATTGATTTGATATGGGCAAATACTTCAGTACGGTCATCTTCCGATTCGCTTTCCTCAAACAAATTAACCATAAACTGTAAATTCCCGGTATTTGAACGCAGGTTATGTGATACGATATACGCGAAATTTTGCAGCCGCTTGTTCTGGTCGTTCAGTAAGTTGATAGATGACTGTAAGGCGAGGCCTTTCTTTTTGATGTTATCAATATCCTGAAAAATACCCCTTATTTTTATGCATTTGCCATAGTCATCAATAATAGGCATGCCTTTGGCCCTAACCCAAATTACATTATTCTTGGCAGTGCGTAACAGCAGCTCCATATCGTAGGGCTTGCAAAATTTAACGGCATTGTCAATGGCCTCGTTTAATAAGGGGCGGTATTGGGGTTCAAAAAAACTGATGGCTTCTTCGATGCTTAATTTTACCTGGTCGTTAAGTTCGTAAATATCGAAGGCTTCTTTCGACAAGGATAAGTTCATGCCGGCAACATCAATCTCAAAACCGCTAACTTTGGCTATGGTGCCGGTTTCGTTGAAAAAGAAATCGTTTTGTGCCGAACGTAAACTTAAAAGCTTCGCCTGGTTTATATTTATAAGCGAGCCGGTAAATTTAGGGCCATGGCCGTTCTCCCATCTTTGGGTGGTACTCTCGAACCACTGGTAACCTGATGATTTGGTTAAAAGGCGGATCTGGACAATATTGCTATTTTCGGGGCTGCGGGTGTTAATGGCTTTCAGAAAAATTGGTTTATCATGATGATAAATCAGGTTCTCCAGAAAATAGTTGTAAGAACACTCAATCTCGCCTGGCTTATAGCCAAGGATGGTATAAAATCCTAACGACCATTTAACATCTTTGGTGGTGATGTCAAATTCCCAAATACCCGCATTAATATGATCAATTATCTGAGCAAGATGGGATGCATCGTCCGAATAAAAATTGTTCCCTTCCTCAATACTCATATTAATAGTAAATTCATTTTGGTTTAACCAATATTACAGTTCGGTATAGAAAATTCTATGCCAAAGCAAAAAGCAGCGGGTCACCAGGCCTCCCTAATACGTAATCGGGAGAAAATGGTTGACAATAATATATAAAACATCACGTCATTTATTAGCAGTTCAGTAAAAAACAGCATATTTTAATTATAAGTTGTAATTGTTTTACCAATAGATATTGGGCTAATTATGGGCGTTTTGTGCATAAAATACACCATAGGCTAATCAACAATAAAAGCATTCCCACCTTTTTCAATACGCGGGTTTGCAGCCATATAAGCAGGGACAAAAATATATAGCCGGGTATTATTGATGTGTTTAATTGGTTGGGGGATTAGCCCTTTGCTTGTTTAAATAATATTTTATACTTCCACAAATCGTGGACTGGAATACCCAATGCGCAACGGGGTGCTTTTTGATGAATGCAGCACGTTAGCGTAATGGATTAACCGTTCAGCAGGATCGAAAAAAGGGTCCGGAAAAACCGGACCCTTAACTATTTATTCACAAAAAATATTATTGTATCTGTATAGTGCTTCTAAGCTTGCTGCCATCAGGGTAATAACCGGAAATGGTTAAAACACCATGTTCCAGGTGACCGAGTGCACGGTCCATATCGTCAATGCTGGCAATAGGCCGTTTATTGATCTCGGTGATCACCGATCCAACCGGAACTTCGGTATAATCAAATAAACCACCATCGCGTACCTGGGTTACCACTACGCCCGCATTTACATGGAACTTGGCTTTCATTTCAGCATTAACCGGTACAAAGCTTGCGCCAATGCGGTTGAATAATTCTTCAGCCGATTTTGTTACGGCTACTTTTTCAGGTGCCGGGTTATTGGCCTTTAAAGTAACGGTAAAGTTTTTTTCGTCGTTACCGCGTAACACGGTTAAGCGAATTTTATCACCCGGCTCCAAACGGCCTACACGTTCCTGCAAGTCAGATGATTCATATACTTTCGAGCCGTCAATTTTAGTGATGATGTCGCCTTCTTTTATACCAGCCTGCTCTGCGCCACCGCCCGGAACAACTGTATTAACATACAAGCCAGCGGTTTTGTCGGTATGCAGATCAGCAGCAGCATCCTCATCAAGCTCCCTGAAGCTGATGCCCACATAGCCGCGTTTTACAGCACCAAATTTTTGAATGTCATCCAGTACCTTTTTGGCAAGGTTAATAGGGATAGCAAAACCATAACCTTCATATGAACCGGTATGAGAAGCGATGGCCGAATTGATACCAATCAGTTCGCCGTTGGTGTTTACCAGTGCCCCGCCGCTGTTGCCAGGGTTAATCGCAGCATCAGTTTGTATAAACGACTCGATGGCCTGGTTCAGTTTTGGTGTTTGCTGGTATTGCGTGCGGCCAAAAGGACTTTCCTGTTGCTGATTATCTTCCTGCCCGATAATACCAATACTGCGACCTTTTGCACTAACGATTCCTGCGGTTACAGTCGAAGTTAATTTAAAAGGATTACCAACGGCCAAAACCCATTCACCAACTTTAACATTGTCAGAGTTGCCTAATTTAACGATGGGCAGGTTGTGTCCCTCAATTTTAATCAGGGCCAGGTCGGTATTAGGGTCGGTGCCAATCACTTTGGCTTTAAAATCCTGGTGATCATTGGTAACCACTTCAATTTTTTCAGCCTTGTCAACTACGTGGTTGTTGGTTACTATGTAGCCGTCCGGCGAAATAATAACGCCTGAACCGGAAGCCATTTCAGGAGCCATCTGCGGCATGCGCTGCCCGAACATGTTGCCAAACATTTGCTGTAATTCGCTTTGCTGGTCGTTTGATTGGTGGTTAGTGTAAGTGGTGCGGATATAAACTACCCCTGGTGTTACCGCTGCTGCAGCTTCGGTAAAATCAACCTGGCCTGCCGATGATAAATTAGAGGGTGCAGGCGTTAAATGATTACTTGTGGCGTAATAAACTTTTTGCTGGTCTTCAAAACTCATCGAGTGGATATATTTGTTTTCCGCAAATTTATATCCCCCCAGCGCCACGGCGGCGCCAGCAAACGCTGTTAATAATGTTAATCCAAACTTTTTCATCTTATTTATTCTTTTCTTTGCTAAGTTTATATTTTTTATTGATCAAATTTAATACCATATAGACGTCAAAATCAATACTTAGTTATCATAAATGTTGTTAAATTTTGTTAAATTTAAAACTGGGATAGTTTAACAATCATCTCTTTAAAGATACGATGATTAGACCAAATAAGATTTTATTCGTTTAAATGCTTGATCGGAATTCGTTTATTAGAAATATTAATGAAGATACATTTTTATAAATACCAGGGGGCAGGCAACGATTTTATATTGATAGATAACCGTAAAAACATTATCGATCATCAAAATCCAGCGCTTATTGCGCGGTTGTGCGACCGCAGGTTCGGCATTGGCGGAGATGGTATGATGTTCCTGCAAAATCGCGAAGGCTACGATTTCGAAATGGTTTACTACAATGCCGACGGGCAGCCCAGCAGCATGTGCGGAAATGGCGGCCGCTGTATTGTTGCCTTTGCAAAGTTTTTAGAGATAGTTGACACTGAAACCAACTTTTTGGCAGTTGACGGCCCGCATTATGCCAAAATTTCAGCGGAAGGCGACTGGGTAAGCCTGCAAATGATAGATGTGGACACTATCAATACCGATGACGACGCCTATGTATTGAACACCGGCTCGCCGCACTATGTAAAACTGGTGGATGGCTTAAAGGAAAAAGATGTTTACAGCGAGGGCTATGCCATCCGCAATAACGATACGTATAAGGAAAAAGGCATCAACGTAAACTTTGTTGAACCAAATGATACAGGCTACTTTGTACGCACCTTTGAGCGTGGTGTTGAAGACGAAACCTATGCCTGTGGTACCGGCGTAACAGCAGTAGCACTTGCTATGGCCAAACACCAGCATCAAACCGGGCATATCACCACCCCCATAAAAGTATTGGGTGGCGATTTAAATATCCGCTTTGATTACGACGGGAAAAAATATACAGACATATTTTTAGAAGGACCCGCGGTAAAGGTTTTTGAAGGGGAAGTGGAGGTTTAGTTACGAAGTTGAGACAAACCGACACCTAAATAATATGAAGTTAGAACGTTATCAATTAAAAGCCGAAGATTCATTAATGGTTTTTGACTTTGTTAGCGATGGGCCAAAAGGACGGATACCTAAAATAGTAAAGTTCAGTGAAACTAATTTAAAAGACCTTTATAATCTGGCATTTGGCGATAAAGATATCGAGACAGGCGAAATAAATGATCTATCCATTTCAAATAATGGAGATAGTGAAAAGATACTTGCTACAGTAGTTGCAGCTGTTTATGCGTTTACCGACTATTATCCGGACAGTTTTGTTTATGCCACAGGAAGTACAAAATCCCGGACAAGACTTTATCGTATGGGGATTACAAAATATCTAAAAGAAATTACTAAAGATTTTTATGTTTTATGGTTTGCATAAAGAGGAATGGGAAACTTTCGAGAAAGAAATTGAATATGATGCTTTTCTTGCTAAAAGAAAAAAACGTAGCTTTACATTATGAATATTGAGGAACTTAATAAAAGAAAAGCGCCAATAGTGGTTATTGACAACTCCCTTAAGAAATATAAGGAACTCCCTTTATTTCAGGATAAGGTAGATAAAGCCAATGAAATGCTGCGCACAGTGGGCCTTCCAAAGGATATGTTAAAGAAGGCGAAGTAGACGCGAAGCTCAGGTCTCCACGACGTCAATCAGAAAACACCATCTCCTCAACCACCACCGGCTCATTAAAATTACTATACCTTATCCATGTCGGAGTAATTTTAAAATGAACGATATGAGGCCAGGTTACTGCCCGTTCGCGGCCATCGGGATAAACGGAAAAGTATATTTCTTTATAATCATCATCTCCATCGCCGCTTAACTCGGATGCTGTTCCTTCATATTGTACCGTCGTTTCATTATCCCAGCCAATCACCAGGGCCACCTTTGGGTTTTGCACCAGGTTTTTATACTTGCGTGATGTTTTAACAGTATCAAAAATAATTTCCAAGTCCGCCGAAACAGCAATGCCGATCAATGCGGCTTCCGGCATATTTTCTTTGTTTGAGGTGGAAATTACCGCCAACGTATGCTGTTTGATGAAGTTGTAAAGGAAATCTTTGGTCATTGCTCCAAAACTTTATACTAAAATACATTTAATAAACTATCCACCAATAAACTAATGAACCAGTGAACCAATGAACTACCCCATTGTTAACAAATATTTAACACAAAACATTTCCACTTACTGCAAATTCTGTTTACGTTTGAATTTTTTGTTGATGTAGCTTCTAATAATTTTTTCATCATTTAGAATGTTACGCGTCGACAGCACAAAACCTTGCCAGCTCATTTATGCCATTGCCCGGCACGAATATTTGTCGTATGTTATTGAGCCGCACATTGTTCAGCTAAATCCAAATGGCGAATTTTCATTAACTCATCAGCGTTTATTCTCCAACACAGCAAAGGAATTTTTGCCTTATCTTGATGATATCGACCTTAAACTGGTAAAGATATTAGAAGAGATGGAGCAAGGTAACCTGATCAAAAAATTCCACAAAAAGCCCATCCGTCCGTTTGAGTTTTTCACCAGGATCTTTAACGAGCAGCTTTTTGACACTATCCGGCCAAAAATTGAAAAGCGCATGGCCGAAGCGCTCAACCTGCTGGCCGATAAACCGCTTTACCAGATGAGTAAGGAGGGCTACCCCGCCGAACGTAAATTGCAAATAGCCACCGAAGCCGCAACCGTATTGTTCCACTTCAGGCGGGATGAGCAGGAGATCAGGTATTTTCCCACCATTAAATACCAGAGTATGCGCATCGAATTTATGTTTAAAAACGCCGAGATCATTTGCAACCACCCGGCCTGGATGCTTTTGGACGATACCTTATATTATTTTGAAAAAGAAATTGAAGGCAAAAAGCTGGTCCCTTTTTTAAACAAACGCTATATCGCTATTCCCCGTTCGTCGGAAAAATCATATTTTGAAAAATTTGTGGCGCCGCTGATCGAGAAGCACCATGTTTATGCCGAAGGCTTTACCATCAATACCGAAAAGTATAATGCGCACCCGGTTTTAAAACCTATTTACATTGAGGGGGGCACCTCGCAGCTACAGCTGTTTTTTAAATATGCGGGCTATGTGTTTTCTTATGGCGACGAAAGGCATATTTCGGTGCGGATGGAGAATGACGGTGATAATTACACTTTCCACCGCATCAAACGCTCGGTTTTATGGGAGAAGAATAAATTCCAGCAGCTGGAACAAATGGGGCTGAAAACTGCGTCTACCTTATTTAAGAACCTCGAAGTGGACCTTCCCGGAGAGGATGCCGATCATTCCTTCGGCATATTTGAATGGATCAACCAGCATTATGAGGTTTTGCTGGAAGAAGGTTTTGAAATTGAACAGCCGGAATCCACAGGACAAAAACGCTATGTATTCGGCGGCACCAAAATTGACCTGGAGGTGAGTGAAAACAACGACTGGTTTGACATCAATGCCATTGTATATTTCGGCAGCTACCGGATTCCGTTTATCCAGCTAAAAAATCATATCCTCAACCATAAAAAGGAGTTTGTTTTGCCCTCGGGAGAAATAGCGGTGATCCCCGAAAAATGGTTCTCGCAATATGGCAACCTGCTGCACTTTACCGAAGGCGGCAACCATCTAAAACTTCGCCGCCACCATATAGGCCTGGTAAACGACTTGTTTGAGGGCGAAATGGCCAACGTTTCAATGGACCGTAAACTGCAAAAGTTAACAGACTTTGAAAAATTGCCCGAAGTTGATATGCCGGTTAACTTTAACGGGCATTTAAGGCCCTACCAAAAGGCTGGCTATAACTGGTTCCATTTTTTAAAGGAGTACCATTTTGGCGGCTGCCTGGCGGATGACATGGGGCTGGGTAAAACCATACAAACGCTGGCCCTGCTGCAAAAAAACAAGGAGGAAGCAGAAGCCGCTGGAAGTAAATGCACCTCGCTGGCTATTATGCCGACCTCGTTGATCTATAACTGGCTGGCCGAGGCCAAAAAGTTTGCGCCGCAATTACGGCTGATGGTGCATACCGGTACGTTCCGTTACAAATCGCCGGAGGTTTTCAGCAATTACGACCTGGTGATCACCACTTATGGTATCAGCCGGATAGATATTGAATTGTTTAAATCGTACTTTTTTGATTATGTGATCCTCGACGAAAGCCAGAATATCAAAAACCCATCATCAAAATCATTCCAGGCAGTTAGGCAGTTAAAATCAAAGTTCAAGCTGATATTGAGCGGCACCCCTGTGGAAAATTCAGTGAACGACCTGTGGACGCAGATGTCGTTCATTAACCCGGGGCTGCTGGGTATACAGCAGTTCTTTATGAATGAATTTGTGACGCCAATTGAAAAGAAAAAGGACGAAGAGAAGGCGCGCAAACTGCAGGCACTTATAAAACCTTTTGTATTGCGCCGCACCAAGGAGCAGGTAGCTACCGAATTACCGCCAAAAACCGAAAACCTGTTCTACTGCCAGATGAGTGAAGAGCAATCAGCGGTTTATGAACAGGTGAAATCGGAATACAGGAATGAATTGTTGAAGAGTTTGGAAGACGGCTCCTTCCCTAAAAAACAGATACATGTACTGCAGGGATTAATTAAACTGCGGCAGATAGCCAATCACCCGGTGATGATTAACAGCGATTATGAAGGTGATTCAGGCAAGTTTGAGAACGTGGTGCATACCCTTTCCAACGTGCTGGACGGCGGACATAAAGTGCTCATATTTTCGCAGTTTGTGCGGCAGCTGAATATCTACAGGGAATATTTTGATACGGAAGACATCCCTTATGTTTACCTGGACGGCAGTACCCAAAACCGCGGAGATGTAGTAAAACAATTCCAGGAGGACCCGAAAACACGAGTGTTTTTAATATCGATAAAAGCCGGAGGGGTTGGGCTTAACCTTACTGAAGCCGACTACGTGTTTATCCTCGACCCATGGTGGAACCCGGCCGTTGAGCAGCAGGCCATTGACCGTACGCACCGTATTGGCCAAACCAAAAACGTGTTCATCTATAAATTTATCACCAAAGATTCCGTTGAGGAAAAGATACTTGCCCTTCAGCAGCGCAAACTCAGCGTAGCCCGCGCACTCATCACTACCGAAGAAAGCTTTATTAAATCGCTTTCGGTGGAGGATATTAAAGAAATACTGGGGTAATGGCGGATAAACGCAATTTAACATGGCGGATTAACGAAAAATTTATTGGCCATTTTTATACTTGTTTTCAATTACCCCGGGTACAATGGCTGCATTGCCATTTGTGCAAAAAGGAACTAAATATATAACCATGGTCTATAGCCCCTGCACCATAGACTTTCCTATTTGAACTTAAACACGTTATCCATATTGGCGTTATCGTAGGCGCTAACTTTCATGTCGGTTATTACGCCGGTTTTAAGGCTGTAAACCCAGCCGTGCACACCAACGGGCTGCCCGATCTTCCAGGCGTTTTGTACGATAGAGGTTTTGCAAAGATTGCGTACGTTTTCAATCACGTTGTATTCCACAAGGCGGTCGCAGCGCTCGTCCATATCTGCTATGGCGTCGAGTTTGGCGGCATGGAGACGGTAAACGTCTTTGATGTGCCTGAGCCAGTTGTCAATCAACCCGAATTGCTGGTTGCCCATGGCGGCAGTAACGCCGCCGCAACCATAGTGCCCGGTTACGATCACATGCTTTACCTTTAACACATTCACCGCGTAATCCAGTACCGAGAGCATATTCATGTCCGAGTGGATCACCATATTGGCGATGTTGCGGTGCACAAATATTTGCCCCGGGGCAGTATTGGTGATCTGGTTGGCCGGGACCCGGCTATCTGCACAGCCTATCCACAGTACGGGCGGGGCCTGGCCTTTGGCGAGGGTAGTAAAATACTCAGGATCTATTTTTAAAGAGTCTTCAATAAACTGCTTATTCCCCTCCAGCAAACTCTGGTACAGAGGATCAAGGGCATTTAAGTCGTCATCAATTTTTGCGCACATTTTCTTTTATAGGGTAGTTTGTTTGCCTGCAAAAGTACAATTTATGTTGCAAGGTTGGAATGTTGGAAAGTTGAAAGGTTGTAATGTTTTGATTAAATTTTTTCAGGATCAAATTCCTACTTCCTCGGCATATACATAATCATACAAACACCAATCAAGGCTATTCCCGCGCCTATCAAATCCCATTTATCGGGTTTAAAGCCATCTACCTTCCAGGCCCAGATCAATGCCATCACAATAAATATCCCCCCATAGGTGGCGTACACCCGTCCAAAATTACTGGTTTGCAATGTGGCGACAATACCGTAAAGCACCAGTATCAATCCCCCAAAAATACCATACCACAAAGGTTTATCCGATCTTAGCCAAAGCCAAACCAAATAACCGCCGCCAATCTCGCATAAGCCAGCCAGTATAAATAACCCTAACGATTTTACAATATTCATTTCAACAAAAAAGCCACTTAATAAGCGGCTTGAAAATATGAATAAGTTTTGAATTAACGGCGAATATTGCCAGCGATCAGACGCGAATATTAAAACCTCTGCAACTCTTTACAACCACTTACAACTAAACCATCACTTCCCCAATTCCTGCCCGTATACCGACAGCGGCGTTAAACGGTTCTGAAAGATCAAATGACTATCCTCCGAAAACTTTTTAAAATCATTCGCGCTGGCCTGGCCGGGGTATGGGGCATAATATTGCTCCGTACCGGCGTTGCGCCAGATCAGCACATACGATGTTCTGTATTTGGAGATGACAGGCAGCAAAACATTTGTCCACCAATCAGGCTGCGGAACGTTCAGATAACCTGTTTCGGCAAGGCACGATAACTTATGATGTTTAGCGGCGATAACATCCAATAAAGCCAGTCGTTTATCCAGGTTTTTTGCATAAACGGCAGTATTCGCGAAGCAATAGTTATCAAAGCCCACAAAATCCACATATTCATCTCCGGGGTATCGCTCCATAAAATCAGCTTCAGAATTAAAATCCGAAACTGAATAAACGATGAGTAAATTGTGCAGCTTTTTGGTGTTGCGCATATAATCAATGGTAAAGCGCCAAAGGGTTTTAAACTCATCGGGGGTGCAGGTATTTTTGCACCACCAGAACCAGTTTCCCGTAAGCTCATGAAACGGCCTGAACAGCATCGGGATATGTTCGCCATTATTTCCTTTCAAACCGGCAAGATAGCTGGCTGCTTTATCTAAATATTGCACATAAGTATCATGAAAAGCGCCACCCGGAATAATATCGGCCACGGTTCGGCGGCTGGTATCCCATGCGGTTTTACCGTCTGTAGGGTTATCCATATGCCAGCACCAGGTATTGATCCCTCCCCGTTCGTAAGCCTCTTTAACCCTTTCTTTCTGCACGGCAAAGGGAAAGCCATTGATATCATTGGTGCTGTCGTGCTCAATTTTTGAAAGGTCCCATTCATAAATAGCCGGGTAGGTTCCGGTAATGCTTTTTACATCCGAACTATCCTGGTCATATTTCCAGTTAACCCCGTACCCGGTATCATCATGGTGGCCAAACAAAATACCCGCACCGGCAATGCGCTGCATACTATAATATAACTCCCGCGTTTCGGCGGTTGCCTGCCGGTCGCTTGGGCCATATAATTGTCCTTTTGCGCACGAATTAAACAAAATGATGCAGCATAAGATTTGTATTTTCTTCATTAATTATGTCAATATAAAATTACGGCAGCAAACAAAGGGCCAAAAAACTATTTCATCAATCTCAGTACCACTACATCATCCGGCGGAATAACCTGGCTAAACGGCTTCGCGGTTGTCCCTATATCTTTTTTCTCCCAAAGATCCCTCAACTTATAGGTTGTCTGGTTAAAATCAAAACTGGTATTAGATAATGTATCACTGATAACATGATCCTTCCAGTCGTAACTTACTCTTTGCGGCCTGCCCGAGCGGTTTAAAAAACAAACGGCCAGTTCATTGTTAGCTAACGGCTTTACCCATATTTCAATCCCGTCAAAAGCATAAAACCTGAAGGCTTCAACACCTAATGGGTCCTGGTCAAGGGCAATCACTTCCCTGTTGGTTAATATTGCCTTGGTTTGATCCGACATTTTACGCAGATCATTCCCTGCCATCAATGGGGCAGCCAGCATACACCATAGCGAGAAATGGGCCTTGTCTTCGTTATATTTCATCCCATTGCCCACTTCAAGCATATCCGGGTCGTTCCAATGGCCGGGGCCTGCATACTGGCGGATGCTGTCCTGCTGGTCAAGTATCGACAGCACACTTAAAGCTGTCCATCCCCCTTTGCTTATATTTTTTTCAAAGCCGACACCAATATCGCCGGTTGACCTCCAAAGCTGGCCAACATCTTTGGCCCAGCGCCACGGTTTGTGTTGCCCCCACTCGCATAAGCTGAAAATCATCGGCCTGCCTGCCGCGCGGATGGCTTTGCTCATGGTTTTGTATGCTTCAACGGCGTTGATCCCGTCAGTATTGCACCAATCGAACTTTAAATAATCAACACCCCAGGAAGCATATAAGCGGGCATCCTGGTATTCATAACCGCGGGTGCCGGGATAACCGGCGCAGGTAAGGGTACCGGCGCAATTATAAATGCCGAATTTTAAACCTTTGGAATGTACGTAATCCGCAAATTCTTTCATCCCGTTAGGGAATTTTTTCGGATCGGCTACTAAATTGCCATCCTTGTCCCGTTGCATCGCCATCCAGCCGTCATCCAAAACAAAATAAGTGTAGCCCGCGTCCTTCATACCCGAAGAAACATAGGTATCCACCATTCCTTTTAACAGGGGCAGATCAATATTTGTTTGAAAAGTGTTCCAGCTGTTCCAGCCCATCGGGGGCGTTTGTGCCAGTTCCTCAAATTTTTGCGCGAACAGCGGCCCGCCAGAGATGAGGCAAAGCAATGTTGCCAGCAGCGTGATTTTTAAAGGTTTGATATTCATTTCTATTTAAATTAAACAGCCATCATTTTTCAGCCGGAGGTTTATAAAACCAAATTTAACGATATGCGGCTATTTATTATTTTTTATCAGCAACTAAATAAACCGCGCCATAAGCCGGAACAGTAACGATGATACCGCCCGAAACCGGCTGTGAAATTGCAGGCACAGTTGCATAAGACGCCGGGCCGCCGGTTTTACCGCTTGCCGGGCCTACGCCGTTTATCAATACATTATGCGAAAACGGCGTATTGTCAGTACCTCCGTTAAGTGTATAGTAGTAATATTTGGTACCGATGGCATAGTTATTAAAGGCAACATTTACTACATGGTCTTCACTTGACTGGTTTACTAACACAACCCCTGCCTCGCCCGATGAAAAGGTTGACCCGTAACTAACAATATCACTGCTCCCGCTCACTGTTGAACTTACCATGCGGTCGCCAAAATATTTTTGAAAAAAATACATATAATAAAACGCCGGGCGCGGGTTCCACGCAGGAGCACCTGGTTCGGCCCCGCTACCAGATGAATTGCTAAACATACCCTGATCATCCCCATTGTTATAACCATTTGCCAAATCCCAGCGGCTGGTCATACTCATCTGGTTTTTCAATGCCTCGCCCAATACCATTACAGCGTGCAAACCAGCAACGTTTGAAACATCCTGGCTTGAACCTGTAGCCTGAATATTCCATTCGTCCATTGCAACAGGCTTTTGAGTTACACCTGCATTTTGGGCAGACGTTTTCACCCAGCTCATCATCGCACTCGTCGATGGCACCGGCGTATTTAAAATCACAGCCGCACTTGAATTGTCAGCATAAGGGGTATAGTAATTATGTACCACAAAAAAATCAGCAGAATTGCCGGCAGCTGCCAAAACATCACGATTCCAATTGGTAACGCCCGCGTTGTTATTGGCATCATTAGTAGTAGTTAGTACGATACCTATTTTTATATTGTTGTTGCCGGCCTGGATGGCGGCTGCCCTCATTGAATCGGCAAAAACCTTAAAGTGTGTGCCGTAAAGCGTGCCGGTAATTATGGCTGGCTGGCCATCCTGGTTTTTAGTCGGGTCTATCCTGTATCCGGCTTCCCAATTTCCGTAATTTTCGTTACCCACTTCCCAATAGGTTGTACGGCCTTTATCATACCTAACCCAACTGGCTGACAAGCGTGCCGCAGTTTGAACAGGCGTAGGCCCGGTACCATAACGCGCATAACCATAGTTCACTGTTATTAAACCGGTACTGTTGGTTTGCTGCAAAACCTTATAATAGTTATCCAAACTGAATGTCCAACTTTGGGTATTGTTACCAAACCAGTAACCTGCGGATGATGCCGTACCATTTAAATCGAGCAGTGTGGTTGGCGCATCAGCCGGGGCCTGTACATTTCCATTGCCGTCGCCGTCAAAAAAATAAACATCAGAAAGACTACCGCCTGGTGCCCTCAAAATATTGGGGGCTAACGCGGTTAAATTGCTCATTAATGCCGGCTGATCAACATACTGACCCATAAATGGGTTGGTATTGTTACCAAAAACCAATTTTGAAACTTTCGTGGTGATCTGGCTCAAATCCACAGTTACGTTGATTGACCCTGCCGAAGGCTTTGAAACACTTTGCGAAGTGGGTGCGGCAAAAGTCTTACCCTGCCAATTATCTAAAAAGAAGCCCTGTGTAGCAGCAACGGATGGATCCGTGCCGGCTACTATACTGCCGCCCGGGCCCGTACCAACTCCTGTACCGGGTGTGGTGTCAGTAGTAGTTGTTGTTGTTCCTCCGCCCGAATTATTCGGTTCTTTTTTACATGATTGCGCTACCACTATGGCAGTTAATACAATTAAAGCTGTTTTATTAATATTTTTCATCTTTTTAATGTTTTTGACCAGGATTGGTAGGATTTAATGGATGACGGGATTAAAAAATGTCCATTCAGAATCCTTCAATCTTTTAATCCTACGAATCTTAGTTTATTCTTTTAATTATCTCTAAACATGCCCTGCTGTTATGATAGGGGCATTTCCATATGCCTGCTTTATCTTCGCCGGGCATTACTTCGCCGTTTTCACTAATCCCCCAAACCCATTCGCCGTTTACTTTATCCAAAATTTTATCTTTAACGAAGGCCCAGTTTTTGATGGAAATAGCCAGGTATTTTTCGTTGCCGCTTATTTGCCAGGCATTATAAAAACCGATCATCGCTTCGGCCTGCACCCACCAGTGTTTTTCTTTGATTAAATGATCGCTTGCCGGTTCATACTCATACCAAAGACCGCCATCGGTATCCAGGCCTTTAATCGTTGCTTCAGCAATCCGCATACTTACCTTTTTTATTTTTTCGATCATGGCTTCGTCGCCGATCACTTCGGCAGCTTCCAGCAAAAGCCAGGTTGCTTCAATATCATGCCCGAATGATACAAGGCCCGATTTACCGTTCCAGTTTTCATCAAAAAATAACCGCAGGTGGTGACTTTGAGGATCAATAAAATGGTCGAAAAAATTATACAACAGCAACCGGATTTGCTCCTTCAAGGTGCCGTCGGGCCAAATACGGTAAAGATTGGAATACCCTTCCAGCACATGCAGGTGCGTATTCATGGTCTTTTGCTCATTCTCATCCTTTGCACTCAGCCTAAGGTCGTCCATAGGGCTCCATTCCCTTGTAAACGCCTCAAAGTATCCTGTTTTTATGGGGTCGTAAGCCTTATCAACCAGTAAGCAGAACAATTCAACCGCTTTTTTCCGCGCTGCTTCAACTCCTGATGCACTATAGTACTCGCTTAGGGCGTAAATGGTAAAAGCGATGGCGTAAACCTGTTTTTTGGTATCGAGCGGGTTGCCAACGTAATCAACCGCCCAATAAACGCCGCCAAACTCATGATCGATAATGTGTTTGCTGATATAATGATAAGCCCTGGACGCCATCTCCAGGTAAACAGGGTTGGCATCATGATTATAAGCAGCTGAAAAGGTCCATAAAATCCGGGCGTTTAATACCGATCCCTTGGGGGCATCCTGTACAACCCGTTCCTCACTATCTATTCTGCCCAGAAATCCGCCATAGGTTTTATCAACGGTATTCCTTGCCCAATAATCCAGTATCAAACGCAACTCTGTACTAAGTTCCGTCTTGTATTCATCAATTTGTGATGTTATCGCCTTCTCCTGCATCCTGTTGATATTATTTTTACTTTTTATACTGTCATTTTAACACTTTTCATTTTTCACCCTCTTTGCCGCTTGCGGGAGAGAGGGTCGACCAGCAGCGTAGTCGGGGTGAGTAAACTCGCCGACATGCATTGGCGCTAATGTCCGCCGGGTTGACTCACCCGGTCTTTGCTTCGCTCGACCACCCTCTCTTTTGCAAGCAAAAAAGAGGGTACAGCTTCAATAAAGTCCATGTTTCCGGATAATGAAATTAAATCATTTAGACTTCAGACTAAAGACTCAGGACTTAAAAGCGCCTTATTGTTATCAATGATCTCATAAAGCGTATTTACTGACGATGCTGAACGCAAACCATCGGGTGGCGTATTCATCACATAATCCAGCAGCTTGTCAACGGTGCTGGTAGCTACATGCATCCTGGTATCCGACGATGCATAGTATATGTATACCGCATCATCGTCGTCTTTTATCCAGCCGTTGCAGAATACCACATTAGATACGTCTCCTACGCGCTCCTCCCCTTCCGGCGCTAAAAAATAGCCCGCCGGCTTATATAAAACTTTTGTCAAATCCTCAAGGTCTGTCATAAACATATATAGCGTATAACGCAAACCTGCCGCGGTATTACGCACGCCATGGGCCAGGTGCAGCCAGCCTTTATGGGTTTTGATGGGTGTTGGCCCTTGCCCGTTTTTCGCTTCGTAAACGGTATGATAGTTTTTATTGTCGATAATGGTCTCTTCATCAACATAAGCATTTTCCATTGTTCCTGTCAACCCAAAACCTATACCACCACCTTTTCCGGCGCTGATGAAGCCATCCTGCGGGCGGGTATATAAAGCATATTTGCCGTCCACAAATTCAGGATGCAATACCACGTTACGCTGCTGCGGCGAATTGGTGACCAGGTCGGGCAGGCGCTCCCATTTTACCAGGTCTTTTGTGCGGGCAATCCCGCAGGCAGCAATCGCCATAGACTGGTCATATGCGGGGGCATCCGGGTCGCGTCTTTCGGTGCAAAATAACCCGTAGATCCAGCCATCCTGGTGAGCAGTCAGGCGCATGTCGTAAACATTGGTATCCGGCTCCTCTGTCTCGGGCATATCAACCGGGTAATCCCAAAAGGTAAAGTTGTTGATGCCATCAGGGCTTTCGGCCACTGCAAAAAAGGATTTGCGATCGGCTCCTTCAACCCTCGCCACCAATAAGTATTTATCATTCAATTTTATCGCTCCGGCATTAAAGGCAGCATTGATGCCGAACCGTTCCATTAAGTATGGGTTTGTTTCCGGGTCAAGATCATACCGCCAAAAAAGCGGGGTATGTGCAGCGGTTAAAACCGGGTATTTATAACGGTCAAAAACACCGTTGCCGGTACCCGCTATTTCATTACGCAGGTCGTTCAGCTGTTTTTGTTCCGCTTCTAATTCTTTTAAACGTTTTTCAAATAGTTGTGCCATTTTTTGTTTTTTTCTATTTTGTAGAAACGCAATATTTTGCGTCTCGTTTGCGTCATTGATAATCCTTTTTGTTTCACCAATCCCATTAAGACGCAAAATATTGCGTCTCTACGGATTAATAATCTCCCAATTTATCCCACCAGGTTTTCTTCAGTATCATCACAATTACCGCCAAAATGCCCACGGTTATCAGCAGCGGCATCTTTTGGCTCAATACCAGGTACATGGGCAATATGGTTAAGCAGCATTGCGCCGCTGTACCTATCACCACGTTGAACATATTGAGCTTAAAGTTTTTATTGGGTTGAAAGGTTGGGTCATCTGACAAAACGGCCTCTTTAACCGGCACCCAAAATCCCCAGGGGCGCACATTTTTATAAAATGATTTTAAAACAGCCATATCGGTTGGCGGCGCCGCGTAAGCCCCGATTATTGAACCTGCCAATGAGATGCCGAATAATACCGGGAACCAATATAATAAATGGCCGGAATCGACAAAGAAAGGCAAGATCATTGCAGCAATGATGCCCGACAACATTCCCCAAAAAAAACCGGTTGCATTAAAGCGCCACCAATGCCATTTTAAAACATTTGATGCGATATAGCCGCCATACAATGCGGATACTATAAACTGCAGCGCCTCATTAACGTTTTTAATAAAAAAGCCAAGAAATACGCCTATCGCTACCACAACCACCCCTACGATATAGTTCATAGAAATTGTTTTCGCTGCGGATGCCTTAGGGTTTACATATTTCAGATAAATATCATTCACAATATAGGCCTGGGCCGCATTCATGGTACCGCTGAAGGTGCTCATAAAGGCACCTAATAAACCTGCCAGCAGCAGGCCTACCAGCCCTACCGGTAAAAAATTATTGATCACTGCCGGTAGTATCCGTTCAAAATCAATCCCTCCGGCGCCATCGCTTAAATTCATCTGGTGATAATAGATGAGCCCTAAAGCGGTGAGGCTAATAATCAGCGTATACCGGATAGGCAACAAGATGATGTTTACAAAACCACTCATTTTACTGGCTTCTTCAGGCGAGCGGGTCGACAGGATCTTTTGCATATCATAATTGGGCGCCGGGCCGGCTAAAGCAGCAAAAAAGCCTTTAAAGGTCATCATCATAAAAAACAGGCCAAAAAGTGAATAGCCGTCACTTTTTATTTTATCATTTACCTGGCTGATAATGCCGGACCAGTTTAAATTAAGGTGTTTACCAAAAAATGGGCTGAACCAGCCATTTGGCACATTTAAATGATGGCTGCTTAACTGCCCGGCAGCGATAAACCCTATCCAGATACAGGCCACCGTCATGATGCCGTATTTGACCATATCGCCCACCACAATACTGTGCATGCCGCCTAAAATGGAATAAAACATGGCAAACAGGGTAAAAATCACACCGTAAACATGTGGTACATATTGGGGCGCAACATCAAAAGGAATATAACCTTTGATCATGTCCCAGGGTACAAATATTTCGATGAACTTTCCGAGACCGATAAAGCCATAGGCCATAAAACCAAGGCAGCTCAGCAGGGCAAAACCAATCACCACGATCTGTGAGGCAGTTACACCCGGCCCGCTTTTACCGAAGCGGGTTGCCAGCCACTCGGCGCCGGTGGATGCATTGGAGCGGCGCAGCCAGCGCGAGAGGTACATCATTAAAAACACCTGGTTAAAAACCGGCCACAGCCAGGGAATCCAGATGCTTTTCATGCCGTAAACAAAACACAGGCTTACCATCCACATGGTGCCGCTGATATCAAACATATCAGAGGCATCGCTTAATCCCAGCTTGTACCAGGGCAGTGATTTACCGCCCAGCATATAGCTCTCCTTATTCTGGCGCGCCTTTTTACGATACCACAGCCCTATAAATATGGTACTTAACAGGTAGAGCGCAATAATGGCAATGTCAATGGGGTGGAGCTTCATAATGCGGATGTGCAAATGTGCAGATGTGCGGATGTGCAGATGAAATCGATGTGCAAATGTGCAGATATGCAAATGTGCAGATGGGAATTCGGTTGAGAATTAAAAATATCCTTCATTTAAATGATTTTATAATGGTGTACCTAAAATAGGCTTATAATTATCCCACTTGTAATACTTTTTTAACCTTAATTTCGCACTTTATTAAAACCGAATCACTAAATCCGAAATCGAACACTCCTGCCTGCGGCAGACAGGCGAAATCCGAAATCAAATAAAAACCCTATTCCCCGTATAGGTTTCCCTGAACTCTTTAGGGATGCACATTTTTTTGCGTTTAAATATCCTGTTAAAGTTTGATATGTTGTTAAAACCACATTTGTAGGCTATTTCGGCAACCGTTGTGGTTGAGTCGATCAGCATCCTTGAGGCGTGTCCGAGCCTTATTTCATTCAAACTATCAATAAAAGTTTTACCGGTACGCTTTTTTATAAAACGGCTAAACGAGGCTTCGGGCATGTTGGCAATACGAGCCACCTCTGCAAGCGTTACCTGTTTGTTATAATTATTGTTCATGTGCTCAAACACTTTTTCGATACGCCGGCTGTTGTAGAAAAACTTCTCATTGGTAAAGCTGGAATCTGAAAGCGTTTTCATATTCCTTGATGTTGACAGGTCATGAAGGATAGAAAGCAGTTCAAGTACAGAGTCGAAACCACTTTTTTTATCTAAAGTTAGCAGGCGTTCTTTAAGTACACTGATGGTTTCCTGCGAAAAAACGATTCCCCGCTGCGAACGCTCCAGCATGTTTTTTAAAAAGCTTAGCTGATTCCTTTTCAAAAACTTTTCATCAAACAGATCTTTATGAAACTGGATGGTAATCTCTGTTATCGCCTCGCTCTGGCACTGGTTAGTAAACCAGGCATGATAAAGATTGGGGCCGATCAGGGCAAGTTCCAGGTCATCAATTACCTCAATGTGGCCGCCAACTACCCGCTTCGCCCCTTTCGCGTTCAATATCAGGTTAAGTTCGTACTCGTCATGATAATGAAGCGGGAAGTCGAATTTCTTTTTCACCCGCGAAAAAATAGTAAAACAATCGCTTGGTGTCAGCGGGGTAATTTCGCGCATTACATTGCTTGTCATCATAAGTAATTTAATTATACAAAAACCTCAATTATATAATACGAAATTAACACTTTAGTTGATTGGTTGATTAAGTTAGATTAAGTTTATTAAGTTGGAATGGTTGCAGGAGTTGAAATTGCTATGCAAATTTCAGCTCAGACAAAGGCCACCGAGGCGTGTTTGAAAAATTAATCAACCACTCACCTAATCAACTTAATCAACCAACTCAACTTAATCAACCTTCACCGCCGCAACGTCATCAACCAGCATTGTACCTGATGCATTTCCCATTGCAACAAGTATTTTAAAACTATAAGCCTTGTCAGGCATTTTTATTATTTTTTTGTAAAGCGTCCATTCATTGTTGCCAGTTATCAGGGCGATGTTAACCCCATCCTTCATTTCTTTATCCTGGCTGTCTAAAAACACTACGCTAAAAATTGCCCCATTCCAGTCATCTTTACCTTTTACAACATTGGTAGTTGCTATCCAGGCACTAAACTCTATGTTTTGTACTTTTTTCGGGATTTCAACGGTTTGGTCAATACCTACCCAGTTATCGGTACTATGGGTAACTATGGCACAGCTGTTTTTGCCGCTTTTACGGTTATACGGCGTTTGCATGGCGCCATTATTATTCCAGCCAAAAAATTCATCCTCAAAGCCCCCGTTCAGCACCATATTTTTTTGCGCTGTAGCAAAATTTATCATCAGGAAGATGACGAAACAAAACGTTAACAAATAACTTTTCATGATTATGCGCGATGAAACTAAAAAAAGCCACCACCAGCTTAGCCTTAGCTTTCAGCCGGTGATGGCTTGGTAATTAATCAACTATTATATAAACCCTGCATTATTATTTAATAAAAGCAACTTCATCAAAATAATAGGTTTCATCAACATCGGCAACAGAGTTCTGACCGCTCTGAAGGAAGAAACCTAACTGGTTAGCAGTTGTACCATTTGCCCAAAAATTAAGTAGCGGCGAAAGTTGCGAATAGGCAGTGGAAGGCGCCGTTAGCGGGATTTTTACAAATGTCCAAACAGTTGGAGGTATATTAATCACCTGGGCCGCATAAGCATTTGAAACAGTTACCTGCCCATAGCCGCCAACCATTTGATTACCTGTTAAAACAAGCTTATGAGCCACGGTCCCACCTTTAACCCAGAACGTTAAATACTTATAAGAGGGATCGTATGTAAAACCCGGCCACCAGTTGGCAAAACCTTCAACTTTCCAGCCACCTGCCGGGAAGCTTGCTTCAGCTGAGGCAGTACCGCCAACCGCGTGTGCGGTACCTGATTGAATACCGGATGGACCCGACCATGAATTGTCGCCCCAGCCATTTTGAAAACTGTTATTAAACACAATATTGTAAGCCTTATCCAAATTGTTAAATACCGTTGTTGATGCCGTCTGCGCATTTGCATTCGAGCCAGATGTGTAAGTAAATAACAATGTCGACTCGGTTGCGCTACTGCTCGCCGGCGCCTTCAATACCAGGGTACTGTCATTTTGAGACACGATTGACATGGCTTCGCCTGTGGCAACTAATTTAACAGCGCTTACAGACGCAAAACCCTTTCCACTGAGCCTAAGCTGCGTATTCGACCAAAAGTCAAAATCTGATACCTGGAGAATGGTTGGTGGCGGAGGCAAAGTGGTAAACTTATAGGTTACCGAACCATGAAGTGTGGTGATCACCATGGTATTTGGCTGCGGCTGCACATACGGCACGTTAGTTGGCAGGGTAAAAATAATAGCATTATCGCTGCCTAAGCTCCGGTTATAATAAACGTTAACCCCATTAATGGTAAGTTTAGTGGCGCTGCCCAAATTTGCCCCATTTATCTTATACATAGTACCCAAATTACCCGTTGCAGTAGTTGAGTCAAATGCCATTACCGATGTATGGTGAAGATTGGTATCGAGCACGGTGGTCACAATACCGGAACTGTTATAGGTAGTTGTGGATTGTATAACGGTATCTGGCTTGTATTTATTAATAGTTTGCACTGATGATATGGTTGGCGCTCCCGTGCCAGGGGTAAAGCCCAGGCCGCTTTGCTTTTTACACGAAGCCATACCAAATAATGCCAACGCCGGCAGTATCCAGTAATAAATTTTTGATAGTTTCATTTTCCTTTTTATATAAAATGTTTACAAATTATTTAAATACATATTTTACAGGAGCTTTTATCAGATTTGGATCGGCAGCTGACTCCAGCACCGGCACAGGCAAGAAAAAGTTCGCGTCCACTGGCGTTAAATGCTGGGAATAAATCACCGGGTTATTGTCGGCGGTATTGCTGTAAGTACCTCGTTCCTGCTGGCTTATGATGGAAATAGCTGTTGGATGATGCGTAGGGAAGGTTGCCGATCCCTCTTGCTGGTAACCATCAATACGGCATAAATCAAACCAATAATCCTGCTCGAGCGCAAATTCAAGGCGCCTTTCGAGCAGTAAGTCCTGGTAAGTGAACGACGTAACTGCCGGCACCCCCACGCGCTGCCTCACCATATTGAAGTAAGTTAAAGCAGTGGCGTTTGAGGTAGATGCTGTTAGCGGGATGCCGGTACCGGCTGTTACGCCCGACTCCTGGCCCAAAATCGCCTCAGCTTCAATCAATAACACGTCAGCATAACGCTGTATATAGGTATTGTTGCCGGCAGCCTGTGCAGCACTTTTGCCGCCATTATCGGCAGGTGTACCCACCACATATTTTTTTGCAGCGGCATTTTGATTCTGGGCGCTTCCGTTCACGGGGAAACGATAACCACCTGATGCTGCATCCAGATCGGGGTAGAAACTGCCCGGAACCATAATGGTAGCATGCCTGCGGATGGTATCGCCGCCCTCAGCTTTAAATGCATTTTGGAGATCAATCGTCGGACCAAAAACTGCATAGCCGTCACCTGTGCCGGTAATCGTACTGTTATATGCCCATGATGCCTGTATAGAGTTGCCATAATCATAGCCACCTGTTGAGATCCATTGCATAGCCAAAATACTTTCTTTATTATTGTTAAAAGCCGTTTGGAACAGGTTTTCGTAAGTCGGCAAAAGTGCAAACTCGCCACTATTGATCACTTTCTCAGCTTCTTTTTGCGCGTCAGCATACTTTTGCATATAGAGGTAAACTTTGGCAAGCATGGCAGATGCCGAACCACTGTCTCCGTGCCCGGTTTTTGCTGTGCCGACTGAACAGTTTGCTTCTGCAAATTGCAAATCCTTAACGATTAAGGTATAAACATCGGATATTGGATTAGTGGGTACGGTTTCAGAGTTATTGATGTCCTGCAGCGGGTTTTCAACTATTGGTACATTTCCAAAAACGCGCACCAGATAAAAATAAGCTACTGCCCGCATTAAATGAGCTTCGCCAAGGGCATTATTTACCATCGATTGCGGCACACCCGGTACAGTGGCAGCCATGTTGTTAATTAATCCGTTGCATTGCGCAACCACAGTAAATGGTGAATCCCATGCAGCTAAAATCTCGGGGTTGCCATTTGGAACCGACCAATTAAAAAAAGCGTTCACATCCGAGGAATAGGTAAAGCCGTTTCCGCTGGACAATTCGGTAAGTGCCCAACCCGCTTTATTATTCCAGCCAAACCATAACGAGCCGTATAAGCCATTAGTGGCAGCCTGTACCTGTGCTGTGGTCTGGTAATAATTACCCACCGTAACCTGTGACTGCGGCGGACGGTTAAAAAAATCTTTTTTGCAACCGGCAGCGAGTACACCCGCCACAAGCGCCAGGCCTGTAATATATTTTATATGTCTTTTCATGTCAAATTTCTTTAATAAATTTAAAACTGTGCATTAACGCCCAATGTAAAAACGCGGGGAGAAGGATATCTTCCCATATCAACATTCATTAAAAGCGGATTTTCATTGAAGGCGCCTACTTCCGGATCAAGGCCCGGGTATTTAGTAATCACAAACAGATTTTGCCCGGTTACATATACTTTTAAGCTATTCATCGCCAAATATTTAGCCCAGCGAGCAGGCAAATTATATCCTAAGCGTGCGTTTTGTAAACGAAGAAAAGATGCGCTTTCCAAAAATCTGTCAGACATCACCAGGTTGGCATTAGAAATGCCTGCACGAGGTGCGGGGATATTTGAATTGGGATTGCTCGGTGTCCAGAAATTAGCTGTAGACGCTAACTGGTTTGAGTAAAGGCTTGACAAACCTGCGGTTTGATATTCCAGCACATCCAATATTTTACCACCGTATGAACCATAGAAAGAAAAAGAAAGGTCAAAATCCTTGTAAGTGAAATTATTGGTAAAACCATAAGTAAAATCAGGATTAGGGTTACCAAGCGGCATCTGGTCGTTTTCATCAACCTTGCCATCATGATTGGTATCGGCATATTGCAAATCTCCCAGCCAGATCGTGTTGCCCTGGGCGTTGCTTACAACCTGGGGTGAGGTGCCCGTAACATTTTGAGGGTGTGTAGCCAGGTATTCCAATTGTGCCTGTGTTTTTACTACGCCCTGCACCTTGTAACCATAAAATTCACCTTCTGGCTGGCCAACTATCGTTTTTGTAGCTGCCAAAGTAACGTACGAAGTACCTACAGATTGCGTGATAGCCGGAGCGCCGCTTAATGATGTTACGATGTTAGAGTAGTGTGAAAATGTTAACGTTGTGTTCCATTTAAAATTCTTAGTGGCAATATTGCGGCTACTAATGGTAAACTCAAACCCTTTATTTTCGATATTACCGGCATTGATATACGGAACGTTAATGCCGCCGGGGTTATCGCCATATTCGTTAGGGCCGCCTAACAGGTAATGAGGCAGTGGTTTGGGGAAAAGGAAGTTTTTTGCTGTTTTATCATAAGCATCAAAAGTTACATCGATGCGGTTAAGCAGCGTTAAATCAACACCAAGGTTTTTTTGAATAGCTGTTGCCCAAACCAGGTTTGGATTAGCAACATTGTTGATCAAAAACCCGGCGCCAAAAGCAGTAGGTACCCCTTTAAGTGATGCGCCGTAAACATATTGAGGCACATTTGAGTTACCGGTTGTACCGTAGCCAAGCCTGATCTTGATGTTATCAGCAACACTTTTTACACCCGTCATAAACGACTCTTCAGATAGTCTCCACGATACCGCAACACCCGGAAAATAGCCAATTTGCTTGTTTGGATCAGGGTTGAAATTTGAACTTTGGTCACTACGTATATTGGCAGTAACACTGTACCTGTTGTTATAGGTATAAATTAAACGGCCAATATATGATTGCATTACCTGCGTACCTATGCCTTCACCAACAGATGATGCAACCGCATTCGCCAGCGCGATACTCTGAACATTATTACCCGCCGGGAAACCTACGCCGGAAAGTGGAATATAATCGTAGTTTGATTCCCAAACTTCACGGCCAGCCAGAGCAGTCAGGTTATGTTTGCCCCAGCTATGTGCATAGTTGAAATATTCTTTCCAGCTCCAATAAGTGCTGTTTGTAATTGCACGGTTTAACGTTGCATTATCATTGTGAAACGTCTGATTGATATTGGTTACACCAGCGGCACCATATTGGTAAGTTGGGTTGAAAGTTTGGCCGTTGGCCCAGTTAAAATCGCCATCAAGTTCAGAATGCAGTGTCAGGTCCTTAAAGAACTTGATATCAGCATACATGTTCCCGTTGATTTCGCTCCTTGTTAGTGTATTTGTAATATTCAGGGCCTGTTGAACCGGGTTCGGGCCGCCTTCAAACTGACCGTTTACATAAGCCGGACCAGCAAAAGATCCATCGGCGTTATAAACTGCCTGATCGGGTGCTGCTAATAATGCGTTATAAATAATACCTGTGTTGCTGCCCAGGCCAACATTTTCGTCGCTGCGCATTGCACCAAATACGGTTCCTATTTTTAACCATTCCTTTACCTGCGAGTTAACTACGCCACGGAAAGAATAACGGTCGAAATTATACCCTAAAATTGTACCATCCTGCTTGAAGTAACCGCCCGAAATATAGTAGTCGGCTTTATCGCTCCCCCCTGATACACTCAGGTTATGGCTTTGTTCCATCGCTGTCTGGAAGATAGCCTGTTGCCAGTTGGTACCGGGGCCTAAAGCACCTGGGTTTGCAAATTCCACCCTTGGCGTTGTGCCAAAAACAGAAGCAAGTTTGTTTTCTAAAACGGCATATTGCTGCAGGTTATCAACATTCAAAAACTTACCTTGCTTTTGCATACCTACATAACCATCGTAACTCACCTTAGCGCTTCCGCTTTTACCATGCTTTGTGGTAATGATAATAACGCCGTGCGAACCCCGGCTACCGTAAATAGCGCTGGCCGAGGCATCCTTTAAAATATCAATAGATTCTATGTCATCCGGGTTAAGCATCGACAGGGGACTAACAGTAGTTTCCATATTGCTTGATCCGGGGCTGTTTAATTGTGCACCGCCGCCGTAGCCGCCTTTTGCATCGCCGTCAACCTCTACCCCGTCAATCACATATAAAGGCTCGCTTGAACCAAACTCCGTGATCCCCCGGATGTGGACAGACGTAGCACTACCGGGCTGGCCAGAGTTTAGTGTAACGGTAACACCCGCAGCTTTGCCCTGCAATAGCTGATCGACTGATGGCAGCGGGATATCCTGGATATCCTTGGCGCTAACAGAAGATATGGCACCGTTTACATCTCTCTTCTTCTGAGAACCATAACCGATCACCACTACATCCGATAGTGCCGTTGAGGATAATTGCAAGGCCACATTAATAAGCGTTTTTGCGCCAATGATGACATCCTGTGAATCCATACCAATGAATGAAAATGTGAGTACTTTGCCACCGGCCGGTACCGCGATGCTATACTTACCGTTTACATCGGTAGCCACTTTTGTTGGCGTACCCTTCACAGTAACCGTTGCGCCCGGAAGTGTGACGCCTTTATTATCGGTTACTGTACCTTTGATTACTGTTCCCTGGTTTTGCGCCATTGCACCGGCACTTATTACCATGGAAAGGAACAGCAATGCTATTCGTAGAATTTTTCCCATAATGATTTGTTAGTTGAAATTGGTTTATAATATGTATTAATTGATGCACTATCCGGGCCCGTTTTTTTGTTATACATTAAAGCCCACAGCAACTTGATTTGATCAATCAAATTGCAGCCGGAGTAATTTTGAAGCAATGAACTGCGCTTCAAAAACTATCACTAAAATTTATAAACTTATTACTTAGGCTTTGTTTTTAAACAATCGGCATCGCGCCGTATGTTCAATTTTCATTATTGTGAGGGTAAAATTATATGCTAATAAAAGCCCGGTTGTGGATAAATGGGGGTACAAATGTCAACCCGTCTTAACATACTGATTACAAGTATATTAAATCATATTTATTCCGATTAACACTAACTAAATGGAGGAATTATTGACAAATGTGCACCCAGGTTGCGTCTAAGATACTTTTTAAAGTGGTATTATAGTACCATACGCTGCAGGCCGTAAAGAGGAAAATCGCGGGAAATCGTCGCAGTTTTTTTCATAGCAGATTACCAATTCAATATACATGGAAACTATTATTGCTACTTTTAAAAAACATTATAGCAAATCAGCCTAACGCTATGCCTCAAGCATCAATGAAAGCAACCTATTAAATGGAAATAAAATTAGAAATTCCCGAATATGATAACACGAAAGGCTTCCGGTTTCACCGGGAGAATGGTTTCGAAATCAAGGTAGTTGGCGCTGGCAACAATGCAACAATAATGGCAAACAAGTAGGCGCTCATCTCCCTCGTCGTTCAACAGGGACGTTGGCTCTGGAGACAATTCCGGCAGGTTATCATTTTCACCTGGATGAATACAATTGCCTGGAAGAAGGTTCAATTGAACTAATGATTCAAAAAATTTGATTGTACTAATCAATCCCCTCTGCCTCTTCCTGCACGCTATCCAGGTATTTTGACGGGATGGTATTGTATTCAGCCTTGAATGATTTTACAAAATACTTCTGGCTCTTAAAACCAACTTTATGGCAAATTTGCGATATGGTTAAATGCCCTGTCTCCAGCAATTGTGCTGCCCTTTTTAGCCTCATGGAACGGACCAGTTCATTTGGCGTTTTACCAGTCATTACCAGTATTTTTTTATAGAGGGTATAACGGCTTACAAACACGTCGCTGCTTAACTCTTCTACAGAAAAGTTAGGGTTCGAAATATTGCTGTCTATTAAAAGCAATACTTTCTTTATAAAAAGTTCATCGGGAGAGTCAACCTGTAGTTCTGTTGGCGAAACGTCAACATGTTTGGTATAGGTTTTTCGCATATATTCCTGCTGGCTCAATATATTCCTGATCTTTGATTGCAGGATCTCGAAATTAAAAGGTTTGGTCAAATAATCGGCAGCACCAGTCTCCAAACCCTTAATTTGCTGATCTTCCCCGATCAGCGCGGTAAGCAAAATAACAGGGATATGTGAAGTACGCTGGTCGTTCTTTAATTTCAAACAAAGGTCAATCCCATTCATTTCAGGCATACTGATATCGCTTACAATCAGGTTCGGATGCTGGGCCAACGCTTTTTGCCAGCCCTTTTTCCCATTTTCAGCTTCAATAATATTAAATAATGCTTTTAAATTGTCCTTTATATAAAACCGGAAATCGTCGTTGTCTTCTACCAGCAAAATAGTTGGTTTTTTTAAGTCGCGGTTTTCCTTTTGATACCCATTAAACTTAGCCGGTACGTCGGCAGGCATAAAATCAAGTGAATGATCCAGCAACAATTCGGTATCTGTAAACAGGTTACTATTCAATTGCCGTACCGGAAGTAAAACAGTAAAGCAACTGCCTTCGTTAAACTCACTTTCAACAGTTATTTCGCCCCCGTGCAATTTAACAAACTCCCTGGTAATTGATAAGCCGATCCCGCTGCCAGAGTTGAGCATTGACCCCGGAATATCATTCTGGAAAAACGGCTCAAATATCCTGTCCCGTTTATCTGCAGCAATTCCAATACCGGTATCAACAATCCTGATCTCTAAAACCTTATTGCTATCCTCTTCCTTATCTATCAAATTAAGCAATACACTTACTTGTCCGCCTTCAGGAGTAAACTTATAGGCATTTGAAAGCAGGTTAAATATGATCCTTTCAATTTTATCATAATCAAAGCTGGTATAAAAGGCCGTTGTCTCAGTATCAAAAATGAATTTAATATTTTTCTGATCGGCAATATCAGTAAAAGCATACGAAAGCTCCTTAATGAACTTCACAATGTCGCCGTTTTTCTCATGCAGCTTTAATTCCTGGTATTCCATTTTCCTGAAATCAAGTAATTGATTTACCAGGTTTAATAATCGTTTTGCATTCCGGTTAACCAGCATCAGTTGACGCTGTATATCAGGTTCCGATATCTGTTTCAATATTTTATCTACCGGGGCCATTATTAATGACAGGGGGGTACGGAACTCGTGGCTTACGTTGGTGAAGAACTTGATTTTCATCAGGTCAAGTTCGTGCATGCGATGCGCTTCTTCCCGTTCTTTTTCTATTGAGAACTGTGCCCTCAGTTTTTGTATTGCCCTTTGCCTTAAATAAAGAAGCGTGCCTATTATAGCCAGGGCGTATATAATATACGCCCAAGTAGTCTTCCAGAAAGGGGGAAGGATACTGATATTAATAAATTCAACACTGCTGTTCTTCCAGTTATCACCGCTGGTTGCCCTCACTTTAAAAACATAATCTGCGGCATCAAGGTTTGTGTAGGTGGCTTTCCTGATCCTGTTATCTGCATTGATCCAACCTTTGTCAAACCCTTCCATCATATACTGATACTTAACTTTTCCGGGATTGAAATAATTAAGCGCGGCAAATTCTATGGAGAATACATTGTCGTTGTATTTTAAATTTAGCGATTTCAAACCAGTGATCGACGAGGGTAAAATCACCTTTCCATTTACTTTTTCACCAACATTAACACTTTCATTAAATACCTGGAAATCTGTAAACACCAGGTTTGGAACATTTTGGTTGATATGCAGGTTTGACGGCTTAAAAATATTAAAACCATTCCCTCCTCCAAAAAGCAATTCTCCTTCGTGTGTTTTAAAGGAAGAGTTTTCAGTAAACTCACGCCCCTGTAAGCCTTCCGTTTCATCGTAATTGGTAAAATGAAATTTAAGGGCCGCTCCACTCCTGTCTACATTGATATCTGAGATACCGTTCAGGGCACTTACCCAAACATTATTTTTATCATACTCCTGCAAATCGATCACCGTATTGTCCGGCAGGCCATCCTGCCGGGTTATGTTGGTAAACCGCCCGGTTTTATAATCAAAAATACTCAAGCCTTCGCGTGTGCTTACCCATATTAAGCCATAACTATCTTCCATTACGTTATTGGTACTGTTATTGATGAGGCTATATGGATTTTTGTCGTCGTGTATGTAATGGATAAATTGGTGTGTACGCTTAAGCAAAACATCAACACCGTACGAAGTTACTACCCATAGGTTTTTATGCCGGTCGAGTAAAATCTTGCTGATATAATTAGAATGGATGGCGTTTTCTTTCGAATTATACACATAATGCGAAAAAAATTGTGTTTTGCTGTCGAAAACATTCAATCCTGCCGACAGCGTGCCCACCAGTAAATGGTGCTGATCATCCTCGGCGATGGAGCAAACACGATCGTCGGAAATGCTGCCCGGCACTTTTTCGTCATGTTTAAAGTGGGTAAAATGCTGACCGTCCCAGCAATCCAGTCCCCCGAAATAGGTGCCGATCCATAGTTTCTGATCGTGACTGATGTACAAATAAACTACCACATTATTACCCAGGCTATTATTGTTAGCTGCATTATGCAGGTAAGTTTTAAAAGTACCGTTTTTCCGGTCAAAATAGATCAGGCCGCCGCCGTTGGTGCCTATCCACAGGTTACCTGTTTTATCTTCAGCAAAACTATTGATGTCGCTAAAGCTCAGGCTATGCGGGTCAGAGAACGGATCGGCCAGATGATGCGTGTATAACGGGAATTTGATAATACTTTCGTGATAATACCCAACGCCCTTTTTGTACGAGCCAACCCAAATAATGCCGGTATAATCATGATAAAGCAGGGTGATGCTGTTTTGGCCGATCGTTTTATTATCATCTTCCCGGTTGAGCAGGTATTGGATTTTAAAATCATGTTTATTCAGCAGGTTTACCCCGCCATGATCCGTCGCGATCCAGATCCTGTCTTTATCGTCCTGTATAACGCTCGAAACCACATTGGTATTTAAGTGGGCATTATCGGGCCCTTTATCAATATGCTTAAAAATGCCATTTTTTATATCAACAAAATACACGCCTTCTGAGTAAGTCGGCACATAAGCCCATATACAGTTCTCTTTATCAACAAATATTTTGTATGATGCATTCTGTTCAGCCGACAATTTATTAAAAACCTGCGAACGATAAGTAATTTGCAGGTTTTTGGGATCCATGCGTTCCAGTTGGCCATCGCGATACGTGAGCCAGAAATTCCCTTGTGAATCCTGCCCAAGGTCAGACACTGTATTTAAACAGATCGTTTTTTTGTCTGCAGCAGCGTGCATTAAATGAGTGGTTTTATGACTCACCGGGTCATATTTGAATATCCCCTGGTTTACATGCAAGAACCAAAAATTTCCGGCTTTGTCTTTCTTAATAGCGGTAATGTACCTGTCGGGTATATCAATCGTCCGCAAATAGCCGGTAATATTATGGTCGAATTTCTCGGTAGCGGGGTCGTAAATATTAAAACCGTTTCGCGTTTCAATCCATAGTTTGTTTTCCGGGCCTTCGCTTATACTGACGATATAATCACCATCGAGTGAAGTGGTATCGTTCACTAAATGTTTAAATGTTCTAAATTTATACCCATCATACCGGTTTAAACCCGAAATGGTACCAAACCACATAAAGCCTCTGTTATCCTTAAAAATACAGGTAACATCGTTATGCGATAACCCGTTGTAAATATCAAGATGCGAAAATTGAAACTGGTTGTTTTGAGCGCTCAGGAAAGTAACCTTCAGCATCAGCAAAAAAAACAAAGTAAAAATTTTACACTTCATAAATGTATATTTTCTATCTAATGCCCGCGTATTTATGTGAATAAAACTTAGGTTTGCAACGCGTAATTTTTATTACCTGGCCTCAAATCAAACTAATAAAAATGGTTAATACCGGTATATTATTACAATTAGCATTTTTACAATAATACCCCTGCATCAATGTTGATTAACACAGAAATTTACTTTTTAAAAAAGCTATTTTTAAGAAAAACAGGGTATAATTGACAATTAACAAATTTAATTGCATTTAAGAAGTGAGATGTAATATTATTTTTACATTTCTTAATTTAATATTAACCTTAGATAAGCAGCAATCGCCCTTAATTAAATCAAAATCAATAAAATATGCAGCGTTGACAATAATACTTTTCCTTCATTTTACCGGGTAAGTTTTTAAGGTTTATAAATTATTTAAAAAAGTAGGGTTATATTATTTTTTCACAATCGGATTAATTGACAATTGCAGCAAACAACCCGTGATTTTTTTTGTAGTTTACGCATTACATTTCGGGCAAAAAGCTTTTTATAAATAATGGATTCATCGAATAACATAGAAGAACCTCTTCAAAAAAAAAAACATGGCTTTAAAAACAGCCTTACAACCTTTTTCGCCGATCTTTATAACATACATCTATTTATACTACGCTTTTTTAAGGAAGCTTTCGTACCTCCGTTTGAATTAAGAGAGGTAGTCCGGCAATGCTATCAGGTTGGGGTACGCTCACTAACGCTGATAAGTGTAACCGGTTTTATTGTAGGTTTTATTTTCACCAAGCAGGCGCGCCCGTCGCTCGCAAGTTTTGGAGCAAATTCATGGCTGCCATCGTTGGTTTCCATAGCCATAATGAGGGCACTAGCCCCATTGGTTACAGCCCTTATTGCATCCGGGAAGGTTGGTTCAAGCATTGGCGCCGAGTTAGGCTCGATGCGGGTAACCGAACAAATTGACGCAATGGAAGTTTCGGGCACCAAACCTTTTAAATATTTGGTTTGCACGCGCGTGCTGGCTACTACCCTTACGCTCCCTATCCTGGCTACTTATACCGCCTTTATAGGTTTATTGGGTGGTTATTTAAATGTAAGCCTGGTTGAAGGCATAAGCTATACCGCATTTGTGCAGGATTTTTTTCAGCCCCTGGTGTTTCTTGATTTTACTGCATCGCTTATAAAATCAATCGTATTTGGATTTACCATCGGCATAGTAGGCTGTTACCAGGGCTATTATTCAACCAAGGGAACCGAAGGTGTTGGTAAAGCCGCAAATGGCGCTGTTGTGACGGCCATGTTTTTAGTATTTATTGAAGAAGTGATCATCGTTCAGATAACCAATAACTTCCGCTAATCAGTGCCCGCAAATAATGAAAAAGGCAAAAGCAAAAATCGATTATAACAATACAGTAATCAAAATCAGGGGACTGGAAAAATCCTTTGAAGATTATGCCGTATTGCGCGGCATTGACCTTGATTTGTACCAGGGCGAAAACCTGGTGGTTTTGGGGCGCTCAGGCTCGGGTAAATCGGTTTTAATAAAATTAATTTCGGGGCTTTTAAAGCCCGATAAAGGCAGCATTGAAGTTTTAGAACAAGATATATGCGCCATTAGCGAAAAAGATTTACAGGAACTGCGAATAAGGATAGGCTTTTCGTTTCAGAGCAGCGCTTTATATGACAGTATGACCGTACGCAAAAATCTTGAATTTCCGCTGGTACGCAACCGGAAACATCTTACCAGGAAAGAAATTGATACCGCTGTTGAAACTGTACTGGATGCCGTTGGCCTTACCCAAACTATAAACCAGATGCCGGCAGAGCTTTCGGGCGGGCAGCGCAAACGGATAGGGATAGCGCGCACACTGATCCTTAACCCCGAGATTATGCTGTATGATGAACCAACGGCCGGGCTCGACCCGATTACCTGTATCGAGATCAACGAACTGATTAACGAGGTGCAGCAACGGTACAAAACTTCTGCCATTATTATTACACACGACCTAACCTGCGCCAAATCGACCGGCGACAGGATCGCTATGCTGATTGATGGCAAATTTCAACGGGTGGGAAGCTTTGATGAGGTTTTTGATACCAAAGACGAAAGGATAAAACCTTTTTACGATTACAATTTTACAGATTAGACATTTATCATATCATGGACATAAAGGAAAACAGAAAAGCAATAACGGTTGGCATATTTTTGGCCATCGGGCTTGTTATTTTTATATTGGGCGTTTTTACCTTGGGCGGCCAGCAAAAAAGCTTTGATAAAAGCATCCGCGTTAGCGCCGTATTTGACGACGTTGCGGGCTTAAAAAAGGGGAATGATGTTTGGTTCTCGGGCGTGAAAGTTGGCACCATCAGCGAAATTAAGTTTGTAGGCATATCGCAGGTTAACGTAAAAATGAAGATCGACGAGAAAGTACAGCCCTATATTCACCACAATTCAGGCGTGCATATCGGCACCGACGGATTGATCGGCAATAAACTGATTGTGATTGATGGTGGCAGCCCGCAGGCTCCGGTTGTTGCAGACGGGGATACCCTTCATGCCATAAAAATGCTTTCAACTGATGACATGCTCAAAACCTTCCAGAAAAACAATGAGAACCTGCTGGCGATCACCGCTGATTTTAAAGTACTAAGCCATAATATCTTAAAAGGTAAAGGTACCGTAGGCGCATTGATGGCCGATAGCGCGATGGGGATGCAGCTTAAAAACTCCATGCGGAACCTGCAGGCGGCTACCGAAAAGGCGGCTACACTGGCTGCACAACTGAATCAATTCGGCGACAAACTGAATACCAAAGGAGGCTTTGCAGATAAGATATTAACAGATACGACCACCTTTAACCGCCTGAAAGCCGCCGCCGCTCAATTGCAGCAGGCCGCGAATAATGCCAGCACACTCACCAATAACCTTAACAGGGCCAGCAACAAGCTAAACACTACGGATAATACTTTAGGCGTATTACTTAACGACCCCAAAGGCGCCACGCAAGTACAATCGACCCTAAAAAATCTGCAGGAAAGCTCCGTAAAACTAAATGACGACCTTGAAGCATTACAGCACAACTTTTTACTTAAAGGATTTTTTAAAGATAAGGAGAAGGCGAAGACCGATAGCTTGAAGAAGAAGTAGTCGGGGAGACGGAAAGTCCGAAAGAAGAAACATTACAACTTTACAACCTTCCGGCAACTCCTCACTGCTTATTGAATATCTGCCCGGTCTTGCGCTGATCAGGCGTGAGGGTGAGCCAGGTTTTATAGGAAGTATTGAGATACGTCAGCAGGTTAAAATCCTCACTGTTGTAAACTTTAATATCCGGGGTGTACAAAAGTAAAAAGTTGTTCAGGTCGGCATCTTTCAGTGGTAAATAATGACTGATATTATCAGCTGTAAATATGATACTGATCTCCTCGCTGAGCATACGCTGTTGCTCCTTTTCCAGTTCCTTTTTCTTTTTGTGTTCATCACCCTTAAAATAATGCATCCTTAAAATAATGCCGCCATCAAATTGTTTTTTCAAATCCCTGTGGTAAACCATGGTTTGCCCATGAAACTGGGGATCATAATACTGCATGTTTTTAGCAGCCTGCAATTGTTTTGCACTACTATCAGAAACCGTGACCTGTTTAAGTTCCGTACGCTGTGGTTCCAAAAATAGTTCCTTATCGTGCAGATCGGTTAGCAATAAGGTATCAGTTTGATAGCCGAAGGTTTTCAAAACCAATAAGTCGCCGGTTTTTGCAGCAATGCGAAAGCCGCCATCAGCGCCGGTAACTGCTTTTAGTTTGTTGCCTAAATTTTCAATGCTTACACCTTGCAGCGCAATATGCGTTTTATATTCAAACACGCGACCATTGAGCATCGTTTGCGCGTGAAGGGTAACAGCACAAAAAACACAACAGAGGGTCATAAATAAGGTTCGACGCATTTGTTAAATATAAATCAAATGCTGCTCATTTAAATGGTTATAACACTTTTTAACGTTTGGGGTTAGAGATTGGAGGTTAGTTAATTAGAGATTAGGTTTAAAAAAAAAGACTTCCGAAGTTTTCGAAACTTCGGAAGTCTGCGCGGTTCAATTGTCTGAACTCGAATTCATAGAATTAAAGAATTAGCAGAATTGTTGCTGTTAACTTTCTGCTGGCTTTTCACCACCTGCTTTTTGGCCGCTAGCTTTCTCTTTATTCACTTTCTCTCCTTCGTCATTCGCCTTTTGCAGCTTTTTCAGCATCTCATTGCCTATAAGGGCATCAATCATGCCGTTGCCGCCGCCATCTTTTCCACTCACAAGGATATCAGGTACTAATTTAATACCGTTACTTGCTAAGGCTTCGGCAACGCGGACAATAGCATATTGTTCGGTACCCATGGCCATGGTTTTTTGCTTGGTTACTTCAGCTTCGGCCAAACCTATGGCTTTTATTTTGCTCGCTTCGGCGTTACCGTTTACTTCAGTTGCGTTGGCATCCGCTTTGGCGTTAACTGTTTTGGCTTCAGCATCGGCCTTGGCAATGGTAATACGCACTTCAGCATCGGCTGTTGCATTAATGGTTTTAGCCTGGGCCTCGCCGCGCGATGCAGCAACTTTTGAAGCAGCCATCTGGGTATTGATCTCCACCTGGCGGGTTGATTTAACTACCTCTGGCTGCATATCGGCGCCGGCTTTGGCGCTTTCAAATTCCTTACGCTCAATCTGAGCATTACGCTGGATCTCGTAGGTAACTTTTTCCTGTTCGGCTATTTTACGGTCGGTAAGCGTTTTCATTAAGGCGGCCGGCGGCACAATATCACCGATCAGCGTATCAACACCTACTACATTATAATCATCCAGCACCTTGCTGATATGCTGTTTAGCATCATCCTGCCTTTGGATCCGGTTTGCCAAAAACTCAATCACGTCGCTTTTTTGTGCCGAGTTACGGAAATAGTTGGCAATAGTAGGCTCCAGCACCTGCGAAACCAGGTTTTTCATGTTACCAAACCTTGCAATAACTTTTGGCGCTTCATTGCGCGGGATATGGATGATCTGCGACACGTCGAGGTTAAACGTAAACCCATCAGACGACCTTACCGTAATGGTACACAGGTTTTTATCCAGTTCGTGCGCCTCTGTGCGGCTGTCCGCCCAGTTGAGCACGATATTGGTTGTTGGCACTATTTCCACCGCATGGGTATAAATATTTACCGGGTGCTTACCGGGATCAAGCGGCTGGTCCCATACACCTTTTTCGTTGCGTTTTACAATATTGCCATGTTTAAAACTGTCGCCGCTGGTATCCTTTCCTTCCGGACCAACGAAGGAGTTAACCACACCCACATAACCAATCGGGATGTAGATCATATCCACCTGCTCCACAATCACAAACCATGGGTTAAGGTAATAAGTACCCGCCAGGATCACGTCTTCCTGCAAACCTTTCATACCGCCGGCATTGATAAAAGCCATCGGGTCCTGGAAGTTTTTATGTCCGGGTACCGATACGCCCGCGATTTCGCCTTTATCCAGCGGCTCGCCATCCAGGGTGGTAATAATACCTACTTTGTTTTCGTGGATCTGGGTAATAGGCACCATTTCGATATCAAACAAAAAGGTATTGATACGGTAGCTACCCGGAGTTAAGAACGCAGCCTGCGGGCCTTTCTGGCCGTTATTGTCCAAAAACTTTACCGCATCCTGGAATTTGTCGGATTCCACAGGCCTGCCCAATACGCGGCCCGTATCCATGCCCGCGCCGTCTTTAGCTTTTACCAGGCCAAGGTTGCCCTGTTCAATAATAGTAAAGGGCGCCATGGTAATGGCATATTGCCATGGCCACATACCCCAGTATAAACCAGGCGCAAGCGCTTTGGCCTGCATACCAGCCTCGCCGTTGATGGCGATGATACGGCCATCGGGCAACCGTTTTGGGCCGGACAGGGCATACTTTTTTACCACAAGGCCGATACGGTCATCGGGTACGATAAGCATACCAAAAAATACGCGCAGTACAAATTTGTACATCAATAAAACAACTACAATAGGCACAGCCCACCATAGGATTGGAATTAAATCGTTCATTTTTTTTAGATTGTAAAAGTTGAATTTTTATAAACGGAACCCTTGAGATGCGGGCCCTCACTGAAACTTACAGCATTTATGAAGTTTAACCTGGCTGTATAGTGTAATTTAGATAACAGGGTAATGGTTTTGTTACACATCGGGATAAGATTATTCCCAAATATGTTTGAATGGGTTGGGATTAGCAAGGGGTTTGGGAAATAATGATCAACAATTGTAGATAGTTAAGTGAATCGCTTTTTTTTCAGCGGGTTCTAAAAATTGACAATTGGAATTCCAACTATATTTAACCTAAATTTGGTTTATTATGAGAAGATTCTTTTTGTTGATCCTGCTCGGCCTTGTGGCTTCAAAGGCGAGGTGCATTGACCCGGTTAAAACCTACGGGCCCATCATCCCAAACAAAATACAGGATAAATATACCCCGGCCTATTACCAGAACATTGGCGGCTACCTGGGTTATCGGATGAATATCAACCTTGAAAAAAGGCTGTTAAAAATTGATTCGGCTACCCTCCTGTCAGGTTTCAGAAAAAGACCTGGCGAACAGGTTTGGATAGGCGAGCATGTGGGCAAATTCCTATTCTCGGCATCAAAAACCTATGCCTATACGCATGATGCCCGCATCAAACACCTGATGGATGATATGGTGCAAAAGTATATTGTTTGCCAGATGCCGGATGGCTACCTGGGCACCTACCTTTATAAAGACCGCTGGACCGACTGGGATGTTTGGGCACATAAATATGCCATCATCGGCCTGCTGAATTATTATTCGGTTACAGGGTATAAACCTGCGCTGGAAACGGCTAAAAGAGCTGCGGATTTAATTTGCCGCAGCTTTGGCGAGGGACCGGGCCAGCGCGACCTGATGCTGGCCGGCGACCATGTGGGTTTGGCGCCGGGCAGTATCCTTGAGCCAATGGTGGATCTGTACCGTTATACCGGCGACAAAAAGTACCTGGCTTTCAGCAAATATATCCTCCGTGCCTTTGAACAAAAAGATGGCCCGAAGATTATTGGCGGGCTGGAAAAATACGGCGATGTAACCAAAGTGGGCGATGCCAAGGCTTATGAAATGCTGTCCTGCTTTTTGGGAATGCTTAAATATTACAAGCTTACCGGGGAAACCAAATATTTAACCCTATTACAAACTGCATGGGTTGATATTACAAAGCATCACCTCTATATCACCGGCACGGCCAGCGATCACGAAGTATTTCCCGCTGACGGGACACTGCGGGCAACCAATAATGATAATATGGGCGAAGGCTGCGTTACGGTTACCTGGATCCAGTTTAACCTCTCCCTGCTGCAAATAACCGGCGACACCAGGTACGCTACTGAAATGGAGCGATCAGTATACAACCACCTGCTGGCCGCCGAAAATCCGCAAACAGGCTGCGTGAGCTATTATACCGCACTACAGGGCGCCAAGCCCTACCGCTGCGATCAGGGTTACTCCTGCTGCCTCTCCAGCGTACCCAGAGCGATCTCGCTGATCCCTGAAATGATAGGTGGAAAAATCAATAACGTTTTTACTGTATTGCTATACGAGAACGGCGAAGCATCAACCCAAATCATCACCAATGATCATTCAAAAATCAGCCTGAAAGTAAATGCCGCAACCCGGTTTCCGTTAGATGGGAGGGTTGAATATACCATATCGCCATCCAAGGCCAAAACATTTAAAATTGATTTCCGGGTGCCTGATTGGTCGGAAAACTTCACCGCCAGCGTTGGTGGCGAAACTTATAAGGGTAAAAAAGGCGGGTTACTTGGAATAGAAAGAAAATGGGAAGCCGGTGATAAGGTGGCCATTACTTTTGATATGCCCGTACAGGTGATCCCCGGCGGCATTTCATTTCCAAATGCGGTGGCGGTAAAAAGGGGTCCGCAAGTGTTCGCCATAGACAAAGGACTTAACAGGCAGATTGACTCGTTAAAGGATGTCAACTACGTTAAATACGATGGCGCATTAACCGATGCCAGTGCAAGTTTACCCGCCGACTGGGATTGGAAAGAAGCATTTTTCCTGAATATGAAAGTGAATAATATCCCCGAACAGGTGATGATGGTTCCATTTGCGGAAGCCGGGCAAAAAAGCGCAGGTATTGAGGTGTGGATAAACAGGTGATCGTAAATAAATTCTTGCCGTGGCGAGCCCCATCTAATTACTAAAATGGAACTCGCCATGGCAAGAATAAAACTATTACTGCAACTCCAGCGTTACCACCGATTTTGCAGGCAATACCACTACTAAATTGCTGCCGTCTTTTTTGGCGCCTTTAAAGTTTTCGAGGTGAATTTTATCTGGCTGATCAAAAGTATTGATATCGGTGATATTAGCCGAGGTCAGGATCTGGCCGGTAACTGTTTTCCACTTAATATCTTTCAAACTTGTTCTGATGGTGATATTATTATGGAGATCAAGATTTACCAGCGAGATATGCACCTTGCCTGAAGAATCCTGAGATGCAGAAACATTAACCGCAGGCAGCTTTTTACCATCAACCACATAATCCGGCGAAGTCAGCTGGATAGGCAAATATTTGGCATCCTGGTGAACTTTGTACATATCAAAAATATGATAAGTTGGGGTCAGCAGCATTTTTTCTTTATCGGTAAGAATAAGCGATTGCAGTACGTTAATGGTTTGCGCCAAAGCTGCACCGCGCACCCTGTCGCAATGATTATTAAATATATTAAGGTTAGTACCTGCTATCAATGCATCGCGCAGGCTGTTTTGCTGGTATAAAACGCCGTGATCGCCGGGCTCGGAATCCGTCCAGATACCCCACTCATCAACCACCAGGGCAACATTCTTTTTGGGGTCGTATTTGTCCATAATGGCCGAGTGTTTGGTAACAAGCTCCTCCATTCTTAAACATCTTTCCATAGTACCAAAATATTCGCTTTCGCTGAAACTGGTAGCTGATCCTTTATGGCCCCAGTCGCCGGTAGGTACCGTATAATAATGCAATGAAATACCCCACATCATGTAGTCAGGGATATTTTTCATGATCACTTCGGTCCAGTTATAATCATCAGCGTTAGGTCCGCTGGCAATTTTTTTCAACGGTGCGCCGGGATAATTTTTAGCAAAAGAAGCGTAGCGCTTAAACTGGTCGCAGTAAAACTCAGGCGTCATATTACCGCCGCAGCCCCAGCTCTCGTTACCTATGCCCCAAAAAGTTACTTTATAGGGGTCGGGGTGGCCATTTTGCGCGCGCATCTGGGCAATGGTGCTTGTACTGTTGCTGTTTACATATTCAATCCATTTCGACATTTCTTCCACGGTACCGCTGCCTACGTTAGCGGCCATATAAGGCTCACAGTGCAGCAGGCTGCAAAGCTCCAGAAACTCATGTGTGCCAAAGCTGTTATCTTCGGTAGTGCCGCCCCAGTTGGTATTTACCATCTTGGGCCTTTGTTCAGCCGGGCCTATGCCATCGCGCCAGTGGTATTCATCGGCAAAACAACCGCCGGGCCAGCGCAGGCTTGGGATCTTTATTTTTACGAGTGCTTTAACTATATCAAGCCGTATCCTGTCCTGTTTTTCAACCGGCATGGTTTTATCTACCCAAAAACCACCGTAAATACCACGGCCCAAATGTTCGGCAAATTGGCCGTAGATGTACTTGCTGACGGTGAGTTTTGAATCATTGCTGATGCTAAGATTAGCAGTTGTCTGCGCATTTGCGGCCAAGGCAGACCCGGCCAGGAACAGCAAAATGCTGAGTTGTTTTTTGAAAATCATAACTGGTTAATAAGTGTTAAAATAACAATTGTTAAATGTATAAAGAATTTTCAAATCCTAGCATTTTGTGCGATTATTTTTATTGGCGGATGTTTTGTTGAATGTACCAATAAAAAAATAATTTGCTATATTTGAATATGACAATAGAAATTAAAAAACCTGTTACAAAGGAAAAAGTTCAACAGGCTATTGAGCTACTGAATAAGGAAACCGGGAAAAAAAGTTTACGGAAACACTTTGGTAAATTAAAAAGGGGATTGGATGGCCTTACTTACCAAAAAGAAGTAAGAAATGAATGGATTTAGTTTTGTTGCTGATACCAATTTCTTAATTGCTGTACATGAGGGAAAAGATTTTACAGAGCCCTTTTTAGATAGTGCCGTCGTTGTTTCTGTAATTTCAGAAATTGAACTACTTGGCTGGTATAAATTACAACCGGAAGAAAATCGGATACTTCGTTCCTTATTAGATGACTGCATAATTTTTGAGCTTACTGCAGATATCCGCAAATTGGCAATTGAATTGCGGCAACAAATTAAAGTAAAAACCCCGGATGCAATCATTGCTGCAACTTCAATATATCTTCAAATCCCGCTAATAACATCAGATCATCATTTCAAAAAGGTTCCGGGTATTGAATTAATATTGTTATAATGAATTACCTCAAACGCTTTTATTATCTTCTGCCTTTATTAATTTTTTCCTTTTCTGCCTGCAAATCCACTATCAGCGCTGATGACCTTTACGGCAAATGGAAATATATCAAAGTGGAGCACCCTCATGCCTACCCGCCTGATACCGTGAGCAGGCATGATCTGAGTTATGCCGTGCCTTATATCCAGTTCTCGGCAAACAATACCTTAGTTATTATGTGGGCAGGGAAAGTGTTGTCGCATGGCAAATTCAGCATCGACGGGCATAATATCAACTATACCGAAAGCCTGCCCGACGGCAGCACCCGCAAATTTCCTTTTTGGGTATCTGAATTGACAAATAAGGAAATTATTTTTGAAACGAAGGGAGATGATGGGTCGAGGGTGATGGCAGTGAAGGAGTAAGCAGTTGGCGGTAGCGGGTGGTGTTATTGCAACAAAACTATATGCCATCCAACCCGATAATTTTACCGACTTGTGCTGTGAACCATCAACCGTTAACTACGAGCCGCCTCGCAATTGATCATCCAGTGGATACCAAATTTATCGGTCACCATACCAAATATAGCGCCCCAAAATTGTTTGGACATAGGCAGGGTTACGTTGCCGCCTTCTGCCAGTTGATCAAAGATAGACCTTGCCTTTGCCTCGTCGCTAAGGCCGATGCTCAGGCTGATCCCGTCGCCATGATTGATGACATCATCCGGTCTGCCGTCAGAAAACATCAGCATATTGTCGCCAAAAGTTAAACGGCCATGCATGATCTTATTTTTCTGATCTTCGGGCGTTTGCGGGTTAGTATCGCCAAAACGGCTCACATCATGCACCGTGCCTTCAAAAATTTTTGCGTAAGTGTGCATCACTTCTTCAGTATTACCGCCAAAGCTTAAGTATGGAATGAGTTTCATAATTTGGTTTTTTATGCAGTCTAATGTACAAAGTTTGGTTCGGAAAAATTCAGAAGCTGTAAAAATTATAAATTTAAAAAGTTAACTTTGGTATTAAATAAAACAAGATGAGACTGGTAATAGACCTCGACGAACAATATAAAGATCTTTTTTACACTTTGGTAAAAACTGCAAAGGCAACAATTGTAGAAGTAGAAGAAGAGCCTGAATTTTGGATGGAATATCCGGAGCACGTTAAAGCCGGAGTAGAAAAAAGTTTGGAACAAGTGCGAAATGGCCAGACAAAATCATTCGAAGAAGTAAAAAAGATTCTGTCTGAACGATGGCCTTCGAAATAGTCTTTTCGGAAGATGCATTGAAACGCTTATATCTACCACAAGTTTTATAGAAAACAGATGGGGTGCACGGCAGGTTGATAAGTTTTTAGAAAAGGTATTTAAAATATTGATTTTGGCCTCCCAAAATCCCTATATGTATAAAGCTTTTATGCGTAGCAACAATACCAGGGTTGCATTAATTTCAAAACAGACTTCTTTTATATATAGAATTCAAGAAAATGAAATAATTATTTTGTTTTTTTGGGATAACCGGCAAGATTCTATATTTACTGATTAACGCGATAAAACCCGATAATGGCCCTTTTAACCATCTTTTTCTGTATCATTCTGCTCGTCCTTTTAGTAAGCTGGGCAAAAGTAAACCCCTTTTTGGCCTTTCTTATTGTTTCCATTACTGCAGGGCTGCTATTAGGCATCCCATTAGGTAAGGTTACTGTCTCAGTACAGAAAGGGCTGGGCGATACGCTGGGTTCCATCACCATTATTATTTGCCTGGGCGCCATGCTGGGCAAACTGGTAGCTGAAAGCGGTGCGGCGCAAAAAATTGCGGATGTATTGGTAAATGCCTTTGGGGTTAAGCATATCCAGTGGGCTCTGTTAATTGTTGGGTTTATTATCGGCATCCCGTTATTTTATAATACCGGCTTCGTGCTGGTGGTTCCGCTGATATTTTCGGTAACTTATAAATACAAATTACCGGCGGTTTATATCGGCCTGCCCATGCTGGCCGCTTTATCGGTTACCCATGGGTTTTTGCCCCCCCATCCCTCGCCTTCCGCACTGGTATCGATTTTCCACGCCAATATGGGCAAAACATTGTTTTACGGACTTTTGGTTGCTATACCAGCGGTAATACTGGCCGGCCCTGTTTTTTCACAAACCTTAAAAAAGATCCCTTCAACCCCGCTTGACACGTTTATTACCAAAGAAATACCGGCGGATAAATTGCCAGGATCAGGAAAAAGTTTTTTTACCGCGCTGTTACCGGTGATCCTTTTGATGGTAACGACCCTATATCTCAATATCGACAAATCAACCGGTAGCACACATAAATTTATAGCTTTTATCGGTGATGCGCCTATTGTAATGCTAATCTCCATTATCGTCGGCACCTATACTCTCGGTGTAAGCCAGGGAAAAACCATGAAACACCTTGGCGAAATCTATGGTGATGCGGTTAAAGATATTTCCCTTATCCTGCTCATTATTGCCGGCTCAGGTGCGTTTAAACAAGTGCTAACCGACAGCGGTGTAAATGCCCAGATCACCAACTCGCTGCAAAGCCTTAGTCTGCAGCCACTGATTTTAGGCTGGCTCATCGCAGCCATCATCCGTGTTAGTTTGGGTTCGGCTACTGTCGCGGGCTTAACAGCTGCGGGTATCATGTCGTCGATGGTGTTGCATAACCCAGCCATCAACCCGAACTTAATGGTATTGTCTATCGGTGCGGGCAGCCTTGCCTTTTCTCATGTGAACGATGGCGGATTCTGGTTATTTAAGGAGTATTTCAACCTATCGATAAAAGATACTATCAAGTCATGGTCGGCCATGGAAACTATTGTATCCGTGGTTGGGCTGGTTGGGGTTTTGGCACTGAACCAGATTGTGTAGGTTTTTAGTCCATAGTCGATGGACCATAGACCATAGTAGGATAAACGCTGCTCAATTTTTTATTTTTTCGGGCTGAAGTTTGGCATTTTGTTCTTCCTCGAAATATTTTTTTCTCACAATGCTTGACATTTTATGGTCGCCGGTATGGCTCCAGCCGGGTGGCATAAAGATGTATAAAAACTTATTTTTAATGCCGGGAGCTTTCGCTACATCTTTTGCAAGGGCCACAATCTCGCCAAAATAGGCATCCAGGAAACTGTGTGGTTTCATGGGGCGGGTAATGCCATATTCAATGGGGATTGCCCTATCTTCGGGCTGGTAGGTACCGAATACCCTATCCCATATGTTTAACAGGTTACAAAAATTGGTATCCATATAAACCGGGTTTTTGGCATGATGTACGCGGTGGAATGATGGGGTCAGAATTATTTTCCCTAAAAATCCAAAGCGGGCATCTTTCACCAGGTTTTCGCCAATATGGATAAGGGCGCCCCAGGTGCCATCAATAAACATGATCACAAACAACATGGCGGGGTTTACGCCCAGCAAGATACAAATAGTAGTGCGGATGATATCAGCATAAGGCCCCTCTAAAAAAAAGTGTGCATAGGTAACCGATAAATTCATTGCCGCCGGGGCATGGTGAGTGGAGTGCAGGCACCAAAACAGCCGTACCTTGTGCGCCAGATAATGGTAGATAAAATGGGCGAACTCCCAAACCACGTAAGCGTAGACGAACCAGTACCAGGTAAACGACGTTTTAAAAATGGCGTGTTTCTCAAATAGTCCAATGCAGATGCCTACCATGGCAAATGATATTACTCTGCCAACAAAAGCATTTAAAACATAGGTGAAAAACGAGATTTTATAATCTATTAACTTAAATCGCTTGTAGAATGCGGCCCTGATGATCTCGACAATCAGTAAAAAAGGAATCAACGGCCCTAAAACAGCGGTAATACCCTGGTAGGTAAGTAACTGGTCGTACTTTCCTGACTTTAAAATATCAATGAGATTTCCGAAGCCGAAGAAGCCGGTAAAATTATCCCATATTGCTTTTAAGAACTCCATCATTTAAATTTTAGGTGAATAGCCTATAGCAAAAATAAAACAACCATGGACTTTGGTCCATCGACCATGGGCTGTCGCCCCTAATCAAAATCTAAATTAAACTTATTTTTTAAATCCATCATCGCAGGATTTTTTTGGGCCATGTACTGGAATTTCTCGATAGCGGTATAAGGGCGTTTAACTACCTCTTTTTCATCTATCCTGGCGGTAACTTCGATATTAAAATTCCTTAAAGTGGTTCGCAAAAAATTCAACAGGTTGGGCCGTTCATCGCGGAAAGTGCTTTCCTGAACTTTATTTTCTACAATAATTTCATAGATATGAGGCCCCGTAAGTTTTGGGGGATTGGAAATAAATATGGTGAGCGCATTTTTTTTACCGTCGGCCTTTAGCTGTGCCGCGAAATCGCTCCAGGCTTTTGAAAACTGATCCGGCGTATAATTATCCCTGGCATCCCCTTTAATGTAAGGATCCTCCTCTTCCATTACCTCTTCCCTGGTTTTACGCACATCTTTTAAGGATGGAATCGCCAGTCCGCTAGCCGCGGGCATAAATATTTTTGGCCTTTCTACAGACGGCGATACAGCAGCAGTTGTCGGCGCAGCCGCAGCAGATTGGGGTTTTACAGTTTGATAAGCAACCGGTGGGTCACTTGCCAGCGCTACTTTCTCTTCAACTTTTTGGGGGCTTTCTCCCCTTATTGCTGCGGAATCAGGTTTTTTTTTTAATTGCCCCTCTTGTGCGGGCATTGCTGAGAGCGGGTTGACCGCGAGGTTAAAGACGGATTGCAGGTTACACATTTTCAGCAATGCCAGCTCCACCTGTAAGCGCTGGTTTTTACTCAACTTATAGTTAAGATCGCATTGGTTGGCTATATTCAAAGCTGAAAGCAGGAACGAAACCGATGATGCCTGCGATTGCTGCAGGTATTTGGCTTTAATCCCCTCGCTAACTTCGAGTAATTTTAAGGTTGATTGATCCTTACTTACCAGCAGGTTACGGAAATGATCTGACAGACCCGAAATAAAATGTGCCCCGTCAAATCCACGGCCCAAAATCTCATCAAACAACAATAAAGTTTGGGCATTATCCTCATTCAGCAAACGGTCGGTTATGCTGAAGTAATAGTCGTAATCAAGAATGTTAAGGTTGTCGATTACCGAGCGGTAAGTAACATTCCCGCCGGAAAAACTAACGATCTGGTCGAACATGGATAAGGCATCTCTTAAACCGCCATCAGCTTTTTGGGCGATGATATGCAGGCCATCGTTCTCGTAACTGATATTTTCTTTGTTGGCAATCGACGCAAGGTGCCTGGCCATATCATCCACCCGGATGCGGTTAAAATCAAAGATTTGGCAGCGGGAAAGAATGGTTGGCAGGATCTTATGCTTCTCTGTAGTGGCCAAAATAAAAATGGCATAGTGCGGCGGTTCTTCCAGCGTTTTTAAAAACGCGTTGAAAGCGGCCTGCGACAGCATGTGCACTTCGTCAATAATGTAAATCTTGTACCTTACGGCCTGCGGCGGTATGCGCACCTGCTCAATTAAACTGCGGATATCGTCCACCGAGTTATTCGATGCCGCATCCAGTTCGTGCACATTAAACGAATTGCCGTTTTGAAACGAAAGGCATGACGCACAAACCCCGCAGGCTTCACCGTTGGGCTGCAAATTTTCGCAATTGATGGTTTTGGCAAGGATCCGCGCACAGGTGGTTTTGCCCACGCCACGCGGGCCGCAGAATAAAAATGCCTGCGCCAACTGGTTATTTTTTATAGCGTTTTTCAGCGTATTGGTAATATGCTGCTGACCTACAACGCTTTCGAAAGTAACAGGGCGGTATTTGCGTGCCGAAACAATAAAATTATCCACAGCCACTAAGGTAATAACAAAAAGGCTATCTTGAAAGTAGTGTTCATAATTAGAGGTTATGTGAAGGGGATTTAGGTTAAATTTTATAAATTTGTATAAACGGAATTAAGATTATGCAGTTCTCTGACTTGGATCTAACAAAGACTTACACTTACGCCGATTATTTAAAGTGGACTTTTGATGAACGGCTGGAATTGATAAAAGGCAAGATCTTTAAAATGAGCCCGGCGCCTGGTTCAATTCACCAGCGGTTATCGCATCGGCTAAGTCTTAAATTGGGTAATTACTTATTGGGCAAACCATGTGAAATATTTACAGCGCCTTTTGATGTACGTTTGGCACGGCGTTCAATCAACGACAAGCAAATATTTACTGTGGTGCAGCCTGATGTCTGCGTTATTTGTGATCCTGAAAAAGTTGATGATCGGGGTTGCCTGGGCGCGCCCGACCTTGTCGTTGAAATTCTATCGCCGGGCAATAACAAAAAGGAATTAAAAAATAAATACGAAGTTTACGAAGAGGCCGGCGTACTGGAATACTGGATCATCCAGCCGGTGGAAAAAACCTTTTTTAAATACACGCTTATAGAAGGGCAATATCAGTCGTCCCGCATGTTAACCATTGGCGATGAAGTAACTACCGGTATTCTTCCGGGCTTTGTGTTAAACCTGGATGAACTGTTTGCGGATAGATGACACTAACGTTCACTATTTAATTTCTCCAATGATTGGTTCCCATGGTAATAAGTTTAAGTTTTGAATTAACGGCATAAATATAAAAATCCAGGTCATTCATCATCATCCGGCAAATGATCATCATCTTCCGGATCGAAAATATCATTATCCAGCTCTATTTCGTGCAGATCGTCCCGGTCTTCTGCCATGTCTTCAAAGTCCTCATCGTCAATATCCGTCCAATCGCCATCGCCATCTTCAATATCATCGTCATCGCCGGGGGCAAGCATGGTTGCGATTTCTGCAACTGAATCTTCCGAATATTTATTTCCTTTAAACATCACCAAAATTTAAAAGATAAAGTTACGCCAAAAAGCCCATATCCTTGTTGGTAAACTCAATTTCGGTCGCCTTTAAATTTTCCTCAAAATGTTTCAACGAGGATGTTCCCGGAATTGGCAGTATCCACGGAGACCGATGCAACAGCCAGGCAATATTGGCCTGTACCTCGCTTATTCCATATTTCTTTGCAATCTCAGCAATGCGGGTGTCCTTTTTTGGCATCGACATAAACAGTGAAAAATACGGAACAAGGGGTATGCCGTTCGCTTCACAAATGTCAAGCACTTCGGCGCCACCGTTCGTATCACCATAATGGCTTTTCATTGAATTACGCTGTGCATGGCCGTACATATTTTCTACTGTCGCAATAGAACCCATTTTCATGGCGGTTTCCAGTTGATCGCGGCTCACGTTGCTTACGCCAACATGCAATATCTTTCCTTCCTCCTGCATTTTAAACATGGCTTCCATCGATTCTTCAAAATCTCCGACACCCGGCATTACCCTGAAGTGCACCAGGGTAACCTGTTCTATTTTCAGCGTCCGCAGGTTATTTTCAATACTGGTGCGCAGGTTTTCGGGGGTATTATATGGTACCCAGCTTTTATCAGGTTTGCGTGTTGCGCCAACCTTGGTGCAGATCACCAGGTCGGAAGGATATGGGTAAAGGGCTTCGGCAATTAGCCGGTTAGTAACATCTTCGCCATAATAATCAGCAGTATCAATAAAATTAACGCCGCTGTCAATGGCTTTTCTTAATATCTGCAATGCTTCGGGCCGGTTTGGCGGTTCGCCATATATGCCTTCACCGGTAAGGCGCATGGTACCGTAGCCCAGGCGGTTAACAGTTAACGGGTGATGGCTGCTGCCTGCAATGGTAATGGTTTTGGGGTTAGTCATGGTATGATGCTTTATTTTGGCTAAGATAAAACAACTATCAATTTACTTCTGCATTTTTTATGCTGCTTGTTGGGTAAAGTTCTAAAAAGTTCAAGCCAGGTCAGTAGGCTTTTTACTGCGTAACAGGCTGCAAACAAAAAAAAACTGCTTAAAAGGGAGGGGGTATGTGTGATGCTGTGACAGGAAAAAGGGTTTACACTTCGTTTACACTTTTTCGATTTATATACAGTTAAAAAACTGTTAATCAGTAATTTATATTTTAACAGGGTTTACACTTTTACCGCAATTTTCATCACAAAAAATTGGTGAATTTGGCCGGACATACCCGAAGGTTAAATAAAGTATTCAATCGTTAAAAATACACCTAAGCGTTAATCGTTTTCCCTGCCTGCCTGTTTTTTAACCGCAACTGTATCAAATATAAAACCTGGGCGTAATCGCAGTACTCAACCTATTATCATGAAGCAGCTTATCCTTTTACCTTGTTTTATTCTTGTATTTTCCTTAACCGTTTCGGGGCAGGACAGTTCCGATTTCCCCCTTTACGGTATTTCCTTATTTCACAGATTCCGGCCACCTTACTGAATGGAGAGTTTTGTACCGATGGAGAATGACAGAGGGCAACTATTCTGCTGTTACCGGACAATGATTGTCCGTTTACGATACAGCGTTATAAAATAGCCTTTACTTTAATCAACTGATAATTAAAGAACTATATTTTCGGCATCACGTTGGTTTATTCCATTTGAATCTTATTATTTAAAATTACCAGCTATGAACCGATTCCTATCCATAATTATTACTGTGTTTTTGTTGACTTTCATGTATGCAACTGCGGCGGAGGCGCAGGTGGCCGATTCGACTATTATCAGGCTGACGCAGGAGAAGCATATTCCTGCTTTAGGCCTGGCCTTTATTGATAACGGCAAGGTCGTACAATCAAAAGTTTATGGTGAGCTTAAAACGGGTGTTCCTGCTCCGGCAAACACTTTGTTTAATGTGGCTTCGGTTACCAAAACGGTTACGGCGATGATAACGCTGCGCCTGGTTAATTCCGGTAAATGGGGTCTTGATGAACCGATCTGTCATTACTGGACCGATCCGGATGTTGCCGCTGACCCAAGGAGTAAAAGGCTCACCACCCGGCATATCCTCACGCACCAGACAGGCTTTCCAAACTGGCGCTGGATGACACCGTCAAAAAAATTGGCCTTCGAGTTTGAGCCCGGTTTAAAGTTCCAGTATTCAGGCGAAGGAATGGAATATTTGCGGCATGCCCTCGAAAAGAAGTTTCACCGTTCACTGGAACAATTGGCCGATTCCCTGATCTTTAAACCGCTGCAAATGAACGACACTCATTTGATCTGGAACGATATGATGCTGGATCGTTTTGCCGTTGCGCACAACGAAAAAGGCGAAGCATTGGATATAGTAAAAAACACTGAACCCAGTGCAGCCGACCAAATGAAGACAACCGTAGCGGATTACAGCAAATTTTTGATTTGGGTGATGAACGGCGCCGGCTTTTTGGACCCGCTTTACAAGGAAATGACTAGCCCGCTGGCTAAGATCAGTGATAATAAATTTATGGGGCTGGGTTGGGCGGTATACCCCGATCTTGGCGGCGAGTTTGGCTTGTCGCACAGTGGTATTGATCCGGGGGCAAATACGATTGTCTTTGTTTTGCCAAAGTCGAAACGTGCCTTGCTGATCTTTACCAATTCTGATAACGGCCCCCAACTCTATTCCGACCTGGTGAAGGATTTCCTGAAAAAACAGGGCGATGCCATTGTTGCTACCGAAATGAAACATTAATAACCAAAAACCATAAGATGACAACATTCAACAAATTTTTTGCGGCGGCACTTTTAATAATTGCCGGGATTTTTACAGCTAATCGCGCAGTGGCGCAAACCTCCGGTCCCCTGTTCAACGAGATTGCGCACCAGGATTCACTCCAGTTCGATGCCTTCAATTCCCGGAACCTTGACAAGCTGATGAATTATTTTGACAGCAGCCTGGAACTTTACCAGGACAATACCGGCGTGCGAAACTTTGATCAGACCAAACAGGCTTTCGGCGCACTGTTTAAAATGAGTTACGTTTTGACCCGGAAATTGGTAGCGGGAACAATGGAAGTGTACCCGATCAAGGATTACGGCGCTATCGAGACCGGGCATCACACTTTCTCTCATATAGAAAACGGCCAGCTACAGTCGGCCACCTATAAATTTATGCAGATCTGGCAAAAGAAGGACGGTGTTTGGCGTGTAACAAGGGAGATTACTTATGGGCATTAAATTGGCATAGCTTTTTAACGCGCGACTGCCCATAGCTCCGGTTTAATTTATCGGTTAACCTATCGCAGCCCGGTTACCTGTCATTAGGGGCGGTTTTCGGAGTGGGGTATTATAAGGAGTATTAAGTTGGTTGAGTGAAATATTTTCCGTTTTTGCGCCAGGGATAGTAGCGGATACCTGCCTGTGATTAAGGCCTTGTGCAGTATGAGCGGATAGCCCGCCCGGGCGCCCACGTTTTCAGCGAGCAGTGGCAATTGACAGTTTATGAGTGAAATGTATTAATGCATTTACATCATAAACGTTGAAGACCTGTTAAAATGAACGACGTAGAGACGCGATGCTTCGCGTCTATGACCACGATTTACAAGATGTAAAACACAGCAATTCGCGCCTTGATGCAGTTCACCTGTCAGCGTAGAGACGCGAAGCATCGCGTCTCTACGGTGCCCCTTCAGGATTAATCTTACCTGTTTCTATCAAATAATCAACAGCATACCACCAAATCCTTAATAACAAAGCCCAACATACACCACTACACAATTTTTTAAAAAAGTATACAATTTTTCACAAAAACTTCATACATTTGCAGCCCCGTAATAGCGGGTAATTTATTAAAAATCAAAGTATAACAATGCAACAGTACGAAATCGTGATCGTTCTAACCCCGTTGTTATCAGTTGATGCTGCTGCCGAAGGCATTGCCAAGTTCAGCAAAATCCTTACTGATAACGGAGCCGAAATTGTCCAGGAGGATAATTGGGGTTTGAGAAAACTTGCGTACCCTATCCAAAAAAAGACGACAGGGTACTATCACTTAACTGAATTCAGGGCTCCGGGTGATTTAATTAACAAACTGGAAGTTGAATTAAGGCGCGACGAGCGTGTTTTGCGTTTCCTCACTATCGCTTTGGATAAACATGCCATCGCTTACAATGAGAAAAAACGCAGTGGCGCTTTCAACCAAAAGAAATCAGTTAAAACAGAGGAGGCTGCAAACTAATGGCAAACGAACAAATTAAATACGTTACCGCTCCAAAAGTGGAGGATACACGTAAAAAATACTGCCGTTTTAAAAAGAACGGGATCAAGTATATTGATTACAAAGACGCTAACTTTTTATTAAAGTTTGTTAACGAACAGGGTAAAGTATTACCACGCCGTTTAACTGGTACTTCATTAAAATTCCAGCGTAAAGTGGCACAGGCTGTTAAGCGTGCGCGCCACATCGGTTTATTACCTTACGTTACAGATTCACTTAAATAATCAGGAGGTAAAAAAATGGAAGTTATTTTAAAACAAGACGTAAAACACCTCGGTGATAAAGACGATGTAGTAAAAGTAAAGCCAGGTTATGGCCGTAACTACCTTATCCCTAAGGGTTATGCTATACAGGCAACTGAATCTGCACGCAAAGTTTTAGCTGAAAACCTTAAACAGGCCCAGTTTAAACAAGAGAAGATCCGCAAGGATGCTGATGCTATCGCTGCCCGTTTGGAAGGCGTAAAATTAACCATCGGCGCTAAAGCAGGCGAAACCGGTAAAATATTCGGCGCGATCAACACTATTCAAATTGCTGACGCTTTGAAAAAAGAAGGCTTTGAAGTTGACCGCCGCCGTATCACTTTTGACCAGGAGCCGAAATTTGTTGGTGAATATGTTGCCAACGTTAACCTGCATAAAGAAGTAAAAGTTCAGGTGCCGTTTGAAGTGGTAGCTGAGTAATTTCGGATTTCGGAATTTCGATTTCGGAATTATTTATTTCGGAATGCGGCATGACGAATGCGGAATTAAAAATATAAAAAAGGTGTTCTGTGAAAACAGGACACCTTTTTTATTATTTGCTTTTTTAAGTCTCTCCGCCGACTGGCGGAGGAGATGAGTGAGGGCTTCGCCGCTTAGAGGGGGCTCTTTTTCATCGGGATGTAAATATTCTGATACCTTTTGATGCCAGCCGACCGTTTTTGAATAAATTCATCTACTTTTCATAAAAAAACTTCATCTTCATCGATATGAAAAAGCTTTCACTATTAACAGCAATTTTATTTGGCGCCGTTTATTGCGCCTCTGCACAATATTATAATAATGCGCCTAAAGCCAAATTTGGTATAGGCGTAAGTTCCGGTTTTGCAACCGGCCCGGTCTCCGGCGTATTTCCGGAAGCAGGTGGCATATCGCTAAACCTTGAACTCCCCATTGATAAATCGCCTTTAAGCTTTTTAGTTAGCACCGGTTATACTTTCTACGTTTCAGGCGGCGGCTATTATGTCGATTATTATGGCTACGGCTATGATGCCGGTACCTATTCAAGTGGCGATGTGGCTTCATTTATACCGGTTGAAGCCGGCCTTAAACTGCGTTTTGCACGCAGGCTTTTTATTGAAGGCTATGCCGGTGTTTCATTCAATGTGAATGCATACCCTTCGGATTATACGGGCAAAGCAACGGCGTTAATATATTCACCAGGGATGGGATACAGTTTTCCGATGGATTATAATGGCCGGTCAAATTTGGATTTGAGCCTGATCTATGAAAACCGCGACGAACCAGGTGGCGGTTACAGCCAGGTAGCGTTAAAGGCTGTATGGAACTTTAACCTGTAAGCTTATATAGCATTTATAAAGCTGTCTCAAAAGCCTTTCAATGTAAAATATAACAAATTATATTTTGAAGAGTTAGGCTTTGTGACCATAGTGTTCTTTTTTATGTTCTTCGTGGTAAAAAACAAACCACGAAGGGCACAAAGAATTCACAAAGAACACAAGTTCCAAATATTATTTCGCTCGCTTTTTATTTTGCGGACTTTTGATACAGCTTCATTTTTTTAACAGCTATCAAACGACCGACTGAATTTTGTATTTTTAACGGATGAAAACTTCCAGGGCTAAAGCTGCTCCAAATAGAAAATCAGGCGTCTCCAATTCAAAAGGGATCTTCAAAGGCGGAATCTTCAGGCTTATTTTTCGGATACTGAAATTGGTGATTGTTATTTTTGTGGTGGGCAGTGTTTTTTTTGTGGTGCTTTACCGTTTTGTTAATCCGCCGGTTACCTATTTGATGATTGAGCGTGGTTTTGAGCGCAAAAGCGCCGGCAAGGAATGGAAGATCGACAAAAAGTGGATCAACTTTGATGAAATAGCCGACCCGATGAAACGCGCCGCAGTAGCTGCGGAAGATCAAAAGTTTTTGGACCATTTTGGTTTCGATTTTAAAGCCATGGAAGCTGCGATCGATAAAAACGCGCATAGCCATAAGTTACAGGGTGGCAGTACAATCTCCCAGCAAACGGCCAAAAACATTTTCCTTTGGCAGGGCCGCTCCTATTTACGTAAAGGACTGGAAGCATGGTTTACGATATTGATCGAAACCTTCTGGAGCAAGAAGCGCATTATGGAGGTCTATTTAAACGAAATTGAAATGGGTGATGGTATTTACGGGGTTGAAGCAGCTTCACAAGCCTATTTCCATAAATCGGCGCATGACCTCACCAGCTACCAGGCCGCTGCCATTGCCTCTATCTGGCCAGATCCGCTAAAATGGTCGCCCACCGATCCAAGCGATTATGTGCGGCACAGGCAATATTTGATTAGAAAGAATATGAGAAGATTGGGGCCGCTGGATTTTTAGACCGGTTCATGGTTGATAGCTGATGGTTCATGGCAAAATACAAACTGATCGTCATGCTGATCCTCCATGTCATGCCGAATTTATTTCGGCACCCCACGGACAGGTAATCCGCTGAAAGGTAGGCGATTGATAGGTGTACCACCGGAGCAAGCGGCTCAGCGCGTTGTGACTTAGCGCGCGGCTCAGCGTGTGAGGTGCTGATCCGCCATGGGGCGGACAGCATGACTTTTATTTGTATTTCCAGTGCCTCGATTTCCCCTCACTTATCCATTCCACGGCCGTTTCGATCCGTTTCAGGCGGGTGGCATCGGTCTTGGCATCCACTATCCATTCCAGGTATTCGCGTTTAGCTGAGGGGCTAAAGTTATGATAAAATTCCAGCGCTTTTGGATTGGCGCCCAGCAGGCCGGCAAAATCAACGGGCATTTCAATCGGGGCTTTTGGCGCGGTTTCTTTTTTTACCGCGGGCTTTTTATTGCCGGCCTCATTTAGCAGCATGGCCTGTTTTATAAAATCAATTAAAATTTCATCTGCGGGCAAGTCACTTAAACTGATGATCTTTCCAAAACTCCCTGCAGTACCATCTTCCTCTTTTATTAACTTACCCGGATCATTCAATTGTCTTTGCTTCCAGAAGCCAAAACCGATATGCTCCTTAAAGGCAGCCATCTGGCAAACTGAACCCTTATAATCAAAAAACGGGAATCCCCATTTCATCGTTTCAGTTAATAATGGCGATACAGAGTGTACCAGTTGGCGTAAGTGTTGTAAAATTGGTTGTGCAAACGGGGCGGCTTTTTCAATATAGGCATCTACCCTGCTGTCATATTGTTCCATAGCCTAAAGATAATTAGAAAAACTATTTCAGCAAATCTGCAAGGGCGGGGTGATGTTTTGACGTTAAAAACTGAGTGATCTTAAATTCTGCGAGATTATGTTGATAAAAAGGATCTTCGGTGATGATCTGTTCTAATTCTTCAGCAGAGCCAGCAAGGGAAAGGATAATACCGCCTGTCCTTGGTATTTTGGCGCCGGAGGCTATAAAGCGTCCTGTATTGTAATATTTATCCAAATATTGCCGATGCGCGACAATGTATTCGTCCAACTGTTCAAGTGGGACCAAATAGTTTAAATCAATGATGAACATATCTCATTAATTATTAAACAACCAAGTCCCTGAACAGCTGGATATGCCAGCTATCCTTAAAAGGAACTTCCCATTTGTTTTGCAGTTCGCTTAAGTTTTGCACCATGTTATTAAATACAATGGTATTGGTATTGATGCTGCCTTGTTTGATGAGGTCTTCAAAAACATGGCGGGGCGCCGACAGCACTTCACTGCCTTCGCGGTAGGCCAGGTTAAAACGATCGAGCAGGTTGATGTTAAATTGCTGCTGCATATCTTTTATAAAGCGGACAGATTTATCGATAGAGCAGCCGCTGGCGCCCGCCTGGCTTTCGTCAACGGTTAATATCAAAAAGCGGTTGTACCTTACTTCTCCCTTTGCTTTTAGCTGGTTATTGTGTGCTGTCCAGCCGGTGGCAAAACTATCAAGCTCGTTTTGTATCAGCTGTACTTCCCTGTCCGACAGCTCTCTGTCGGCCTGGTAAACCCAAACCCGTGAATTTTCTGAAAATTGCATGTACAAAGCTATGCATTTTATTAATTAAGGAATTAACTTTGTTGTCATGTTAATATCAGATACCCGGTATCTGCGTTATTGTTCTATAAGCCAATTAATAACATGAATGTTAAAAAAATACTCCTCGCAACAGCGTTTATCATTTTCATTTCGGTTAATTATGGCTTTAAGCCGGCTTTTGAAGAACAGGACTGGCTGACCTATGCCAACCAGGCGCTCGCACAGTCATACGACGCATCGGGCGACAGCAAACTGAAAAAAGTGGAGTTTTTTTTAACGCCGGAATATTTTATCCGCCTGCGTAAAACCTATGCAAAAGGTAAGCAGGAATATTACTCCTTTAACCTGCACCAGTTAAATGATTTTGACTATTTGGGCAATACAAGTACCGGCATCCTGGAATTTAAAACCCAGGCGGACGATATTATCGTTCAAACTTATAACGACCGCCACGGCGATATTGATTCAATGACGACCGTATTGGATATTCCCGTAAAAAACATGGAGCCTGAGCGCCTGGACAGCCTGCACGAAGCTTTTGATTATTTTAAGGCGAAGCGCTTATAATCCGTTTGCCCTCACGGTGATCTCCGCTATATCCAGCACCTGGATTTCCTGCTCTTTGTTCTCGTTTTTAACCCCGTCGCTTAACATCGTCATACAAAATGGGCACGCGGCAGCAACCACACTGGCTTTTGATTCCAGCACGTCAGTCATCCGTTCGATATTGATATCCTTTTTGCCTTTTTCGGGTTCTTTAAACATTTGTGCACCGCCGGCGCCACAGCATAAACCATTTGATTTGCAGCGTTTCATCTCCACCAGTTCTGCATCCAGAACTTCAAGGGCAGCGCGGGGGGCTTCGTAAACATTATTGCCGCGGCCTAAATAGCAAGGATCATGATAGGTGATTTTTTTGCCTTTAAAGCTTTCGCCGCCTTCTGCTTTTAGTTTGCCTTCGTCTATCAGCTGCTGTATCAGTTGTGAATGGTGGATCACTTCGTAATTGCCACCCAGTCCGGGGTATTCATTCTTTATGGTATTAAAGCAATGCGGGCAGCCGGTTACAATTTTTTTGATCTCGTAGGCATCCAGCACCTGTATATTGGCCATGGCCTGCATCTGGAACAAGAACTCATTACCCGCACGTTTGGCCGGGTCGCCGGTACAACTTTCCTCCGTCCCCAATACCGCAAAGCTAATACCCACATGATTCAATATTTTGCAGATATCACGTGTAATTTTTTGCGCGCGTTCATCAAAACTGCCGGCACATCCCACCCAAAACAATATTTCGGGCTGTTTGCCTTCGGCGGCCATTTCGGCAACTGTTGGAACTTTTATTTCATTCATAAATTTATCATTGCTGTCATTGAGTCATTAGGTCATTAAGTCATTATAGCGCGGGAAAAACAATGACTTAATGACCCAATGACCTGATGACTATTCTTTCCAGTTCAGCCTATCTGCGCTGCTATACTTCCAGGGCGCTCCGTTGTTTTCAACATTGCTGAACATATTATTTAAACTTGCTGGCGCCTGCGATTCTTCCATCACCACATAGCGGCGCATTTCGGTAATAATTTCAAGCGGGTTAATGTTTACCGGGCAGGCATCGGTACATGCGTTGCAGGTGGTACATGCCCATAATTCTTCGCGGCTGATATAATCGTCCAGCAATGACTTATTGTCCGTAAAATCCTTGCCATGCCTATCAATGTTGTTGCCCACTTCGGTGATCCTGTCGCGGGTATCCATCATAATTTTGCGGGGCGATAATAACTTACCGGTCTGGTTAGCCGGGCAAACCGAGGTACACCTGCCGCATTCGGTGCAGGTATAGGCCTCCATCAGGTTTTTCCAGGTGAGGTCAGTTACATCTTTGGCACCGAACCTTGCAGGTTCGCCCGTTGTTTCAGGCACAAAGGAGGGATCAAGCATGGCTTTTACCTCATTGGTAACCGATGCCATATTGGTAAACTGTCCTTTCGGATGCAGGTTTGAATAATAAGTATTCGGAAATGCCAGCAGGATATGAAAATGCTTGGAATAGGGCAGATAATTTAAGAATGCCAGGATCCCGATGATATGGAACCACCAGCAACCACGCTCTATCATTTCGAGTGCATTTGCGCTGTCAGGCAGTAAAGGTGAAATAAATGAGCTTACCGGAAAACTGCCTGCCTTGATATAATGGCCTACATTTAACAACTGTAATTTATGGTCGGCAGCGTTCATGGTTAAAAAGGCCGACATTAAAAGAATTTCAATGATGAGGATATAGTTAGCGTCGGATTTTGGCCATTCGGTCATCTCCACGCCGCTAAAGCGCTTTAAACGGGCAACGTTACGTCGCGAAAGAAAAGTAATACAGGCGACAAGTACCAAAACCGCCAATATTTCAAACCCGCCGATGAGGAGGTCATAAAGGCCACCCAGAGGTTTTGAAAATATGCGGTGCGAGCCAAATACGCCGTCGATCATGATCTCCATCACCTCAAGGTTGATAATGATAAAGCCGACATAAATAAAAAAGTGCATCACCGCAGCCAGCGGCCGTTTTACCATTTTCGTTTGACCAAGGGCTATTTTCGCCATCGTTTTCCAGCGCAATGCCGGGTTATCCGAGCGGTCGGTGTCTTTCCCCAAAAGGATATTGCGCCTTATTTTACCAACGTTTTTGCTAAACAGGTAAATGGCGGCGGCAAGGATTATTATGAAAAGGATCTGTGCAATCATTATGCGTGCATAGTATTTTTCAAAGATAGTGGAATTGTTGTAAGGTTGAAATGTTTTAAAGTTGAAAAGTTATTTGGTGTTATAATTAATTATAAACCAATCAATTGCAGATATAGGCAACTTTTATCAGGATCAGTATAATTAACATTACAACCTTCCAACTTTACAACCTTTCAACCCCTTAAATCTTTTTTCAAAAAAAATTAAGGTAAAATAAAAAAAACGCTACATTTGCAATCCCGAAACGGACGGTATCATAGCTCAGTCGGTAGAGCAAAGGACTGAAAATCCTTGTGTCCCTGGTTCGAATCCAGGTGGTACCACAAGCATAAAAAGCCTATTTTCTAAGCGAAAATGGGCTTTTTTTATGCTTAAAAGCGTATTTTTGACTTGCTTTTGGCCGATCTGGCCATATCTCTTCCAAGTGCTTAATCGAGTGATTTAGCGAATTAAACAGGTTTTTTTGTTGAATTGACCAAAAAAAATTAAGAAATAATTAAGAATTTTTGGAGGTCGCTAAATTTTTAAAAGATGGCAACTGTCAGGGAAGTTATTATTCCTAAAGAAAAAAAGAAAGATGGCACATGGAATGTGAAAATCAGGGTAAACCATAACGGTAAGACCCTTTACATCAAAACCCAGCATTTTGTTGGGCAAAAACAAATCCGGTCGGATTTTACGATCAAAGATCCGATTATCTTAAAGGCGGTCAATCCGGTACTGGATGACTACAGGACAAAAATTTCAGAACTCGGTCCTAAACTTGAATTATACGACGTGGAGCGCCTGATCAACTATCTCGTCAATGATGGCGCTATTTCCGCCGACCAGATCAATGTTATTGAATTTGCATTTAATCGCATCGCGGAATTAAAAGAAAAAAAGAGGCTTGCAAGTGCCGCCGATATGACAAAGGTGGTTAATAGCCTTGTCGATTTTTTTGGCTCGAAAATAATACCAGTGACGGAGATCAGGTCGAAGATGCTGTATGATTACGAGAAATACCTGCGGCAAGAACGTGAGATCGAGCGGCCGGATCAATTTGGCAACACCTACACCAGGACAGTCCAAGGCTTGAGCGACACCGGCCTTCACAATCATATGCGGGACCTACGCATCTTGTTTAACAATATTAAGGATCACTATAATGACGAGGATTTAGGTATCGTCGTCGTTAAACACTATCCGTTTAAAAAGTATAAACTGGTGGCTGTACCTGAAAATGAAAAACCCAAGCTAACAATTAACCAAGTTTTGGCAATCCGCGATTTTGATGCGACCAAAGACAGCCGAATGGAACTTGCACGGGATTTATTTATGCTGAGTTTTTACTTATGCGGTATGAATGCAGCAGACCTGCATAAATTACCTGCCGATGAGACTTTAAAGGAGCGGGTGAACTACAATCGGTCAAAAACTAAGTCAAGAAGGAAAGACAAAGCCTTTATCAGTATAAACATTCCCGATGTGGCCACCTCGCTTTATGTCAAGTATGCGGGGAAACTCCAGGAGCGGTATTCCACGCATATTACTTTAGATCACGCGTTAATGAAAGGTATGCATGGCATCGCGAAATCGCTATGCATACCAGACTTAGAATTCTATGACGCTCGCCACGCATTCGGCGATTGGGCAAGGAATATTTGCCGCTTTAGTAAGGACGATGTTGCGCTGGCCCTGAACCATAAGGATCAATCGAAGGCAGTAACCGATATTTATTTATCAAAGAATTGGGCAATAATTGATGAGGTGCAGGAAGCGGTTATTAAATTGCTACTAAATAATAAAATCAAAATGCTCCCGAAGAAAAATATCAGAATTAAAGGATCTGAAATTTTACTCAAGGCAACCGCATAAATGTAATTAGCATATAATCGAAACATTATTCATTCTGAAATTTATAACAAGCGATCAAATTATCATTTAAACCAACCATTCATTACATTTTTCTTTTCGGTAAGAAAAATAGCTTAAGAAAGAGTGCTTATATTTGATCTTAATTGGATTCCTTATGTATATCAGCGAAAAATTCTTTAGAGACTTACATTTAGAATATGGTGCCCTCATCTATTTGGTTACTGAAACCGGGGAAGGATTTACAGGGGCATTTCATAACGGTTTTAACGGGACCTCCTTTTTGTTCAGCAACTTTTCCAATGGCAAAACCCAAACCATAGCATTGGACAAACTACAACATTTAGAAAAGGTTAAGCCGGTATCACAATAAATTTATTATGGTCATTTCTGAAGAACAAAATCAAAAATTCCTAAAGCACCTAACAAAGGTTAATGGTTACAACTCAGGTGACTTCTTCCAGTTATATGATAAGTATCTGACGCTGTACACCGGGTACAATATGCTTTTTAATGAAATACCGGAAATATTGAGGAATAAAGGAATAAAATTACACGGTTCTGAGAGAGAAGGGGAAAAGGCAACGGTTTTAATTGCTCAGTTTCTTAATACAGAAGCAACAACTAAGCTTATAAATGATAATGAGGAAGACATTGGAAGATTAATCTGGGTTATAGAAAAAAATATTTTTAACATAAAATTAGATTATAAAGGCAACCCCGATAAAAATAAAGACGCGTCTATACTGGCCGGCCTTAAATCCAAAAATGAAGATGAAAAATTTTTGGCAATGGTACAGGTTATATACTTTGTGAGGTGCAACATGTCTCACGGAAGTAAAGCCTTGGAGGAGTATCAAAGGTTATTATTAGAACCCTTAGTAAATATTCTATCTACATTGGTTGATGGGCTTTATAAAACTATGATTGCTTAAAATTCAAAATATTATTCGTTTATTGTTTAAATCCTTAATTTAGAAATTTATATAGCTAAACTTTATGCCAGTTTTACATTTTTCAGTGGATAGTGCTCTCCTACGGGAACTGGGTGAAAAACTGGTTGAAACGGTACATATCGCTCTGGTCGAGCTTGTAAAAAACAGCTATGATGCTGATTCCACAGAGGTGGAAATAATTTTCACCACCGAAAATGGAAAATCCCAAATTCAAATAATAGATAACGGCAAGGGAATGAATTACGAGGCTGTAGAAAGTTATTGGATGAGGATCGCTACAACTAATAAAGAAAAATCAAATGTCTCCACAATCTATGGCAGGCCGCTAACCGGGGCCAAAGGTATCGGCAGGTTTTCGTGCCGGCGTTTAGGCGGGCATTTAAAACTGATCACTTCTGGCACTGAAAATGGAAACAAAGTTGGCAAACAACGTATCGTTCAGCGCACCTCTGTTGAGTTCCCTTGGACGGAATTTGAACCAGGTACGGATGTGACCAATATCGAGTGTGAAGGTGTAAAAGAAAATATCCAGGATGCCATTACTGGCACAACTTTAATAATTACAGGTATTGCAGAAGAATGGAATCTTAGAGGGTGGAATGTCTTAAAAAGGCAATTAAGTGTCCTGTCAGCTAATACCGGGACACAAAGAAAGGGATTTGAACATGATCCAGGGTTCACAATTAAAATAACAGCACCGGCATTTGAGGGCGGCATCAGGGATATAAGGGATGATTTTTTGAATTCTGGCTGGGGTACGTTGACAGCTACTATGAATAAAAGCCATCAGGCTGTTTGCAAGCTGGAAGCTTTGGGCATTGGAAGCCGCACAATCACTTCAACAGTTAAATTTCCCCATTTATCGGATGTATCGTTGACTTTAGGGATTATGGTTGATGACCGATCTCAAATGCGAAATACATCAACCCTGTCTATTGGAACATTACAGCAAATCCTGCCTGATTG
>JARLHA010000049.1 GCA_031292485.1 Mucilaginibacter sp.
CTATTTATACAACTATTTCAAACCTTTACCATCATCCAGCATGGCGGCGAAACCCCTCCCCGCCACTTCACAGTCGGCCGCACCCCTCCCGTTGGGAGGGAGTTTTGGCGGTGATTCAAATCTTCCGAACAGATCTGGTGACAACACCAACAAGGGCGTAAATCTTCAAATTTTCAAATCAAACCATCTGCACATCTGCACATCAACCTTGCTTTTCGATCTTGCGGAGGGCTTTAAAAATGGTGGTGGTGCCGAGGTTGAGGTCGGCGGCGATTTGGCGGATGCTGAGGCCCTGGCGGTTAAGATCGGCAATGCGGGCCTGGCGTTCGCGGCGCAGTTTTTCGGTAAAGTGTAGCAGGTGGTCGGCCTCGATGCCCTGTCCGTAAAACCGGGCGTGTAAAAAGTTGCCGGGTTTTACCAGGCGGAAGAGGCAGATATTGCCGGCGCCATAGGCCTCGGTAGTGCTGCGCTGCTTGATCTGTTTGAGGTAGCGCAGGCCGGTTGCGCCGGGCATTTCGGGCGCGGGGGCATGGCTTTCGCCGATGGCAAAGGCGCTGTCGCAAAAGTTGATGAGCATTTTGCTGCCCTGCAGGCAGTTGCGGCTAAGGGGTTTAACGGGGTTGCGCTTGGGGGTATGGGCCAGCACCAGGATACTGAGGCCGTAGGTGTTTTTGATGGCCTGCAGGCCGCGTACCAGGTTAATGGTGCCGGCGGCTGCTTGCGCGCCCTGGCGCAGGCAGGTAATGTTATCGATAATGAGCACCTTGGCCTTGGTGGTAAGCAGGGCGTTTTCGATCTCGTTATTGATAAATTCTTCGTAAGTGGCAAAGGAGGCGGCCTTGGTGGAGGCGGGGTTAAACACGCCGCGGTAGAAACGGGGGTGCAGGGGATAGGGTTTGCCGGCGGCATCGCTGTAGCGTTTGGCGAATTGTTTTTCGCTGAGCTCGAAGTCGAAATACAGCACCGGGCAGGGCTGGGCATCCATGGCGAAGGTGCCAATGGGTTTGCCGGAGGCGATACTGAGGCCGATTTGTACGGCGAGGATGGATTTGCCCACGTTGGTATCGGCGTAGAGGATGCAGAGTTCGCCCTGGTACCAAAAATGGCCGAACAGCATTTGTGCTTCGGCGCTGCGGTTGGCGCTTTTTACCCATTTGATACCCGGTTTGATGATGAAGCCGGGCTGGGGCCGCAGCAGGTTGCCGGGTTTTTTGCGTTTGATTTTGGGGGCGTCGGGCTGTTTTGGGGGTTGGATGCCGCGGGCTTCGGCGCGGAGGATTTCGATTTGAAAGGGACGTTCGGGGAACATGGGTTAGTTGATTAGTTAATTGGTTGATTAGAGATTAGTTAATTGGGTTTGGCGGTTACCTGTCGCCGGAGTGGACTCACCCGGTCGTTGCTTCGCCCGACCACCCTCTCTAACGCAGGCGTTAAAGAGGGTTTGGGGAAGTTTTAACTTTATTTTTTCTTCGCCCTCTTTGCCGCCTGCGGGAGAGAGGGCAGATCGAGCGGAGCGATGATCGGGTGAGTTAATCCCAGCGGACATTACTGCTATTGCAGGGCGCCGGACTGGACTCACCCCGACTGCGCTGCGCTGGTCGCCCCCCTCTAACGCAGGCGTTAAAAAGGGTTTGGGGAGGAAGTTTTTGCTTTACTACAAAGTTCGGCATTCCGGATGGAAAAAGTACTGACACTGTTTTGTCAGTACTCACGAAAAAAAGTGTAAACCTGGTGCAGGGTTAAGCGGCAAATGCGTCAACGTATTTGAGGATTATACAGCGCAAAGAGGTGTTCGCCGGTGTTCCCTGCTGTTCCCCTGTGTTCACCGGTGTTCATAGTGTTCAGGGGGAACGGGGGCGGGAAGTCGATGGTCGATGGACCATAGCCCATGGCAAAAGGCACCTGGGTTTCTCCTGCCATGGATTATGGACTATGGACTACCGACTACTTCCATGAACTATGAACCATCAACTATGAACCAAATAATCAATATTATTTCCGAAATTCGCCCACCATGCTACAGATACAGGAAAACGTTTCGCTCAGGAACTTCAACACGTTTGGGGTTGAGGCCAACGCGCGCTATTTTGTGGAGATTAACCACCGGGAGTACCTTACGGAGCTCTTCCTTGATCCGCAATGGCGCCAAACCGAACTGCTGGTGCTTGGCGGCGGCAGCAATATGCTGCTGGTGAACGATTTCGGCGGGCTGGTGATCAGGATGAATATCCGGGGCATCGAGCACCGCATCAGCCATACCGACGTATACATTGAAGCCGGCGCCGGCGAGGTTTGGAACGATTTGGTGAATTTTTGTGTGCTGCGGGGCTACGCCGGGCTGGAGAATCTGAGCCTGATACCGGGTTCGGTGGGTGCCTCGCCAATACAGAACATCGGCGCCTACGGGGTGGAGCTGCAGGATGTTTTCCATAGCTGCTGCGCTTTTGAGCTGGCTACCGGCGCTTTTAAAACCTTTACCAAAGCCGATTGCCACTTTGGCTACCGCGAAAGCATCTTTAAAAGCGAACTGAAGGGGCAGTATATTATAGTGTCGGTAAAGTACCAGCTATCAACTATCCCCAACCTTAACCTTAAATACGGGGCCATTGAGCAGGAGTTGCAGTACAGGGGCATTACCGCGCCTACTATAAAGGATGTGTCGCAGGTGGTGTCGCATATCCGGGTTTCCAAATTGCCTGATCCCTCCACCATAGGGAACGCGGGGAGTTTCTTTAAAAACCCCGTCATCAGCCTGGCGGAGTTTGAGCTGATGGAGTCGCAGTTTCCGGAGCTGGTACACTATCCTGCCAGCCATGGCCATGTAAAACTAGCTGCCGGCTGGCTGATTGAACAATGCGGCTGGAAAGGAAAAGTAGTTGGAAATACCGGTACCTGGAAAAACCAGTCGCTGGTTTTGGTGAACCACGGCGGCGCCACGGGAGAAGAAGTGTATAGTTTTTCGTCCATAATTATAGACAGTGTGTACGCCAAATTTGGGGTAAGGCTACAACGCGAAGTGAATATTATAAGTTAAGTTTTTTTATTTTAACTAAAAGGTTGTTTAATAAAGTACCGCTTCCGAAAGCATTGGGCTTTCGATGGCGGCAGGTGCTACTCCGGCAAACAACATAAACAAACAACTGTTTTACAACACTTTAAACATCACCTTAGTGTTCAATAAATGTAATGTTGCGGGGATTGATATTTAGCAAGCCCGCTTCGCAGCCTTGTGCCAGCCGATTTTTAGTGGTACTATGTTTGTCTTACTGTTGATACAAAACATTAACAGATGACAAAGATTGAGTTTAACACCCTAGTACTACGTCAGGCAACCTCGCTAAGGTCATACGCCTTACACTTTACCCGCGACGCAGACGATGCTAACGACCTTGTCCAGGATACAATGTTGAAGGCCATTACCTATTACAACAAGTTTAAGGAAGGAACAAATTTGAAGGGGTGGTTATACACTATCATGAAAAATACTTTCATCAACAACTACCGCCGGTTTATAAAAATGAACACTTTTGTTACCAAAAGCGACGAGATCAGCTCGCCAAACCTGGTATTCAGTGCGACCAAAAATCAGGGCGAAGCAAAATTTGTGATGGACGATTTGAAGAAAGCCCTTGACAGGCTTCCCGCTGACTATTACGTACCCTTCACGATGTACTTTGAAGGCCATAAATACCACGAAATAGCTGATGATCTGGATATCCCGATCGGCACGGTTAAAACCCGCATACATGTTGCACGCAAATTACTTAAAAAGAGCCTGAAAGCTTACGATACAGTAATTGCCAAACCGGTGTACGCTGAAAATTAACAAGCTCAACATATATAATACGGATCTCCTTGCTTTTTGCAGGGAGATTTTTTTTGTGCCGGTTTTATTTGGCTATTTTGCGCCCGAATGAACGAATTACCTGTATATACCAAATCGCAACTGGCGCTCCGGAACGGGAGCGATAAGCCGGAGATCTGGGTCGCCTATAAGGGGATGATCTACGATGTGTCGCGGAGCAGGCTATGGATGAAAGGTAAACACTATGAGCACTGGGCCGGGCAGGATCTTACCGATGAACTGAAAGACGCCCCGCATGATGAATGGGTGTTTCAGAATTTTGACCCGATAGGGGTTTTGAAGTGATTTCGGATTTCGGAATTTCAATTTCGGAATTAAAAAAAATATGTTTGGCTTCAAATTTTTGAATCAATTAATAAATCCGACATCGAACATCCGAAATTAATCTATATTTCAAACTTCGATAAGCTCACAAACTCCTGCACCCTGGCAGCAATCTCTTGCTGGCTAAGGTTGCGAATCTTTTCTGTACCAAATTTTTCTACACAAAATGAGGCCAGCGCAGAACCGAAAATGATGGCATTTTTCATGTTATTGAAATTCACAGTACCCACTTTGGCCATATAACCGATAAAGCCGCCTGCAAAAGTATCACCTGCGCCGGTTGGGTCGAATACGTCGGCAAGTGGCAGCGCAGGGGCTGCAAATATTTTATTTTCGTGGAAGAGCAGCGCGCCATGCTCTCCTTTTTTGATGATGAGGTATTCGGGCCCCATAGTTAAAATTTTATGGGCTGCCTTAACCAGGGAGTGTTCGCCCGACAGCTGGCGGGCCTCGGCATCGTTAATGGTAAGCACATCCACCATTTTAATAGTATCCAGCAGCTCTTCAAGGGCTACGTCCATCCAGAAGTTCATGGTGTCCATTACGATGAGCTTAGGGCGATTAGTAAGGCGATTGATCACCGTTTGCTGTACCTGCGGCTGCAAATTGCCCAGCATCAGGAATTCGCAGTCCTGATAAGAGGGCGGGATGATAGGATCGAAATCGGCCAGTACATTCAGTTCGGTGATCAGCGTATCGCGGCTGTTCATATCGTTATGATAACGGCCCGACCAGAAGAATGATTTTTCGCCTGCCTTTATTTGAAGACCCTCCGTGTTGATTTGGTGTTTATTAAAATCTTTTATTTCGCTTTGCGGAAAGTCATCGCCAACCACGGCAACGATCTTCACTTCATCATAAAAATACGAAGCCGCAAGGCTTGCATAAGTGGCGGCGCCGCCAACAATTTTATCTGTTTTGCCAAAAGGGGTCTCAATGGCGTCGAACGCTACGGTACCAATAACTAAAAGGCTCATTAAATATGTGTTAATTTTTTTCGCAAAGGTCGTAAAATTTAAGAAGAAAAGTGCGGGTTTTCACGTAAGTGCGAAGAATATTCAGCAATTTAAATAGGATTCGGGTTTTGTTTTATATTTTTCAAGGCCTCAAAATGCATAACAAAGTCGCTGCGGGACATGCGTGGTTTTGTTTAACAGCTTCAGGTTGCCATTAAGGATAGTAAAGCGTGCAGTCGATGTTATGTTTTAAAGTACAAAAAAATCAATAATATTATATAAATCATATTATTTAATTAAATCAACCTGCATCTTTGTCTAAAATTTAAAAAGTCTGGATGAAAAGAAATACAAACTTACAAGCGCTATCCCGCGACCATCATCACGGATTACTTTTAGCCTGGAAAATAAGGCAGGGGCTTAAGTTTGGGGCTGATCTTCCAATTATAAGTGACTATATCGCAAACGCAATTTGGCACGGATGGCGATGGCTGCATCAAATTGGAAATTTCCCGGCAAGACCTTGCATCTTTTGCGGCCTCCACCTATGAAACAGTTTTCCGCACGATAAATGATTTATTGGAAAGGTGATCTTATTGCATTGTCAGGTAAAAAAATAAGGATAAAAGACCCGGAAAAATTATCGCAATTGACGGCCACCAGGTAGCAGTTATCTTGTTCGTGTTGTAAGATTACCAGGCAAAAACCAACAAAGCTGAAGTAAAAATTCAATATTTAACTTTGGTTAACAGGACTTTAGTCATCCCGCTGAGGGGTAGTTAAATCTACTACTTCATAAATAACTCTAAAAAATAATAAAATATTTTACAACTGTTTTATAAAAACCTTATGACACAAAAAGCCCCGTTTGCCGAAGTGGCGCTAACCATTTAGTTTTTTCATTTGCTCCCCATAAGGTGCAGGTTTCGAAGCATTTTATAGATCAAACACGCCTGTTAAGCTAAATTAAGAACGTTTAGCATATGGAGACCGGATCGAATACGAAACAATTAATATTTGTGTTAAAACAATGAGACCGGTGCGGCGTTTGAACAATACACGAAAAAAAGCATTTTCGCGCTTTTTATAAATTTTCAAACAATTTAATATCAGGCACTTGATTTAAAAATATTGTAATACTCAATGATATCTAAATTTGATTTTTATATAATTTTTTAAAGTTGATTTTAAAATTTATATAAAAATGCTCCCCATTAAAACGCCACGAAGGGACAGTCCCAAAAGGCTCTGCCGCCGGGATGGATTTTTTTACTTAGATTAGACAACATCATCCTTCCAATCTTGTTTAGCACTAACGAGTATGTTACTAAATGGTAATCATTTAAATAAATGAAGTTACATATAAAGAACATGGTTTCTTCCCGCTGCAAAATGATAGTGAAGCAAGAGCTGCAAAAACTTGGGCTTCATTTTATAATAGTAGAGTTAGGCGAAGTAGAAATAATGGAAAACATTGTGGGGGAACAGCGGGAAAAGGTGAAAATTGCTTTGCTCAATTCAGGACTTGAATTAATGGACGATAAAAGATCTGTGTTGATTGAAAAAATAAAAAACACCATTGTTGAAATGGTCCATCATCATAATGAACTGATCAAAATAAATTTTTCCGATTATTTAAGCGGCAAACTCAATCATGATTATACGTACCTGGCAAATTTATTTTCAGAGGTTCAGGGAACAACAATTGAACAATTTATCATCTCTCATAAAGTTGAACGGATAAAAGAATTGATTATTTATGATGAACTAACCATTACAGAAATTGCATGGAAAATGAATTACAATAGCGTAGCCCATTTATCCAATCAATTTAAAAAAGTTACCGGACTATCGCCATCTCATTTTAAACAATTGAAGGTCAAAAGGCGAAGCCCGATTGAAGAAATCGGATACCGGGAGCCCGTCGCTGATGCGTTTAATAAATGAATAACAAATTTCAGGACAGATGATGGATAAACTGAAAGAATCGGAGGAGAGCGCTTTAATTAAAGCGCTTAAAGAACTTGCTTTTCAAAAAGAAGAGAAAGAAAAACTTGCTGCCGAGCTGGTTGTTGCCCGTGAGGAGCTCGCTTTTCAAAAAGAAGAAAAAGGCAAACGGGCGGCAGAACTGGGTATTGCTAACAAAGAACTTGTATTTCAAGACGAGGAGAAAGGCAAACGGGCTGCGGAGTTGGGTATTGCTAACAAAGAACTTGCTTTTCAGGACGAAGAGAAAGAGAAGCGGGCGGATGAACTGATTATTGCAAACATAGAGCTTGCTTTTCAAGACGAGGAGAAAAGCAAACGGGCGGCAGAGCTTGGGATTGCTAACATGGAACTCGCCTTCCAGGACGAAGAAAAGGAAAAACGGGCAGCCGAACTGATCATTGCCAACCTGGAACTTGTATTTCAAAACGATGAAAAAGAAAAACGGGCATTAGAGTTGGGCATTGCTAATCTTGAACTCGCCTTCCAGGATGAAGAAAAGGAAAAACGGGCGGCAGAATTGATCATTGCCAACGAAGAGCTCGTGTTTCAAAATGATGAAAAGGAAAAACGGGCGGCAGAATTCAGCATAGCCAATAAAGAACTGATATTTCAAAACGAAGAAAAAGAAAAACGGGCGGCGGAATTGATCATTGCCAATAAAGAACTTGTATTTCAAAACGAAGAAAAAGAAAAACGAGCGGCGGAATTAATCATTGCCAATAAAGAACTTGTATTTCAAAACGATGAAAAAGAAAAACGCGCGGCAGAGTTAATCATTGCCAATAAAGAACTCGCCTTTCAAAATGATGAGAAAGAAAAACGCGCCGGGGAATTAGGTATTGCAAACAAAGAACTTGCCTTCCAGAACAATGAGAAAGAAAAAAGAGAAATTGCCAATAAAGAACTTGAAGAAGCAAAGAGTAAGGCCGAAAGCGCCACACAAATTGCAGAAGAGGCAGTGAAAGCCAAACAGCAATTTTTGTCGAACATGAGCCATGAAATCCGCACCCCTATGAACGCGATCATTGGCTTTACAAAGGTGATGCTTAAAACCGATTTGTCAGCAAAACAACAGGAATATTTAACCGCCATAAAAATCAGCGGTGATGCGTTGATCGTGCTGATAAATGACATACTCGACCTGGCAAAAGTAGAAGCCGGAAAGATGTCATTTGAGAAAACACCGTTCAAATTGGCTGCATCCATATCATCCATGCTTCATTTATTTGAAACAAAAATTCAGGAAAAGAATTTAAAGCTGGTTAAAGAATATGACAGCAATATTCCGGATGTGTTAGTTGGCGATCCGGTTAGGCTACACCAGATTATTTTAAACCTGGTAAGTAATGCCGTAAAGTTTACCGCAAACGGAATAATTACCGTAAGCGTGTGCCAGATGGAGAATGAAGCCCAGGACAACGTGAGCATAAAATTTTCGGTAACGGATACGGGGATTGGTATAGCTGAAAATACGCTTGACCGCATATTCGAAAATTTCCAACAGGCATCCAGCGGCACTTCCAGGTTGTTTGGTGGCACCGGGTTAGGGCTGGCCATCGTCAAACAATTGGTTGAACAGCAGGGTGGCACAATCAGTGTAAAGAGCAGAATTGATGAGGGCTCTACATTTAGTTTTGTATTAAATTTTCAAAAAACAAAAGCGAAAGCAGAATTAGAGAGAGGAATAGTGGAATTGGATAACGAAATTAAAAACATGAAAGTATTGGTGGTTGAAGACATCGCCCTTAATCAATTACTGATGAAGACTTTTTTAGATGATTTCGGGTTTGAATGTGACATTGCTCCAAACGGCCGGGTCGCCATAGAAAAATTGTCCCAAAAAACCGCCGGAACTACCAAACCTTATGATATCATTTTGATGGATTTGCAAATGCCTGAAATGAATGGCTTTGAAGCCACAGAATATATTCGCGATAAAATGAATTTAAAAATTCCTATCATCGCTTTAACTGCTGACGTAACCACCGTTGATTTAGCAAAATGCAAAGCCGTTGGGATGAATGATTACATCGCCAAGCCAGTTGATGAACGATTATTGTATAGTAAAATAGTAGAGTTTGTTAAAAAACCTGCAGCCCAACCCACTGGAATTAATGGCGATAAAAAAGTTGCCGGCGACAATGAGCCCTTCGGAACACCTGCCGGCGAGGCGGCGGCGGCGTTAAAATGTATCAACCTGGAGTATTTACTCCGCCGGACCAAATCTAACCCAAAGCTAATGATCGAAATGATCTCGCTTTATCTGGAGCAAACTCCCCCTTTGGTTAGCACAATGAAACAAGGCTTACAACAAAAAAACTGGAGTTTGTTACAATCTGCGGCTCACAAAATCATCCCTTCGTTTTCAATAATGGGCATTAGCGCAGATGCTGAAGATATGGCAAAAAAAGTCCAGGAATCCGCCCGTATGCTTGCCCGAGCTGAAACGGACAAAAACGACGAAAGCAGACCGGCAAACATACACCCAAATACCAGCCTTGTAAACAGCCTGGAAATGTATAATTTGGTTTTACAGATCGAGAAAGTGTGCAGTCAAGCCTGTAATGAATTAGAAAAAGAGTTAACCGCTATTAAAACCAGTAAAGATGAAAGCCAAAAATAAAGTTAAAATTTTTCTGGTAGATGACGATGCGTTGTTTTTAAAGTCCCTGGAGATAGAATTTCTTCAGTACGCCGACTTTGATATTGAAACATTTATAACCGGCGAACTTTGCGTCCAAAACTTATCACACAACCCTGACATAATCATTTTAGATTATCACCTTGACGGCATTGATAAAAACGCAATGAATGGCATTGAAACACTGGATAAAATAAAATCTTTTAATACAGATATTACTGTCGTTATGCTTTCTTCCCAGGACAACATTGAGGTAGCCATAAACTGTATGCATCACAAAGCTTTTGACTATGTAATAAAAAGTGAAACTGCTTTCATGCGCTTACAAAAAATCATCACTGCCATTTTTCAGTTCAAAAAAATGGAAAAGGAGTTAAATTGGTATATGGAGCGGATGTGACCCTCCCTCTTACCTTCTTGTAAATGTGTGAATTACGCAACTTATTATCATAATTACGCAACAGTTCGCAAAATTTAAGCTTGCACTTTTGTTAAGTGATAATGTTGTCACCTAATTTACCTTTATGAAACGCAAAATTTTTACTCCGATCATAGCAATGCTATTGGTTGTTTTTATCGGAAGTTGTCAAAAAGAGCAGAGCAACAATTCAGCTCCGGCATTGTCCTCTAACAAGAATTTAAATTCCTCACTCACAACCGTAAAGGCTAATTCAGTAGTATTGAATGGAATAAATCTTGGGGTTGCGGGCAATTTTGTGATCCTGACAAAAACAGGAATAACAAGCGTTTATAAATCTACGATCACCGGCAATGTCGGAACAAGCCCGATCACCGGTGCAGCAATGGTACTAAGCTGCGGAGAAGTAACCGGGAATGTATATTCAGTTGATGCCGCAGGTCCTGCATGTAAAATCACCAGCGCGACTATGCTGACCTCGGCTATCGGCGATATGCAAACCGCCTATACAGATGCCGCCGGACGCATTAACCCGGACTTTTTAAATTTAGGTGCCGGAACCATCGGCGGCAGAACACTTACCCCTGGCCTTTATAAATGGACCAGTTCGGTTAATATCCCAACGAATATTACAATTGCAGGAGGTCCGGACGATGTATGGATTTTCCAGGTTGCGGGCACGCTTAAAATGAGTTCTGCCGTCAGAGTTACCCTGAGCGGTGGTGCACAGGCAAAGAATATCTACTGGCAGGTTGCCGGTGCAGTCACCTTTGGAACCACCAGCCATTTTGAAGGGGCTATTTTAGGGCAAACAGGTATTAATTTGCAAACTGGCGCATCAATAAACGGAAGATTGCTGGCACAAACTGCCGCAACTTTACAAATGAGTACCGTTACTCAGCCACAATAAAAATAAAGCTGACTATTGAAAAGAGGCTGCCGCAAACAGCCTCTTTTTCTTTTAAACTCTTTCCGTTCCACAATGAGCTTTAATTAAGAAGTCCGCATCTTTGAGGGAACGGGAATTAATAAGCCTTTCAATTAAATCCATAAAAAAAGCGGACGACTTTCCAGTTATCCGCTTTTTTTACTTTATGCTCCTGAGGTTGGGCTCGAACCAGCGACCCTCTGATTAACAGCTGGATGGCTCACCGCTATAATGTCTTTATAATGAGAATTTTATATCGTCAAACATTTTCATTGTTACATATTTGTAACCTGTTTTGATTTTGCATCAAAACATTTCGAACTCACAATAAATTTAAGAATTTTCTTTCAAATGGAGTAAATTAACAACACAAAGGATGTTCTTTTTTCTTTTATTTTAAAAAGCGACATTCCTGGTAATAATATCCTGAAGAACCGTTGCGGGTTTTTCAAGGACAACATCTCTTAAAGTAATTGGGCTTCCCTTTTCTACTTCTTGCACTTTAAATAAGGATTCGATAAAATAATATTCTAACTTTTCTTTAATCAGTGCCTGGATTAACGCCTATGTTGCAATGCAATTCTTTTACGAATGCGGCTAAGGGAACCCGGGGCAACACCCAACAGGGTGGCCAGGTATTTATCTGGTACCCGGTTGTTGATATCCGGCTTTTCATGAGTCAGCTTTAAATAACGCTCTTCGGGCGACAGCAAAACAAAGCCTTCTAACCTATCCATAGCCTCGCCCAGCATATGGAGCAGGAATGTATGGCTGGAGGCCGATAGCTCGGGGCTTTGATCGACCATGTGTTTTACCTTATGGTAATCCACTTCCAACAGGGTGGTATCTTCTAGCGCCTGGTATATAAAACGCGATGGTTTTGCCAAAATAACACTGTCGAATGAGGCTACAAACTGATTTTCCCAGCGCAGCATCAGCGTCACCTCGTCACCGTTTTCCTTTAGGCTATAGGTCCGGATAAGGCCAGTTTTGATATAAGCCAGTCTTTGGGATGTGGAACCTGGTTGAATGTAAATCTCACCTGCGTTAATTTCCTTTTTATGGGCCAGCCCGGCTAAGTTCATCATATCTTTAAGGTTCAGTCCCTTAAAAACAGACAAATAAAAATTGACATCCTCAGTATTGAGCATATGGCGTTCTTAAATTTATTTTGTTTTTAATATCGAAGAATGCTTTGTGTCCCCGGCAGGCAAGATAATCTAAACGACAAAGATTTATAAAAAACGCTGCCGACTGCACGCCGGCAGGCGCTCTCATTGAATCCACTAATTAACCCTAATCTATTGAAAGCCTTACCCTTCCTCAAGGAGTAAGGCTTTCGGTTATTAACTATTAACTGCTCTTTTATTAACTACTTAAAATAACAGATAAAGAACGGAGGACATAGAGACTTCAATAATGATTGTCGTCTTTTGACGGATCGCGGATGTTCTTGCTTCGCTGGTTTGCAGCGTACTCCCGCCAAAGCTCATCGACATACTTGCCGGTGACTTTCTTCCAAGTATCATCGTTATAGGTATCCTCCCGCATGGCCGTGTCCAATTTTTTAACAATACCTTTGTATCCATGGGCTTCCAGCCAGCCTAGGAAGCGGGCGGTCACCCGGTAGGAATCATAATAATGCTGGCTGGAGTTGTAATCAGGGACCGCCCAGTTTGCCGGACCATTGTTGATCCCAAAGACATAACGGGCATAATCGGCGATACCCTCGGTGAGCCAGGGGGAGGTACCGTGACTATTTGGATAACCCTGCACCAGGTGCATCAGCTCGTGGGTAACCAGGTCAATATCCTCCGGGTTCTGGCGCAGCCAGGGCGGATTTATGTGGGTGGTGTGCCCCGCGGAAGCGGCTATCGTATTAAAGGCGGTATCGATAAAAAGCACGACTTTTTTTGGTGCGTTCGGGTTAAATGTGCTTACTTCCGCTGGATAGATGATAAAAAAAAGGGCCTCAATACGTTTGATCGTTGCAACATTGAAGGCAGGGTCGTCATTGGCCATAATCAGCGTAAAGCCGTCATGGCTAATTGAATCTTTGGAAATCAATTGTCGGGGTAAAGTTTCCCATTGCTCCATAGTGGAATACTGGGCATGTAAAATGCCTGGCAGGGTTAATAAGAGTGAGACTGCGAAAAGGATATTAAATTTCATTTTTAAAGTGTTTTTATTTGTAAAGGCACGCCGCCAGGGCATTCGTGCCGACTTTTGTTATTATATATAATTTCTCCATCATTATTAAAGCGATTATTGAGTTCTGTTGTGCCCAGGCAGCTGAAGACATGTTGCTGCAATAGTTAGCGCGGCGAAGCTGCCGATGTCCTCTCCTAATGCTGCCGGTAAAATTTTGCAGGTGTTCCCTGGGCAATGAAGGGCTTCCTGCGCTACGATATTTTTACAACTATCCCACAGCAGTTCTTTATCGCGTGTGAAAATGCTGCCGATAATGATCGCTTCTGGGTTCAGGATGTCTATCAATGCCGATAAGCCTTTGCCTAAATAAGTACCGCTGGTTTTATAAATAGCTATGGCCAGCGCATCTCCGTTTTTAGCTGCTTCTGCTATGATAGCTGCATTGATGTTATCCAGTTCACGCTGATTGGCACAGAAAGAAACAGCGTTTCCTATTTGCCATTGTTCCATTACTTTTATCTTCGCCAGTTGAGCAATGCCGCCTCCACTGCAAAATCCTTCGAAGGAACCTGCTTTCCCATAGCCAACCGGCCCATAATTGTCTAAACGGATATGCCCCACTTCGCCAGCCATATCATTAGTACCTGTATATAGTTTACCATTCAATATCAGTCCGGCACCCAGGCCTGTGCCAAATGTGAGAAAGATCATATTTTGCAGACCTTTACCAGCGCCATATTGCCATTCGGCCAGTGCGCAGGCATTTGCATCATTCTGTAATCCCACAGGTACACCATATTTAACCTGAAACAGCTCTACAACGGGTACATTATCCCATCCCGGTAAATTGGGGGGCGACATAATGATACCGTTTTTGCTATCCAGCGGGCCCCCACAGCTTATTCCTATCGCAGACATCTGCCCGAGCTGCACGGAATGCTGATCTAACATAGTATCTATACTATCATACATTTTTTGTATAACAAGCATATACCCGTTATCCTTTTCAGTGGGGAATGTAAGTTTGTCAATAATTAACAATTTATCATTATCCACAGCGCCTAGTGAAATGGAACACTTGGTTCCTCCAATATCTATACCTATTAAACAGCTCATCTATGAGTGCATTTTAGTTTCAATTTTTACCGGTATCGCCAATCTTTCAGTCACCGGTTTGGGCCTATATCCCTTCATACCATAATATACTAAATATGCATAACAGAAAACAGGGACAACAAAAGAAAGATGAAGGCCTATACTATCCGCAATACTTCCTTGCAATAAAGGGATAAATGCAGCGCCCAATATTGCCATAATCAACAGGGAAGATCCCTGCCCCATATATTTCCCCAATCCGTTTATGGCCAACGCGAAAATGTTGGACCACATAATAGAATTAAATAAGCCAATTCCAATTAACGCCCATACGGATACCATACCTATTGTAAGGAGCGCTGCCGCCAAGAAAACAATGCAAAATAAAGCAAAGACCGAAAGGGTTTTATTAGGAGAGGCCTTCCCTATATAAAACGCGCCTATGTTTAAAAAAATAAATAACAGAAAGGGAATAACATTAATGAAGCTGAATGTAAACCCGCTTTCGACCCAAACCATAAAAAAGATAATTCCAAAAGTAAACATGGCGGCGCTAATCATGTAAAGCCATTTTCTGATGCTTGCTGCTGCATTATTAAACATGATAGAACCCATAAACCGCCCGATCATTAAACCGCCCCAGTAAAATGCCAAATAAGATTTAGCCAATATTTCAGGAAAACCAACCAACTCATGCATGTAATTGATCAGAAAGCTTCCGATGCAGACCTCTGCACCTACATAAGTAAAAACAGCCAGCATGCCGAGGCGTAAATGGCGATATTTTAATGCACCTGCATTTTTCCTGGCAGGTTCTGTATTCTCCAAATCAGGCAGAGGTGCAATGCGCATAACGATAGAGAGAATAAAGAAGATACCCGCAAACAATAAATAAGGAACCTGAATGCCTCCTGCGGAAATAACGGTGCCGGAATCAGTTAATACCGGCTTACCGAAAGCATTTAATAAGGGAGCCCCTCTTGTCGCGAAATAATGAAAGACAAAATAGCCGCCCGCGACCGGGGCTATGGTTGTGCCTAAAGAATTAAATGCCTGGCTGAGGTTTAAACGGCTTGATGCTGTCTCCGGTTTACCCAATATGGCAACAAACGGATTTGCTGCTATTTGTAAAATCGTAAAACCGAGACCTAAAACAAATAACGCAAAAAGGAACAGCCCATATATATGGGCTGAGGCGGCAGGATAAAATAACAAGCACCCTACAGCAGATACGAGCAGGCCGGTAATAATACTGTTTTTATAGCCTATTTTGTCAATAGGGTCGCCTTTCTTTATAGATGCAATAAAGTATATTAACGAGCCGATAAAGTAAGCACCAAAAAAAGTAAACTGAACAAGCATTACCTGAAAATAGGTCAAAGTAAAAACCTTCCGGAGAAAGGGGACAAGAATATCGTTCATGCAGGTAATAAACCCCCACATAAAAAACAGGATTGTAATTACAATAAAAGCAGAACGATAATTATTGCAACGGTTGGTGGCTGTCTTCAATTTTGTAGTATTAGTTCTCATTATTTACATTTAAAGAAAGCTCAATATACTGTACTAAAGAATGAATGATCTTGATATGGATCTCCTGTACCCTGTCAGAATACTGGCTCTGGGGTGCGCTTAGGACAACATCAGCCATGCCGCCAAGCAGGCCCCCATCCTTTCCGGTTAGCGCAACTACAAGTATGCCTTTAGTTTTGGCTGCTTTGGCAGCATGGATCACGTTGGCTGAATTACCACTTGTACTGATCGCCAGCAATACATCGCCCGCGCTCCCTAATGCAGTAATGCTCCTGGAAAAAATATGCTCAAAACCAAAATCGTTAGTAACACAGGTAATGTGGGCAGCATCACTTAAAGCGAAGGCGGGCAGCGCGGGGCGGTTTTCCCGGAAACGGCCCGTTAACTCTTCCGCGAAGTGCATAGCATCGCACATAGAGCCCCCATTACCACATGAAATAATTTTATTTCCATTTCTAATGGCAGTCACAAAGAGCTTACCGGCAGCTTCCATATCGCCCCAGTTCTTTTCGTCACTTATAAAATCTTCCAATACATTTTGGGCCTCATAAAAATTGTTTTTTATGGTATCCAGATGCGGCATAAATCTAATTATTTAGGTTTCCAGCTTTACTGAAACGTCGTTTATTAAATTAATTACCCTTTCTTATTGGGTTTAGCACTCATGTAAAAAGTAATCTTTCCCCCGCTCATAATTTCGTCATGGGTGATATATCTGCGATTAAGCGGCTGCCCATTTAGCAATACCTTACGTACATATACATTCTTGTCACTTTGGCCAATCGTTTCGACGACAAATGTTTTACCATTTTCTAAATTAAGGGTTGCATTTTTGACAGAGGGGCTTCCCAATGCATATTGATCCGAGCCGGGAGCAACAGGATAAAATCCTAAAGCGCTGAAAATATACCAGGCGCTCATTTGTCCGCAATCGTCATTTCCGCTTAATCCATCGGGTGTGGGCAAGTACATTTTCTTTAGGATCATGCGTACTCTTTCCTGTGTTTTCCAGGGTTGATCTGTCCAGTCATACAAATAAGCGATATGGTGCGAAGGTTCGTTTCCATGTACATAGTTGCCGATAAGTCCGTCACGGGTAATGTCTTCAGTTTCTGCAAAATATTTATCGGGCAGGTCCATGCTAAATAGTGAATCCAGATGCGGCACAAAGCGTTTGTTTCCCCCCATCATTTTTATCATCTCGGCCGGGTCTTGTGGCACATACAGGCTCTCGTTCCAGGCATTTCCTTCTACAAAGCCCTGCCCGTCTGTTTCCATAACATCAAAATCTTTTTTGAAAGTTCCATCGCTCAGTTTGGGGCGCATATAGCCTATAAATGGATCGTATACGTTTTTGTAGTTTAAGGAGCGTTTGGTGAATTCATCGTAAATATCTATTCGGTTCAGTTTCTTTGCCATTTGGGCTATACACCAGTCGTCATAGGCATACTCCAATGTTTTAGATACGGATGAACCATACCTATCTTCGGGTACATAACCCAAATCCATATAATAGCCCAGCCCTTCATAACTTCTATGCCGGGCGGTAGCAACGCAGGCATCCAGTGCTTTATTCACGTCAAAATTGGTATTACCTTTTATTACCGCATCCGCGATAACCGAAACACTATGATAAGCTATCATAGACCAGTTCTCATTACCATAATTGGGCCATATGGGCAGCATCTTATGCACGCTCTGGTCGTAATGCGCCAGCATTGTTCTGATCATATCCGAGTTTCTATGGGGTTGTATGATGTTAAATAAAGGGTGCAAAGCACGGTAGGTATCCCAAAATGAGAACGTGGTATAGTTAGTAAATCCATCGGCTTTGTGATTATTCTGGTCTATGCCCCTGTATTCGCCATTTACATCCATATAGATCGTAGGGCTAATAAAAGCATGATACATGGATGTATAAAAAGCTATTTTGTCTCCCTCATTAGTCGTTTGGACAGTAACCCTGTTCAATTCTTTATTCCAGGATGCCTGGCCTTCATTTTTTACTTTTTCAAAATCCCATCCGGGTATTTCGGCACGCAGGTTTTCCTGCGCATTCTCGGTGCTTACAGGAGATAGTGCAAATTTAATCTTGATCTTTTCGCCTTCCTCTGTTTTATAATTGAAATAAAGCCGTATCTGACTACCTGCTATTTCAGGAAAATTTTTGCTTTGATCCCATTTGCCCCAGAAGCCTTTATACAGTTGCCTTTTTGAATTGTTCTCATTGCCATATTCATAAAACGGTTTGGATAATACCATAGCAAAATATACAATACGCGTTCTCGCCATCCCGTTGGTTTGCCTGTAACCGGTGATCAGGGTATCATTCTCGACCCTTACATAAGTCCACACATTTTTCTCAGGATAGTTATAAATACCGGACATCAAATCAAGAATAATGTGTGCTGAATCTGATTTTGGAAATGTGTACTGATGAAAACCGACACGTGTGCTGGTTGTCAATTCTGCAAGAATGTTATAATCGTCCAGCTTAACTTTATAATAATCAGGTTGCGCCACTTCAGTTTGATGTGCATAAGCCGACCTGAATCCGCTGCGGGGCTTGTCGGCTGTGCCCGGATTGAGCCGAAGTTTACCGACAGTAGGCATGATAAGGAAATCGCCGAGGTCTGAATGTCCTGTACCACTAAAATGCGTATGGCTAAAGCCAACTATTGTTTTATCATCATACTGGTAACCGGCACAATACTGATAAATGGCTTTATTGTATTTACCGTTCACCTCGAAAGATAAGGTATCCGTTTCAGGACTTAACTGTACCGCCCCAAATGGTACAGTAGCTCCGGGGTAGGTGTGCCCCATCCTTTGCGTGCCGATCATTGGATTTACATACTTAGTCAGACCCTCGGCAGATTTGTCCTGGGCAAAAGATTGTAACTGGCAGACCAGTAAAAAAGGGAGTAGTATTTTTTTCATCTTAATAATTTGTCAATTTGTATATCAAAGGGCATTGATTTCATTACTGTTTTGTGTATTTACTTGCCAATTCTAAAGCATTATAGGCATTGACAATCCCGCCGGTACGGCAGAGTTCGGTGAACGGAACTTTCTTTTTATCGAGCAACACCAGGTGGTTCACCTTGACGACAGATTGCAGGATGATATCCTTTACCTGCTGTGCCGTTAGTTTGGGATAATATTCACGGATTAGAGCAGCCAATCCCGCCACTACCGGGCAAGCCATGCTGGTGCCATCAAAATAAGCATATTTGGAACCGGGGACAGTGGAGTAGATCTGTACGCCGGGTGCGAATACATCAACAGCGGTTTTACCATAGTTCGAGAACGGCGCTTTGAGCGTGCTGTCGTCCTTTATACCGGAAGCGCCGACAACGATCCAGGCGCCTGCTTCTTTACCGTTCGCCAACTTGCGGTTGGGAAAGTTGCCCGCGCTATCAATGTCTTTATCGTCATTACCGGCTGCCTGCACCAGCAGGACGTCTTTCTTCAGGGCATAGGCGACGGCATCGTCCACCGCCTTCTTGTACGGGCTTAGAGGTTTGCCAAAACTCATATTGATCACCTTTGCGCCATGGTCAGCGGCATAGCGGATCGCGTTGGCAATATCCTTGTCCCGCTCGTCGCCCTCAGGCACCGCGCGGATGGCAAGTACCTGTGCATGATCGGCGACGCCGTTGATGCCCAAACCGTTGTTCCGCAGCGCAGCGATGATACCGGCCACATGAGTGCCGTGTGTCGGGTCGGGTCCGTTGTTATCCGGCGAGCCGTAAGCGCGCTGCCCGTCATCGGCATAATTGTCGCCGACGATCGCGCGCGGATCATAAGCCAGGTTGAGCTGGTAATCCACCTGCGCCTTGAAATGTTCGGTCGCCGCGGCGATTTGTTCACGGACAAAGCCCGCATAGTCGTCATTTTGTGAAAGCGCGTTCACCACTACATTTTTCACATAAGCCTCGTTGTCATTTTGCGGCTGGTAGTCTTTGAAGTCGGCCAATGTTGGAACGGATTTACCTAACTTCCGGGTGATCTCTTCGAGGATCGTTCTAAAGTTGCCAATACCTACGATGGTGCTTTCGGCTTGCCGCCGTTTTGTGAGGAGCTCCACCTTTTCCGCACGGTAGGTCACCAGGTCACCAGGCGGAAGTTTTGCCGTGTCCTGTTGCTGATAGCGGCGCACTTCGCGGGTTAGCTCCAGGTTATCGTACCGGACATTGCCTTTAGCCGAGCCGATATAGCTCCAGCCATAGGTGCCGTTGTCGCCGTTAACTTTATGCAGATTGACCCACAGGATGCTTTTCAGATCCTCGTGTGCGGTATCGATGCCTGCATCGATCACCGCCACGACGACCGCGTGCGGGGTTTTGTTTTTTAACAGTCCGGCATAGGCTTTATCGGTGCTGATCCCGAATACGGAGTCCTTTTCCAGGTCCTGATTTTGCCAGTTCGGCCTTTGCTGCGCTGATGCGGATAAAACAATAGTTATTGAAAGGCTTACGCCTAAGAGGTATTTTATACATACCCCCAAATGGTTTTTTGGATTCATGAATTTGTAAATTCCGGGTTTGAATTGATCAATAAATCCTACCGGCAAAGTGTTGAAGAATATGGTTTTCTTTATTTTTCTATAGGTTGATACCTTTCAGTATAAATGCTGCTGCTTTATTGCTTGTCGTAAACTAACTTTACTAAATAGTGGAACATATCACCAACGTTAATTTCTTGATCAATATTTAAGGCTTTGCCATCTTCAGATAAACTCCAGGTTACCATCGTTTTTTCTTCAATTACTTTATTCTCAGTTGAGGCTACGCCATTTATAGTTGAATTCACGGTAGATTTATGTTGAAGAAATAAAATTTTTGTCAATTTCTTGTTGTCGTCGGACCACCCTGTATAGGCGATATGCTTTTTAAACATGTCTGCGACCAGCTCCTTTTTGACATTAAATTTGAATGTATCAATTGAAATTGAATCCCTGTTTCCATTTGCGCTGAGCAAGCGTTTGATGATCAATTTATCTGAATATTGCTTTATGGTCAATTGCATAGCAGCTCCTTTCAACCCGCCGAAGTTGCTATTTGCAGTATTAAGTTTCCATGTACCGGAATAATCCGGTTTTTTTTCGATCAAACGCATTGAGGTCAATAAACAGATGATGATAAA
>JARLHA010000050.1 GCA_031292485.1 Mucilaginibacter sp.
CATATCAACAGAAAAGGGGTTATTGCTAACCTGTTTTGTGAACAAGCTCCCGATTTCCAAAATACGCAGCCAATTTTGTTGATAACCCTGTATTTTAATCGTTTTTAGCCTAAATTTATACCTGAATAGTTACAAAATATCAAAGCGTATTAAAAAATAATAATTTTTACCCTTTCATCGCTCTATCCATCTCCACCTTCGTATCCCGTTCCTTCATCGTTTCCCGTTTATCAAAGGTCTTTTTACCCTGGGCCAGGCCGATCTCCAGTTTGGCAAATCCACGTTCGCTGATGAACAGGGCAAGCGGAACAATCGTTAACCCTTTTTCTTCGCCGCGGGTTTGCAGCTTTTTTAGTTCTTTTTTATTGAGAAGTAAAACCCGGTCGCGTTTGGCTTCGTGGTTATAAAAGGAGCCGAAGCTGTATTCAGCAATATGCAAATTACGTACATAAAGCTGATCATTAATAAAAGTACAAAAGGCGTCGTTTATGTTGGCTTTTCCCTGACGGATAGATTTAATTTCGGTACCCAGCAATTTGATGCCGGCAATATATTTATCCAGTATATGGTATTCAAAATAGGCTTTTTTATTTTTAATATAGATGTTCTGGTCCATTTGCTGCAAATATACGGGAATTTATTTTGACACGAATGTTCACGAATTTAGTGACACGAATTTCACGAATGAAGACGAATGGACACAAATAGGAATGGTTACGAACTAAACGGCAACTTTGTAATTACCGGATAGGTTGCGGCTTCACCACAAGCACAGGTACATGAACCTTATGGCGTACTGAATCAACCGTTGTGCCAAAAATAAGGTCTTTCAATACCTTGTGCCCATGCGAACCCATTACTAAAAAGTCGATCTTTTCTTCGGCAACAATCTGCGCTATGGCGCTTGCGGCCCTGCCAAATCCCATATGGGCATTGGCTTTGTACCCCAGCTTCACTATTGCTTCCGCGTATTTTTCAAGGTTGTTTACGTCGCTTTGTGTTTCGTGGTCCATTACTTCGGTGCCGTAATACCTGGCCCCGGCTGTTTCAACCACATGGATCAGCGTGTACCTGGCATCTTTTCCACCCTGCATAATGGCATGCCTGATGCAGTCACGGTCGTTCTTTGAAAAATCGATACTCACGCCAATGTGTTTGTATGAAATAGGCTTTATCTCGTGAATAGTTGAAGCAAGTCCGTGAGGTACCCTTGCCGGTAAATCATGATGTTTAAACAATAGCGGCCTTAAAAAAACATACAGCAATAAAAGCGCGATGCCTGCGATGAGCGGTATCACCATCGTATAGATCCAAAAATGGGCCGCCGGATATTGTTTTATCCAGTCGAGCAGCTGATCAAAAACCAGTTTTGCATTCAGGGCGACTATTAAAGCTGCGCTTAACCAGGCCACGATCTTTACTTTTAAACTGATAGCAAATTTACCCATTCTTTTACGGTTAGACGTAAAATGGATCAATGGGATAACGGCAAAGCCTAATTGCAAACTCAAAACAACCTGGCTTAAAATAATCAAACTGCCCAGGCCCGAATCGCCGAAATAAATAATGGTTAAAACTGCCGGTACTATAGCCAGAAATCTGGTTAACAACCGGCGCAGCCAGGGCTCAATACGCAGGTTAATATGCCCTTCCAAAATAATCTGGCCGGCAAGCGTTCCGGTTATGGTTGAACTTTGCCCTGAGGCTATCAATGCGATGGCAAACAAAGTGGGAGCGAGCGACCCGAATATATGCGCCAGTAGTTTATAAGCATCCTGGATTTCGGCAACTTTAAAATAACCGTTACTGAAAAATGCACCGGCAGCCAGAATCAATATAGCTGCGTTTACTACAAATGCCAGGTTTAGCGCGATCACCGTATCAAACAAGTTGAACTTTATAGCTGATTTGATGCCCTCGTGCGTACGTATAATTTGCCGGGTTTGTACCAGGGAGGAATGTAGGTACAGGTTATGCGGCATCACCGTTGCGCCAATAATACCTATCGCAATGTAGAGCATGTTTTGACTAATCACATCACTCTTAAATAAGTTATTAGGGATAAATCCTTTTGCTATCTCTAAAACATCAGGACGAACAATAAACATTTCTATCAAAAAGGACATCCCCATAATGAATATCATCGACATGATGAAAACTTCGAGTTTGCGCATGCCCTTGTTCATTAAGAACAGCATAAGCACCGTATCTGTAAGGGTAAGCGACACGCCCCAGATGAGCGGCAGATGGAAAAGTAATTGTAAACCGATTGCCATACCAATAACTTCGGCAAGGTCACAGGCGATGATGGCTATTTGAGCGAGAATATACAGGCAAAAATTGATAAATCGGGGGTAAGCGTTTTTTGATGCCTGGGCCAGGTCGAGGCCGCGCACAATGCCAAGCCTCGCACTTAATGATTGCAGTAACAAAGCGATCAGGTTGGATGCAAATAATACCCAAATCAACTTGTAGCCAAAGGCGCTGCCGCCGGCAATGTCTGTTGCCCAGTTGCCCGGGTCCATGTAGCCAACGCTTACCAGGTAGGCCGGCCCTATAAAAGCCAGAAACCTGCGCCAGCCAAGTTTATTTTCAGTACCTATGGAGCTATGAACATTACTTAATGATTTGTTAGGGGTATCCGTATCTTTCATAATGCGATCAATAAATTGTTAGCCACATCGCGGCTTATTTGTATCGTCTTATCTTCTGTTTGTAATATCATGGAGTGGTCAAACTCAATGATCTCAGCTACTGTTACCTTTTTGCCGATAGTGAGCGATTGTTTTTCGAGGTATTGTAAATAAGCCTTTGAATGATCGCGGACGCCGCAGATCACGCCGCCTTCATTAATGCCAATGGAAGAGACGGGCTTTAAATTGTGGATTTTAAACAAACCATTACAATCCGGTATCGGGTCGCCATGGGGGTCAAATTTTGGATACTCCATAAATTTATCCAGGCGGTCAATCAGCTCATTTGATGAAATATGCTCCAGTTCTTCGGCCATTTCGTGTACCTGGTCCCATTTAAAATCGAGTTTTTCCACCAAAAAATATTCCCACAAACGGTGTTTACGGATAATATTTACAGCGATCTTCTCACCTGTAGCAGTAAGCGAAACACCCTGGTAGGGGGTGTAATTGATCAATTCCTTTTCGGCCAGTTTTTTGAGCATATCTGTTACCGATGATGCTTTGGTATTAAGCAAAGCAGCCAATTGGTTCGTGCTCACGCTCGTAGCATTTACCGACAGATGATAAATAGACTTTAAATAGTTTTCCTCTGCTAATGTATTCATTTAAGCAAATCTAATAATAAATTTAGACCTGTCTAAATTTATTGCAAATAAAAATTTATTTCTGTTAAAGTAGTTTTTTAAAAAATTTTATTTTGTCAATTAACTAAAATCATATATTTGCTGGTATCATGGCTGCCGAATTAGACAAAATAGACCTTCAGATACTGAAGATATTACAGGAAAACGGAAGGATAACCAACCTTCAGCTTTCCAATGAAATCGGGCTTTCGCCCGCTCCAACACTGGAACGTGTGCGTAAGCTTGAAAATGCAGAATACATTAAAAGCTACCATGCTTTGGTTGACGAGGAGAAACTGGGGCTGGGGATCAAAACATTCATCCAGATCTCACTTGATTTTCATCAAAAAAATACGATTCAGACTTTTATTGATGAGATCAAGAACATCAAGGAAGTTACTGAATGTCATCACGTAACGGGACAATGCGACTTTTTACTGAAAGTTTATGTGCGGGACATTAAATCATATGAGCAACTGATCATGGAAAAGATCAGCCGTATTACGGTGGTAAAGACTTTCCAAACAATGATGATCATGTCCACCAGTAAGAAGGAACCGATAGTGCCGCTGGAATATTGATCCGATGACCCATGACAGTAGTAGCGGGATGATTTTGAGATGTAAAATAAATTTCGCTTTGTTTTAAGCTTTTAGTGATTTAAGATTGACGGGTTTGGTTATCTTTAAAAAATATTGAGGTGCTGTTGTAAAATTAGTAGCATTTTATTATTTTGCCATTCAATTAGCCAAATCTTAAAACATCAATAAGTTTCAACACCGTGAATATATTTCTAAACCTTTTAAAGAAAGGGCTTATTGCCGGAGCTAAAGCCGGCGGGGCCGCTGCTGCCTCATGGGCGGCAGACGAAGTTGCAAAATCACTACTTAAGCTGGTCGGTTACTATTCGTCCGAGGACGAGCAAAAAGACCGGGTAAAGGAATGGATGGCCTCAGTCTCAACTCAGTTGGAAATTATTAATAACCAGCTTACGAATATGTCAAACCAGATGGAAGCAGGCTTTAATGCAGCTTTGGCGCAACAATTGTTTCAGGCATATTCCCAACAGTACAACCTTACCGGCCCTTATCGTAATACTATTGATAGTTCATTCAATCGGCTAATAAAAATAATGAAGCAGGATTATAAGAATGCCGGAGAAATAAAAGCGAAAATTGATGAACTCAGAAGTTATGCAAGGGATAAAAATTTGCTTGATGCTGCCCATATTGTTGCAAACTATTGGGGCCGAGATCCTTATGCCAGTACCAGAAATATACTTGAAAATTATACTGACGCTTGTATAGTGGCGGCAGAAAATAGTTCTGATTCTCTTTTGAGATATTACATGGACGTGGAATATAATTTTGAGTTTGCTATGAATTATATGTACAAAGCCTATGCTGTTTTGGTCACGCTTAGTAATTACGATAAAGGCAAAAGTGCGAACGATCCTGACAAAGCTACCAGTGATTGGCTTGAAGGCGAGGTGAAAACCACCATTAAGCCGATTGTTGATAATTTTGTTAGTTGTACTGAAAGGTTGATTCTTTCTACCTACCGACCCGATATTTCGGTTAAGGGAGATGCTATGTTTGGCAACCCGCAAGACGTACGCAGGATCGGAATCCGGTCACAACTCCGTGCTTATCTTAACGTGAATATGGAATCAAAGATATCAGATATCGGTATTATCATCAAAGAATATTTGCGGCCCTCAATGACAACGAACGGGAAATCCAAAATAACTATTAATCTGGAACCCGGTCCACAGGGATATTCCGGCCCACCTTCAACCATGAATGCTTCATGGGCTGTTGACGGACATCGTTGGTTACCCGCATCAAAATATGTCACTGGCCCGCTAATGCCGCATTGGTATAAGGTTGTCGATAAAGATAGATCTGTTAAATTAGTTCCCTTTGAAGACAGCGATATTGTCATAATGAACTATCGCCATGCAACAACCAGCCAATATTATTCTTACAAATCTGATCATACTTCAAATGAATTGACTACCACCGGATATATTAAATGTGAGTTTTATCATCCTGATACCCTGGAGATCGTAACTAGCACGTCAAAGGATAAAGTTAGTTTTGGGTATGATGTCATTATTGCTCACCTGACCGATAAATTAAAAGAAGCTTATCCTATCGGGTATCCGGACAAGATGGGGGGGCAGTACATCATGGATACAAAAGCTGAAGTGAAAAGCTTGGAAGGTCATGCAAAAAAAGGCTCAATACATCTTTACGGGCCATCAGGCAGCAATCCGGCCCGTTTGATTTCTGTTGATTGTGTTTTTCCGGAACCGTATGTATGGGTAAAAAAACATGACTTCCGGTTTTTAGTAAAATATCCAATCAGCTATGCAGCTAAAACCTTATCCGGCAAAATCCCGGATAAACTGTCGGGTGAGAATAGTAAACGGGCCAGATTATTGTTAGTCAACAATACCTTTGCCAGTGCAGTGGTCGGCGATTATAAGAACAATGCTATATCTATGCGCGCATGTGACATAGGGATTGACATTTATGCAAAAGAAAACAATAACAAAGCGCCTTATTTCAAATTTACTTTTAAGAATAAATCTAATGTAAATAAAAAGTCACTGGATTATTTGAGCAAAGATAACGAATATGTAAACCAAATCCCGAACGTTGAGAAGGATAAGCTTGGCATTCCCCTAAATCCAGGGCAAAAAACAGATATTATTTTCGAAGTCGATATTTGGCTCCAAAATATGGATCCGGGCATTGGCCAGGGACCGCAAGAACATTATGTCAAAGGTGAAATCTATTTTGGCGGCAGGTTTGCGTGGCCTGTACCCAAACCAGGTTTTTATTGAGTAATACACCGAAATGAACGATAACAAAACGGCTGCGCTGTTATCTTAATGTCTTTTTTAATTGTCAGCAATTAATGAACCTGCCAATCAATTGGTTTCTTTCCGTCTTTGATTAGTAGTTCATTTGTTTTTGAGAAAGGCCCCGAACCAAAAAACCCACGATCAGCCGAAAACGGTGATGGATGAGGCGATTTGATGATGTGGTGTTTTGTTTTGTCGATCAATTCTGCTTTAGCCTGGGCGAATGCTCCCCACAGAATAAATATGATCCCTTCTTTTTTATCGGAAATGGTTTTGATCACCTGGTCGGTAAATTCTTCCCAGCCTTTTTTCTGGTGTGAGCCGGGTGTACCAGCGCGTACGGTAAGGCTTGCGTTGAGCAGTAGTACGCCCTGTTCGGCCCATTCTGTAAGGTTGCCATGGTTTGGGGTTACAAAGCCCGGAATGTCGGTGCTGAGCTCTTTATAAATATTCCTTAACGACGGGGGAATGGTAATGCCTTTTTGTACTGAAAAAGACAAACCATGCGCCTGGTTTTCGCCATGGTAGGGATCCTGGCCAAGGATGACGACCTTTAGGTCCGAAAAAGGCGTTTTCCAGAAGGCATTAAAAATATCTGTTCCTTTAGGGTATATTTTATTGCCGGCGTCTTTCTCATTTTTCAGGAACTGCCGTAGCTGAACCATGTAATCCTTGCCAAATTCCCCGCTTAAAACCTCCAGCCAGCCGGGCTCTAATTCTATCGCCATAAATATTTTAAAAATGTTGATTTAGCGTACAAATAAACGGATATTTGCAAACTAATTTATATAATTACTAACGATGTCAAATATAGTAAGGTTAATTATTGCCTGTGTAGTTTTAGGAGCCGCCGTAGCACTCTGTGCGTTTGGATTTTGGTGGTGGGGGATACTCGTGCTGTTTTTAGGTGGCTTTGTGTTGCTGAGCTATTTTTTTAATGAGAACATGATTCTGGCACAATGGTTTTTGCGCAAAGAGAATTCAGATAAAGCTGAACAATGGCTGCTAAAAATAACCGACTACGAAAAACAACTAAACAAGAGCCAGCATGGGTATTACAACCTGCTGATCGGTTTGATTGAAACCAGGAAAGCGCCGTTAAAAGCTGAGAAATATTTCAAGAAAGCCCTTTCGTTGGGCATGAAGATGTCACATAATACCGCGCTGGCCAAGCTTAGTCTTGCAGGTATATCAATGGCTAAACGTAACAAACGCGAAGCCCAGATGTATTTACAGGAAGCGGCAAAGGATGATAAGAACAAATTACTTACCGAGCAGATAAAGATGATGAAAGGCCAGATGGCACAAATGGATAAACAACAGGTAGTAAGAGGCGGATATCGCCAGTTTTAAAATTAGTCCAGAAGTCAGTAAAGTCCGGAAGTCCGAAAGAAGCTGCAAATGATCTTTCGAGCTAAGATAGAAGTAAGTCAGACGTTTAGTAACACGTTTTAATAGATATACCGGAGGCGCAAATAGCGCCTCTTTTTTTGTCCTGATTCCTGATTTTTTATTCTTGACGCTGTAAGCCTATTTTTCTTCTATCGAGCTGAAATAATCCGGCTCAGAAGAATGATTTTGATTCGGCGCAAAATGCCTTTCCGGTGTAAAATAGCCATCTTCTGACGGATTAGCCACCTCCACCATTTTTAACAGGCTCCTTATAAAGGAAAGATTAAAATTGCTCCTGTTTAGTTTTATCAGGTATTCGTTTTCGGTTATCTCGAGAATTGAATTAGTCATAACTTTAGTTATAAGTGTTTATTGCAATAATAAACAACATATTTAATACCAAAGTATCATTCACTTTAAGCTTCTATTAACAAATTGTTATTAATAGGCTGATTTATTGCGATTTATTTTTTTGTAGAGACGCAATACTTTGCGTCTCTTACGGCTACGAAAGATAATTTATCCGAGACGCAAAATGTTGCGTCTCTACTGTATTTACTCAAACCAGGCCATCACCACTTCTTTTGCAGGCATGGTAATTTCCAGTTTCAATTTCTTACGCATTCCGCCCAAATCGTTAAAAACTTTGTTGGGATTGGCTGCTTTCAGATCTTCAATGGTATTAAAGCCCATTTTATTCAACACGGGTACCCATTCGGCGGGTACACCGATATTGGTAAAATCTTCGGCGGTGGTTACCCTTGCTTTTTTCTCGGGGCGCATCTGCGGGAAGAACAGAACTTCCTGGATGGTGCTCTGGTTGGTCATCAGCATTACCAGCCTGTCGATACCGATTCCCAAGCCCGAGGTTGGCGGCATACCATATTCAAGCGAACGTAAAAAGTCGTCGTCCATTGCCATCGCTTCATCATCGCCGCGGCCGGCAAGGATCAGTTGCTCCTCTAAGCGTTCGCGCTGGTCCAGCGGGTCATTTAGTTCCGAATAGGCATTGGCTATTTCTTTACCGTTTACAAACAGTTCAAAACGCTCTACCAGCCCGTCTGCACTACGGTGTTTTTTGGCCAGCGGGGTCATCTCAATTGGGTAATCGGTAATATAGGTAGGCTGGATCAAATTCGCTTCCACTTTGGCGCTGAAAATCTCATCAATCAGTTTGCCTTTACCCATGCTGTTATCTACCTCAATTTCCAGCTCGGCGCAGGTTTGGCGCAGGGCGGTTTCGTCCATGGCCGATACATCGATGCCTGTATATTTCAGGATAGAATCATACATGGATAGCTTTTCATAAGGCCCGGCAAAATTGATTTCATTGGCGCCAACCTGTACAACCGGGATGCCGTGAACGGCCCTGGTTACTAGTTCCAGGCATTCCTCTATCATGGCCATCATCCAGTTATAATCTTTGTAGGCCACATAGATCTCCATGCTGGTAAATTCCGGGTTATGGGTACGGTCCATTCCTTCATTCCGGAACATCTTCCCAAATTCATAAACACCATCAAAACCCGCTACTATCAATCGTTTTAAATATAACTCATTGGCTATACGTAAAAACAAAGGCATATCCAGCGTGTTGTGGTGCGTTGAAAAAGGACGTGCAGCCGCGCCGCCATGTACGGGCTGTAGTATAGGTGTTTCCACTTCCAGCCAGCCCTGTTTGTTAAAGTAATCGCGCATGCTGCTGATCACTTTGGAGCGCTTGATGAAGATCTGTTTAAACTCCGGGTTAACGGTTAGGTCGACATAGCGCTGGCGGTACCGTTGTTCTGGATCGGTAAAGGCATCATGAATATTACCTTCTTCATCGCGTTTTACGATAGGCAGGGGCTTTAAGGATTTTGACAATAGCGTCATTTCCTGTACGTGTACCGATATTTCACCGGTTTGCGTTAAAAAAACATAGCCCTTCACGCCGATAAAGTCGCCGATATCGAGCAGTTTTTTAAATACGGTATTGTAAAGGGTTTTGTCCTCGCCGGGGCAAATATCATCACGTTTGATATAGATCTGGATACGGCCGGCGGAGTCCTGCAATTTAGCAAATGATGCGCTGCCCATAATATTACGGCTCATGATGCGGCCGGCAATGGTTACAGACTGGTACGTTTCCGGAAACCGCTCGAAGTTTTCGGTTATTTCTTCGGCAGTGGCGGTAACTTTATATTCTTCGGCGGGATAGGGGTTAATACCTAAGGCACGAAGTTGTTTTAATGATTCGCGGCGTAAAATTTCCTGTTCGGATAGTGCAATACTCATATTTTTATTAAAGCTGCAAAGGTAGGGATTTAGTCGGAAAGTCCGGAAGACAGTAAAGCCTGAAAGTTGGAAAAGTTCAAAAGAAAGTGTTTGCTGAAAAGTAGCTTCGAGGCTAATAGTGATCTTTCAATGAATAAATATGAATAGCGTTGTCTTTGACTTCGTAAACTATCCTATGAATATTGTTGATGCGTCGTGACCACATTCCTGTAAAATTATGTTTAAGAGGCTCAGGTTTTCCAATTCCTTCAAACGGGGTTTGTTGAATAGATTGAATCAGTGCTAATATTCTTACTTGGATTTGTTTTTGGCCAGACTTTTTCCAGTATTTTAAATCATCCAAAGCCTTAGGCTGATATACTATTTCCATAAGTCGTCAAGCGGTATCTTGATCCCTTTACCGTCTTCCATATCTTTTCTGCCTTGTTCTAATTTTTCGACAAGATATGAATTGGCCATGATACGCTCGGTTTCATCCTGGAATTGAGTAATATCATCAATTTCGTAATCTAATTTAAGGGCATCTAAAACAGCTGTAATAGCCTTTTCTGATAAAGAATCTTCAATATTTACTGTTAACGTTTTCATTTGCCTAAAATGCAATTTATGAGGGCACTATAATTACAAATTTAATAAAATTACAGCAATTTACTTAATGTCTTAACTTTACCCCATGAATTTAAAAGTAATTGCTTTTGATGCGGACGATACCCTTTGGGTAAATGAGCCCTATTTCAGGCATACAGAGGAACAGTTTTATAATTTATTGGGCGAATTCTCTTCGCAGCAGGGATTGGAGCGGGAGCTGTTTAAAATCGAAATTGAAAACCTGGGTTTTTATGGCTACGGCATTAAAGGTTTTGTGCTGTCGATGATTGAGACCGCTCTGAAAGTTACGGATAACAAAATAAGTACTGAAGTTATCGGGAAGATCATTGCGCTTGGCAAGGAAATGCTGGACCGGCCTATTGAACTACTCGACGGCGTTGAAGAAGTGCTGGAAGCCCTGAAAAATAAATACCGCCTGGTAGTAGCTACAAAAGGCGACCTGCTCGACCAGGAACGTAAACTAAGGAAATCGGGCATCAGTCATAACTTCCACCATATCGAGATCATGAGCGAAAAGGATGATGCCAATTACCTCAAACTGATCAAACACCTTGATATCCGGCCCTATGAATTGCTTATGGTGGGCAATTCCCTTAAAAGCGATATTTTACCGGTATTAAACGTCGGCGGGCATGGGGTGCATGTACCCTACCATATTACCTGGGCCCACGAACATATTGAGGACACGATTGATGACGAAAAGTTTAAGAGTGTGGAGGGGATAAGGGAGATATTGGCGTTTTTGTAGGCGAATCCACTTTTTTTAAAATTGGTTTCTCCGTATGTTGTCTTTTATCAGGTTTATTTTGGCTGAACCCGAGCCCCATGGTTACTGAGTTGATTAAGCAATGCAAAACGACTCCCCAAATAAAACCATTTTTGAACCTGATATAAGATAACGCCCAGCCCATCAACAATTGCGGTAAAACGTATATGGGGTATATCCAGATGATTGCCCAATGTAATGGGGAATAATTGGATACATGCATTAATCCAAATAGGCAGATGGAGGTGATAATCAACTTTTTTTTTGTTGATCTGCTTAATAATATTTGCCTGGGTATTAGATTAACGATTAAGGCGTAAATTAGTCCGGCAAGCACAATTCGTATCAATAATACCGAAGCGAAACCAATACTGTGATTCAGGGTTTTAACATACGGTATCGCGCTGCTGAATAATAAAACAGCTACGGCTAAACTCAATGCTATATGTGTTTTTTTAAACGAAAGCGGCAGGCGAAAAATCGTTTCTTCCAGTAACGGACCAATCAGGCATATATAAATTATAGCTGTTAAGTACCCGATTTTTTTTATTAAATGCTGAAAGGTAACGCTGTTTTGATCACTAATACTATTGTAGTGAAATACGTGCGTAGCAATATGGTCTGCCAGTAAAATTAAAGGGACGGTAAATATTATAAATAGCCAGATAAGCCCGTACGTTTTCAGTATTAGTACTGTCTTTTCTTTAAATGGCAGCTGAGGTTTTAACGCTAAATCAGGATATTCGCTGATTTTCAGCAATTCTTCAAACATCCATTAATCCGCCTCCGCTTCCTGTAAATACATTTCATCGATAGGCTGAGCGTATTTTTTTTCGATCACTTTGCGCTTGGCTTTCATGGTAGGGGTGATCTCGCCATCGTCAATGCTGAAGGGTTTACGTTTTACTTTAAAGTTTTTGATGCGTTCAAACTTAGCCAACTCGTTTGAGAGGCGTTTGATATCCTGTCCGATCCAGTCCACAATCTCTTTGTCTTCAATAAACCAATCAGGTTTTTCAAAAAAGCTTTCATCTAAATTAAAGGCTTCCTGCAGGCTTTCTTTTGATGGTACAACGATAGCAGTAATGTATTCCCGTTTATCGCCCACTAAAAATATCTGCTCAATTTTGGGACTCTTTAAATAAGTATTTTCAACCGGTGTCGGGTAGATGTTTTTGCCATAGGCATTTACCAGCATATTTTTCAGCCGATCGGTAATTTGCAGGTTGCCGCGGTAATAGCGGCCTATATCGCCGGTGTGGAACCAGCCGTCAGGATCAATGACAGAAGCAGTTTCTTCCGGTTTGTTCCAGTAGCCTTTCATTACGCAATGCCCGCGCACAATGATCTCGCCTTCTTCCGATTGAAAATCTTCTTTAAAAGTATCGTGGGTTTGGATAGTGTAAATCTGTTTGGTATCGACGTTTTGGATAGCCACCTCAATGCCGGGGATGATACGGCCCACGGTGCCATAAATGATGCGGTCGGTTTCGGTAACGGCCATTACCGGCGAGGTTTCTGTCAAGCCAAAACCCTCCAGTATTTTAATGCCCAGGTCGCCGAAGAACTCACCTATGTTTTTTGGCAAAGCGCCGCCGCCAGAAAGCATGATCTTTAAGCGGCCGCCAGTTTTTTCTTTGATCTTACTGAATACCAGCTTTTCGGCAAGTTTATGCTGCTGGCTTAAAATAAGCCCTGGTTTTTTACCGGCTTCTTTAACCAACCTTACCTCGCGGCCAATTTTTAGAGACCACAAAAAGATCTTCGATTTAACACCACCTGCAGACGTGCCGTTTTTCATGGCGCGATCATGTATGCGTTCCAACAGGCGCGGTACGCAGTTCATTACGGTTGGCCTAACTTCGGCCATGTTTTTTGCCAGCAGGTCCAGGCTTTGCGCGAAAGCTATTTTACTGCCGGTATAAAGGCAAATATGGTAAGTCGCTGTACGTTCAAAAACATGGGATAGTGGCAGGAACGATAAAAAAATATCGTCTTTAACAATGATCGGAATCTGTATCAGGCTTACCCTTGCATTTTCTGTAAGGTTAAAATGGGTAAGCATTACGCCTTTCGGCGTGCCTGTAGTGCCCGAAGTATAAATCAAACAGGAAAGATCTGATGGTAAAATCGCTTCGCGGGCAATGTTTATAGCTGTGCGGTGTTTTTCAACCAGTTTATTGCCTTCTTCAATTAACTGGCTGAAGCTGATCACGCCTGCATTCAGGTTTATTTTGTTTGTAAATTTTTCAAAATCGTCAAATGCCGGGATCAGCCTGATCAATGCCCGGCAATTATTGGCTACTTTAAGCACTTTCCGGAACAAAAACGGGTTGCCGCATAAAATAGTACGGGCGCCGGAGTCATTTAAAATGTATTCAATTTCAGTTTCACTAAGGGTGGGGTAGATGGAGGTATTGATAGCGCCTAATTGTTGAAGGGCCTGGTCGTAATAAACATAGTCAGGGCCGTTTTCAATAATTAATGCTAAACGATCACCCTTTTTGATGCCGATCTCGAGGAAATAGGCGGAGATGGCGTCTATTCGTTCCAACGCTTCCTTATAGCTGATATCTATCCAGGTATCACCTACTTTATGGCTCATAAAAGTGTGGGTGTCAGGGTGGATGTTTTGAACAATATTCCGTATAAGATTAGGAATAGTTGATTTGTCGGCTGCGGTGTTCATTAAGTTTAAATCGGGTTTACTGGGTAACAAATCTAATTTATTTTACAATATATTACTACGGTTTTTTCTTTCAGCTGTCTGTGTCCTCATCCCTCCGTTGTCTGTGTCCTCACAGACAACAGCCGGAATGTTTAAATTGAATTTAATTATATTCACTTATGGAATTGGATGTTATTTACTTTTTCTCGCCGTTGTCTGTGACCCCATCTCCCCCGGGGCTGACCAAAAAGGTCAGCCCTTCTCCCCGTTGTCTGTGTCCCCACAGACAACTAACGGAATGTTTGAAGTAAATTTATTATATTCACTCATGGAATTGGACATTATTTACTTTTATACAGTTGCTATCCTCGACTGGATGCATCTTTTAGAATCAGAAAGGTTTAAACAGATTGTACTAAACAGCCTTATTCATCTGGTAGAAAAGCAAAAACTTAAAGTTTATGGCTTTGTGATTATGCCAAACCACATCCACATTATATGGGAGAACATAGCTATGAACGGGAAAGAAATGCCTTATGAGAGTTTTATGAAATTTACCGGGCATGCTTTTTTAGATGAATTGCGGAAGACTAATGACCCGATGCTGGATAAATTCAAAGTCGATCGGAATAGCCGCAAACACCAGTTTTGGCAAAGAAATGGTTTGCCAATAGCTATGTTTAACAGGAAAATATTAGAGCAGAAATTAGATTATACCCATTACAATCCATTACAAGAGCATTGGAAATTAGTAGCCGATCCTAATGATTACTATTATTCTTCCTGCTCTTTTTATGAGTTGGAGGATAAGAAATTCAGCTGGCTGACGCATTATATGGACGTTTTTTAGAAACAGGCGTTGGTTGTTTGGGGAGATTCTCTTCACTCTAATATGGCGGAATTGTCTGTGGGGACACAGACAACGGGGATGCAGAAATTTTCCCCGCTCTTACACGTGGAGGTGTCTGTGAGGATACAGACACCGGGGATAGAGTGGGGTGGTGCATAAACAAAAAAGGCGCTAGCTGCGCCTTTTTTGTTTATTATATTTTTTCCGTTGGCTGTGTCCCCACAGCCAACATGTCAGGGTTATACCGAAAAACTCTCGCCGCAGCCGCAGGTACGGCTGGCGTTAGGGTTATGGAAATTAAAGCCTTTACCATTGAGCCCGTCCGAAAAATCGAGTTCGGTGCCGGCCAGGTACAGGAATGATTTCATATCAAGGGCAAAGCGAACGCCGCGGTCCTCAAAAAACTGATCGCCTTTCTTTATCTCGTTATCAAAATCGAGATTATACGATAAGCCCGAACAACCACCTCCTTTAACAGAAACCCTCAGGAAATAGGAGCCATCAAGCCCCGCATCCTGCATCAGGTGGTCTATTTTGCTTTTTGCTTTATCTGTTACAGTTACCATTTTTGTATAGAGTCAAGAATCAAGAGTCGAGAATCAATCCAAAAAACTTAGTTCTTGATTCTTGACTCTTGGTTCTATCAGTGATGTACTTTTTCTGATTCAATTGGCGCCATGCCGTTTTTTACGCGGAAATCGTTAATAGCGGCTTTAATAGCATCCTCAGCCAAAACCGAGCAATGTATTTTTACAGGCGGAAGGGCCAGTTCTTCAACAATATCCATGTTGTCGATCTTCATGGCATCGTCGATGCTTTTGCCTTTCAACCATTCTGTTGCTAATGACGATGAAGCAATTGCTGATCCGCAGCCAAATGTTTTAAATTTAGCGTCGGTGATCACATTGTCTTCACCTACCTCAATCTGCAGGCGCATCACGTCGCCGCATTCAGGTGCACCCACCAGGCCGGTACCAACTTTGTGGCTGCTTTTATCCAAAGTGCCCACGTTGCGCGGATTGGTGTAGTGATCGATTACTTTATCTGAATATGCCATATCTTTATTAATTAATGATTTAGTGAGTTATTGAATTAGTGAGTTAAACAAGCTTTTATGCATCTGCACATCTGCACATCCGCATATCTGCACGTTAATTAATGTTCTGCCCACTCTATTTTGCTCAGGTCGACACCTTCTTTAAACATTTCCCAAAGTGGTGAAAGTTCGCGAAGGTGGTTAACCGATTTTTTGGTTACTTCGATGGCGTAATCTACTTCCTCTTCGGTCGTAAAACGGCCAAGTCCGAAACGTATAGATGAATGCGCGAGGTCGTCAGACAGGCCCAAACTTTTTAATACGTAGGATGGTTCCAGGGAAGCCGAGGTGCAAGCAGAACCGGATGATACCGCCAGATCCTTCATTGCCATCATCAAACCTTCCCCTTCAACATATTTGAAGGAGATATTGGCTACGTGCGGCAAACGATGTTCAACGTTTCCGTTTACATAGCTTTCTTCCAATTCCAATAAGGAAGTCTGCAATTTATCGCGCAGGGCGGATAAGCGTTTTGCTTCGCTTTCCATTTCCTGTCCGCATAATTCACAGGCTTTACCTAAACCCACAATACCCGGAACGTTTAAGGTGCCAGAACGCATGCCGCGTTCGTGACCACCGCCATCCATTTGTGCGGTAACTTTAACCCTTGGGCCTTTGCGGCGAACATACAGTGCACCAACACCTTTAGGTCCGTATATTTTATGTGCCGACAGTGCCAGCAGGTCGATTCCGTCGGTATTTACATTAACCGGGATCTTGCCAACTGCCTGTACCGCATCAGTCATAAACAATGCGCCATGCTTGTGTGCAATAGCCGAAATTTCTTTTATAGGCTGAATTACGCCGATCTCGTTGTTGCCATACATCACCGAAACCAAAATAGTTTCGGGGGTCATGCTTTGCTCAAGCAGTTCGAGGTCAACCAGGCCGTCTTCTTTAACAGGCAGGTAAGTTACCTTTCCGCCCAATTTCTCCACATGTTTGCAGGCATCAAGTACTGCTTTATGCTCGGTAACGGTAGTAACAATATGGTTACCTTTTTCTTTATACATTTCAAACACGCCTTTAATAGCCAGGTTGTCTGATTCTGTAGCGCCTGAAGTAAAGATGATCTCTTTTTCGCTTGCGCCAATCAGTTTTGCCACCTGTTCGCGGGCATAATCAACACCTTCTTCAGCTACCCAGCCAAACGGATGGTTACGGCTTGCTGCGTTGCCAAACTTTGTGGTAAAATAAGGCAGCATAGCTTCCAAAACCCTGGGATCCATGGGTGTAGTGGCGTTATTGTCTAAATATATCGGGAGGTTCATAATGCTTTAAATACTTAACAATACAAAAGTAAATAAAGTTTATTTAAAATCATTAAAAATAAGGAGAAATTGACTTAAGCCGCCAATAATTTACAATATTTGGACATGAACAAGATAGAGCACATCGGCATTGCGGTGAACGATTTAAGCGCGGCAGGCAGTTTGTACGAAAAATTATTGAATACAACTATCTATAAAACAGAGGATGTGTTGTCTGAATCCGTTAAAACAGCCTTTTTACAATCCGGGCCAAATAAAATAGAGTTATTGGAAGCTTCGGATGAGAATAGCCCGATAGCCAAATTCATCGCCAAAAAAGGGGAGGGGATCCATCATATCGCTTTTGAAGTGGATGATATAAAAGCTGAAATGGCAAGGTTGAAAAGCGAGGGTTTTATTTTGTTGAATGATGAGCCGAAACGCGGTGCGGATAATAAATGGGTTTGTTTTGTGCATCCGAAGAGTGCGGGAGGGGTGCTGGTGGAGTTGTGCCAGGAGATTAGTTAGCAGTTTAAAGTTTGCAGTGAGCAGTTTTTATTAAAGAGAACTTTAGTCAAAATATGAAGCGTATGAAATACAGTTGTTTTTTAGTTTTTATATGCCTGTTGGCGATAAACAACGGCTGCATTCATCATGAGCATAAAGACGTCGAATTAGCGTCCTGGAGTACGTTGACTATTGAATCAGAAGAAAGTACAGAGGTCAACATTAATAATTATGATGATACTTCGACTGTTATAGTTTATCACGTGGGGTCTTTTTTTTCTCCAAGACCTAAAAAGTCCCAAAAAATAAAAATTGACACAACCAAAATCTATTTCACCCCGGCTCAAAAGGACACGATTTTTAACTTATCTAAAGATATTATATCAAACCCCATTAAATTAAAAGGCGGCTGCACAGAATACGTAGGTGACCTTAAAGTCGTTATTGATTATGGGGTATTTAAAGAACGCGCACCCGGGTCCCTTCAGCAATCAATTGAATATTCAGGAGTTTGTAATTGGAACACGCTATCGGTTAATACAATAAAACTACACGGTATTCTCAAAAGAAAAATGAAAAATATCTATCTTGGAGAGCATGATCCAATATAAGGAAATTTGCATTAGCGATAGCAGCGGATACCGGCCAATGTGGCTAAGGCTTGTGCAGTATGAGCGGATAGCGCGGCCCGCTTCTATCAGCGGGAATGCCCAAATTCACAATCAACAAAATCAAAATTCGCGAAGGGTAGCCACTAACGTGGCAAAAAAATCTTCTTTATTTACATGCTACAAAGCGGTAGCCCCTCTGGGGCATTGACTTGGCAATGGCCTTTAAACACCAGGATGTTCATGCTAAAGAAATTGGTTTCAGATCAAATTGTTTTTCTTTAAATGGAAATTCAACTGAGTTTAAATTGCTGATTATCAAAGTGAAAAAACGATGAACGATGAACCATGATCCATGAACTAAAAAAACTTGCAGAAATATAAAATAAGTGATACATTTGCACCTCTTTTATAAGAAGTAATAATACAATGAAAAAAGATCTGCACCCTTCAAATTATAGATTAGTTGTTTTTAAAGATATGTCAAATGACTATTCTTTCATCACTAAATCATGCATCGACTCACGCGAATCAGTGAAGTGGGAAGATGGTAACGAATATCCATTGATTAAATTGGAAATTTCGCATACTTCGCACCCTTTTTATACCGGTAAAATGAAACTGGTTGACACTGCAGGGCGTATCGATAAATTCCGCACCCGTTACAACAAAAAATAACATTTTGTTTATTTAAAATATTTGTAAGTCTTCCGCCCTATGGCGGAGGACTTTTTTTATTTTTGCGCCATGGCAATTATCCTTTTTGACGATAACGCACACCAAACACTACGGCCTTTAACATTTACCCGCCCGGTTGCCGACCTACGGATCGGAATTTTAACCATTGCCGAAAAGTGGGCCAAATATTTTAGTTTGGATTACTCCTGGCATACGCAAACCTGGTTGCAGGGCAAGTTTCCTATGCGTGTTGAAGACCGGAACTTGTTTATCAATGGCTCTATTTGCCCTGATGAGGCATTGATAGCAGCAATCAAAACTTTGCATGGCAACGAAGCCTTAAAATACGGCGGTAAATTGGTGGCCGTTAAGTTAAATGAGACCGATGCCCTTGCTTTTGATCCCCAGGGCGAATTTGACCGTACTGTCGAACTAAAGCACCAGCCTGTTGTTATTAACTACCCCGAGGATATTTTTAGGAACAACGATACCGAGCTGCGCAAGGATTTTAAACTGCTTACCAAAGGCCGCAACAGCGCCAAAATAAGTTCGACCAATACCATCATCGGCGCCGATTTTTTTGCTGAAGAAGGCGCCATTGCCGAATGTTCGACCTTTAATACTACCAACGGACCTATTTACCTGGCTGCCAATACCGAAGTTTGGGAAGGTACCCATATTCGTGGGGCCTTTGCTATTTGCGAACATTCGCAGGTGAAGATGGGCGCCAAAATTTATGGCGCTACTACCGTTGGGCCCTATTGCAGGGTTGGGGGTGAAATAAATAACGCCGTCATCTGGGGTTACTCCTCCAAAGGGCACGAAGGTTACCTGGGCAATGCAGTGGTTGGCGAATGGTGCAATATCGGCGCCGACTCCAATAACTCCAACTTGAAAAATAATTACGACGAAGTAAAACTGTGGGATTATACCAGTCAGCGTTTCCGTAAAACAGGTTTACAGTTTTGTGGGTTAATTCTTGCCGATCATTCCAAATGCGCTATTAATACCATGTTTAATACGGGGACGGTAGTAGGAGTGAGCGCCAATATTTTTGGAGCTGGTTTTCCAAGGAATTTTGTGCCTGATTTTTCGTGGGGCGGCGCGCAGGGTTACGAGGTTTATTCAATAAAAAAGATGTTCGATACTGCCGAAAAGGTTTTTGCCCGCCGAGATCATCGTGATTTTGACGAAAACGAAAAAGAGATTTTGTGCAAGGTATTCGAGATGACACAGGAGTTTCGGAGATTTTAAGGGAACGTAGAGACGCAATACTTTGCGTCTCTGAACGAATAATAGAATTTAGAAGGATATTACAATGTTAAAGCCAGAGACGCAAAGTATTGCGTCTCTACAGAAAATAAAAAACAATCAACCAAACATTAAAATGAGAAAAAAAATTGTTGCCGGAAACTGGAAAATGAACCTTGATTATAACGAAGGTTTAGGCTTATTTTCAGAAGTGATCAATATGGTAAGGGATGAAATTACAGGGAACCAGCAGGCGGTGGTTTGCAGCCCGTTTATTCATCTGCACAGCCTTGCTCAACTGGCAAAAGGTTATACTAAAGTTTCGGTAGGTGCGCAAAACGCTCACCAGGCTGAATCAGGCGCTTATACCGGCGAGATTTCTGCAAAAATGATCAAATCCGTTGGCGCTGAATATGTGATCCTCGGTCACTCGGAACGCCGTCAGTATTTTGGCGAAGACAACGCTTTACTGGCTAAAAAAACCGATACCGCTTTAAAAAACGGGTTGAAACCAATTTTCTGTATTGGTGAAACTTTGCAGGAGCGTGAAGCCAACCAGCATTTTGATATTATTAAAAGCCAGCTGGTTGAGGGTGTGTTTCATTTGAATGAGGCACAATTTAACCTGTTGGTTATTGCGTACGAACCAGTTTGGGCAATTGGAACAGGTGTAACAGCATCATCTGACCAGGCGCAGGAGATTCATGCATTTATCCGTAAAGAGATTGCTGCAAAATACGGTCAGCAGGTGGCTGACGATACTACGATTTTATATGGTGGCAGCTGTAACCCTAAAAATGCCCCTGAACTTTTTGCCTGTGCTGATATTGACGGCGGGTTAATTGGCGGCGCTTCGCTTAAATCACGCGACTTTGTTGATATCGTGAAGGTTTTTAATTAAGATCCGATTGAGGTATGGGCATTCAGCAGGCAAAACAGAGCCGTGGTAAACGGGCCGCAAAAATATTTTTGCCTGTTTTAATAGCGCTGAATGTGCCATTGCTTTGCATTCAGATTGATTCACTGTTAAACCCTATCGACCTGTCAAAAGCAGGTAAATGGGCGATGTCCGGTTCGAAGGTTTTTGATTATATCATTGTTCCGGTGGTGCTGGTGATCCTTTTTATAGTGCAATGGTTGGTATTTGTGCCGATGTGGAACAGGTTTTTGAGGTTCCGCCGGGTGCTTTTATCCTCATTGTTTATAGGTATCCTTATTTCAGTGCTTATTGGGGCCGGGCTGGGCTATTCAATCTGGTCAAATCAACTGGGGCCAAGCATCAATCAATCTAATACATATGAATTAGTTAACTTAAGTTTGTTGATGAGCAGCTTTATTGTGACATACTGTATTTTAAATATTATGATGCTATATTTTTTAGACAGATCGCATATAGGACGCTTAAAATCTCAGAAAGCCAGTTAATTTGATCATGCAATTTTACCTTTGATTGAGTCATCAGTTGAAAAAAATTGCATTAGCTACATAAAATGAAGAAGCTTTTAAAAGTTATGTTGCCGCCTTTTATAGGGTTTTTCCTTTATTTTATTGCTATACGGTATAGTTCTCATTATTTTAATCTGACGATCGGCCAGATAGGTACCGGTACACTGGAAGGTTTTATGGCTTATTACCGGTATGCACTCCCTTTACTATTTGTGGTGGCGGTATTAACGCAATTATTGATAGTTATACCTATCTGGAACAGCGTCTTGCTTAAGCCGGCCTCAGCCAGGCTTTGGGCTATATTTTCCTTTGTTTTTGTTTGTTTAATAATGGCCGCTGCAATAAGTTACCCTATTTGGGATAAAGCAACCGGTGTCCATCATCTACTAATGGTTTTTTTATTCATGTCGGCAGTTCAACTTGTTTATTGGACGATTAATTTTATTACGCTGATCATCATTGAATAAAAACCTTTCTAAAATCCAACCCCCATGAATTATTACGAATTGCTTTTTACCACCATAACCACCGAAGATTACCAGCAGGATCTGCTCATTAATGCTTTGGGCGAGATAGGGTTTGACACTTTTGAGGAAGTTGACTTTGGCTTTAAAGCGTATATCCCGACAGCTGATTTTGACCGGGAAAAACTGGACGAACAGCTGGCCATTTACAAAGAGATGTTCTGCTTTAGTTATGAAATAACACTAATCCCGCAAAAAAACTGGAACGAGGTATGGGAGAGCAACTTTGAGCCGATTGCTATTGGTGAACAGATTTTTGTGAGGGCGACTTTTCATCAGCCACGACCTGAATTTCCTTATGAAATTGTGATTGATCCAAAGATGGCTTTTGGTACCGGCCATCATCAAACCACTTCTATGATGCTGGAGTGGGTGCTCGAAACTGACTACGCCGGTAAAAAAGTATTGGACATGGGATGTGGTACCGGGATTTTGGCTATTATGGCGGCTAAACTCGGTGCAGTGGAAATTACAGCCATTGATTATGACCCGGTTTGTTACGACAGTACTATTGAAAATGCAAAATTTAACGGGATAAATAACATCACTGCGCTTTGCGGATCAAAAGAAGTAATCACGGGCGAGCAATTTGATATCATTCTGGCCAATATAAACCGCAATATTTTGCTCGACCAGATGGAACGCTATGCAGAAGTTTTAAAGCCAGGCGGCGAAATATATTTCAGCGGGTTTTATGAAACTCCTGATCTTGATATTATTAAAGCCAAAGCAGGTAAACATGGACTAAAATATACCGGGCACAAAACCGACAAAGATTGGGTCGCGGCCAGGTTTGTGAGTTGATAATGCAAAAGCCGGTTTCAAAAGAACAAAGGTAAAGGAATATGGTATTCTGCCATAGTGATCTTAGTGAGTTCCTTGTGCCCCTGGTGGTTAATTTTTTACCACTTAGAGCACAAAGAAAGCACAGGACACAAAGACCCGGTTTTCAAAAACAACCGGCTTCGATTAGTACAATATTACCTTCGAAACGGCAGCTTCGAGGCAGCAAAATTTGTTTTAATACCCCAGGGTAAAACGTTTTTTGATATAATGATTGTTTTCAATCTCATCAACAATGGCTACGGCCATGTCCTCAACGGATATTTCGCATTTCCCGGCAGCGTCGAAAACAGGCTCGTCAGTACCAAGACGGAACTTTGCGGTGCGCTCACCAGGGAGTAAATAAATAGCGGGGCTTAAAAATGTCCAGTCTAAATCATTTTCATTGTACAGCATGTTTAAATAATCACGGGCTGCGGTAGCACCAGCCTTGTACTCAGCCGGAAACTGCGGGCCATCTACCAATTGGGCGCCATTAATCCTAAGGCTGCCTGCGCCTCCAACAACCAATAAACGTTTTACACCTGCTTTTTTCAAAGCCTGCCGGATAGATTCTGAACCTTTTATAAAGTCGTTGTAGATCTCCGGGTTTGTCCATCCTGGATTGTACGCGCTGATCACCGCGTTGCTGCCTTTAATCAGGGCGGCCAGATTTTCTGTATCAAAAATATCTGCCGCCACTATGGTCAAATTATCATTTTTAACGGCGATCTTGTCCGGGTTGCGGACAATGGCGGTTACCTGGTGCCCGCGGTTCAATAGTTCATCTAAAACCGGGGTTCCTACAAAGCCTGATGCTCCTATTAATACTACTTTCATGTTGGTTTTTGTTAATTGTAATTAAATATGTTACAGTTTTGTTTAAATTTTTTTAGTCAAATAGGCTGGCAAAGTCAGCAAGGGTTTGCGTCCCTAGCTTTTCGGTCAGTGAGTCTTCTACTTCTTTATACAAAGTGTCCAGGTGTTTGTTTATTTGCCTTCCAACGGGGCAGGCGGGGTTGGGCAAGTTTTTGGCCTGTCCTAAAATAGATTGCTGTTTAACGGCTTGATATATATCCGAAAGCCTGACCAGCGCTGCATCTTTGCCCAGTGAATAGCCGCCTGTAGCTCCTTCCTTGCTTATAATTAAGCCATTGTTACGCAAATTGCTTAGCTCTTTTCTCACTAAAGCTGCATTTGCATTAATACTCGAAGCAATCAATTCGGACGAAAGCAATTCACCTTCCGCTTTGGTAAGTAAAGTCATGATGTGAATAGCTATTGAAAATCTACCGTTCATTTGTAATAAAAAAAATTACAGATCAAAGGTAGCGTGTCTTTTATCATTTAAAATTTTTATTTAAGAATGTTTAAATTTATTACACGGTTATGATACATCCAGGGGTGTATATTTATCCGCGAGATGCAATTTATTTACTACCGAGGGGCAATTATACAAACGTTGCTGAACTGCAAAATTTAACCAGATGGAAAAATATTAAAGTTTATCGAGGATTAATTTCTATCACATTGGAGGGCAATCTGATATTATTTGTACAAATATAAATTGTAATATTTTAAACTGCCTGCCGGGTCAATATAGCGCCATTATGAAACGTTATAGATAATTAAACAAATATGTTTTGTGAAATATTGATTTGAACGTAATTTTAGTTGTGACGCCGGATCTGAAGTAAACCGTACTGACAATCAAAAGCATAAAGTTTAAGGACAAATCGTAGTTGTATTATAATACAAATAAATGTTTATTAATTTCCTGTAAACAAAAAGTTTGATTTTTTATAAAAAAATATCATTCAAAATAGTTGATAATTAGGTAGATATTAAATATTATTGTAACTTTATTAACCTTTGGGAAATCTATACCCTTAGTTAGTTAGACAGACATGAAGACACTTGGGAAAAAAATTCGGTTATTACGTCATCAAAAGGGATGGAGCCAGGAAGATGTGGCAAAGCGGTTAGATATTTCTATTCCGGCCTTTTCAAAAATTGAAACAGGTATTACGGATATCAATTTATCGAGGCTTGAGCAGATCTCGGCCTTGTTCGAGATGTCGGTAGTGCAATTACTTACCTTTAGCGATGCTGAACACGAACAGAAAGTTATTAATGAACTTGAAGCTATTAATAAAAAGTTAATGGACCGCGAAACGGAAGTGATCGACCTGCAAAAGAAAGTTATTGAACTTTTTGAGGAATTACGCCACAACCGCATCATCGCTTAAAACTGCATTTTTGCGGTTTTTAAAAGATACAACGCATGGTTAGGTGTTTTTTCCCAAAGGCAACTCCCATGGCCGCGTGCATAGCGAGCATTTTATCATTAAAGTCGCCCACCCAGGATAGTTCCAGTTCAGTATATTTTTTTAACGGCAGAACATAATCGCCAAGTGTTATAAATAATGCCGATTCGATACCGTGGTTCTGGAATTTTTGTTTTGTTCCCATCACAATAGCCCTCATCCTGGTGACAGCGGTATATTTCATATATAAAAACTTGAGTTTTCCCAACAAATTAAGTTTTCCTTTTAAAGGTTTCAGCATTTGATTTGCATCCGGTAAAATGATGAGAAAGGAAGCCGGTTCGTCGTTTACATAAGCAAACCAAATTAAATTTTCGTCCATTAACGGTTTCATTTTTTTGAAGCTTTCCAGGATAGTGGCGTAGGTTATCGGTACAAAGTTTTCAAAATCCTGCCAGGCATCGTTATAAATTTCCATAAAGTCGGCCGCAAATTTGTCGATCTCTTTTGCTACCAGGTGCTTAAACTCATACCCTGGCTTTTTTGTCACCCATTTAGCTATCTTATAAAAACGCTCCGGAAAGGGTTTATATACTTCCAAATGGTTGGTGATCTGTGCATAAAGCGTCGTAAATCCATAGTGTTCAAAAAACGCCTGATAATAGGGCGGGTTATAATTCATCCCGTAAGAGGGATGGGTGAATCCTTCTACAAGCAAGCCCCAAAATGTGTCGTTTTCTCCAAAGTTTATAGGGCCGTCCATGGCCTGCATGCCATTTTCAGCAAGCCATTTTTTGGCCGTATCAAACAACAGGAAAGCAGCAGCTTCATTGTTTATACATTCAAAAAAACCAATGCCGCCGGTAGGCTGTTCGTAGTTATAAGCTTTTTTATTATTGATGAATGCGCCAATACGTCCTATCAGTTTTCCATTTTCATCTGAAAGGATCCAGCGGATTGATTTACCGTTTTTGTGAAAATTATTTTTCTCCGGATCGAACACCGCTTCAATATCATTGTCAAGCGGGCAGACCCAAATCTTGTCATTTTTATAAATGATGCGGGCTACGTCTAAAAAGGCCTTTTGGGTTGATTTGTTGTTTACTTCGCTTATATTCATCTGCTCCCCGGAATGTTTTGATATATAAAAAAAGCATCCAGAGGCATAATCTGAATGCTTTACATTAGAATGTATGAATTAAATAATTAATAATCGTCGTCGTCGTCGAAATCATCAAAATTTTCGTAACCCAGATCGTCTAAAGGTCCGTCGAAATCATCGTCATCATCAACAATCTTCTTTTTCGGTTTTTGATCAAGCATGCTATCATCATCATCTTCATCCTCGCCCGTGTTTTTAGAATCGACTTTCTTGTTTACAGGTTTTTTTGGAGTTCCCATTGCTATGAATTTTTAGTAAAAATTTTCCCAATAATAATTAAATGCTCTTAAAATGCAAACAAACTTTTTTTATTTATTCAATGTATTTATTAGTAAAAATAATCAAAATCATTTTCAGTAAAAACAACATTTTGAAAAAATAAATTAAATCTTTTTGAATTTATTCTGCCTGCTCTCCAATTGATTGGCTATTATCTGTAAAATCCTTTATTTGAGGAAGTTCGCTGATGTTATTGATGCCGAAGTAGTCCATAAAAATCGGGCTGGTACCGTAAAGGATGGGTTTACCAAGGGCCTCTGACTTGCCTACAATAGAAATCAACTCCTTTTCGAGGAGTTTTTGTACCGAATAATCGCAGTTTACACCGCGTATTTGTTCAACGTCTGTTTTAGTTACCGGTTGTTTGTAAGCGATGATGGCCAGGGTTTCCAGCGCGGCCTGTGTAAGTTTCTTTTTTGACCGCTGCGCCTGCAGCAAACTGATCACCTGGTGATAGTTTTTTTTGGTTAAAAACTGGTAGCCATTGCTCAGTTTAACCAGTTCGATGGCGAAGTTATTGTCCTGGTATCTTTTACTGATATTGCCAATATAGCCATTGATCTCGTCGGAGGTAAAATCCTGTTCAAAGGCTGATTGAAGACAATAGATGATCTCCTCCGTACGGATGCTTTGCTCCGAAACAAATATTAACGCTTCAATATATTGTTCTATGTCTTGCATTTAGTCTGAAGGTCGAAAGTAAAGAAAATTGTCTGAACCCGAATTTATAGAATTAAAGAATTAATAGAATTCTCGTGCCTAACCATTCAGAAAAATTCCGGCAATTCGTAAATTCAATGAATTCGAGTTCAGACGACTCTTCTAATAATTAATCACCTGTTCCTCAATTTCGGCAGGCATTTGGCGCCATTCGTATTTTTGGGTGCGGAGTTGCGGTTCAAAACCAGCTTCAATAATAGACTGCTGAATCCCTTTGGCTGTGAATCTGTGGGGAGCGCCTGCGGCTGATACCACGTTCTCTTCAATCATGATAGAGCCAAAGTCATTGGCGCCTGCGTGCAGGCATAGTTGTGCCACCGGTTTGCCAACAGTAAGCCATGAGGCCTGTATGTTTTTGATATTGGGTAGCATAATGCGGCTCAGCGCGATCATGCGGATATATTCGTCGCCGGTTACGTTGTTGGTGATGCCACGAACTTTACGCAAAAGTGTACCGTCGTCCTGGAAAGGCCATGGAATAAAGGCGATGAAGCCGTAAGCACCCTCCGGTTTTTCGGATTGTACCTGTCGGATCCATACCAAATGCTCAAAACGTTCGTCAATGGTTTCAATATGACCAAACATCATAGTGGCTGAGGTAGGCAGGTTAAGTTGGTGTGCCGCGCGCATAACATCCAGCCATTCCTGTCCGCCGCATTTGCCTTTGCTGATGAGCCTCCGCACGCGATCGTTCAATATTTCGGCACCAGCGCCTGGCAGTGAATCCAGGCCGGCGGCTTTCAGCTCCCGCAACACATCAATATGGCTCATGCCTTCCAATTTGGCTACATGCGCAATCTCCGGCGGGCCTAATGAATGCAGTTTAAGGGTAGGGTATAACTCTTTCAGTTGCCTGAAGGTATCGGCATAAAACTTTAAGCCCAGATCCGGGTGATGGCCGCCCTGTAATAAAAGCTGGTCGCCGCCCAGGCGAAAGGTTTCTTCTATCTTCTTTTTGTAGGTTTCAATATCGGTAATATAGGCTTCCTCATGGCCGGGACGGCGGAAGAAGTTACAGAACTTGCAATTGGCAATACAAACGTTGGTTGTATTTACATTACGGTCAATCTGCCAGGTAACCTTGCCATGCGGCACCTGGACCTTGCGCAGTTCGTTAGCGGTGTACATCAAATCGGCCGTGGAGGCGTTATGATACAGGTAAACCCCTTCTTCCTGGCTCAAAAACTCAAACCGCAAAGCGCGTTGCAACAGATCGGCAGTATTCATGTTGACAAAGATATTTAATAAGCACGAATGCACACGAATTTAATCGAATTACACGAATGAATTAACACGAATTTGACTAATGGGCGCTACACGAATTTCACAAATAAGACCGAATGGACACAAATACGATGAAAAAAATGCGTAAAATTAGTATTAACCGGAAATGCAATCCTCTTAACGAATTAGATTTGGGGGAATTCGTCCTTATTCGTGCCTATTCGTGTCAACTCAAACACCTTCGTCACACTATCGGGTATTTCCTGCTGGTAATGACTCACATAGATAAGCGTTACCATACTCATGCTGCAAATGGTATCTATCAGCGTTTTAAAATGGTGCTGCTGGTGCGCGTCGAGGCCCTGGCATGGTTCATCAAAGATCAGCAGGTCAGGGTTTTTGATGAGGGCGCGGGCCAGCAGGCACAGGCGCTGCGCACTTGCGGGTATGTTTTTTAATAACACACGGGCGTATTTCTCAATCTCCAAAGCTTTCATCCAGTGCAGCGCGGTTTCTGTTTTGGTTTTACTGCTTTGCCTGAACAGGCCCAGGGTATCATAATAGCCGGATTCAATTACCTGCAAACAACTATTGTCCGTCGGGAAATATTGGTGCAACTCGGGCGATACAAAGCCGATCTTGCTTTTAATATCCCAGATGCTTTCGCCGGTACCGCGTTTTTTATCAAACAAAACAATGTCATTGGCATAGGCCTGCGGGTTATCGCCGTTGATCAAGCTTAACAGCGTTGATTTTCCGGCGCCATTTGGGCCCAGCAGCGCCCATCGTTCACCGGGTTTTATTTGCCAGTTGATGTCGTCAAGGATCACTTTTTCGCCATATTGGATATGCACCTTATTCATTTTAACGATGAACTGGTACTGTGATTTGTTGGCACTTTCGTTCAATAAAGCTTTTAATTCCAGGTTGTCCACCTCATCTTTATCGTCCAATAAAAATAAGTCGGCATTAAACTGTTCTTTCGGCATAGCCTGACTGATCGCGCCATCTTTTAAAACGGCCACATGGGTAATCGCCGAGGGGATTTCATAGGGCGAAGTCGACATGATCACCGTAATGCCTGAAGCAATGATCTCATCAATGATTGCATTAAAAGCGGCCCGTGTTTGCACATCCAGTCCGGTTAAGGGGTTGTCGAGTAATAAAAGCGCCGGGTTTTTCAGCAGCGCTGCCGCGATCATCAGGCGTTTCGTTTCGCCGTTTGATAGTTTGATGATCTGTTTTTGCAGCAGCTCATCCAGGTTTAACAGACCGGTTGTTTTTTCATAGGTCCAGTAAACCGGTTTGCCGGGTGTAGGGATTACTGTTTCCAGGTATTGTTCAACGGTTAGTGCATCTTCCGAATCGGACGAGTTGTAACGCTGCTGGTAATAAAAATCAGCAGTGTTTGACAAGTTTCTGAAATGATGCTTGGGTTCAACCAGGGCCACCAGTTGATGGTAGGTAAGCAGGTTTTCGGGGTGACCGTGTTCTTTGATGAATTCCTCAAAAAAATAATGGTCAATGGTGCCGCCGGTAATATTGAACCTGCCGGCTATGGTGTGTAACAAAGCACTTTTGCCTGAGCCACTTTCACCGATGAGGGCCCAATGTTCCCCTTTCTTTATCGTAAAATTTAAACCGGTAAACAGGGTGTTGTTTAAATATCGTACGGTGATGTTATTTATGGAGAGAACAGAATGGAGCATGTGCGCTGATTTGCCGCAAAATTAAATTTTTATGATGAAAGGCGGGTGGGTTAAAACAAAAAAGCTTCGGGTGGATACCCGAAGCCTTTTTGTTTTTCGCTAAGAAAAAATTATTTTTTCTTAGAAGTGTCTTTAGCCATTTTCTTAGAAGTGTCAGCAGCCATTTTCTTAGATGTATCTTTCTTAGAAGTATCAGCAGCCATTTTCATTGAAGTGTCAGCTTTTTTAGTAGTATCAGAATCAGAGCTACCAGCAGAACCTTTACCTTTGCAAGCCGCGAAAGAAACAGCGATAGCTAATGCTAATGCGCCAACTTTGAAATAATTTTTCATGTTAATTTTTTTTAAGTGATTAAATAGTTTGGTAGTTAATACTTGAAATAACAAAAGGTAACCCAAATTTTAAAAAAAAATTTAAAGTTACCTTTCGGAAAAAAATTAACAGAAAAACCTAAGAATTATTTTTTCTTGGTTGTGTCTTTTTTAGTTGTATCAGCAGCAGCTTTTTTAGAAGTATCAGCGGCTACTTTTTTAGATGTATCAACTTTAGCAAGAGAATCTTTTTTCAAAGAATCAGCTTTTAATGAATCAGCAGCACCTGTTTTAGCAGCACCGCCACAAGCTGCAGCAGAAACAGCAATTACTAAAGCAACAAAACCTAATTTGAATGAATTTTTCATTTTTATATTTAATTAAATGTGAATGTTTAGCTTTAATACAATTGCACTGAAAAGGTAACCCAACAATTTAAAGAAATATAATTTTCAAACTAACCGTTACGCTTTACTATAATTTGCTGTGTTTTTGCTACCGTTTTATTCGCATTAATGCTATTGGGTCTTTTTTACTGCTTTTTTCACTTCGGTGCTTTTGGTAACCATTTTAGTGGTGTCAGTTTTAGCTTTTGTAGAGTCGGTTGCCGCCTTTGCGGTGTCAACTTTTACTGTTGTATCCGTTGTGGTTTTCATTGAACTTGAGGAATCAGTCTTAGCGGAATCGGTAGAGCCGCCCGAGTTGTTACCTTTGCATGCCGCCAATGATGCGGAAACAGCGAAAGCCAGGAACATTAGTTTGAATGAATTTTTCATAGTGTTATTTTTTTGATGTTGTAGAGTAACAAGATTTGTAAGATATTGTTTCGGTTAGTTCAGAGCTTCGGGAACAAATATATTGACGAAGTAGTTAACACAACATGTGGTTTTAAGTTACAAAAATGTATCTTTCGGACTTTTCCTTCCATACCTGCCAGAAGGTCGGTTTAGGAACTTTCGCGCCAGGACCGCTGAAAGATTTTTTTTATTTATTTTGGGTTACAATTTTGCATAAATAGTATTAAGTAGTGAGTAAAGAGTCAAATACCGGAATACCGACAGATAGTGAGGTGATTCTGGGCATCCTGAATAATTCGGAAAGTGTGTTAAAGCGGTTATATCTTGCTTACTTTCCGATGGTGCTGCAGTTGATCATTAATAACAATGGCGATGGGGATGATGCAAAAGATGTTTACCAGGAAGCCATCATTATCCTTTATAACAAGGTGAAAACCGGCGATTTTGAGTTAAGCAGTAAGTTAAAAACGTACATATACTCAATTTGCAGGCGGCTCTGGCTAAAAAGGCTGAGCCAGATGAACCGTTACGGTGGTGACATTAAGGATTTTCAGGAGTATTTAACAGTAGATGATGAAACTGAAAAAAATAATGAGCGGGATATACAGTTTAATAAAATGGGTGATGCCCTTAAGTTATTGGGCGAGCCCTGCAAAACGATTATAGAGGATTTTTATATCAATAACAGATCGATGAAGGAGATCTGTGAGGATTTTGGATATACCAATGCTGACAATGCCAAAACGCAGAAGTATAAATGTCTTCAAAGGCTGAAAAAATTATTTTTTCAGCAGAAATAAGGGGAGTAATAAGATGAGCGATAATCAACTACTTGAAGTTATTGAAAAGTACCTTAACGGGGAAATGACCAGGGATGAACGTGCCCGTTTCGAGATCCTCAGGAATGAGAATGCCGAAATAAACAACAAGGTAACCGAGCACAAGCATTTTACCGGCCTTATTAAACAGTATGGCGAACGGCTGGAGCTGGAAAAACGCTTAAATGCTATCCATAATGAAATTGATGTGCATGCACTGGAAGATGAGCTGATGATCCAGCCATCCTTTATTGTAAGGCTATGGCGCAACCATCATTCAAAAATATCAGTGGCTGCATCTATTGCCATTTTTGCAGTATTATGTACGATGTTTTTTACTGGTTATTTAAACAACCGGGATGGCAACATTGTCCAGTTGAGAGCTAAGATAGATATTATCGGAAAAAAAACGGATCAGTTAGGTAAAACTGTTAAAAGCCTCAATCCTCAGCATTCCGGCGCGCTTAACCCTGGGAATTTCAGGGGTACGGGATTTGCAATTTCCTCTAACGGATATATCGTTACCGACAATCATGTTATAAAAGACGCCGATTCTGTATATGTTCAAAGCAGTGACGGAAAGTCATACAAAGCTAAGGTGATCTATTCTGAACCGGCAACTGATATTGCCGTTTTGGAAATCACTGACGCTTCCTTTAAGGTTTTAGGTGCATTACCTTATAGCTTTAAAAAGGCAGAAACTGACATTGGCGAAAGCGTTTTTACATTAGGATATCCGCGTGATGCCATGGTATTAGGGCCTGGTTTCCTTACAGCGAGCACGGGTTTTAACGGAACAAATACCGATAGCACAGCCTATCAGGTTTCAATACCGGTTAACTTCGGTAATAGCGGCGGACCGTTATTAGATAGCCGGGGTGATATAATTGGTATTATCAACGCAAAACAAACTCATGTGGAAGGCGCAGCCTTCGCTATTAAGTCAAACTTCTTATTAAAAGCTATCCAGAATATCCCGGCTGACTCACTAAAGAAACCTATCAATACCAACACTAAAAATGTGCTGGCAACTTTAAGCCGCGTTCAGCAGATTAAAAAGCTTCAAAACTTCGTATTTATGGTGAAGGTTTATAATCAATAGCCCCAAATTAACATATATACACAGGCGCTCCGGGTATTATCCGGGGCGTTTTGTTTTATAGATAAGCCCCCTCTAAACGGCGAAGCCCTCATGAGCAGCCTAAACATACAAATACATCGCAAATAATCTCCCCGGTAGGGGCGACTTTAGCTTCGCTCGCGTTTACTTTTTTGAAGTTCTTCCGGCCAAATGGCGGAGAGGATTATTCATATTGTTATTTGCTTTATTAAGCCATTCAGGAAGGCTGCGCCTTTTTTGGCGGCTGGCTTACCGGTCAACCTCTCCAAGCACAATATCAATTGACCCAATTATAGCCACGAGGTCTGCAATCATTACGCCTTTTGCAAGTTCGGGCAGTACGGATAAATTATTGAAGCTTGGGGCACGTGCTTTTACCCGGAAAGGTATTTCAGATTTGCCGTCGGCTATAAAATAAAAACCCAATTCGCCCTTAGCGCCTTCGCAGCGTACATAATAATCCTGGGCCTTTGGCGTGATCTTTCGGGGCATTTTTGCACGGGGATCAAAATCAGGAGAGCGTTTTAGTTCTTTTTTCAACCGTTCAAGGCATTGTTCAACCATCCTTAGCGATTGTTCTATCTCATCGACTCTAACCTTGTAGCGGTCCCAGCAATCGCCCACGGTGCCCATTTCGCCTTTGCCGATCGGTACGTCGAATTCCAACTCAGAGTAAACGGAATAATTATCAATCCGGCGCAAATCCCATTTCAAGCCAGAGCCACGAAGCATTGGGCCCGAGCATCCATAATTGATAGCCACATCCAGGGGCAATACACCAATATTGGCGGTTCGGTTGATAAATACCTGGTTATCGGTTAAAAGCTCGTTTAGCTCCACCATTTTGGGTTTAAAGTAGGTTACAAATTCGCTGCAGCGTTCTTCAAAACCTACGGGCAGGTCATAAAACAAGCCGCCCACCCAAATATAGTTGTATAGCATCCTTGAACCGGATGCCCATTCCAGCATGCCCATGATATGCTCCCTGTCGCGGAAGCACCATAGGAAGGGTGTAAAAGCGCCAATATCTATACCATAGGTGCCGATAGCGATGAGGTGGGAAGCAATGCGGTTTAGTTCACAAACCAGCACGCGGATGTATTCAATCCGTTTGGGGATATCCTTATCAATACCCATCATCCGTTCAACGCCCATTACAAAAGCGTGGCTGTTGTTCATGGAGGCCAGGTAATCCATCCTGTCGGTAAAAGGGATAGTTTGCTGGTAGGTTAATGATTCCGCATGCTTTTCGAAACAACGGTGAAGGTAACCGATATGGGGGATCACTTCTTTAACGATCTCGCCATCGGTGATCAGTTCCAGCCGCAAAACGCCGTGGGTTGACGGGTGCTGCGGGCCCATATTCAATACCATGTCTTCGGTAGCTGCCGCTGCGATCTTTTGGTTATAGTTGTTTAAGGGGATGTTATATTTTGGATCTGTGACGTTCAATTTATTTCGGATGTCGGATGTTGGAATTCGGATTTATTTATTTCGGATGTCGGAATTTCGATTTCGGATTTATTTACGAATTTTCAAATTTATTGAATTTAACAGTCAAAAAGGTGAACGGCAACAAGGAAATAAAATAAAACATGTGTAGACGGGCGATTTTTAACACAAAGGGCACAGAGAATTACACAAAGGCCACAAAGCTGTTATGTGAATGGTTGGTTTTTTCAACCAAAAAGCCCGCGATAATTAAATCACAGGCTCGCTTTTATATTGTTTATATTACTTAGGCAATAAATAAAAACATTTTTAATCCCACATTTCTTAATTCCGAAATCGAAATTCCGAAATTACAGCGCTGCTTTTCCGCGTAAAGTTTCGCTTAGTTTGCTGCTTTGGGTTGCTACCCAGGCATAGCTGTACATCGCGATTGCTTTTGCTTTACCCTGGCGGCCTTTAAACGTCCATACATCCTTCATGAATTCTTTATGGTTTTTGCTGTTCAGCGTATCAAATGCAACCGAAATAGTCGGTGTTAATGAGTAGGCTGAATGCCATGTGCCAAAAGGGATGAATAAAGTTTCGCCGGGGCCTACCACAAAATGAATCGGGGTGGCATCTTTATATTTAGGGAATTTCTCGAAATCAGGTTCAAAGATATTCAACTCTGAACGCCATGGATCGTCAGGTCGTGGATAAAGCATGTCTTCCTGCCCGCGGGGGAAAACGGTAAAACGTTTTTCGCCATATAACTGGGTTACCCAGGCATTTAAATGATAATAATCAAGGTGTAAGTATGGGAATTTACCACCGGGACCACCGATAAATAGTTCAGTTACAGCGCCCCACTTACCAATATTAAACATTTTGTTGTTGAGCCAGTTGGGCGATGCATAGTTTAAATCAAGCGGTTCGATCAATGGCATTAGTTCCGGTAAGGTTTTCTTTATATCGAAAATGATCGGGTAGGGTGCAGGATTTTCGGCCGTACTCTTTTCTACCAGGTCCATAATGTCCTTCATCCTATAAGCGGTTCCCCTTACATCGGTTTCGCGCTCAGGGTAATTTTCCCTGAACCAATCGGGTGTAAAAAGTCCGTTTGCTTTCCAAACTTTGGCCGCCTTGGTAAAAACTAAAGGAATACCGGGTTTGTAATGTTCTTCGATGAATTCTTCGTAAGAAATGTCGTCTCTCCTTATAATATCCATGATTTTAATTGATGGTAAACGAGGGGCTTATACGGAAATAGGGCAAAAAGGTTAGGGTTGGTTGATTGGGTTGAATGAGTTGATTAAGTTGTCATCATATCGTAAGGGCATTAAGTCACATAAAGTTGTTTAAACAAGTCAACTTTATCTAACTCAATCCAACTTAATCAACCCGAAACCTAATCTATCCTAATCCCCTTATAAAACTCAGCGTTTTTGTAATCTTTCCGTAAGGGGAAGCCTTCCCAGTCATCGGGCAGCAGGATGCGGCGCAAATCGGGGTGTCCATCGAAGAAAATGCCTGTAAGGTCGTATGCTTCACGTTCGTGCCAGTCGGCGGTACGGTAAACAGAAGCTATACTTGGGAATTCGGGCAGGTCATTCAGGTCCCGGCTATTCTCCTTGCTTATTTTTAGCGTTAATTGTGTTTGAAGGGGGATAGATGCCAGGTGATAAACCACGCCAAAGCGGCCTGATTCAATGCCGTAATCTACGCCCGTAATGCTTGAAAGGAAATCAAAATAGGTATTTGGATTATTGCGCAACTCAAGGCATACCGAAGTAATTTGATCAGGATCGATCAGCAGCGCGGGTTGCATGCCGCCGGTTTCTTCACCGGCAATTACACCATCGCCAAATTTCTCTGTCAGCAATAATTTAATTTCCTCAAAACTCATGGCGCCAGGCGAACTTTTTTCCAGTTTTTGTTATCGATTTTCTTATAAACGATCCTGTCGTGCAGACGGCTCGGGCGTCCCTGCCAAAATTCAAACAATCGTGGTTTCAAAATGTATCCACCCCAGAATGATGGTTTCGGAACATCCTTGCCTTCATATTCTGCGGTTAGCTCATCCCATTTCTTCTCGATGCTTTCGCGGTCGGGGATCTCCTGGCTTTGGGGCGAGGCTAATGCACCTAATTGGCTTTCCCTGGGCCGCGAGTGGAAATATTTTTCGGATTCTTCTTTGCTTACTTTTTCCAAAATACCTTCGATACGGATCTGACGTTCAAGCGAAGGCCAGAAAAACGTTAAAGCGCCCAATGGGTTTTTATTGATTTCTTTTCCCTTGCGGCTAAGGTAATTGGTGTAAAAAACAAAGCCGCCTTCATGGTATCCTTTCAGCAATACAATACGGGCCGATGGCCTTCCGTCGTGGGTGGCCGTAGAAAGGGTCATCGAATTTTTTTCAGGGACATTCACTTCCTGGGCCTCATCAAACCAAATGCCGAATTGTTTTATAGGGTCGGCTTTCACCGAATTTTCCGATAGTTCAGCGGAGGCATAATCCTCGCGCATGTTTTGTAAGTTATCCTGGTTCATCGGTGCAAACTTACGAATAATTAAGAGGAAAGAACCAAGAATCAAGAGCCAAGAAGAAAAAGGGGAGCGGATGGAAGGGCCATTATTTTACGTTTTGAGTTCCATTTTTTATGTCTTCTACCTTGACTCTTGATTCCTGGCTCTTGACTCTTTTTTCCCAAACACAACATATATTTATAAAACTTGTTATATTAACAAAAATTTTGGCTGTATGCTTAGTTCTATTCCGGCGGCCTCTGGGCGCATATTGATATCGGAACCTTTTATGATGGACCCCAATTTTAAAAGGTCTGTAATTTTATTAACTGAATACTCTGAAGCCGGGGCCATGGGGTTTATTTTGAACCATCCCGGTGAGTTTTTACTGGGTGATATTTTGCCTGATGTATCTTATTCAGAACTGCCGGTATTTATAGGCGGCCCGGTGGCCGGTAATACGTTACACTTTATTCACCGCTGCCCCGAAAAAATTGATGGTGGTATAGATATCGGCGAGGGGCTTTTTTGGGGAGGAGATTTTGAAACGGTAAAGGGGTTGATCACCAGTTACCAGCTAAAAGAAGACGAGATCAGGTTTTTTACAGGGTATTCAGGCTGGACGCCGGAGCAACTGGACAACGAAATAAAGGAAGACAGCTGGATTGTGGCCAGCCGCATCAAACCGGAAACAATTTTTAATGGCAACGAAGAAAACCTCTGGCGGGAAGCCGTGATCGGCCTTGGGCAGCGTTATGCGCATATTGCTAATTTCCCGGAGAATCCGGAGTTAAATTAGTGATTAGAGACTGGAGATTAGAGATTAGTTGTTGAAATGTTGCTTTTTGTCATTGCGATCCGCCTATTGGCGGAGGCAATCGCGAACTATACTTCATCTCGAGATATTCCCGTTAGCACAGTTCGTCCGCCATCTGGCGGATCGTTCCTCCTCGCAATGACATGTATTTTTACCCCTTCATCTCTAACGCCGATTCTTCCACCTTTTTCTTTAGATTTTCTTTAAAAGCGATAAGGTTTTGAACGATCTGTTCATCAGCTGTCGATAATATCTGGGCTGCCAGTATGCCTGCATTTTTAGCGGCATTAAGGGCAACCGTTGCTACCGGAATGCCGTTTGGCATTTGCAGGATGGATAATATCGAATCCCAGCCGTCAATGGAATTACTTGATTTTACCGGAACACCAATCACAGGTAAATGGGTCAAAGAGGCCACCATGCCCGGCAAATGCGCTGCGCCGCCAGCACCGGCAATAATTACTTTTAGTCCGCGGCCTGCGGCTTCCCGGGCATAGGTAAACATACGGTCGGGGGTGCGGTGGGCGGATACGACCGTGATCTCGTAGGGCACGCCCAATTCTTTTAAAACATCGGCTGCATCCTGCATCACGTTTAAATCGGATTTACTGCCCATAATTATTCCTATTTTGGGAGAGTTGCTGCCTGATGTTTGATCGCTCATGATGTGTTCTTTGTTTATGATATTCAGCGCAAAAATGAAGAAATTTTATTGAACTGCTAAATATTTATCCAATACACTGCTTATCAAGTCTGTCTGGCTTGGCCGGGGCGCATCGGGATCCGCAATTTTGCCTTGTTTATCCATCACCAGGTACCTTGGCATCTCCACCATAGTGTTTTTGCTGCCTTTCACAGCATTTTTGTACAGGTTACGGTAAGCGGCGGCATCTAAAAAAATGTGCCAACCTTCAATATCAAATTTTTGCAGCTGCTGTTTCCAGATCAATTTGCTGCCGCCGCAAACATACAGGTAGGCGATGTCCTTGCGGTACCGGTATTTTTCTTTTAACGGTTTAGTAAAGTTTTGAAACTCCTCGAGGCAGGGCCCACAGGTGGTTCCCCAAAAATCAACATAAACTACTTTTCCTCTAAAGTTATTGTTATAAATATTGTTAAGTGTAGTGTCTGAAGGAGAAATAGTTAACAGCCTGATGTCCTTATTCCCGGCAAAAGTCGTCCATGAAAAGATCTTTATCGCCGAGCCTGCGGCTATCAAAAAAATACAAATTAAAATAGCTTTACCGAAAAATGGTTTTTCGCTTTTGCTATATCGCCGGAAATAGTAAACGGAAAGGAATAGTAAAACCAACGCCAGGAAACTTTTAACGTACATCAGCGCCATCAACGCCCGGTTACTGGCAAATATATGATCGAGTATAACAGCTTTTTGCTGAACGGTGTAAGGGTAAAAGTTATAGGTAAGGTAGATCATCTGGTCCCTTACATCCCTGTGCCAATCCACATAATGTTTGGGAATGTCGAGCACCAAAAACGGTATCGCGGTTAACAATATGGCACCTGTCCAGAAATATTTTGACCTGATCATTTATCTTAAAATTGCCATTGGGTAATAGTCAATCCCCTTAAAGTACGGACATTCCATGAACTATGAACCAACTACGCAATCACCTTCAGCGTTTTCTGCACAAACCTTGCCTTTTCAATCGCTTTTTCCCGGTCAGCATCTACAATAGTTACATGCCCCATTTTTCGGAAAGGTTTGGTTAATGCTTTGCCGTATAAATGGATATAAACACCCGCGCAATCAAGCACTTTTTCAATGCCCTGGTAAATCGCCGGGCCTTCATATCCCGCTTCGCCCAAAACATTGATCATGATGGCATTATTCAGGCAGGAGGTATCACCCAAAGGCTGGTTAAATATGGCCCTTAAATGTTGGTCAAACTGCGAAACTACGTTACCCTCAATGGTTTGGTGCCCGCTGTTATGCGGACGCGGCGCCAGCTCATTTACGAGTATTTTGCCATGTTTATCTAAAAACATCTCCACTGCCAATAAGCCGACAATGTTTAGGTCTTCTGCAATTTTGGTGGCGATCTGTGCGGCGTCCTGTTGGATTTCAAATGGCAGGGTAGAGGGGGAAATTAAAAATTCAACCAAATTGGCCTGGGGGTTAAATTCCATTTCGACCAGCGGGAAAGTTTTTACTTCTCCGTGCTCATTCCGGGCGACGATAATACCAATCTCCTTTTCAAAATCAATCCATTCCTCTATCAGGCTTGGTTCCGTAAATGCGTTTTTCAGGTACGATTCATCAATTACTTTATAAACGCCACGGCCGTCATAACCATCCCTGCGTAGTTTTTGGATATATGGAAATGGTATATGGCTTTCCGCTAATTGTTTTGGAGAGGATATTACCTGGAAAGGGGCAGTAGGGATGTTATTCTCTTTGAAAAACTGCTTTTGCAGGCCCTTATCCTGTATCAGCCTGATGATTCGCGGCTGGGGGTAAACTAATACCCCTTCTTTTTCCAACTGCTCAAGCGCGTCAACGTTAACCTTTTCAATTTCAATGGTCACCATGTCGGCCTTTTTGCCGAAATTATAAACCGTTTCATAATCACTTAATGAACCTACCACAAATTCATCGCAAAGTTTGCGGCAGGGGGCTTCCCGGTCAGGGTCAAGTACTTTTACCGTTACATTATAATTGATGGCCTGCTGTATCAGCATACGGCCCAACTGGCCGCCACCTAATATTCCTAATTTAAGATCTCCGTAGAATGATTTCATTGATATGCAAATGTGCGGATGTGCAAATGTGCGGATTTTTTTTATGTGCGGATGATGTTAATTTGAAGATTTACAAATTTGGCATTTTAAAAATTCAGAAACGATTAACGGCCGCGGTTATAGGATTTGATTGCCATAACAGCATATCCCGACATTTTCTAACGTAACAATTTTATTGTATTTGCAAATTTTTTGTAATTATTGCTTGTCAGTTTTTAAGAGATTTATTTTTTTTGGTATATATGCCAAAGGATGTGTAAGCGTTATTATAACAATTAATTTATAAATTTTAACTGAATAACTAATGATGAAGAAAACAATTTTTACAGTGATAGCGGTATTAGCTATAGGTTTTTTTTCTAACAGGGCGTTTGCCCAGGCTGCTGCCACAGCTCCTAAAGGGGATTTGCTTGATACTTTATCTGCCAGTCCCGATTACAATGTTAGTGCAGCTTTAATAAGGGCTGCCAGCCTTACCGCAACGGTAAAAGGGGCTGGGCCATATACTATTTTTGCGCCCAGCAATATTGCTTTCAGCAATGTGCCGTCTGCTAAACTGGATGCACTGATGAAAGATCCGGCTGCACTGGCTATTGTATTAAAAGGCCATATTGTAAGCGGAAAGTACGGCAAGGCTGAAATCATAAAAACACTCGGAAGCGGCACTCCTACATTAACCACCATTGACGGTAAGATACTTACTTTATCGGTAACTGATAAACATCTCACTATTACTGACGCCGAGGGTAATAAAGCGAAAGTTGTTGCATTTGACATGATGGGCACCAATGGTGTGGCGATAGGTATCGACGCTATTTTGACCAAATAAGAAAGAAACGAATTAATGTTAAAGGCCCGGGTTAATGCGCCGGGCTCTTTTATTTTACTACGTTCAATTCATTTGCCGGTAAACCGGTTAATAAAATCAACCCAACGCCCGCTACTTAAAGTTATATTCCAGCTAATAATGCCTGTTGTCCCCGGCGTTGAAAACTTAACCCTGAATTTTTTGAAGGGATACCACGTTCTTTAATGAAAACATTATATCATCGACGTGTGTGTTTTTTGAGCGCAATTCTTTTTCAAACGATTGATCCCTAATAAATCCAGCTTTTTCCAAAAGGCTTTTTGACCTTGCATTCCCGTCATTTGTGTATGCAATAATTTGTTTAAAGCCAGCCGTGTCAAACCCAAATTCAATAACTTTTCTCAATGCCTCCCGCATTAGCCCCCTTCCCTGGAAGGGAGGCATCAGTTCGTAGCCAACTTCAATAGTCTTATTTATTTCATCAAAGTTCCAAAGACAAATGGTACCAATCAGTTTTTCATCTGCGTTTACCGAAATCACCCAGTAATACCATCTCTTGCTTAGGCCGTTATTGATCTTTTCAACAAAAGCGGCAGCTTCTTCAATAGTTATTGATTTAGGCCTGTCGAGGTACTGATTAACCTGCGCATCGGACCTAAGGTTAATAAGCTCGTCAATGTCACTGTTAATCAATTCTCTTAAAATGAGCCTTTCGGTTGTTAAAACCGGGAATTTGGTTGGATCGGTTTGTTGATCATTCATGGTATTTATCTGCCTCAAACAATTTTTGTTTTACCGCCTTTTAATTTAAGAGCCTGTTTAAAAATGAATGAATAAAATTGTTATGTGTTGAAAAGTGAATAAAAAGGAGATCGCTAATCGGTCAAATAAATACTAATTGTGAATAACGACAAACGCAGTTAGCATGAAAAATTATCCGACCGATTTAAG
>JARLHA010000005.1 GCA_031292485.1 Mucilaginibacter sp.
CTTGACAACCGTATTTCCCATTTCTCCTTACTCCGATAGAAAGAAAAGCCTAAAAGCGTACTTTTCGTGGGGGTGCTGACTTTCGTCTTTGCCCTGTTCACCTTTAGTTTAAGCTCTTTTTCTATGTATAAGATAATACTGCGCTCTACCCGATTAGCTGATTTCCAGTTTCTCAGGTAGATACTACAGTCGTCGGCATATCGCACAAAGCTATGCCCCCGGCTTGCCAGCTCCTTATCCAGTTCATCCAACATGATGTTGGAGAGTAGTGGGCTAAGCGGCGAACCCTGCGGCGTTCCTTCCGGGCGGGGGCTTGACACGCCGCCTTCCATGATGCCGCTGCGCAAATAGCTGCCGATTAGCGCAAGGGTGCGTTTGTCTTTTATCTTTCTCGACAGCAGCCCCATCAACTTGTCGTGATTTACTCGGTCAAAGAACTTCTCCAAATCCAACTCTACGATCATTGTCTTCCCTGCATTGATGTACTCCTGCGCACGGGTAACCGCCTGACGGGCGTTTCTTCCCGGCCGGAAACCGTAACTGGAATTGGAAAACTCTGGTTCGTATTGTGGACTTAGCCATTGACTGATGGCCTGTTGAAGAAGTCTGTCGACTACCGTTGGTATGCCTAACATCCGGCGGCCGCCTGTTGGTTTGGGGATTTCTACTTTCCGTACCGGACTTGGTTTGTAACTGCCTTCTAAAATACTTGTTTTGAGCGAACGCCAGTACTCGTTCAGGTAGTCGCGAAGTTCATCGGTCTGCATACCGTCAACCCCACCGGCGCCCTTATTGCTCATTACCTGTTTCAGCGCTTTGCTGATATTCCTGTAATCAAGTATTTCTTCAAGCATACTTCCTTAAAAAAAAAAAAACATTTGTTTCCCGCTTCCGGCCGCCTTGTTCGCATGTCGCACCTCAACTCCTCCTGCATTTTACTTTCGGCTTCCGGCCTATCCTCATGCAGGCAGTTCACTTATGGGGTTCCGTTGTTAGCGGTGACGACACAGAGCCATCAGCGTCATGGCCAATTCTAACATGCTGTCCTTCATCCGTCTGTGAGGCCTCCGCCTTGACCATCCTTTGGTTTGCGGCTCGTTCCGGGACTAATATGACTTTTGCTGACTTCTGCGCTATACGACCCGTCGTTACGCAGACCTCCCAGGGTAAGTGTGTTCCCTTTCCGTTCATGTAGCCTCTGCATTTACGTTATAGTATTCTGTACAGTGTCGGGCTTTTGCTTCTTGTGCAGCATCACCCTTACTATCCCGCCTGATATGCAGTTTCTGTTCGTAGGCTCGAACGTTTGCCGCCGGCTTCCTTCAGATTCCCGGTCGCCCATGAACTCCTTGCCTTTAGCTAAGGCTTCACACTGTAATGCGCCTTCGGGACTTCCACCCTATAGCTGACACACATGCCTGGCACACACAACAAAGGCGGATATAAAATCCGCCTTGCCCTCATTTTTGTATTAATCAATGTAAACCTAAAGATTCTCTTTAGAAAATAGTTGTATTCCCTCTATCCGAAATCGAACTTCCGAAACCTGAACTATTCTTCTCCCTCCAGCATGCGTTTGCCGCTTTCCTGGTGTTTTAATATTTTGGCTTCTACGTAAAATATGATCTCCTCGGCAATATTTTTTGATTGATCACCTACACGTTCCAGCTTGCGGATGATGGAAAGGATATAAAGCGCCTCAGCCACATTGTCCATGTCCGACCTGATCAGGTCAGCAATAACAACGGGGGCTTTTTCGTTAATTTCATCCAGCACATCATCCCGTTTAAATATGCTGCGTGCCAGTGCAGTATCCTCTTTTTCAAAGGCCATCCTGGTATCAATCAATATATTTACCGATTCGTCGTACATGCGTAACAACTGGGTGCTTTCCAATTTTTTGGGGTCAAAATTCTCTTTAGCTTCAACCACATAAAGCGCTATGCCCGCCGCAATATCCCCTATCCGCTCCAAATTGGTATTTATTTTTAGCGCGGCCAGCAAAAATCGCAGGTCAACAGCTACCGGGCAGTACAAGGCAAAAATATTTTCGCAGTCCCTGTCTATCTTTAGTTCAAAAGAGTTTACGCGTTTTTCTTTAATTAAAACCTCGCGGGCAAGGTCCTTATCAAAACTAACCAAAGCCTCTTTAGCCTTGTTCATTTGCGATTGAACCAGCATCCACATGCTAACCAACTCTTTTTTTAGCGCGGTAATTTCGGTTTCTAATGGTGTCATAATTGGCCCCCTAACCCCCTAAAGGGGGAATTTTAAGTTTGTTAAATTTATTTTTTAAGATAATCTCTTCAGTCACCCGTTTTTTCTCCCCCTTTAGGGGGCCGGGGGGCTAACTAAACCTTCCTGTTATATAATTCTGTGTACGTACATCGCTTGGCGCGGTAAACATTTGTTTGGTATCGTCAAATTCAACCAGTTCGCCCACATAAAAAAACGCGGTTTTATCGCTAACGCGGGCAGCCTGCTGCATGTTATGCGTTACGATGATCAGCGTATATTTTTCTTTCAGTTCGTGAAACAACTGTTCAACGCTCGAAGTAGATATAGGGTCGAGGGCGGATGTAGGTTCGTCAAACAAAATTACTTCAGGCTCCATGGCAATGGCGCGTGCAATGCACAAACGCTGCTGCTGACCGCCCGAAAGGAAAGTACCTTTTTTATGAAGCGAATCTTTAACCTCGTTCCACAAAGCGGCGGAGGTTAATGATTTTTGTACGATGTTGTCCAAATCAGCCTTCGGTACTTTTAACCCGTTTAACTTATAGCCTGCAATAACGTTATCATAAATACTCAGGTTAGGGAACGGGTTTGGCCGTTGAAAAACCATTCCTATTTTATACCTAACGTAAATAGGGTTCATGGTATAAATTTCATCCGAATATAATTTCATCGATCCTTTTGCCGTAGCGCCGGGTATCAGTTCGTGCATCCGGTTAATACAGCGCAAAAATGTTGTTTTACCGCAGCCGGACGGACCCATTACTGCTACACACTGGTTTTTTTCAATATTGATCGTCACGTCTTTCACCACGTGATTATCGCCAAACCAGGCATTAAAATTTGTAGCGCTTACAACTGTATTTTCCATTTTCTTGTAATCAGTTTTGTAACTATGTTTAAAATTAATACAAACATTAATAATATAAATGATGCGCCCCAGGCCAGGTCGTGCTGGTCGTCGTAAGGGCTGGTGGCATACGTAAATATAAGGTGTGGCAAACTCTCCATTGCACCGGTTACATTGGTGCTTAAATAGTTACTGCCCAACGCTGTAAACAGCAAGGGAGCAGTTTCGCCGATAATACGGGCGATGGATAAAATTATCCCCGATAAAATCCCGGCGAAGCCGCAGGGAACGATCACTTTTAAAATTACCCGGTGATAAGGCACACCTAATGATAGTGCCGCTTCTTTAAGCGATGGCGGCAATAAAAGCAATGTTTGCTCGGTTGAGCGGATCACGATCGGCAGCATCATAATAGCCAGCGCGATACTACCCGATATAGCCGAAAACCCAAACGGCTTTACTATCCAGAAGTAAACCACAATACCCATTACGATAGATGGTACACCCTGCAAAATATCAACACATAAACCACTGTAATAAGCCAGTTTTGTACCGGGGTTTTCGCTCAGGTAAATACCCGCCAATATGCCCACAGGAATTGCCACCAGTGACGACATGCCTACTATAAGCAAACTGCCCACCAGCGCGTTGGCTATACCGCCGCCTTTTTCGCCTTCGGGAGCCGGTACATGGGTTAAAAAGTGCCAGTTAACCTGCATTACCCCTTGTTTTATAATATATAACAACACTATAATTAAGGGCAGGGTAACTACAAAGGCTAAAAATATAATGAATGATTTAAATAAAATACTCTTGGTATTTCTTATTCCTATCCGTGCGTCCATGTGATTAATTGTTAGTGTATCTGGTGATTATCCTTTTACCTATAAGGTTAATAATAACCGTTACAAAGAATAATACTAAACCAAGTTCAATAAGGGCCGATAAATATAATGCGTGGTCAGCCTCTGCAAATTCATTCGCAATAACGCTGGCCATGGTATTACCCGGGCCAAAGAAAATATCTTTAAAAGTATTGGCAATAGCACTGGTATTACCTATCAGCACGGTTACGGCCATTGTTTCGCCCAGGGCGCGACCTAATGATAACAGGATGCCTGCAAACAGTCCCGAACGGGTATAAGGTAATATAACACTGCGGATCACCTCAAAACGTGTGGCGCCAAGCGCATACGCGCCCTCCTTTAACGGTGATGGCACCATGCGGATCAATGAAGTACCCAGTGCCGCAGCATAAGGGATGATCATTACGGCCAGTACCAGCGAAGCGGTAAAAACACCCACGCCGTAAGGAGCCACATGAATCTTTGTTTCTAACGACCGGACAACCGGTACCAAAACAAACAATGCCCAAAAACCATAAATAATGGAGGGTACAGCAGCAATCAATTCAATCGTATTTTTAAGCAGGTCAGATAACCAGCCTTTCGGGTTATATTCGCCCAGGTAAATGGCTATCGCGTATGAAAACGGTATCGAAATAATAAGGGCTGTAAATGAGGTTAACAAGGTGCCTATTAAAAAAGGATAAGCGCCGTAGATGTTATTCACCGGATCCCAAACTTTCCCCCACAAATAGCCTATTCCAAGTGATTTGATAGATGGCCACGATTCTACAACCAGGGTTATCAAAACACCTGCCACCACTATTACAATGATGGCACTCATCACACTTAAAATACGCTTAAAAATGGTTTCCCATTTCATCTGACTGTATGATAGATCCAGTCTTTTATTTTTATCCATAATATCAGTATTTACGGGTAATTAATTTGCAGGCAAAGGTCGTTTATTCTCCTGTTAAATTTTAAAAGTATATCCTGTTAATTAGCCGGTTGCCCACATTTTTAACAGGCGGGCTATACAACACAATTACCAGCCCCTTTATTAAGGGTACTGGTAATTGTGTTTATTTTGATCATTTTACGGCTATAGATTTTTTAAGGATCAACAAGTCGCCGGTTGGATCGTTTTAATAATAATTATAATATCGCCTTACCGTTGTAAGTTGCTGATTTTAAAATCTTTTCAGCAACTTTTACAGCTGATTTTGAAAGCGGCGCATAGTTTAACGGAGCGCAATCTTTTTGTCCTTCGTGGATGTTATACCACATCAATTCTAACAATTGTTTTGCTCTTTCAGCTGAACGGCCGCCATAGTTTTGTTCTTTATAGATCAGCGCCCAGGTAAAGCTGGTGATAGGGTAACCTTTGGCATTATCGGTATTGGTTAACGATACCTTTGAATCGGCAGGTAAAGTTACATTACTTGATAAAGTAGTGGTTTCCAAAGTTGGCGTAATATACTTGCCTGATTTGTTTTGAACAGAAGCAAAAGGCATGTGGTTTTGGATAGCATAAGCTAACTCAACATAACCAATGGCGCCCGGAGTTTGTTTAACCAAACCTTCAACGCCGGCATTACCTTTACCTCCTAAACCTGCAGGCCAGTTAACCGCGCTTGCTTTACCTACTTTTTTTGCCCACTCTTCATTAACTTTAGTTAAGAAGTCAGTAAAGATGAACGAAGTACCGCTACCGTCTGAACGGTGAACAACTACGATACCGAGGTCAGGTAATTTAACACCAGGGTTAGCATCAGCAATAAGCGGGCTGTTCCAGTTGGTTATTTTACCCAGATAAATATCAGCAAGGTCTTTACCGCTTAATTTTAAACCGGTAGCAACACCAGGAACGTTATAAGAAACTACCACAGCGCCAGAAGCCATAGGGATATGTAAAACCGGTACACCGATCTTTTTGTCCTGCTCTTCATTCAATGGCGCATCTGAACCGCCAAAGTCAACGGTTTTGTTGGTAAGCTGTAAGATGCCGCCGCCTGAACCTATCGCCTGGTAATTAACCTTTACGTGCTTTGCAGCATCGTACTCAGAAAATATTTTCGAGAACAGGGGATATACAAAAGTACTTCCCGCGCCCAACAAGGTATTGTCCTGTGCTGAAGCTGATTGTGATAAGCAAATGCTGGCTATGGCCACTATTGCCAATTGTAAACTTTTAACTACTTTCATGGTTTTGTTTCTATTTTTAATTTTAATTTTTTGTTCCCTGGTATTATTTACCAAAAGTGTAGTAGAATGTAAATCTAAAAACTAAGGTATGATCAGGGGCAACATAACCTGTTGTAGTAGAAGATCTTTGGTCTTTGTAATCAACTAACCAAAAGTTTGGTTCGAAGTGTACGTTTTTAGTAGGGTTAAAGTCGATACCACCAGTGTAAAACTGCTCTTTAACAGTTGGGTTATATGAACCGTAGTTGGTATTAGCTGAATAAGAATCAGCTGCGTTAAATTTAGTATCAGGATTGTAAGAATCGTAACGTAAGAAATAATTTACGTTTTTAGCGATCGGTCCTTTTACCCAGAATGATATACCGGTAGCGGTTGCATCTTCAGGCGATTTAGTAGTGCTGTTGGTAACACCGCTTGCGAATTTTTGAGTATAAAGTTCAGCACCCAAAGTAATTGGCTTTGTGGCATACGAAGCAAATATTTTCCACATGCTATGGTCCTGGCCTGGGATAACCGCAGTAGCAGCAGCCGTTTTTGCGTAGTCAGTATAAATATCTACGTATAATTTCTGGTTAAGGAATTTAGCCCATAAATCGCCGTAAATTATTTTGTAGAAACCTGTATTAGCGTTTGCAGCTGATAATAAGCTTGCCTGGCTGTTATTGCCTACCATTAATACGTAACCATAGTTTTTAGTAGCAGGGTCAAATGTTCCCTGTAAAGACGCGCCTAAATCATATGAGTTGTTTTTGTGGAAGTCGGTAATGGTTTTCTCGATTGAACGGTAACCCCAGGTTGCTTCTGATAAGCTGGTTGGACCGTTGGTGCCGCCTTCATTTAATGCGAAACCAGGGGTGCTTTGCATACCAATCACAAAGTCAGTTCCTGTCCAAAGGTCTCTCATCCTGATGTTTGCATTCTTTATCCATAATGACATTTTTCCGTCAACCAGGTTGTCGCCATTTTGGATAGAAGTGGATCCATTTACACCAGTATTTGCTCCCGGTTCAGAAGCCAATAAGAATTCGGCTTTGAATTTCCTGGTGATCTCATAATCGTATCCTAAATAAACACGACGGAACTGGAATGCATTCCTGTAAGTAGGTACGCCTGAATAATTGGTTTCACCGCCCCGTTTGCTTAAAGCACCGGCGCCGCCTTCAGGTAAACCTGTTGCATTAACAAAATCGTTATCTGCATGTGCCGTATAATAAAAGTCACCGAATGTATAACCCCAAACTCTTCTTTGTGGTTTCCAGGCGGTATCAGGGTCAGCTGCTACTTTTGCGGCTATCTTTTCGTCAGCTTTCGCTTCCGCTTTTTCCCTGGCTTTCGCTTTTTCATCAGCTTTAGTATCATCGTTTGTTACACTTGCAGTTTTTGCAACTTGTGCGTCGCCGGTTAACGAAGTTGATTGGGCTTTAGCCGAAAAGCCTATTACCGTTAAACCTGTTAGTAAGGCTGCACTAAAAAGTTTTGTAAACGTTTTTTTCATTTTTATGAGGATTAAATAATTTATGCCCCAAAGGTGCGTACGCTGCATTATCTTAATGTTAAGAAATGATTACCGTTTGATGATATTATGTAAATGTTAACTACATATATAAAACACTTCAAATCTGTAGAAAACACACATTTTTGACTTAAATAATTAGATAAATCATTAACTAACAATACATTAAACCAAAAGTTAATTCTACAGATTCAGGTAACATATAATTAACATTGCCCCGTTTCAGATGAAGGTTAAGTTAACAAGCATCAACTTTTGTTAATATTGGAAGTGATTATAAATAGATAAACGGACACCCGCAATGGGCTCCAGTACGGGTTTTTTATACCAAACACATTGAAAATGAGATAGTTTAGACTCAATGTCATCCGGTTTTGTTATAAAGTTAAGCCAAATCAATGACGGCATTTGGCGTAAATAAGCATAAAATGACTTTAGAAATAAAAAAACGGCGCCAGATAACCGGCAGCGAGGCATAATAAACATCAAAAAATTAGCGCAGTTAACCTTTCCCGGTTAGCTGCGCTACAAATATCATAAAGGCAACAGATATTATTGCCCGTCGTCATCAAGGCCGACGATCTTGTACACGGTATTGTTGTTGCTGTCTTTTGTTTCCTGGTAATAAATACCATCTGCCGACACAAAAAAAGTAGCGCCGTTAAGGTGAACTTTGCGGCAGTCAGGCGGTAACTTTGTAACGATGTCGCCCACCTTTGGCACTACGGCATCTGCGCCGGTGCTTCCGGTGTTAAGTTCGCCGTCTTTACCAGTTACCTGGTAAACAATATTGCCGTCATCTTTGGTAACCGGCAAATAGTAAACGCCGTTCAGCTCATAGTACTGCTCACCATTGATCACGATAGACTGCGCCCCTTTTGGCAAACTGGTAATTTCGGCGCCAACAGGCGGCTCAACAACGGTGTACTGGTTATCATTATATTGATAGAAATAGCCATCCCCGAAATAATACTCATCGTCTCCCCACCAAAAGGGGTAACAGCCATATGGCAATGCCGCATACCAAAGCCCCAGGTAAGGATAATATAGTCTGCCGTAATAACCGCGGTTATAAAAATACCCATCATGCCGCCCCCAACCGTAGTGCCCCTCATCGCCGCCATGCCCGTAAAGACCGCCGCCATGATAAGCCCTTACACTGTACCGGGTTCCGTTTACGCCTACCCTGGTGGCATTATAACCTACGCGATAACCCGCGCGCTGGCCATTTACTATCCCACCCCGCTGGCCAACAACGCCTCTTGATTGAACACCAGTGCGCGGGGCATAACCTCCGCGGGGTGCATTAAACGAAGCTCCGCCTGATGGCCGGGCGGAAAAACCGCCGCCCATGCGTCCGCCGCCGCCAGAAAAACCGCCACCTGCGTGCCCTCCGCCCGAAAATCCGCCTCCACTACCGCCTGCATGGCCTCCACCGCCGCCGCCTCGCTGGGCCATTGCGGGCCCGGCCATCAATAAGCACAAACCTATACCCATACAGGTTAGCACCAAATATTTACTTATGCTTTTCATATCCTTGAAATTAAAATTCCGTTATAATTGTATATTCAAACTAAAACCTGCCGCAGCAAGTTACCGGGCTTAGCTGCAGGCAAAAAACGAATCTTGGTTCATCCATTCAATTACTCACCTTATATATAAGGAGCATTATTGAAGGCAACCTGCTGAGCAGCATCAAATCCGTAATGAACAAAAATTGAGGTAAGCGTGCTGGCGTCGGCTCAAAAAAAGCGCGCAGGCGTAGTCAATACTTTTGTTTAAAGCCAACCCGCTAACACTGCTAATCAACATTAACAGGAAAATAGCTGTAGCCGCCTTAAAAAAGAACGAAAGATTTTGCTTGTTTTCGATAATGGTTTTGCTCGTTCGATGAAAAAGGATAGAAGAATTATTGCCCCCGTTATATACCCATACCGCGTGGGCGCAGATTGAAGTAATTATAGTGCTTTGGCCGCCTGTTTGATACTTATTATATTTAGGCAGAAAGAACAGGTTAGACAATGAAATACCCAAATATATCATCATCAATGATAAAGACAGGCATTTCCTTATTTTATTTTCAACCGTTTTCACAACTTATAAAGTTACCTATATTATAACCTTTAAAAGCAAAAAAAGTTTAATAATGAACATTTTCAGCTTTGCTTTTATAAACGATTTGTCGTGAATGCTTATTACTCAAAAAAAACGTTTTATGCCCTGCAAAGCATTTAACGGGCGAAAAATGAATTAAGGATTACATTAAAACCATTATCGCCCGGTTAATAATTGTTGCGGTTATAATTTATTTAATATTAAAGGTGAACTTAACGCCTGCTTAACATTGCAAAGCTATTTTTGGGTTGAGGTGAAAACACAACCATGGGCAATATGCTAAGTAATTTTTTAACAAACCGGGCCTTATTTTTTGATCAGTTTGACCTTGCCGCCAATAACGTAGTTGAAATGGCAAGATTACTGCAAACAGTAGTAGAAACTGACGACAGATCAGACCTGGAGGCTATGTATAAACAGATCAATAAAAAGGAAAACCTGGGCGACGATATTACACATAAGATCAACCTTTACCTTAATAAAATAATTTTCCCTCCGTTAACCCGTCCAAATATACATGCGTTGGCATCAGCGCTTGATGATATAGCAGATGCTATACATGAAGCCGGGGGCCGTATGTACCTGTATGCGATAGATGAATTTTCGCCGGCCATTAAACAGATAGCCATCATTATATTAAAGGCAAGCCTGGAGGTGGAAAAAGCCGTAAAAATACTAAGGAAAACAAAAAAAACCGGCGAACTGCCTATGATATGCCGCCACATTAAAAACTATGTAAACATGGCCGATCAGGTTTACTACCATGCCGTAGCCGATTTGTTTGCCGATGAAAAAAACGCTATCAAACTGATCAAATACCGCGAGATCCTGTTATCGCTGGAAACATCTGTAAATAAATGCAAAGGGGTAACTGATGTATTGAATACGATTATGATAAATGGGTGAATAAGGTAAAAGGTAAAAGAAACTGCAACGCCGGTAGTGAAATGCCTTAAACGCGGTAATGGCGAAAAGTTAAAGGCAAAAAACCTTTGCCCTTAACTTTTCGCCTTTAACCTTTAACCTCCTTATTATCCTGCTTTTTGCTGCTGCAGGTGCAACTGATTTTTAAGATCGTTCAATTCAAGTTCATAGGCGCGCATACGGGCATGCAGTATATCCAGCTCGGTACGCATCATTTGAATTTCGGTGATCAGTTTGGCCGACTCAGGTTTATTGATCTTTTTTTCGCCGGTGCCGAGGATCAGCCACTCGGGCGAGTATTTTAACTGGAAACAAAGCTTTCGGATAAGATAATAACTAACATCCTGCTTTTTATTGATCACTTTGCTGATAAAACCCTGGTCAACGCCAATGGCATTGGCAAGGGCCAGCTGGCCACCATGCTCCTTTACTATTACCTTTATCCGTTTTACCAGTGCTTCGTCAGACATTTGGCTGCAATAATAAAACATTTTGTTGTATTAGGTTGGAAAAGTTACAATAAGTTGTCGGGGTGGCAAAGTCATTGGGCCATTAAGTCATTGGTTGGCTGCGAAGGTTAATGGGACCAGCTTTATTGTCCTCTGCTTGTCTCTGCGCACCTCTCTGCGTTCTCCGCGGTAAAATTACCCGCGAAGGGTGCTGAAAAGGGTTGAATTTGCCTATTACAACCTCTTAAAACATTACAACTTACCAGAAATAAAAAAAGGTTGTAACACCTGCCGGTATTACAACCCTCTTCAACTAAACCATTAAACTATGAACCCTTAACTAAACTAAATCTCTTATTTTTAAAATTTTTACAATTTACACAAACCTGTTACAATGCCTTCCAACCAATACAACCTTTACAACTAACACGCCAGCTCAAACGATCCGCCCTGGCTTTGTACCTGCTCAAGCAGTTCATCAAGTTTTTGATTATATGCTTCGATGGAAATCTGCCCGTTGTTGTATTTTGACGATAACAATTTAAGCTCCTGCACTTTGGAAAGCCTGTTGCTTTCTGATTGTGTACTGTAGATCTTACTCATTGATGCAGCGTCGGCCATATTTTGCGGCACATCATCAAAACGCAGCGCTGTTTTTAATACACTAATTTTTTGCTCTGTTGATTTTAACATAAACAGGGGCGGCACACTCCGGGTTTCTTTTAAAACGGTATTCACTTTTACTGTTTGCTTTTTATCAAACTTTAATATTAAGGTAACTATTACCACACCCGTTAGCGAAAAGAAGAATAAAAATTCCATAGCTGCAAAAATTATATCAAATCAAATCTTTGATTCTGGTGTATTTTTACGTTACTAACTGTCTGATGGTTACGCTTTTTGTGAATATTTTTTTACTGGTTCATAGTTCATGGTTGATAGTTCATAGCAGTAAGCGGATTGTCGATAATAATAGCCCGATTCTTATTAATTTGGGCATATTTTTTCCATAAACCATGAACTACACCCTCTTCTCGTAACAATAAAATCGCAGCCCTTCGCGGAAGCCCAGGCCTATTTCGCCGGCAAACACATAGCCAAGTTTAGGGAAAAGGCGTTGGGTGGCATGGTTGGCGGTATTGGTATCTATCTTTAGCGCATTTATTCCTTTGTTTGTGGCCACCTCTTCAGCTTTGAGCAATAATGCAGCGGCAATGCCTTTGCCCTGATGTTTGGGGCTGACCGCAAGGCGATGGGTAACAATTGAAGGCTCATTTAAATCCCAGCCCACTTCGGCGTACTCGGGTGACTGATCTGTAGTAATAGCTGATACCCCGACTATTTCATCGTCAATAGCTGCCACCCATAATTGCTGCAAGGCAATGTCTTTTTCAAAAACCTCCGCATTGGGGTATGTGCTGTCCCATTGAAAATTACCGGCGGCGATCATTGCCGGCACCACCTCGGCAATCATTTGTATTATTTGGGGGATATCACTAAGTTCGGCAAGGCGTATCTGCATTTGAAAAATTTATGGACGAAAGTATTTTATTTGGGGGAGAACCGGAAACTTAAGCCACAATTTTTACAACTCTCCTATTACCCCACCACAATTTTCGCCTTCACCCCTTCATGCATCGTTTTAATTATATGCGCAGCGTTTTTCCATTCAAACAAATGGATGAGCCAGATCGTAAACCGTAAAAAACCTTTATTATTAATCAGGCTGCCGCCGAGTTTAAAAATGGTTTCGTCGCGTGCTGCAATGCAGGCATCGTAATCAGCTTTGGTTTTTTTGGTGGCCAGTTCTTCGGCAAAGCACCATGCGCCGTCGCGGGCGTTATCAATGCTAAACTGGATCAGTATATTGGCCTGGTTGCCTGCATGCAGCCCCAAAAGCGAAAGCAGCGGCGATACCTGGTCTATTTCATTTAAAACCTGGTAGGTTAAGGCCGAGATGATGGTATTGATGTTATCAAAATCATTATGGATAGCTTCCAGCTGCCCGTTTGATACCGCTACCGCAGCAATCCCCAGATCGAGGTTGATATGGGCGCTCATCCCCAAAAACAATTGCTGCAAAACCAATAGCGAAGAATTTTTGGTGGCATCAAAGGCAATCCGCCACGAGGCGGTAACCGGCTGTCCGGTTTTCCAGGCGTTTAAAGCATCAAGGTAGCGGCTGGCAAAAATCACGTCCAGTTTTTCCATTAGCGGGCCGTTTTCAAACTGCCCCTTTGCTATGCCCGCTTTTACGCCTGCCGTTACTTTATAATATAAGGCGGCAAAATAACCCAGCCGGCTATTTGTACGGATGCTTTCAGCAATTATTGATTCCAATTGCAGCAATACATCATCAATATTAAGGGCGGGCATGGGTATGTTTGGGGTTTAGGATCTATGGTTTACAATGTACAGGTGATTAATCATATTTTAACACATAATAACTTTTGTGGCAGTTGCTGCAATGATACCGCCGTTTTTTTGAAAATGGCCTGAACAATTTAAAAAAGAAACTCCGGTGCACCTTTTGCACAAAAAGGGTCCCGCATTTGGGGCAATCAGGGTAAATCATATCAACTAATTTGTGTTATAAAGCTATACCATTTTTGTTAAAAATTATAATAAAATATAGAAGATTGCCATTTAGCGACGCCGGGTAGAGAGCGCTGAAGCGATTTTACCGGGTACGGTACTTGCCCGATTGCTGTTTAAACTGAACGACAACTATCCAGACAAGCAAAACCAGCAAGGTATAAACACCAATATTTTGCGGCAGGTTGCCAGCACTTAATTCATTCAAAATAAAATGGAAAATCTGGTTAAAGGTCATTGGTTTAAGTTTGACATAAACTTGAACGCAAAATAAGCCCAAAATGTTTCATTACCTTAAAAGAAACGGTAACTATTTTATTACAAAAACAGCATCAAAAAATCACAACAATGTTAAAATACCGGGTTTGCACGCTGATATTCAGGAAGGATCATCGGTTGAGGTGATCTGCTCGAAATAAGCCAGGGTAGTTTCGTAAATTTCATCGTCCTTGCCTTTTATCCATCGCAAGGGAATAGCAATCTCGCTGCCATAGTCTGATTCAAATTTCAATTCAATTTTCATGGTCGAGGCGCTTCGCCCGCGGATCAGGCTGATCTCCTTAATGTCGGTCCATTCGATGCTTACATCGCGGATATAATCGCTGATCCCCTCGTCATCCAGCTGCAGCGCGATATCACCTTTTATAGCGGGTATCACCCTTTTAGTGATGATGACGGCAGAAAGCCCGATAAATATCATTCCGCAAAAGCCATACACTGCCCAAATCAAAACAGAATTAACTGCCAGCACATTTCGCAATAAAAGCAACATCAATATCGTCATCACCGCAAGCGTACCGAGGCTGAATTTAAAACTGTATGGATATTGTGTCGGTTCAAACATGGATATAAATGTAGGGAAGAAAGGTGAAAGGCAAAAGCTGAAAATTATCTAAGTACTATCCAATGCGCTAGCAAAGCAAATAAAAACCATTTACCTTTCGCCTTTAACCTTTCACCTCCTAATGATTATGCTTCTTATGAATATCCTTCACTAAGCACAGCTTTTTAATGTCGGCAATTTTTACTACAAAGGGTGCATATTTAAGGCGGTCGCCTACCAATTCGGTCACATTGTCCGAGTGGGCTATTACCTCGTCGGGGCTGTCGCCGGCGAGCAGGCGTTTGTACATGCGGTAGTCGCCCCATTCAATATAATAAACCTCGCCGGGCAATATCTTTTTATCGTGGATAACCTTTAGCGCCACCCAGCAGCCGTTCTCCAGGTAGGGGTACATGGAGTGGCCCCAAACCGGCAGCGCGAAGTCGCAATCCTCAATCCCCGGAAAATTCATGTGCCCAACGGGCTCTTTATCATTGATATCGTTATAAACCTCAACGCCCGTAGCGGTAGCCGTAATCTCGAACATAGGTATACCTTCCGACAGCCTGCTGACTGCCGGATTTTCAGAATTATTTGTATTTTTTCTTCCTGTTAAGAAATCACTGTATTTTTCTTTAAAAATTCTGAATTTTTCAGGATCAATATTTTGCCTGCTCTTTATGATTTCTGTAATTGAGCTGGCCGAATTGTACCCAAGCACCTCGGCAAGCTGTGCATTACCAGCAAAGGCTTTCCCCCTAAGTTGGTTATAAAGAATTATAAACTCCAGGGTTTCGGGCCTGATAGTTTTTATCTTATTGGGTTTCAGCGGTTCATCCATAACCTTAAATTATTTTTAATTTTTTCTTGGCTAATATACAGAAATTTCTTTATATTTGTTCTGTAATAATTCACTAAAGTAAGCAAATTTTTATAAAAGCAAATATGATTGTTAAAGAATTTCAAGATTTTTTATGGGAGAGCTTTGTGCCTCCCTAAAGGCTGCAGGTTAAACTATCTGAACAACTAATACACATTTAATCTTCCGTACTTCCGGTCTTTCGGTCTTTACTGACTTCCGGACTTTCCTGACAAAATAAACTAAACCCCATGCACCTTGCCTATTCAGCTATCAGCACAAACACACCACACCAGCAACAGGAAAACAGCCTGAGCGAGCGGCAGCTCCGCTATCTGGCTTACCTGGTAACCTGCCAAAAATACCGCCGCGAAATTGTGGCCATACAGAAATACCTGCCGGGCTGGGCGCCTGAGTTTAGGTAGGTGAGAGTTCATAGTTGATGGTTCATAGTTGATGGTTCATAGTTCATAGTAGAATGTGGCGCCAAAAACTATTAACCCATCCATGAACCATAAACTATGAACCATGAACTAAAACCAGTTGATGGTTCATAGTAGAATGTAACGCCAAAAACTATTAACCCCACCCAAACCATGAACTATTAACTATGAACCCAAAAATGATACGCATCAATCAAAAACTAAAAGACAAACTATGGTGGCTCGTGATCTCTGTTGATTACGACTATAGCCGCATCTGCATTGCCGACCACGACATGAACAGCGAAACGCTCACCCTTTGGCTGGAAGACAAACAGGATTTTAAAAATTCGCTGGACGACTGCCTGCAACTGGATATCCCGGCAAAGCAATTCGCCAAACTGATTAAAGAGGAAAATTTAAACACCTATGAAGGCAGCAAAATGCACCCGTCAAAAAATTACGTATACAAAACCCGCATCGAAATAAACGAAGCCCTGGCCTGGTATAATAACGATGCCACAATGGCTGAACAGGGCTGGGCCCGGGAAGCGGTATTGAAACACTTATTAACTCAACTGATAGAGACAGAAGCTCATGGAATTGAAGAATGGATCTGATAAACTACTAACAACCCGAATAAGCTGATAAGATTAGTCTTTTATTTTAAGTATGCCAAATGACATATATAACATTAATTTATTTTTAGTTCCGCCCCTTACTCAACCCCTCCTACCCTTCCGCTTCATCGGCAAAAAGGAGCAGGTCCTGGTGAAAGGTATCGCGTTTAAAACTGTCGCCGGCAAAATAAACTACATTAACCAGTTCGTCGCTTTCGGTAAATTTACCGGGGGTATCTTCATTCAAAAAGTAACCTTCAACTACCATCTGCGGCCCGTCGGTTATTAAAATAACCACATCGCCTAAAACAAATTTCTTTTCCATGGTGCAGTGTTTTTCACTGTAAAATTAACAACATACATCAATTAACTACTAATTAAAAATTAATAAACATGACTATTACCAATAACCCCAAAACCTGGTTCATCCTGCTGCTTTTAGCATTTATTTTTAGCGTGATGCTGATCATGATCCGCTATTACAATTCGGATGCTTATTACCAGGAAAAAATTGACAATCATTCGGAAATAGTGGATACAATATGAGGTACCGCAACCACCCACCCCTTCACGTCATTCCGAACTTGTTTCGGCACCCCACCGACAGGTGACCCGCCGATAGGTTGACACTGACGGGTGACCGCCAGCAAGGCGGCTAAGCGCCCGGCAACTTAGCGCATGGTTACCCAACGTGTGAGGTGCCGAAATAAATTCGGCGTGACGGCTGGGGGATAATGGCAAATTTTACCTACTTTAGTCTTGAAAATGAAAAAAACTACCTGCTTTTTAATCCCCTTCGCGCTTACCTGCATGTTTTCAACAGCCCGGGCCCAAACCGCCACATCAACCAAAATAAACTCAAAACAAATAATGGTGGTGGTAAGCAACGGATGGGATAACCTGCAGGGCAAACTGTACGCGTTTAACCGCATCCATGGCCATTGGGTGCTCAAATTCAGCAATGCCATAGTGCTGGGCAGCAAGGGGCTTGGTGTAGGCGATGGCATCGAGCCGTTTACCCTGCCGGGTGCACCCATAAAGCACGAAGGCGACAAAAAATCACCTGCGGGCATTTTTACCATCGGTACGGCCTTTGGTTATGCTGATAAAAAGGATGCCACCTGGATAAAAGACCACTATGTACGTGCATCGGATACGCTGATCTGTGTTGATGATTCAAAATCGGCTTATTACAATACCCTGGCACGCAAGGACACTGTTAAAAGCGCCTATGATAGTTTTGAGGAAATGCACCTTAAAAAAGACTATTACAAATGGGGCTTGTTCATCAATCATAACTCGGGCAAAATAGTACCCGGCGACGGCTCCTGCATCTTTATGCACATTTGGGGCAACGTCAGCGAAGGCACCGACGGCTGCACCGCCATGACGGAGCGCAACATACTGCGGGTATTACACTGGATAAATGCAAAAGATAATCCGTTGCTGGTACAGTTGCCCAGGGCTGAATACCGGAAATTGAGGAAAGTTTACGGGTTGCCAAGGCTGATGAAGTTTTAATGGTCAGTTATCGATAGATATGATAATGTGCCGCTATCCTGTGCACTAAAAAGGAAACAAAGTCGATAAAAGCATGGGTAACGATCAAGATCTTAATATTGCGGTACCATTGGTAATGAATGGCAAAAATAACGCCGATACAAAAAGCAAATATGATTTCGGTGATATTAAAATACCGGTAGTGGATCACAGCAAACATCGCAGCTGAAACGATCACCGCGGCTGTCTTATTTTTAAATATCAGCTCCAGCCGGGGCAATAGGTACCCCCGGAAGATAAATTCTTCGGTAAAGCCTGCAGTTATCGCCGCAAACACCATCATAGCCGTACTTGAATTCACTATACCAATCATTTGCCTCATCAGCGCCTGGTTATCATGCAAGCCAAACAATTTGGGTATGTTACTTACTATACCCGCGCCAATAGTCAGCAGGTAAAGCGCCACAAGTGATGCGGGGTAAAACCAAAAGCCATAAGGTTTTTCGGCCCAAAGCAAATAGCGACCTTTCTCTACCCATTTTGCATAAACAAACAACACAACAACCTCGAACCAGATAAAAAGCCGCGAATATAAAAGAGTGCCAACGGTATAGCCTCTACCCAAAAAAACAAAATGCCCTATTATCGGGTAGTAAAAAAATGCAAGCAGGATACCAACAGTTAAAATGATTTTATAGCGGTTATCGGTAAGGGTATCCATTAATCAGGGTGAAAGTGTTTTTGATAAGGCTAAAGTAATCCAAAAAAACAATTAAACCATACTCATCAAATAAATACCCGCTGTTATTCCCCCTACAGGTCAATATAATTAAGTTGAGGATTTTAATATCGAATACCCAATGTCGAATATAGAATAATGAAGTAAGTAACTTCGAAATTCGATATTTAAAATTCATTATTCGATATTAAATTCTTTCTCTTTTCCTTAACTCAATGCCATTCCCCCTTCAGGGGGCCAGGGGGCAAAAAAAAGCCTCCCGGAAACCGGAAAGCTTTCAATTTCAAAAAAAAAGAATAATATTATTGGTTATTAATTACGTCTGAAACCACCTTTGGCGCCACCACCACCGGCATTAAAACCGGGGCCTTTATCTTCAGCAATATTTACCGTAATACGGCGGCCATAATAGCTTGCGCCATTCATGCACCTGATCGCTTCTTTAGCTTCCGCGTCATTCACCATTTCAACAAAACCAAAACCTTTACTCTCTTTTGTTTCGCGGTCTTTAATGATCCTGAGGGACTTTACCGGCCCAAAATCACCAAAAACGGCACTTAATTCGTTCTCGTCCACTTCTAATGGGAGACCGGCAATAAATACTTTCATCAATGTTTTTAAATTTATGCAAAGATACGGATAATATAGCGGTTTTTTTGGGGTAAAAGGCGAAAGGTGAAAGCTAAAAGGTTTTTATTGCTTAAGGATTACTTTTTAATTTCGGATTTCGGAATTTCCATTTCGGATTTAAAAAAGCGCCTCAATCTTACTTTCGGCGAATTGCCAGATATGTGTAATTAACAAATAATGAAATTCATTTTTCATTATTTGTTAAACAACTGATTACCAATAAAAACAACAGACGCATCTTCATCGAACCAAAAAAAATTTTAAATTTTCAAAGCCCTCTTTACCGCTTGCGGAAGAGAGGGCTGGTCGAGCGTAGCGATGACCGGGTGAGTACCCCCACTGCGGACATTACCGCCGATGCATGGCGGCGAGTTTACTCACCCCGACTGCGCTAAGCTGGTCGACCCTCTCTATCGCAAGCGATAAAGAGGGTAAAAAAATAATTATACTTCGTTCTTCCGAGTTTTCGGACTTTCGGACTCCGGACTTTCGGACTCCGGACTTCAAACTCCCCTACTCCCCCCAATCTTTCAACCCCAGCAGCTTTTCGCCAAGTTCGCTAAGTTGGGCAGTGGGGTATTTGGTACGCTCCCAGTTGCGCGGGTCGCCGGGGAAGGCGTAACCTTCGGGGGCGATCCTGTCTTTCCACGAGTTGATGCGCCACTGGCGAAGGGTTTCGTCATCTTCCTGGGCGGGCATCATGGCTATGTATTGCGCAATGCGCACTTTGCTGCCGCTGTTATTGGGCCTAATGCCATGCGGCTCCAGGCTGTTAAAGATGAGCAGGTCGCCGGCTTCCATTTTTACTTTTACCAGTTCAAGGCCGGTAACATCGGGTTTAAAATAATCGCGATCGGCCGGCTGGCTTAGTTTCCAGGTATCGTAATTGCGGTACAGCCAGGGGATACACTGAAAGCCGCCCATGTTTTCGTCGGTTTGGTCGGCAAGGGCCAGCACGCCCTGTACATTTTGCGGGCGGGTTTCAGGGTCGTAATCCCAATGGATAAAGCCCTTATACTCAAACCCCGGCCTTATCGGAAAGTTAAGGTTGGCACGGTCAATGGTTACCCAAAGTTTTTCGGTGCCCCAAATATCGGTAAAGGCATCATACACGCGCTGGGTTTGGCGGTTATCCCACAGGTACTGGTGGTTATAAACTTCTACCATGCCGGTATTGGTAAGCTCCTTCATTTGTATTTCGGCGCGTGGCGGGGCATACCATGTTTCGGGGTCGTTCGGGTCCTTTTCTTCAAACTCCCACAAAAACTTAGCTGTGCGTTCGGCTTGTTCTTTGGGTACGGCATTTTTAATAACGATGTAACCATTCTCTATCCAGAACTTCCAGTCGTCTTCGCTTAAAACTTTTAGCGGTTTGCCATTGCTGCGGTCGTTCAGTTTCATAAAACTGCTTTTTGCGGTGGATGGGTTCCCGGGGATCTCCTTATGGGCGTTTGCAGGTGCCATGGTTGCCATGGTAGCATTTTCTTTAGTATTCATTGGTTTAATTTTTTCAATTGGTTATACCAAAATTACATGGCGGTTGACTTTAAAACCAATCCTTAAATGACCAATATTTGCACTCTATTGATATTTTATTTACCTTTTGGATAAATTTAGGGTAAATGAAGTTATCTCTCAGTGCTCTTTGTGCCTCCTTCGTGCCCTTTGCGGTTAAAATTCTACCACAGTACGCAAAGGAGGCACAGAGAATGCAAAGATTTTATTGTTTGAAAGATAACGACTGGGATAATTTAAAATAAAAGCCATGCGAAAACTACAACTGGAAGAAGTACAGCCCGATATGGGCAGCTCCTTTAAAATACTTAACCCCAGCTTAAGCACCACCTTTTTGTGGCACCTGCACCCCGAGTATGAAATAGTGTATGTGGAATCAGCCGGAGGCCCGCGGCATGTGGGCGACCATATCTCGCGTTACGAGGGCAGCGACCTTGTATTCATCGGCCCGAACATACCACACCTTAATTTTGATTACGGTGTACATACCGGATGCAAACAGGTGGTAATACAAATGAAAGAGAATTTTTTGGGCGAAGTATTTTTTAATAACCCCGAGATTGCCGCCATTAAGCAGCTGTTTAAAAACTCCTGCTACGGTTTATCATTTTATGGCGATACCAAAGCCAAAGTTGCCGAAGCGTTAAAAAAGCTGCAGAGCTTGAACCGTTTCGATCAGTTACTGGCCCTGCTCCAGGTGTTCCAGGTGCTGGCTACCAGCACCGAGGTAGATGTGTTAAATAACCACCCGGCGGGCAACAAGGCTTTTGAAAAACAGCAGAAACGGATGAGCTTTATTTACAACTATGTAGAGGAAAACTACCACTTAAAGCCAGATGTTAACCAACTGGCCCAAAAGACAAGCTTGACTACCGCTGCCTTTTGTCGCTACTTTAAAAAGCAAACCAAACAAACCTTTACCGATTTTTTAAACCAGTACCGCATCAGCCAGGCAAAAAACCTTTTGCTGCAGGATAAAACCATCACTGAGACCTGCTACGCCACCGGCTTTGAGCAATTAAGCTACTTTAATAAAACCTTTAAGAAATTAACAGGAGAAAATCCATCGGCGTTTAAGAAGAGGCAGTTGTAAAGGAAGACAATAAAGTATAGCCTTTCGTACCGATCCCAAAAACATCTCAAAAAAAAGAGTTTTAAGCAAAACAGCCTCTTAAAAAGAGGCTGTTTGTTAATTGGGGAGTATTTTGTGATCCCGCTGGGATTCGAACCCAGGACCCCAACATTAAAAGTGTTATGCTCTACCAGCTGAGCTACGGAATCTACTTTAACCGTTTCGTTTAAAGTGGTGCAAATATAGGACTATTCAACCTTGTATGCAAGCCTTATTTTAATTTATTTTTTTACCTTATTAAGGGCTTCATAGCCAGTTAACTAGGGTTTAAAAATTCCTATTTTGCCTCCGTTTCCGGCTAAAAGCACTAATTTTCCGTGTTTGGCCTTGCGGCAAACGTTAAAACCGGTATCATCTATTTTGGCCCAGGTTTTACCCCCATCAGTGGTAATATTGCTGCCTGGGGTGCCTGTTGAGAGGAAAGTTCTCTCAGAAATATATTCTACACAGGATTGAAAACCTGAAGGCGGTTTATTAGCTAGACTATACGCGCCAGAATGTTCATCTATTGGATACCAATATTCAGCGACTGAGTTAGATAGTCCGTCTTTTTGATAATCACCGCCAACAACAACGGTTCCATCTCCGTTGGCAATAGAAAATGCGCCTTGACTTGCCTTACCATGTAAAAGCTTAAGATCAATTTCCACCCATTTGCCGGGCGCTATTTTATCATCAAGTAAAATAAAATGGCGACTTCGGCGCCCACCAGTTACTATATCTATTTCATTAGTAGAATCTACTCTCAGGCATGTCCCGCTCGCCGCGAAGGCGGCTTCTCCGGGTAGCGCATTGGGCGGGTATTTAAATGGATCCCACGTTCCTCCACTGTCCTTAGTTTCCATCAAAACAAATTTATTTTTTATGGGGTCGCCTAATACGTATCCATGCTTTTTATCGGCAAAATCCATTGCGTCAAAAAAATAAGCTGTGTCTGTATTGCTGTATTTTACCTTCCAGGTGTCGCCGCCATCTGTTGTTTTTAATATTAATGCCGGAGTACCGGAGCTCATGATGATGGCTTCCTTATCCGAAAATGCTTCAATATCCCTAAAATCGGCCTTTTCAAACCCTTTTACCTGTTGCCAGTTCCATGTTTTACCGCCGTCATGCGTCAGCGCAATAGTTCCTTTGCTCCCGCTTATCCATGCAATACTGTCGTCCACTACCGATAAACCGCGGATACTTGCGGGATTACCCCGCTGTAGGACGCGAATGCTTTGTGCATTTACATGGAAATTTAATATTAAACAACTTAATATGAACGCGTATTTGAAAAAGTTTTTCATCATTTTATTCCGGTTTTGTCCAATTTGGGGACATATATCATAGCTTATATTGGATCATTTGAGTTCCTAAATTAACTTATAAATCTCTTTCTGCAAATCGCCTGCTCATTTTTATATTTATTGGTAAACAATTTGCCGGAAACGATTATATTTGCAACCTTGTTTACGGCGCAGGCCCAAACAAACAATGCCCGGATGGCGAAATTGGTAAACGTTGCGGTCTCAGAAGCCGTTGAGAATTGTCTCTTGAGAGTTCGAGTCTCTCTTCGGGCACATCCTTTTCTTAAATAAAAAGTCTTAAGTCCTTTGACGGACCTTAAACTTAAGACTTTTGGTTAAACAAAGCCCAGGTGGCGAAATTGGTAGACGCACCACTTTGAGGGGGTGGCATTCGCAAGGATGTGGCAGTTCGAATCTGCTCCTGGGCACTTTCCTTGTCAGTCGAAAGTCATTAGCCTATAGTCCTGAGTCAATAGAAGACTGGGCTAAGAACTTGTTGGCGAGTTTATTAAACTTTGCCAACTCATAAGCCATTGAGAATTGTCTCTTGAGAGTTCGGGCCTCTCTTCGGGCACAAGATGCTCTAAATATTAAGCAGCTGTTTTAAACTCATTCTGGTAAAACCATTCCAGAATTTCAACGCCATCGCTCCATGTTAATTTGCCGTTAGAAGCAACTTGTGCAACAAATACTGACAGATTATGCAGGAACGCGCCTTTAATATCACCCTCCAACCCCTGCAATACTTTTACTGCACATGCCGTAATTTGAGCAGGATCAGAAATGCCGGTGCAGCTGTCGGCCAGCTTCAGTTCAGTTAAAATACCCGGTAGTTTGGCGCGGAGCAGGGTTTTAATTTCATCGTCGATGTCGCCGGGGATTATTGCGGTAAGGATATCTGCTGCCGGTGAATCCACAAAGTTTTTAATGTTCTCGGTAACCTCAACACCAATATGTATGGCTATTTGCATTTCTGCCGGGAAACTGTCAAAGAGGCTCTTGATCTCGCCCCAAATTTTAATAATAAATGTTTTTAAGCTCATGGTTGTTTTGTTTTTTATTTTTATTTGGTGATTACACCGATTGTTTTTTAATTAGGGAATATGGCATTAAGGCCCGGCAGCACTTAGCAGACCTGCGCCGATTGTTTTTGCGGATGAGTTTCCCGCAGCCGGACCATTTTCATTTTTGGGCAGCAGTTTGATTTCATCCACCTCTTTTTGCAGCAGGTTCACCTGGTCCTCCAAAACTTTTATGCGGATGTTATTGATCTTCGACTCCGTGCTTTGCGAGCTTTTTATTTCCTGTATATCGCTCCTTAAGCCGAAGTAGGTTGTCATTACAGAGGCAACTATGCTGGCTGTGCTGATGATGGTTACAACGAGGTTTTTAATGGTAATGCCCTTTAGCTCCTTATGCTCAATTGCAGTCATGGATATAAAGCTTAATGATGAGCATCCGGTAGCATAAACAACTGGCTTTCTTCCCTGCGCCTTAGTACAAGGGTGTCGCAAATAACTTTTTGGCCGGTTTTGGGATCGGTTATTTTATCCCAGGCTAAAAAATGAGCCGCAGCTTCAGCATAATTTTTTTCGTTTAGTTTTACCAGCAGGGTTGATTCCCTGAGCGCTCCGGCTCCCTCGTTATAGGTAAATGACACCAGCGCGTCAAACTGGTTTTGTGTTAGGGGAACCTTTACGCATTGATTAACTGCGTCTTCGTATTGCCCGAGCGTATTGGCAAAAAGGGCGTCGGCCTGGGCGTCGCTTGCCAATTGATCGCCGGGTTTTACCGGTTTGCCATCATGGTAGCGGGTTGACCCATAGCCGATGGTCCAAACCCCGGCCACATCGCGATAGGCGTCAAGCCGCAGCCCTTCGAAGTTTTTAATTATTTTGAATCCGTTATTACTTAGTTGCATTTTGTTGGTTTTTAAATTTGGAAGAAAAAATCATTGGGCTTGGGTAACTGTTTTAGCAGGTGTAAAAAAGTTTTTGCCGAGGTAAGCCAGGCCGGCCGCCAAGGCAACGCTGCCAATAAAGCGCCAGTTAATAGTTAGCGTGCCAGCCTTTACGCTTGTTTCCATAGCGGCAATTACTGCGCCGCCAACAGAAACTAAAAGACCTTTACCAAGATCCTTAAAGTCGAGAGAGAATAGAGGGGATGTTTGCATGAGAATATTTGTTTGTAGATTTTCGGATTAGTAATTATTGTGGTTAGGCTGTTATTTTATACCTTAGCAGGTAATATTTCTATTGTTTTTAAAGCAGAAGTACTTGTTAGTTATATGTACCGTGTCCGGTGTACCAGTACGGTATTTTTATGAAATTAGACCTAACGCCAACTGTTAAATTCATTGGGTTGCTTTGGAACTAAGCAATGGATAATTAAGAGAGTGCGGTCAAATATCAGGTTTGTTGTCATGTTGTTAGCGAATATTTGAGACCTTATTAAATCAAATTGTATTCTTCGAAATGAATTTAAACTGTGCTTCGGTTAAAGTGATTGAGCTATGGTGAACGTTGTTGGAGTCGAAAACTCGTCCGTTGAAAACTCTAATGAGTCTCGAGTGGGAGTATTGGATATACTAAGGGCAATGGCAATTACCTTTGTCGTGTTAACACATTATAAAGAACAAATATTTCCAGGAGGATCTATTGGCGTTTCAATATTCTTTTGTTTAAGCGGTTACCTTATTACAAGAAATTTACTGCGGAAGGATGTGTCGATTCCGAATTTTTTAATAAGAAGAATATTTAGAATATACCCTGCCTACTTGTTTGTCTGCTTTTTACACCTTTTTATTTTATATTATACCAGATCAACATATTATGAAACGTATGTAAATGAACTTCCAAATTTTTTGCTGATTATCAAAATGCCTGAAAAATGGTTGGGTTATGGGGTGGGTGTTTTCTGGACTTTGCAGATAGAACTGATGTTTTATTTTTTAATTCCGTTCCTTATTAAATGGACGGATTCAATTATTAGAAAAAGTATTGTCATTTCTCTTATTGTGATTTCTGTTTTTTTGAAGTTGATGGTTTTTTGGGATGTATTTCAGCTTTCAACTTATTCTATTTTCAGAACATTTTATTGGATGGATAATTTGCTCTATGGAACACTCGCGGCTCTGCTTTTGGAGAAGTTTGATTTTAAAAAGTTAAATGCCAAATCAAAACAGATGTTAGCTGTTCTTAGTTTTCTTCTTTTTTTAATTTTTTTAACAATTGCGTCATTTGTAATTTTTTGGACGAGCATAGGGAAATTCTGGCCATTTCAATCAAGTTTAACAAGCTTATTAACGGGAATCATCATTTTCTTTAGCCTAAAATATCAATTGCTAAATAATATACGCCCAAAAATTATTTCACTTATTTCTCTTTTAGCGTATTCAATATATTTGGCGCACCCATTTCCGCTTGACTATTTTTTTCCTTGCAAACATTTTTTTAATGTGTCGAATATTGAGTATAAAGCGATAACCTTAACTGCCCTTATTTTACTGATACTATTCCTGCATTACGTAATTGAAAAGCCTGGGATGAAACTAGGGAAGAGGTTATCCGACTTTATTGCTGCAAAGTAAAATCGTTGCATAAGTCACGTAAAATCTATTCGCCATGTAAAAGGATTCCTCAACATAAAATAGTATTGAAAGAAACGCGATGTTTGTATAGCATCAGCGTTGAATCAACAGCATGAAGTTTTTTTAATAGAAGATTTTTTGAACATTAAGGTATTTCAACTACGAAATAACCATCCCAAGCAAGTTAAAATACGCATCACGATAACTAAATTTCTTAAGTGTTCCGTCAAGCTGAACTACTTCTTTATCGCCTGAAATATCAAGCGACATAAAGTCAACCTCATTTAATTCGATAATGTCGATTTTATAAATTTCTTTTAAAACCAATTCGGTGTCCTTTTGTGATTGAACAACTGTTTCATCGGTCATTCTTTCGTTAATTAAATAGATTTTTCCCTCTATTATTTTTAACGCGTGATCAACAGCTATTTTGCATAGGTTGATTTTGTTTGCAAGGGCGAAAGGAATATTATTGCAGGCTCGCAAAATACCCGCGCAATGACTAATTAATTGAAGCTGTTGACTATTAAATGATTTTTTCATATTTCTGATTTGATTATTTTTACCAAGCCGCTTGCCAAGAAGTACCGTCATATACAAACAATTTATGAAGGGTCAAATCATAAACGGCCAAACTTTCTGAAGGAGAAGAAATCGCATTCCGTTGCGTCGTAGTCATTTGAGTCCATGGAATAGTACCTTTAGACGTGCTTCCACTCACTGTAAATAAAGATGTATTGACTTCTGTATTGGTTCCTATACAAAGACTTCCGCTGGAAAATAACCTCATTTTCTCTGTGTTTTGAGTGCCAAAAAGTATGTCAGTTGCACTCTCGGTTAGAATACAAAAGCCATAATTCGATGATGTTGGAAGCCAACCACCACCAGATGAGCTCGAAATACCAATGTAGGCATTACCTCCACCACTGTTAAATTTTTGGCCAAATGCGTTTGTACCCGCATTACCTAAAGTGATTTCATTTCCACCTGCTGAGGTCCCAAACGAAACATTGCCAAACGACGTACTTCCAGACACTGATAAAGAACCGCTTACATTTAGGTTGTAACCGAATGTTGCAGATCCAGACGATGCAAATATCAAAGCAGCGTTTCCGTTCGGCGTAGATCCATATGCGTTTGTACAATTTGTAAATATTGTGAGTGCCCCCCCAGAGGAATAAGTCCCCGCTTGTATGTAGTTTGTTCCGTTATTACCTAAAATAAGCCATCCTATCGAACTGCTATTACCTAAAGATGTGACAAAGTTGGTGTCACCTGTCTGAGTTGTTAATAATTGTAGGTTCGGTTGATTGGCGCTTAAAGATAGAGAGTAACTACCCAGATTCACTACCCTATTGCCTGACAGCGTGCCGTCGCTAGAATAAATCGAGGAGCCTACGGTTCCACTATACTGGGGTATGTTTAAAGTCCCACCAGTAAAGGTTGCTGCACCGCTGGTGCCACTCGTTGTTAAAGTGATTGTATTTTGTTTGCTATTTAATTGTGTTTGAATGGAACTCGTTACATCGTAATAATTTTTGGTGATACCATTAATAGTATTCAACGTCGGATTAGGATAATTTCCCGTCAAATCCCCTCCGGCAGCTATTCCGGATATTCCGGTTAAATAGGAGTTGTTATCGTAACTTAGGGTATTACCTGCTGCTTTCACAAACCCTGTACCGTTAATGATATTGATATTTGTGCTTCCGTCGAACGAAACTCCCTGGATGTTTCTGGCCGTTTGCAGGGCGGTGGCGCTGGCGGCGTTACCGGTAGTATTCTGGTTAAATACGGGGAAGGTGTTGGTGCCTGAGGTGAGGTTTTTATTGGTCAGGTTCTCTGTGAGCGAAGCGTAGTCACCTGCAGTTGGGGTAACAGCTCCAGATCTTCCGTTAAAAGTAACTACTCCGGCAGAGCCTCCGCTCAATGCGCTGTCTATATAAGCCTTTACCGCATTTTGGGTGGGGTAAAGCGTATCGCTGGTCCCCAGCGAGGTGTCGGTTGATTTATTTGCACTATCCTCTGCCGTATAACCCAAAGCATTTTGTTTGCCAGCTAAAGCTGTGGCCATATTGGTATTGTCATCTGGTTGGCCGGACAGATGGGCGAATGAGTTGTCCTCCCATTCGGTATTGAAATCTGTGCCGTCGGCTTTTACCAAAATTTGGCCTGCGGTGCCACCTGTTTGTATGCCTGTACCAATAAGCGAAGTACCATCGCCCCAAACGCCCGCTATTTTTGGCCCATATAGTACATAGGTGCCGGTATTGATATAAAAATTACCGTTAATGCCTGTGGTACTATTCGACGGCACTGTGGTGCCAAATAAAATGGTGTTGCCATTGGTTCCGTTTGTGCCGTTGGTTCCGGCAGTACCTTGCGGACCCTGCGGGCCGGTGGCCATTGAAAATACCTGCGCCCATGTGCCTGAAGATTTTTGGTAAAATATACCGGTTAAAGTATTGATGTAACTGTCGGAATTTTTGCCGGTGGATGTTCCCGGGATACCAACACCATAAATTAAAGTGCCATCGGCGGCATTTGCCGCAGGGATGGTGTAAACCACCGTCCATGTGCCGGATACCTTTTGTGCAAACGAACCGGCTGAGGTATTTACAAATACATCGCCATTATTGCCGCTGGTGTTTTGCGGCAGCACAGTGCCAAAAGAGATCTTAGCGCCCGTAGTCAGGTTTGCCTCTAAAAACTGAAGCAGCAGGGTAAAGGTGTATTGGTAGTCGGTACCCCCATCTACCAATACAGAAACGTCGGCCGCGCTGATGGAGGTGGCTACAGGTAGTTCGCTTATTTTTTTATCGGTTGGCATATTATTTTTTTTGATGACACTGATTTGAGAAGGATTTCACGGATTGGATCGGTTATATTGCTTAATCGTGTCTAGTTCATGAATTCGGTTATAGGCAGGTAACTATCGGCGCCTGAAGGATCGAAACCTGATGGAAAATTGAAACTGGTGCGATCGACACTGCGGATCCGCGGGCCAGACTGGCGGCTGCTTTTGTTTTTGCCGTTATATTGCCATAAAGGGAAATCGGCTTTATTATCCCAGAGGAATTTCTCCACCTCGTTGGCATGGGCATTGGCAACGCTACGCTGTTGTTGCACCAGTTTTACAATATCCTTTGGCGCAACCGGGTCGCCCATATCATGGTGTTTTACAACCGGACCTGTTGCCGTATAATGTACCGCATCGGCCTCAATAAACCTGGCGAAGGTGAAGTAAACCAATGTTGGCAGCAGGCCTTCATATAAAACTATGTGGCCGTATTTATCCAGGTATTCGCTGCCGTTCAACAGATCTTTGTACGGTTGCGGCGCGGTATCCTGCAAGGTGCCGTCGCTGTTAAAGTGCTGCATAAAATCGTAATACAAAGCATGGCCTAAAAATGGTTTCAGGTCGAGGTCCTGGGCTTTTTTGATGAAAACATTAAGGCGCTCGGGCTTTATATTAACGGAGATGTCCTCGTAATTTTGAAATGTGGTTGGGTTGATGAGATAAATGGTGTTCATGTGGGTTGGTTGATTAAGTTAGATTTAGTTGATTCGGTTGAATTAGTTAAACAGGCTGTAACCCTGAGGTTTTTGAAGGATGCGCGTAAAGGCCTTTTGCCACATGCTTCGAGAGCCTCAGCATGACAACGCCCCTAATCCAACCCAATCAACCATAAACTAATTAAAGACACATCGCTTCTGCCTCGGCCTGCTTAAAGCCGTAAACATAAACCAGCGTGGCTATTTTATTTTGGGCTGGGATATCAGCTAAAAGCAATTGGTTAATACTGCCACCTGCTTTGATACCTGTAATATCATCGGATACATTTGCTGGTACCGGCAGAATGTTCCAGTTACCTGCAGGGTTGACGTCCGTATAATAATGGCTGAATATTTCCGCGAATGTTTCCGATAGTTCCAGCCTTTCCGGTGCAGTATTGTCGCTAAATTCGCGGATTGCTACTTTCTTTTCACCGCCATTGCTTAAGCCTGATGCACCTTCTGAATTGATGAGCTCTTTTGGTATCGAAAAACCTTTAATTATCCTGGCCTCTACCGATTTCTCCGTCGTTTCAAAAAGCTTGTCGTTGTTTTGGATTGAATAGGGTTTAAACTCCGGTTTCGATGTTTCGTCCTCATACTCAATTACGATGATCTTTTGCGCGCTTTTTGCTCCCTGGAACGATCCAAGATCTTTTTCCAGCTGCGACGGCATATTGCTGTAAGGCAATTCATCATTGTCAGGGCCACTGTTATCGGCCTCTTCCCTGCGGGCCTGCATAAAAAGCATGGTGCTGGGTAAAAAGCCGGTGGTTACTTCGCGGTTGTTGAAGATCTTTATACCGGCTTCGGTCTCAAAATCTTCCCAAACGGAATCTGCTTCAATCAGCGGGTAATCGTCCACCTCGGGATTAAAGTAAAACAGCTGCCCTTTGTATTTATCCCAGCCGCCTGCGGCCAATACCTGGTTTTTTATCACCTGTTCATCCGGGTTGTATTTATCAAGGAAGGTGATCTTGCTGCGCATGATGTTCTTCCATGTTTTGCGGCCCCAGTCAGTGTAAATGGCGCATTTGTCTGCGGTTTCAGGGCAATCGGTATCGCCCAGGCGGATATCCTCAAACTTTACATAATTTACCGATGCTATTTTAAAATTAGCATTGTAATTTACATGGATGCCAAAACCGGTAAACAAAGCCTTATCGGCAGCTACCGCCTTTAGCAGTTTGGCTAATGTTAGACCTTTTGGGTTGATGATCTGTTTGCCCAGGTCCGGTTCTTCAAATCCATTTCCGCCAATAAATTTTGCCCTTTTGTTCCAGCAATCTTTAGCGGTAGGGGAGGCAGCTACCAGTTCGAGCATACGTTGCGGATAAGCATTATCCAGGTCGTAGTTGAGTATGCCAAATGTTTGATTCGGGCGTACAAATATCCTCCGCTCTATTTGTGGCAGGTAAGTCTTCATTAATTATTGAATTACTGATTTATTGAATTATTGATTGGGTAAGCCGTCGCCATCTGGTGATTGTTCGCCTGGTATCATCTCGTTTACTTCGGGGAGTATTATTTCCGGAATCTCCGGATGTCCGTTTGCCGGGCAGTCCTCAAACAATACTGCGATATGCGGGTAACGTTGCAGGTACCATTCAGCTTCTTCATCACTCAGGTTATCGTTGTCATGCATTGCATGCGATCCGGATGCGAACTGGTGTTTGCCGGGTTTAAGGATGTATTTCTTTGTCATTTGTTTTTTAGTTCATAGTTAATAAATCATGGTTCATTGCAGAAGAGTGGTTCACGGCCCGTAATAAAATTTGCGTTTTACCATGAACTATGAACTACACACCCACCAGAGCTTCAATTGCCGCAAGGGTGCTGGCATAAGTGGCGCTGCCGCTGGTTGGAGGGATAGATACAGCGCGTGGCGGGTAAGGCTCCCTTAATTTATCGGGATTGGTGAGTTTTAGTTTGTAACCGCCATCCAGCGTTTCGTCAGCTGCGCTGCGCTCGGCGTCGGTAAGTATCAAACCATTTACCGCGCCAAATAATTCGATTGCCGAATCGCTGGACTTATAGTTATTTATCACGATGGCGCGGGTACGGCCATAGCCCATGGCCATTAGCTGTGTTTTTACGTCGACAGAAAAGCCGGCAACGTTAAAGTCTATTTCCTCGGTATAACGCGGGCCAACTGATGTTTTGGCCAGTTTGGATGAGGTGTTGAAACTGTTATTGGTACCCTCGAATTTATAGATATTGGCAGTGCCCACAGCAGTTATACCGGTTACAATAAGCGGGTTGGTGGTATCATAAGTGAGCGTGAAATCGTCCTGGTTAAAGATGTAGATCACATCCTCGATACCGGCGGTTACAGGCGATGCAGTTCCTAAACTGAACCCTGCGTTTATTTTATTGTAGATTGACATGTGTTTTGTTGATTAAGTTGGATTGGGTTGATTAAGTTGATTGGGTTGAGTAGGTTAATTAAGTTAGCAGGAAGTTGGGCGTCTGTAACTCAATCAACCACTCACTCAATCAACCTAATCAACTGCGCTACGCGCTCAGGTAAAATATCTCGTTAGCAAACTTGAAGTTAACGGCTGCTTTCATGCGGGCTTTCATGCGGACAACGTTATCGTTGGTGTAAGGCTTCATGTAAACGGTTGAAAGTTCTGAAGCATCGCCCAATAAATCGACCCCTAAAAACAGGTTGGATGAGCGTGCGCCTAAAATGGTGTTTGCCTGCCAGTGGTTCATGATCTGTAACGGAATACCCAGGTAATCCATCTTTTTCATGTCGGTAAAGGCATTGATAACGTTGAGCGCTTTGTTAGCCTGTGCCTGTGCGAAGGCGTAACCTACATGTAACGGAACCTGAAGGTTAAAATCATCCTGGATCCGGTCTGCCGGATCAAGCTGCGCATAAACGTCGCCCAAGACAGATAGCACATTGCTTACGTTGATGTAGCTGATAGTAGCCGCAGTTGCTGTGCCTGTAAAAGTTGCTGCCAGGCGGCTGTTTACTTCGTTATAGTTACGCACCAGTTTAAAAGTGGTTGCACTTGCTATCTGGATGAAGTAGGATTGGCCCTGTATTGAAATACCCGGCGCACCATTGGTGGTATCTTTAGTTGATCCGGTTACGGCAGTAATCGTTACCACATCGCCATCAGCTAAGGTCGAAGTATCCGAAACGGTTACCAGGCCGGTCGCGTCAATAGCAGTTGCTGACATTGATGTTGCCGGTTTGCCTAAACCGACTTTGTAAACGCCCGATGCGGCAGCAATAGATGGCAATAGACCCGGAAACGCTGCTGTAAAACTTGCTTCTTTGGTTGAACCTTTACCCAGCCAGTACAAACGCTCGTTGGCTATTTGTATTTTGGTTAGGTAACGCTGTACCATAAAGTCAGACAGGTCGACAACGCCTTCATAATCCAAAAATGCGCCGGGTTTAAGGCTTTGCGCCTCCCAGCTTTGGATCAGCTTATCCCATTGTTCCTGTTTCATAAATTCGTATACTACGGGGTCAAGGTAGCTTTCGTTTTGAAGGGCGGTTGTTCCCTGGTCGTGAAATATACCCGATGGGTCCTGTAATACCACGTCGTCGTCAACATCAAGGATCACCTTGCGGGCTTTAACGTCGTTAATAACGGTCAGTAATCCACGCTTAACGGAATCAGCTTCCAAAAGTGTGCTGGCCATAAACCCGGCCAGCGCTTCGCCGGCATAGGTGTTGTTTGTAAATGTAAATTGAGCCATTTGTTTTTTTAAGGATTTTTTAGTGTTTGGTTGTCCATAGACCATAGTCCATGTTTTTTGTGATTGAAAGTTTGCTGTGGTCCATCGACCATCGATTATGGTCTATTTCGCTACCGCTTTCCTAACCGCATTTTGTGCCAATGCAGTTTGAGGCGCGAAGAAAGGAACAGGTTCGGTTTTGGCTTTATTGCTACGTTTGGAGCCTTCGGGACTGAAGTCGGAACGAATTTCGTTTTTCACTTCTTCGCGTGTTTTTTTAAGGCGGAGGTTTGCAACTTCAAGAGCTTCTTTGGCTTCGGTTAACAATGCATTTTGCGCATGCAGTTTTGCTTTGATGGATTGCAGCTTGTTTTGAACGTCCATCGGTTTTTTTGATGATTTAAACTTGTCCGACGGTGCGCTATCGTCATCATCATCCGCGTCGGGATCTGCATCAGGGTCAGTTGCCGGAGGGACGATCTTCTGCACCTGGCCGCCCTGTACCGCTATTTTGCTGCCGCTTGCGGTGGTGTAGGTGTCGCTGGCGGCGGGGCTGTTCATGTCTTCGTCGTTGTAAACTTCGGTGCCTTCATCCAGTTCGCCGGCATGGTGCAGTGTGCCCTTGTCCGTAATGGTTTGTTTGTTTACTACCTTCTTAAAGAAGTTCATAATCTTATCCAAAACCGACGTGGTTTTTTCGATAAGTTCTTTGTTTTCGATGTTCATGTTGCTTTTTTTGGTTAAGATTTTGTTGATATAGCGCTGGTAAAATACCGGCGCCGTGTTTACATAGTTTTTAATGAGTGCGCTGTTAGTAATTTCGGCGCTGTAGTCTTCCACCTGGTCAATAAAGCCCAGGTCGAGCGCCTGGTCGGCAGATAACCAGGTGACGGCGTTGATTAAGCTATTGATAGTAACGCCGTCCAACCCGGTTTTGTCCATATAGATCTGCGCCAAACGCGCCTGCACTATATTCAACATCTGCACATCTTTTAAAAGTTCATCGGCATTGCCGCCGGTACCCACCATCGGTTTGTGGATCATCAGCAATGCGTATTTACTCATCACTGCTTGCTTGCCGCCCATAGCTACTATGGAAGCCGCCGAAGCCGCCAACGCATCGATATAAGTGATCACATTGCCATTGTATTTTTTAAGCAGATCGTAAATAGCAATAGCGTCAAAAGCGCTGCCGCCTACCGAGCTGATATGCACTTCAACATCCTGCCCGGCGGCTGCTTCAAGTTGCGCTTGAACATAGGTTGATGATAGGGTACCGGAGCCAATGCAATCGGTATCTGTGTCGTATAGGTATATTTTGTAACTCATAATTTTTAGTCGGAAAGTCCGGAAGTCAGTAAAGTCCGGAAGATGAATAAAAGGTTAAATGAACGTGCTTTTTTAACGCGAGGATAGCCAGTATTTGGCTAAATGCTTTTTATGCTGTTTGGCATAATTAAAAGGTCGGAACAATATTTGTCTGAACCTGGATTGAATTGATTCTTGTGATTTAGTTGATGACTGATTTATGTTATCAACAGATTAAAACAAAGGTCGGAACAATATTTCAAAAAACTACTGACACTGTTTTGTCAGTAGTTTTTTTGTTTGAAGATCTGTAATCCTAAAATCCTTTAATCTTACAAATCTTAGTTCAGACAACTGATTAAAACAAATGTCGGAACAATATTTTGAATAAGTACTGACACTATTTTGTCAGTAGAATTGTTTGTTGTTGGTGAGGCGATAATCCTAAAATCATATAATCCTACGAATCTTAGTTCTGACAACTGATTAAAACAAAGGTCGGAACAATATTTCAAATAATTACTGACACTGTTTTGTCAGTAATCTGAACTGGGTTTTAGGGTTGATTAATAATTAAATGAGCCGTTAAGAACCGATATGGTCCGATAAGAGCCGATTATGAGCCGATTATGAGCCGATAAGTTCTTTTCCTGGTGACGAATAGGCCTAAAATCCGCATTATTATGCCCCTTCAAAAATCCCTCCCCCGATGGGGAAGGATCTGAAGAAGTAACTAAACTAAACTAAAACTATTTTTATATACCTATTGGTTTCCCTAATTAATTGATCGGCTTAAAAATGCGGCTCCAGCGGATTTTATGGAAAAAATCCTGGGTAGAATCTATGCTCATTACTGTAATGATTGCCTTGCCGATGATATGGTCTTCAGGTACATATCCCCAAAATCGCGAATCCAGAGAGTCGTGGCGGTTTTCTCCCATCATCCAGTAATAATTCATTTTAAAGGTATAGCTGTCGGCTTTTTTACCATTGATCAGGATACTACCAGCAGTTGTGTCAACTTTATTACGTTCATAAACCTCAATAGCGCGGCGGTACAGCGTAAGTGTTGAATCATTCAGTTGAACCGTCCAGCCTTTTTTTGGCAACTTCAAAGGGCCGAAGTTGTCGATATTCCATTTAAAGCGGGCATTGTGCGGAAACACTTCCGGGTCAGCCACGCCTGCAGGCTGAATTTCTTTTACTACGCTTTTAACGTTCGAAAAGCTTTTTATAGCGGCTACATTTTGTGTCGGTATCAGCATCTCATAAGTGTTGGCTGTTAAGCCGTTGTTTGATGTTACACCTAAGTCCACCAGTGTTTGCGGGTTTATTTCACGGCCATCAGTGGTAACGGTGTAATTGGTTTGCGCCATTGGGGCGTTTGGCGACGCCTTACCGTTAATATAAACCTGCGCGTCTTTAATGCTTAGTACATCGCCGGGAGCTGCCTGGCAACGTTTGATCAAAGTTGTGCGCTGGTCGACAGGGATATTTTGGTCGGCTTCTTCGGGCTTGTTAAATACCACAATATCGCCTTTTTTAGGATCAGTAAAGCCCGGTAAGCGTAAGTAGGGGAGTTCAATTAAATCCCAATAAGTTTTTATGCCAAACATCACCGGTTCGGTAAAAGGGATGGATAAAAGTGTGTTGGGCATCCGCGCCCCGTAACTGCATTTGCTTACAAACAAGTAATCGCCGGCTAACTCGGTGCCTTCCATTGACCCGGAGGGGATTGCATAAGCAGAAAACAATAAACCGCGGATAATAGTAGCGGCCACAATGGCAAAAACAAAAGCATCCAGCCATTCACGGGCTTTGCTCTTTTTAGGTTTTGGCTTATTTGAGTCCTTTTTCTGCAGAAATTTCCAGTTCATGATAAACAGTGTTTATCATTTAGATAGCTGATTGGTGCTATTTGTTACAGGAAAACCTGTTTTGACCGGTAAAATTCAATGCCATTACCAATTTGTCATTGTTGTTCCATTGCTTGTAGTCTTTTTTTTGCCATAGAGTATATCATGTTTGCTCATCTCCATTAGCTCTTCAATGGATTTTTTACTTTCTTCGGAAGATGTTTTGTCAAAAAGATTTTTTAGTATAGCGTGAGCTTTTTCAGGTCGATTAAGCAGTATAAGCGCTTTTGCCTTCTCAATTTGCCTTGAGCCATAGCGCCTGTTATTTACACCGATAGAGTCGAGTATATGATTAACTACAAAAAGCGCTTTTTTGTAGTATCCGGCTGCAGAAATTGTATCACCTTTAATTTCATAATACTCTCCTATCGAAATTGTATTTGAAATTTCCTTTGGCCATTTTTTGATGATGAGTTTGGCGGTAATTAATGCACTATCCGGATGCCCTAACTTGGTTTGAAAATCCGCTTTCACGATAAGCAAAATAATAGTTACTATCTATTTGAATGGCTTTATTAATTAGGTTCATTGCTTTTTTCAAAATGAGCGTCGAGTCTGTTCTGTGAACGTACAAAGAATCATTGCCAAGAAAAAAGGCCTCGTTCGTAAGCCGAAGAGCCTCCGGATCCGGCTTATGTTGCGAATGCGATGATTTGCACGATAAACAACATATTACAGATACCAGGATGGTGAGCTTTTTCATTCAGCTTAAGTTTTTATTAAAAGTAAGTTTTTACCGCAAATTCAAACTGATCTATAAATATCTTTTTAAAAGCGCTGATATTATTTTGTTCGTAAAACAGCAACATGGCCTTTTTATATTCAATTGAATCAACCGTCCTGAAGGAGATAGGACAATAGCCGTATGCAATCAATATCGCATTGCTCACAATCCGGGCCGTCCGTTTATTGCCATCGCCAAATGCCTGTATGTAAGATAGCAGCACCAATGTTAACATTGATTTTTCAAATATATTTTCCCTGCTGTTAACCAAAACGCACATATCATTTAATGCCTCACGGATCTGGTGCTCGTTATCCAGCGGGGTATAATTGGTGCCGGAGATACCTACTCTCCGTTGCCTTATATTCCGGTCAACTCCAAGGTCTTTTATTAATAGGCTGTGGATATCCTCAATCCCGCGAATGTTTAAGGGAATGACATAATCAGGATGCTCAACAATAAAATTGATGGCGTCTTTATGATTTAGCAGCATCACCGCGTCATCCTTTGGTTTGCCTTCAGCGGTTTCTTTTTCCTTTAATAAGCGCTCTGTTTCCAATAAAGAATAAGTATTGCCTTCAATTTGAGATGATTTCCAGCTCAGGTCAATTGCCAGGCGTTCCATTTCTTTATTGTATGCTGCGGTTGACAGGTGCGATATGTTATCTTTAAATTTTGCGTGCAACGCTTCAAGGTGATGTTCTTCGTCTACGGTAAAAAGCTTAACATTACTTAGCACACCAGTAATAAGGATGAAATTGAAACTATTTTTGATCTGGCGTTCATCCTGCTCCTTTTTAAAATATTCATTTAAATCAATGGGATACAACAACTCGTACGACGGACTTAACAGGTACTTTGTGGCTTTTCCCTTACCTTCGGTGCTGATGAGTTGTTCTGCACTGAGTTTATTTAAAACCCGCTTAACCGTAGCATAGCCGATGACTCCGTTCAGGCCGTCATGCAACTCCTTTGACGAACTTAGTGGTTGCTCGATTAAGTATTTTAATACACTTTCAGTTGTATCATTCATAAATGAAGCTCATTTTATAATCAAATGTAGTTCAAATTAATGAATGATTGAGCTACAAATGGTAAATAATTGAGCTTTATTTAAAATTGAGCTCACTGCTGAGTTATTTAGAGCTCAATTTGTGCGGTTTTTGAGCCTGAAACAGAAAGCGACTGAGCTCAAAATTATCTATTCTCCCTCATCAAAACTATTCAGCGCCCGCCAAATAGTGCGTTCATCTTTCATAAATTTTAACCCGGCTTCTAATACCGCCTGGCTTTTGGTAAGGTTACGGGTTTGGAGTTGCGCTGCTGTCCAAAGGTAAATTTCGCGGTAAATAAAAACTTTTGTGGTAATAAACCCCGCCTTATACATGGCCGAGAATACACCATCATCAAATAAAGTGTTGGCGAGTTTTATATTCATAGTTTTTGTGATTTCACCGATTTATTCGAAATGATTTCATCGATGAGGTTGATTTAATGGATTAAATTTTCAATTCCAAAATCGAAATTCCGAACTCCGAAATTAGTGAGGCAGGAGCTTGAGCTTATAGATTCACCCTGTTAACGGTTTGCGCCAGGATATTTTGTTGGTTATTGATATCCTTAACATCTACATACACCGGAGGGAAGTTGTTGATCATCTGGTAAGCGATGGAGTTGGCAAGGTTCTTCTGATCATGTACAGGCTGGTTGTAATAACGGTTGGCATCACCGCCGTCGGTAAATATACCGCCTACCGCATAACCCCGACCGGGATTTGTAATGGAGAAATCCCTGCCGCCAAAGCCAACGTTTATGGCGCTTATCAGGTTGCGCGCCCAGGGAACTTGCATGGCTTCCGATACTACAACCCCCTCGCCCGAGCGCAGGTAAGCATTGGTGTTATCAGTTTTGCTGTAGCCCGGTAAAACACCGCCGCGACCGTCGGAGTTATAATGCAAACCGCCCGATGCATAGGCAGGTGGCTTTTGTGCCGCTATGGTAGCAACCTGTATGGCTGTTTCGGTTATGATGCCGGGTATTAATAACGGACTAAATTCGCCAGCTTGTGAAGTGACTTTTGTAATTGCCAGTGCACCGTTAATGGCTGCCTGTGCTATTGATGCTTCCTGCTCCTGTTTAAAAGCTTTGATCTTTACCTGGGCCTCTTTTTGTTTGTATTTTTGCTCGATGGCTAGTTTTTGGGTTGATGTTAAACTCCTATTGCTCAATTCAGCATTCTTGTCCTGCTCCAGGCCGGCTATTTTTGCGTCGGCTTGCTGTTTTATGCTGTTTTTTAAAATATTAAGCGCTGCATCGGCAATTTTTTGTTCGGATTGCTTCGCAAAATCCTCTACCTTTTGAATTGCTGTTTTTTTAATTTCAACTGTTTTTTGTGCAGTGTCTTGAGTGGCTTTTACTATAACAACATTTTCTGCCTGGATTTTCTTTTTCAACTCATCAGGTGTTTCGGGGCTAATACCCACGCTTGCACCAGTCATGTTCTCAGTCGGCGTCCTTACAGCAACTTTATTACCATCATCCTGTTCGGCATAGGCGCCCTGCGCTTTCTTACGCAGTTTATCATAGTAGCCCATTTGCCGGTCAACAGAAGCTTTTACGTGACTCTCGTGGTCGTCTACATGCTGCCCGGCTTCATTATATCCGTCCTTATAAGCTTTTACCATTTGTCCGGCGGTATCTTCAACGCCTTTTTTTACTGCAGTAAATACTTTGCCCATCTTATCCGTAGCGTTGGTAACGCCCGTAGCTGCCTGGATAACGCCGTTGCCAATTTCCTTAAAATCAAGGTGCACGATGCCGTGCAATATCACCGCGAACGCCTTAAACCTGTTGATCAGATTTTCTTCGATCATTTTACCCAGCGATTTAAGCGTTTCAATCGGGTGCGAAAAAGCATTAATAATGCCGTCCATTAAGGCATGGAAAACGGCTTTTACATCGTTTACTACCACGCCAGTTGCCGAAATTACACCCTGCAGTATTTTTGCCCCGCTTGATGATTTAACAAAGCTATCGAATAACATCTGGAGGATATCCAGCAAAAAGCCAAAGCCATCCGCCTTAATAGCTTCGCCAACGCCCGTTAAACCGCCTTGTACGAGCGCCAGGCCATCTTTCATAGCGTTGAAACCCTGCGCGGCTTCCTGCAAACTTGGCCCAAATATGCCCGAAACATCTTTTATCTCGTCAAAAGAGGTTTTGAGGTGATCCATAGTCGCTTTATGGGCATCAAACGCTGTTTTATTGCTGGTAACATCGGTTGCCTGCTGGGTAAGTGCCCCGTCTGTCGCCCCGATACTTGTTTGAAGCCCTTTGGCGTCTTCTGATGCTTTTGCACTGCTGGCGGCTAAACTATCAATTGCCCCTTTAGCGGCATCGGTACTGGTCTTTTGTTGCTTTGCCGATTTATCGAGGGCAGAAAGCTGCGTACTTAGTTCTTTTGTTTTATTTGAACTATCGGCGGCGGCTTTAGCGTGTTTTTGATGATTGCCGGCTAACGATGACACCGAATTTTCGGTGGCTTTGCTGGATGCACCCAAAGTGTTAACCTGTCCGCTTAGCTCTTTCGTCTTAGCAGAGCTATCGCCGGCGGCTTTAGTGTGTTTCTGATGCTGATCACTTAATGATGACACCGAACCACCTGCTGTTTTGGCCGCAGTGTCTAATGCGTTTAAAGAAGATGTATTTGCCTGCAACTGTGTGTTGGCCTCCTGCAGGCTTTTCTTTAAGACATCCAGCTTCGCCGAAATTTCTTCAAACGCAGCCGTATTTTGTTTTCCTGCAGCGCTCAGTTGCTGTTGTTTAGCTACCAGGCCATCTATTGATTTGTTGAGATTGCCAATATTTTGAGTGAGTGTTTCCGTGTCCATCTCAACCCCAATGGTTATTTTTTTGCTGATATCGTCTGCCATTTTTAAGTGCTTTATGTAATTATGTATTAAATGCCAATTGGCATATTTTATTTTTTAAAATAAGCCCGCTCGGGGCTTACTTTACTATTTAATTAATAATCTGATTTTTCTTTTGCTTTTTGATTTTTTACCGCAATTTCAACAAGGCCGGCATCCTGGTATTGTAAAACCACTGCTAATTTCTCTGTTATATTTACCGAAATTGTATTTTTATTATCGGATTGCCAGATCGTTGTATAATCTGCTTCTGCGCTTTGTATGGCAACGATTTTATCCATATCGCTGTCCTTGTCAGAATAAGGTTCTTTAAAAGTGGCCTTTGAAACGGTCGTTGGGCCATAAATGTCTGTAATATCATTTACTAAAGCATAGTAATATTCCAGGGTTTTCGCATCCGCTCCGGGGTCAAAAATAAAATCGCACTCAAACGCCTTGTCATTAATAAACTTAACCAAAAATCCGCCGGTCTCGCGGTGGTCTAAATTAATGTTGTTAAAAGCAACTGAATTGGCATCAGAATTTGCTTTATCAAAAGTGCCCCCTTTAGCTTTCAAGGCCGCTATAACCGCCACACGGCTGCTGCCAAATTTAATGCCTAAAAAGCCTTCAATGGGCTTTGTTGCTTGTGAGAATCCTAAAAAAGGAATTAACAATAATGTGATAAGAATAGATTTTTTCATGATGATTTGCTAAAATTTTTGGTAAATCTAATTAGGAAAATATTAAAATGCAAATCAACAAATAATTATTTTTGAATTAATTTTAAGTACATAAAATCGTTTGATTACATTGTTATAGGGGAGACATTTCATTTTGATATAAAATATTTCATAAACGCTCGATGGCGCGGGCGCCGTCATCCCAATTTAACCAATTCCACTTTTGTGGGTTGCCCTTTTCGCCAGGCATCAATTTTATTGATGTAATAGTAAGCGCTATCCTGCCGAATGTAAACCGGAATCAACAGGTCAAGCTCCAATATGTCACGCGGCGCTAATAAAACGTAGCGCACTACTTTTTTGGTTTGTGTTAATATCTTTTCCAGTTCGGGATAGTATTGTTTTCTCAGGTCATCAAACATCAGGCTGGCCTGCCCAAAACCCGGGCCCAGATCTGGTGCATCGGGCTTATAAAAATATGGTGTGCTGATCAAATCGTTTATTACCCGGTTAGGGTTAATGCCATCGGTAAGTGTTACTGTTTTACCCATGGCGCCGATATTTAGTTTCTGGTCTATCAGTATCCTTGGCGCCACACTTATACTGAAGCTGTCGCTGCTGGTGGTTTGGTCAATCATGGTTATTTGGGCTATAGTACCGCCGTAATATGGCCTGTTAAAGCTTGGGCCGAAGGGGCTTTGTACAAGGGTAGCGTCCGCGGGCAAGGTTTGGTCGGCAATTCTGATCTGTGACCAGCCGTATTTAAGCGGCAGCAGGTTTTTGTCCGTTTGGTATTGCATATAATTTACCTGTGCATAATTGCCCAACTGGAAACTTATCTGCTTGCCCTGGTTAACGCATTTGCTGCTCCAATCCCTGGCGACAGGGATGTTGCTTACAACATCTTTAAATGAATTGAAAGAAACCGTTTTGCTGGTATTATCTGTCTGGCATAAAATGCCGAAACGTTGCAAAGTATCCTTTAAAAGGTCCTTTTGTGCTATATCAGGAAAAATGCGTTCGCATTGTACAGCTTGCCCATAAAGCATAACCTGGTTGTTTGATTTAATCACCAGTTCCGCGCCCGCCGCCATGGTAAAAATAGACTGCGAATAACCATTAAACTGGTATATTACTCTTATTTTGCCGCCGGGAGGTAAATCAGCCGCTCCGGAAACTACGGTTTTTGGAGTGATGGTATATCCATGCCGGTAAGGCCCCTGCCTGATGAGCGTAGGGTTATTGGCCAGATAAAAATTGGTGCTTGCAAGCGTTACATCACCATTTGCCGGGTCGGTGTACCTGATTTTTATATCGACATTGGCTGTATAGCTGCCATTATAGTTGCCGTAAAAATAAAAAGACGGTATGGTAAGCGTTATGTTTACGCTGTTGCGGATGTTGCTGGTATAAACACCCGTGGATGCATCATAAAACCCGCCGGGGTTGGCTGTAACTGCGGGGAATGCAATAGTGCCCACGTTTACGCCGGCTTTGCTGTATTTAACGGTAAGCGCCGACGGCAAAGTTACATCGCAGCCAAAGCCATCTACCTGGTTCTGATAATCGGCGCCGTGTTCGAAACTACCGTTAGAAAACTGCGCGATCATTAAAGGATATAACGGATTACCCATCAACGACCCTGATGCTTTATAGCCCGACGATTGCAGCAACAGGTTGATGGCTGTTTTTATAAAAAAGCCCGGGCGCAGGTTATGCACATCAATGGGTGTTGTAAAATCGTCGTTCATATAACCATAATCAATAATGGGGTAGATCCATCCATCGGTTTTGGTTTGAGAATCTGCGGCGTTATTAATATCCCATTCATGATCATAGGGCTGCCAAACCAGGTTTTGCCCGTAATTGCTCCAGATGCTGGTGCTGTCGCCCATATCATACAATTTACCGCCAATAGCATCAAAGAAATCTGTATTGCCCGATAATATGGTGATACTGGCTGTATCCTGGTCGATGCCGTTAAGTTCGCCGATACCATAGGGCACAATTTCAAGCCCATCCTGGATAATCTTTGCCTCATATTTTTGGTAAGGTAAGTTAGTGGCAAAAGCCACATCATCCGGGAAGCCCAGTATTTGGCGGTTATGCTGGGTTAAAGGCAGTTTAAACTGGTTGCTGGTATTACCCTGCTGGTTTTGTACTTCGGCCAGGTTATTGATTTGGAAGGTAAGCGCAACCGGGCTGTCGTCACTTAAGTCAACCAGTTGATCATTTATGTAAAGTTGGATTTGGTTCATGTTGGTGTAGTGGTTATAATGAGTTGTAGACGTTGTAATGAGTTGTAAGGGTTGTAAAGGTTAGCCGATTGATATATGAATAACTTATACATATATTTAAACCACCTAACAAGTCGCCTTTTTATTTCACAACCTCAAAAAAATGAACAGAATCGTATCAGGAATTTTAAGGCTCGTTGTAGTCTTAACAACATTGATTATTTTATTTCATAAATTTCTGACCAACTCTTTTTATAATGAGGGGGTTTTACTTCTTGTATCGCTGTTTGCAATGAATGCAACTCTATATATGATTTTTAATGCGATAAAAGATTTCAACGGGAAGCATATTGGTTTAAAGCCAGCTTATATGATTTTCCTGATATGGAATTTAATTTCTATTCATGTTGCTATTCGTGTATTATTTAATTCTCCTTTTTCCGGATTACTAGCAATCACTAGTAACGTGAATACTGTTTTAGGCTATTATTTTATCGTATATGACTTTATTCAACATTGGCTAAAAAAATCAGCTCCTTTAAAAACAAATTCAAACTAAGACACTACCGGAATTAGTTGATTTATTGTTTATTTTTAGTTGGATATTTAAATTGCCTCTATAATCCTTAAACCTGCTATAAATGAAAGACTTATATCGATTAATAACTATCTCCATTTTTATTTTCAGTTTATCTGCTTGTAAAAAAGAGGCTAAACCCGTAACTGCTGTTTCAATAACCGGCAAATGGATGATAAATAAATACTCGGCAACGAGTTATAAAAATGGAGTTCTATCCCCAACTTCGTATTCATATAACGTATCCGACACAAGTCAGTACTATCTGTTTGACAATGATGGAACGGCGTTCGAGACTTTTTTAGATCCTAACTTTGTTTCTCCAGAGCTTTTTTATTATCATATCTCAGGCTCAAATTTAATCCTTTCCAGAACGCTTGCGCTTTTGCCAGAAACCACTTGTATTATAACCATTCAAGGTACTAATCAAATGGTTTTGCAAGGTTCGTATACTTATCAAACTTCAGGCGATGTCTTTAAAGTTGTTAATGAAGTTGATTTGAGTAAAAAATAAATACCTACTGGCTCTGTATATTGATACTTGGCATATTAAATGTAACGCTGAAGGGCGCCTGGCCGTTAATGGTTTCATATTCGCTGAAGGTGGCGGTATTTAATACAATGGTTTGCCATTTAACCGGGTTTTTGTTTACCAGTATTTGTACTTTAGGCGAATATTTGATGGATTGAAGGCCTTTGATATCATTTACGGAAAGATCCTCGGCCATTACTTTCATTTTCTGCCCTGCACTTTTACCGATCACTTCTTCAATACTATCCTGGTTGGCCCAGTCCGAAACGTAGTTTTTAATGATGACAGCGTTCTGAACGTCAAGCGATACTTCCTGGTTATACACAAAGCGGTAATAGTTCCAGCATCCTGATAAACCTATCCAGCGCAGGTAAACAGATTGTTCATCAACAGCACCATCAACTCTTAGCGTTTGGGTTTGCGTAACCGCATGCGCAATTCCATTGCTGTCGTTATACATCAGCGTAAGCTCAAAATAATAAACATCACTGCCGAATAAGGTATTAACCAGCAGCCGGTTTAAGCCCAGTTGCGCCGGCAGGTTGGTATTGCCGGATGTTTCTTCGGCGATCAGCAGTTTGCTGCCATCCTGGTTCAATAGCCAGGAGCCATCTTCATTAAGCAGGTAGCTGTTTGTAGTGCCGGATAGCGGGTTGCGGTTAATATCAAGCGGCACAAGGTTGCAATACAATTGCAGGCCCAAAAGTTCTTCGCCGTAAATAAAGCCGATGTCAAAAGGATAACCATTTGAAAAGGCTGGTTCGGTAAAATCAGTCACCCATTTGGCTAACTGGCTGTTACTGGTAACCGAAGGGAAAGGCACATAAGCTGCCAGGTTACCGCCAAAGCTGTCACCCAGTTGTTTTGCCGCATATAAAACGTAATAGGGGCTGCTTATGGGGATGTAGGTTAAGATTTGCGTACCGGTGAGTTTGCCGTCCCAGTATTCGGCATAGGCAATTTGGTAGCTTGCGCTTAAGTTGCTGTCGCGATAGTTGATTTGAGTGAAATTGCTGTCGTCTTTAGCACGTAAAAGACTTTGTAAGAAATTACTGATATCAGCTTTAACCAACCCGGTGCTATCCGGCCTGTTGGTTGAGGTAATAGTATTTTGCCGCCCGCTGATTGGGTCCTGGTAAGTAATTTGCGTGCGCACCTGGTAAAAAGGGCGTAGGGTATTGCTGTTGAAAAAACCGGTAGCGTTTGAAATATAGGGCGTATTGATCACCATACTGCCATTGCTGTTTACCAAATTCACCTTGTATGTGCCGGTATAAACGCCCGCGTTTAGATAAATTAAAACAGGGCTATTATTGGTGAGTACCACATTTTGAACGGTAGCATTTATGTTGGCATTGTTGTAAGCAGTAACAGCAGTTGCAATTGCCGAAGTATTGCAATTAGCGATTATAGTGGCATTGCCGCTCGCGATATCCAGCGAAATTAACGTTACCTCAAAGTCTTTGCGCTGATAGGAGAAAACTACCGGATTAAAGGCTGCATTCCAACGGGAAACATTACCCCCGGTTAAATTAACGGACGGATCACTGATCAATAAACCGCTGAGTATGGGAATAGTGACGGCCGAAACATTGGTGCAGCCATTGGCATCGCTCACATAAACGCTTTTTAAGCCGCCTGTTAAGCCCGTAAATACCGGTGACGACTGAAATGTGACGCCATCCATACTATACATAATCGGGCTGTAGCTTGAAGTAGCCTGTACTGTTAGCTGTGCATCAGCCGTGCCTGGCGACGATTCAGGTTTATCGATAAGAACATTGTTGACCACCAGGTCGCAAACGTTAACTGGCGGAGGGATGGCCGGTTCGGTACTGATGCTATCAACGGTGAATTTAGTATAATAGGGGGTCGTGGTACTTGAGTCGCTAAGTTCTCCGTGGTATACAGCGTAACTTTGCCCCGCTATAATTTGCGACCCCTGGTAAATTACGCCGTTTAAGTTTTGCGTATAAAAAACGGTAACGTTGTTACCGTTAGCTGGCTGCCCGCTGGCCGCATCAAACAGCGAAATAATGATCTCGCCGTAAACTTTGGTGCCCTCTACCCCTGTTGCACCCGGGCCTATAGTTGCAAATAATGCCATGTTTTTTATGTTAGTTGGTTAAATTAGATAAGGCTGGATTAAAATTAGCACCGTTTAGGCGATCAAACCCGTAACTTGTGTACTGATCTCTTCAGCGATAGCTTCCATGATGGTTTTTAGGCGGCTATTGATATTGTCATCCCCTAATGGTTCTGAAAGTATGCCAGACTTGCCTTTAAATCCCTTTTTGTCGATCGACTTTTTGATGGCCCAGGCCGCCTTATCTGGAATGCCTTTTGCCTGGCACCATTGCTGTATGCGCTGGATCATCGGCGGATCGCCGGGCACCGCATTTGGTCCCGTTGGCCCGCGGCCGGTTTCAAGCAGTTGCATATACCCGGGAACTTCCAGATGGAGGATATTATCCTGTTGGGTAATAGTTAATTGTTTGGACGTTTGCCCGGTGGCATTGCTCCCGGCAGCCTGCATGGAGTTGATGACATCGGCTTTAAGCTGCTCGAGAAGTTGGCGAAGTTGATCGGTGTTCATGTTATGGTTGACAGTCCATAGTCGATAGACCATGGCCATTGTTTTGATTGTGAAATGATTATTACCGCTGAAGTTTTTAGTGATGGTCCATCGACCATGGCCTAACTAAAGTGCTCAAAATACATTGTGGCTAAACTTATCGTAAGGTTTACCCCTGTGGTATTCACATCAAACTTATTGTATACCGGCAGGCATTTGGCTTTATCACCGACCTTTATCCTGAAGTACCGGCCTTCCCCCTCGCGGTATTTTGATGCTTTTACTACAAACTCGTTTGCCAGGGATAGCGCCTGGGTTACATAAGTCTCATTGTCTCCCGTATATTGGTCAAAATCCGTCTTGAAAAGGAATTCCAGGTAGACGGAAAACGTGTTATCCACCGAGCCATTTACCTGCGGCGATACATCTATCGGTTGCAAAGGGTACATAAATACAACGGGAAATGTCGCGTCTTCGGCTAACTGGTTTAACTCGTTAGCAGTGCCGTATACAAAGGTTGGGGCATTGGTCAGGGTTTGTACAATAGCTTCAATTTGATTTCTTATGGGCATTTTTTTGAGATTGGAGATTTGTTAATTAGAGATTAATTGTTGAAGTCCGGACTTTCGGATTACGACGAAAGCAATTCGCTATACCTCTTCTGGTACTCTGCTTCTGTTTTATTCAACAAAAGCTTGGTGAGCACACGTTCGTAAGGCATGCTTAATATTTCCGTCCACTTGGTAATGTCGCCGCCTGCAAGGGAGTTTATGGTATTGATATATTTGAATTTTTCAAAACGCTGGATCCCTGCCTTTTTTTCCAGAACTGACGGGGCCGAAGCGAGTAGCCTGTTTTCGGTTTCGACAAGGAGGGATAACAGGTAAAAAAATGTTTGGCGATGGGCAGCGCCTCCGTTACCCGTAGTTTTTTAATTTCCGTACAAAATTCTTCGGCTTCGTATTCATTGTATTTTTCGCCGGTAGCCCTGCAATAAAAATAATGGGCAAGTACCTGGCAGCAGGCTTTTAACGATGGCTTGAAGTTGTCCTGCCAGTCGTCGTGGCCAAATCGTTCAATATGGTGATTTATCTCGTCGCCAATAATTTCGCGGGCGGCCATAAATGCCCCGGCAGGTTCAATTGATAAATTGCGCATTACATTTACAGTATTTGCGCCACGGGTTAAGTTAAATGTTATTTTTCGGGGAACGTCGCCGCTGTTAAATAACCAGGCAATCTGCGTTGACAACAGCAGCACCGTTTCACCGAATTGCTGCAGGTCGTCATAGTTTTTAACGTTTTGTAGTTGTTCAACCGCTATACCCGACAGGATGCCGATAGCTTCGAGGTCGTTCAGTTCAGGTTTATCCTGAATTTCGATTAACTGACCCAGGGTTAGTTCGTGCAGGCTGGAGGGGATTTTGATTTTTATCCTGCCTGTGGTGGTCTTTAGGGTTTTTTCGATCATTTTTTTGTGGATTTCACTGATTTAAGTCTTGATTTCACCGATTTTTATCGGAGAATTACGCCGATTTTTGTTTTATATTTCTAATTCATTGCTGATTTCAACCTGTTCAATATAGTTGTACTATTTCACCCGTTAGTCACTTTTTATTTAAGCAGGTGGGCCGTTGCAAAATCAAATTCCGGTGCCGAAGGGGCAGGCATCCAGCTTTTTATATTCCCTGTTTTACCGGCGCCCAATTTATTAAGGGCAACGTAGCGCAGTGGATCTATCAAATGGTTCCATGCGTCAACAGGTTCATTCAATGTCCTGCCCGATCTGTCTGTCTTCCATTTGTACCGGCCTAACTCATTGCGCAGGTTAACACTTCGCCGGGTGATCTTTAATTCGTATCGTTTTAAAATATCAATGGAGAGCTTAATACTATCAGGGCCTTTTTTTGCCGGGCTTATGTGCCATCCCATACGCCGCAACTCTTCGATTGACTTAGGTTCCGCGCTGTCGGCCACTATTTCGGTGCTTTTGCCAATGTTGTTTTCGGAAAGCTTTCCTGCTATATCAGGGTTGGTTAGGCCGGTTTCGTAAAATACTTCATCAACCCATAGCGCGCCATCCTGTTTATAAACCATTATAAAGCCGGTTTCGTCATTGGTATATCCAAAATCAAGGCCGGCTGCCAGTAATTTTCTACTTTCGGGCAGGTCATCAACTACCTGCCAGCGGTTCAAAATAAGGCCGCTTATCTTGCCGGTAAGCCCTCGTGCATAAACGCGCCAAAGCTCATCATCAATAGCTTTTAACGATTCAATCTTATCCCTTAATTGTTGAGATAAAAAGGGGTTATGGCGGTGATCCGAAATAATAAGCTGTACGCCGGGTCGCCCTAAAAGGTTATCATGCACCCAAAAGGCAATATTAGGATTAAAATCAATAAAGATCTTTAGGCGCGTACGCAATGCCAGCTCGCAATATACTTCCCATGGCACGCCATTGGCTTCGTTCACAAAAAGGTAGTCGCGCTTTCCTGACTTTGCATCCTGGGCATTATCATAACTCTTAAACTCAATTAAACTGCCGTTATGGAACTCAAATAGCCTGTCTGTTTTATTATAATTCTTCACCATTGCCTGCAATGCTCCAGATGAGCTGTGTATGCTGGCAGCATCGCGCAATGCCCCGGCTTTCAGGTTAGGGATATCCTGGCCCACAACGGTGATTACCAGTTTTTCGGTAGTGCAGGCCAGGCAAAAAAGCACCTGTTCAATAGCATAGGTTTTACCGCTGCTGGTGCCACCCTGGTTAATCACAATATGAGCGGCACTGATATAATTTTGCCTGAATAGGGAGGTGGCTATTTGGTCTGCCATAAAATGGTATAATTAAATTGATGTTTTGGCTTCCCACCTGTTGCATTATTGTTAAAACAAACGTTACATTTAACCTGAAAAAAGGTTGTGTCCATGGAATTTAAGTATCTGTTAATTAGTGTTTTTCTTTTAATATGCTTGTGGTCATGCAAAAAAAACGTTGTCGTCCCTGTGCCACCTGTTACTATAATTGGTAAATGGCAGCTTGTAAAACAATATTCGTTGTTGGTTAACAATGGTGTAGTGATTGACAGTATTAAGAAATCGAAATTTACAAACAACGATTTTGTACAATATTTAAGCGACGGGACCGGCTACTATTCAAAATCGACACCTACCGGGCCAAGCCTGAGTGAATTTACTTATACCATCAGCGGAACCCATATTACCGAATTTGTTAGTTTTGAAAACAAAGGCGTGCCCGAAACGGTAACCAGTTTAACTGCCAATAGCTTATCGGTACATCGTGAATTATTGGTGCCTGACCCGAATGATCCAACCGTGTATGATACCGAAAAGGACGATCTCAGCTATATCAAATAAGTAACTATAAAGCCACCTCTTTTTCATCGCCTGCTGGGATAAAACCTGTTTCGACAATCTCGATGGTTAAAGTTTTTGGAACGATTTCTCTACCTGTTTTATTTCCAGCCCGATCATCCCATCCGAAACTTTTAAGTGCAAACATAACCCCTGTTGGTGATTGCTGCAGCAGCCTTCGTTCATAAATTGCCAGCATTCGCAAACGGGCGCGTTGAAGTGCAGTAGCAAATTCGCCATTTTGCGCGTGATCTTCAAACCCGGCAAGGCTGTGAAAGCCCAGGAAAAGCGCCAAACCCGACATGGTTGCAGGTTGAGGCTCGTTAACCGCTTCCTCACTTATCTCCGCAGTTTCGGTTTTGCTTTTTGATTTCCTTTTGTTTTGAGGGGCGCCGCCGGATAAATTAAAATAAGCGTCAATCCGGTTATTAAGCTGTTTAAGTGTGGCAAAGGCAACAGAATTCATTTTATGTTGAATATGCCAATTGGCATATTATAAATGTAAAGGTACGGTAAATTATTTAAAAATGCAAATATTTTTAGCAAAACATACTCTGTTTTATTTAAAAAAAAGCGATAAAACTCAATGATTTTTGTTTTCATTATTGATTAAACCCCGGCAAATCTCTTAAGTCTAAACGTTAAGGTTAAAAAATGTTAAAATGTTAGTTACATTAATAATTAAGCAACTATTTATCATTTATATTCGTAACTAAGTTTGTATATTTATACGTTAGATCTATTTATATGGGGAACAGAGGGTTTACTTATGTTTTATATTTACTTACAGTAATTTTTATGGCGACGGTTTCGTCTTGCCAGAAAGATGCTGCTGTAAATAGCCCAGCCCCATCCACCACCACCGTTAGCGCCGATAGTACCGCGCTTTCATCGCCCAATAATTTCCTTGCCGTTTCCGGCACGCTGAAAATTAAGTTCAACGATTCCACTTATACCTTTGATGCCGCTACCGATTCTATCGCATTTATCAACGTACACAGCATTGATAATAGCCGCTATTTTGGTATCACCGCTATCAATAAAGAACATTCCATGAGTTTTGGCATCAGTTCGGCAGGTTTCCCTTACAATAATATTAACCGCGCTATTGCCGGCAGCCAGTTTATCATGAGTGGTGATACTAAAACCCCGGCACTTGCGCTTTCATTAAGCCGTTACTCTGCGCCTAAAAGCCTGGGCAATATTAACCTCATTCAATATAACTCCGCCAAAGTGCTTGCCAAAGGCACCTTTTACACCTTTATGGCTAAGGATGACAAAGCCAACGCACCCTACTACAGGGTTGAGGGTACTTTTGATTTGCAGTTGAAGTAGAAAGGAGTCCTTTTTAAAATCAACCGGATTTATGAAAGTAATGGCGAAGATGCTCATAATGTCAAAAATCACCTCAACATTGTTCACTTTAAGGAGTTTTTCCGTTTAAAACGATCTTTAACGTTTCCATTAAATGCTGCAAATAATGGTCAATATCTATCCAAACCAGGCCGCAAAGCCGTTTTCCAAAAACAGGATTACGTCTCGTATTGCTATTCAGGTATTAACAGAGTAAAATGTTGCGTTAGGAATATTCTTTCCCGTTTTTTTATTATATTGCCAAATCGATTTAGCAAGAATATATAAACCACTTATGAAGCACTTTTTCGTATTTCTGTTAGCACTTTCAAATTTTCTTTGCATATCCACCGGTCATTCACAATCCAGGCCGGCTCAAGCTGAAAACCGGCAATGGAACGCTAATTGGATAGCCGCGCCCAATGATCCCGGGGATACCTATGGCGTATACTATTTTCGCAAAAGCATTGATCTTAATGCTAAACCTGCTTCCTTTATTGTACATGTATCTGCCGATAACCGCTACAAATTATATGTCAATGGCACGCTTGTATCGCTCGGCCCTGCACGCGGCGATACCTATTTCTGGAACTATGAGACGGTTGACCTCGCGCCGTATCTTTCTACAGGTAAAAACATCATAGCTGCACTTGTTTGGAACGAGGCTCAATACCGGCCCGAAGCTCAGATATCGGTACGAGCGGCGTTCATCTTGCAGGGTAATTCGGCTAATGAAGAAGTGCTTAACGCCAACAATACATGGAAATGCATTCGCGACGCAGGCCACAGCCCGGTTCCCGGGTTCTTTTTTGCTGCCAGTAAAGGCGAAATGGTGGATATGAACCAGGCGGTTAAAGGCAATTGGACAGCTATAACGTATGATGATAGTAACTGGCCCAACGCGGCTAAAGTAATGGATGGAAAACTTAAGGGTATGAGCTGGGGTATAGACTGGGCGTTGGTACCTTCGACACTGCCAGCACGGGAAATGACGTACCAGCGCATCCCAAAACTCCGCAATGCTTTTGGCATAAGCGTTCCGCCAAACTTTCCGGGTGAGAAAGCTCAGGTAACCATCCCGGCAAATACAACGGCCACTTTACTAATGGATCAAACCTTTGAAACCAATGCTTATGTAACCTTAAATTTTAGTGGCGGAAAGGATGCAGGGATATCATTAGGCTATGCGGAAGCACTTTACGACAAAGGCAGCCATGGCACGCGTAAAAGCAACCGTAATGAGGTTGATGGTAAGGACTTTATAGGGCGGATAGACAGCCTTATCGCAGATGGCAGTACCGGGCAATCATTTACTACCTTAAATTTTAGAACGTTTCGATATATCAGGCTTATCGTTCAAACCAAAAATGAGCCGCTGACCATCGACGACCTTTATGGCACATTTACCGGTTATCCTTTCAAACGCACAGCGGTATTTAATACGGACAATACCGAAATAAAGCAAATACTGGATATCGGCTGGCGTACTGCCAGGCTTAACGCCTGGGAAACTTATACAGACTGCCCCTATTATGAACAATTACAGTACATTGGTGACACAAGGATACAGGCGCTGATATCTTATTATAACACCAGCGACGACCGGCTGGCACGGAATGCGCTTACCCTGATGGACCATTCACGCATTGCTGAGGGCGTTACCAGGAGCTGCTACCCAACAAAAGGTACGCAGATCATATCAACGTTTTCGCTATGGTATATCTGCATGCTCCATGATTACTGGATGTATCGTAACGATAATGATTTTATAAAAAACAAATTAGTTGGCGAACGGGCAGTGCTGGATTTTTTCAGCAAATACCAGCAGCCTGACGGCTCATTAAAGGATACCCCATACTGGGCATTTGTTGACTGGGCCGGAAATTTGGCAGGAGACGTTAAAGTCTCAGACGGCAGCGCGGCGATTTATGACCTGCAATTACTTTGGGCTTACCAATGGGCTGCTGAAATGGAAGCCAAAATAGGCCTGCAGGATTACGCGCGTATTTACCATCAAAAAGCGGCACAGTTAAAGGCCACCATACAGCGCAAGTATTGGGACCCGGCCAAACAATTGTATGCTGATACCAAAGAAAAAACCGGCTACTCGCAGCATGTTAACTCACTCGCCATACTTACCGGCATGGTACCCAATGCAGCTATGCCTGCACTGGCAAATAAACTACTGAATGACAATATGTTAACACAATGCACCATTTATTTTAAATATTACCTGCACCAGGCACTAATAAAAGCCGGCCGGGGGAATGACTATATGGAATGGCTTGATGTATGGCGCAACAACATAAAAATGGGCATGACTACATGGGGCGAAGTATCCGACTTGCAAAACACACGTTCAGATTGTCATGCGTGGGGTGCAAGTCCGAATATTGAGTTTTTCAGAACGGTATTGGGTGTCGATAGCTATGCCCCGGGGTTTGCTAAAATAAAAATAGAGCCGCATTTGGGTACTTTAACAAATGTTAGCGGCGACATACCTCATCCCAACGGAAAAGTATCTGTGAGCTACAGATTAAAACACGGCAAATGGCAAATAAATATTATACTACCAGAAAAAACCTCAGGAATATTTATTTGGAAATCGAAAACCTATATACTAAAAGGTATTTCGAATAAGTTTTTACTTTAAGCAGGCTTTAAAAAATAAGTTACAGTTCTGCTGCCGCCTTACTGGTAATCACAGTCGTATTTTTTGCCGGAGCAGATGAGCTCCGGATGTTAAGCTCGGTAGAAAGCGTAATGGTTTTAACAGATTTGTCTTTAATAGGTGAATTCAGCTTGCTCAATAAAGTTGTGATCACATTATCGGCTATCTGAACAATGGGCTGTGCGATTGCTGAAATGGGAGGCGTAAACAATTGAAAAACCTCATAATCGTCAAACGACACAACGGCTATATCATCAGGCACTTTTATGCCTAATTCACTAAACAGGCGGAGACCACAAACGCCAATGTGGTTGGTGCCAAATAATATAGCATCTACATCGTCCTTGCGTTTCTTCAAAAATGTCCTTATCGGATCCATGATGACATCATTATCCCGATTAAACAATACTTCTTTCACAATGGGTTTTAAATTGTGCTCTTTTAAAGCATTCTTATACCCCTGCAGGCGCTGGGTTAACTGTGCCTGCGATGATAAAAAAGAGACATATGCTATATTTTTATACCCCTGGCTTATTAAATGCTGGGTAGCATTATAGGTACTAAAAAGATTATCAACAACCACATAATCTGCGTTAACATTCTCCAGGTTACGGTCAAATAATACCACGGGGAAACCTGCTTTTATCAATGAGTTGATATCATCTTCGATACCTTCAGGCGGCGCAATAATATAACCATCCACGTGCCTGTCGCGGTACATTTCAATAAGGTCTTTGGTCTTCTCGGTATTATTATCCGTACTGCAATAAATTATTTTATAACCATTATTATAAGCGCGGTCTTCTATTAACCTGGCGATACTTGCAAAAAATGGATTGGCGATATCTTCCACCATTAAGCCGATAATATTTGATTTGCCTGTACGCAGGCTCTTTGCCAGAGGGTTCGGTTTATAGCCAACCTCCTCTACAAATTTTAAAACACGCTCCACTAATTCAGCCCCTATTCTTTTTTCCTGGGCCCTGCCGTTCAGGATAAAAGAAATGGTTGTTTTGGATACGTTTAAGCTGTTGGCAATATCAACTATAGATAATTTTTTCTTCACTTTAAATAAGTTCTTATCAAATATAAGCGGTAATATAAGTCATATTTTTTTAAATTAAACTTTTTGTCCGATTTATTTATAAATCAATTTAGCTTATCACTGAACGGTTTAAACGAGGGTATAAAAAGCCAAATAAAAATATCACCATATAACATATTATCGGCAAATAATATGCGGTAGCAACATTACGATCAGCCACCCAACCCATTAAAAAAGGAAACAGCCCGCCACCAACCACCCCCATAACGATAAACGATGAAGCCTGCTCGGTTGATTTTCCTAAATCCTTCAATCCCAGGCTGAAAATGGTGGGGAACATGATGCTGAAAAAGAAATTGATCATGATCAGCGCTATGAACGACACTGTTCCCAAATTTTGAGCGACAATCAGGCACATGATGATATTACAAACCGCAAAGATCCAAAGCAATTTGTTTGGGGCCACAACATAGCGCATCAGCAACGTCCCCACCAAACGTCCTAAAACCATCATCGACATACTTAAACTAAAAAAATAGCTTGCCTTTTCGGACGTCAACCCCATAATATCATGTCCGTAGTTTACAAAATAAGCCCAGGTTCCGCCCTGCGCTGCAACATTAAACAGTTGAGCTATCGCCGCAAAAACAAAGTGTTTATGCTGAAATAATTTCTTCGGGATGTGTTCAGCTCCACCAACTGCATAGGAGTCAACAGCCACCGAATGCGGATCCTTAAGCGCCGGCACCCTTACAAATGAGAACAAAACAGCAACCAAAGCAATCGCAACCCCGATAACTAAATAAAGATTCCTGACAGCGATCAGGTCGTTCGAGTGTGCCTGTCCGGCTTTTAAAATAAAAAATCCCCCAACCAGGGGGCCGATGATCCCGCCCAATCCATTAAAAAACTGAGAAAAATTTATACGCTGGTCGCTGCTGCGCTGGTCGCCTAAAGCCGCAACAAAGGGGTGAGCAACGGTTTCGAGCGTGGCTAGCCCGCAGGCCAGGACAAATAGCGCCAGCATGAAAAAGCCAAATGATTCGGCACTAGCAGCCGGCACAAACAGAAACGCGCCGGCTGAGTAAAGGCAAAGTCCCAACAAAACACCGCGTTTGTAGCCAAACTTTTTCATAAACAAACCGGCGGGGATACCCATTACGGCATATGCCCCAAATAAAGAGAACTGCACATAAGCCGACCGCGATTTGGAAATATGAAATACGTTTTGAAAATGCTTGTTGAGGGTATCGCCCAGCGATATGGCTATCCCCCAAAGCAAAAATAAAGAGGTTACAAATAGCAGGATCACAAAATATTTACGCTCCGTAAAATTGGGCTTGGCGTTCATCGTTCCAGGTATGTCAATTTAATTGGTGCGTAAATTAATCGAAAACTTTTCAAAAGTTTTGAAATTCGTGTTTAATTATTTTATTTGACTCAACTACCTTTACACCTTACCTTTCATTCAAAAATTTATCCCGTTTTATTTTAGTGGATTATTATACGGCTGCACCAATAACTTAATCTTGTCATTACCTAAAGCCTTTTCATCAAATTCAATCTTTATGTCTTTTGATTCTCCCTTCATCACCGAAAAATAATTATCGTTCATAATGGCCGGTAAAATTTGTTCACCGGTACTTGCTTTTACGGCCTGCACCCTGATAGCGAAAGCAGCGGCCGGCGTTGAGGTTGGGTTAGTAACCCTTACGTCAACGAAATATTTACCATCCTCATGTTTTACTGAATAAGATGTCTTTAAATCAACCTTTGGCAGGTTGTTAAGCGCGGTAAAATCAGTCCTTTTATTTCCGCGCCAGTAAAAGTTATCAGATACCAGCTTACCATTTTTGTCCGTTAGTTTTAGTTTGATAAAATGCACATCGCTTAAACCGTTACTTTTAGGCTGACCTCCGTAAACTTCAAAATCCCATAGGGAATAGCCCCAGCCCGAACCGCGCTGCAGTCCCAGCATCCGCACATACCTTGCTTTCTCTTCGTCAAATGTAATTCGCTGTATGCCTGTGTGGCCATCTTCTGTTTCATAAACATCTTTCCAGTTTTTTGCATCGGCGGATACCTGTATTTTAAACGATCTTCCGAAGGCTTCTTCCCAATTGAGTTTTACGCCATTTACTACCTGTTCCTGCCCAAGGTCAACATAGATCCATTCATTATCCGATTGGTTGCTGGCCCAGCGGCTGCCGGGGTTGCCGTCAGTTACCAGGGCAGGTTCGCCGCTGGCTGTTGACGAGGCAAAGGCGGGCTTGTTTAGCGCGAGGTTTTCCTGCTCTTGCGCAAAATTGATCGTGAAGCAATTGGTAGCGGTATTTGCCGGGGCATCTACCATTTTCGATTGGCTGTATTGACTTACCAAAGTGCCGTCACTGTTATAAACTTCAGCCTGCGCAGTAAGACCTTGTTCGTCAAATCGGGTGGTGTTAATAACCTTTATAGAATTATTTACGGGGTTCCATTGGATATGCAAAGGCTCACAGGCTTTTTTCGCGCCCCAATAAGCGCCGGTAAGGTCGTAATAGTAATCATAAGTTTGCCATACCAATGATGGATAGGCTGATTGGCTCATCCAGGTCATGATGCCCGAGGCATCCTCCCATATATTATCTTCCCAGCCCTCATACATCGCTTTGTTGGTTTCGATGTTCAACAATTGCGCTTTCCGGCAATAATCCTGTATGCCTGTAGCTTTCCCATATCGTTTTCCAATAGCGGCATCATAACGGTCGGGCCCGGCGTTGCCTGCGGAAGGGCCAAAAAAATGAAGGTTCCACATTTCATTGCGGGGCCACCATTTATCTTCGGGCATAAACTTTTTAAAGCTGTCAAAATTGGTGAATACGGCCGTACCTATTTCGCTTCGCAATCCCCAACCCGGGTTACCGCCAAAACCATTGGGGGAGCGGCTGAAATACCAGCTCGGGTCGGAGTTTGTCCAGGGGCCGCTGCCTGTTAAATTTCCGGCATGTGAGTTAGGTTGGTAATACCTGTCGTTACCGTCAAAAGCACTTATATCCTCTTTTAACCAGCCGTTAAGCGGCGCCATGGGCGTTCCTTCATTATCACCGCACCAGATGGCGATAGACGGATGGTTTCTGAACCGTTTTATTTTTTCAACGGCATTCGCATTAAAAGTATTGATATCGTCGGGCAGGTTCGGAATGGAGTTCAACCAAAAATCATCCCAAACCATAATGCCGTATTTATCGCAGGCATCGTAAAACGCCTCGTCAGTTGTCGAACCTATCCAGTTACGGATAATGTTAAAGTTCATTTCTTTATGGAACCGCACTTTGGTATCATACTCATCACCACGACAGCGGAGCATATATTCGCTCATACCCCAGTTGCCGCCTTTTAAAAACACTTTTGTGCCATTTACATACACATGCAGCACACGCCCAACCGTGTCATAAGTGTATTTTTTAATGCCGAATTTAATTTCCTTTTCATCGGAAACTATTTCCCCTACTTTTAAACTCAGCTTGCAGGTATACAGGTTGGGGTCACCGTAGCCATTGGGCCACCAAAGCCTGGGGCTATTGATTGCAAGTTCAGGAAAGCGTTTTTTGTCGATCCTGATATTTGCCGATCCATTAGCACTAACAAATACCTTTTCCGAAAATTGAATATTACCCGGGTTGATAACGCCGCTTACAACGCCCTGTTCAAAATTACCGGAGCTATTTTTGATCTTCATTTCGAGCGAAAGATCTGCCCGCGCGTTGGTGGGCAAGTCGGTTCGGATCCATGGGTCGTCTAATGTAAGGTTGCCTGTATTGGTCAAATATACATCGTCGGGTATCCCCATATTTAAGCCGGGTACATAGGGCATCCAATCCCAGCTCGCGCTCGGGATATAAGTGGGACTGGCGTAGTTTACGAGTGGTGTATGTGGCCAGTACACCAAAACAGCCAGTACATTTGCCCCGCTTTTATTAACTATACTGGTAATATCGTATTTTCCACGCTGCATAAATCCGTCAAGGCTCCCTAATTTGGTACCGTTCAAAAAGATATCTGCATTGCGGTTTATTCCCTTAAAATTCAGCCAGATTGTCTTTTTTGTAAAACCAGCCGGAACTGCAAATTTAGTTCGGTACCAAAAATCCCGGTCGTATTTCTCTTTATCTACTTTGTAAATATTGTCGCCAAAATTGGGGTCTTTTTCTAGTCCTGCGGCCACGTATGATGAAAAAACGGTACCTGGTACAGTTGCTTTCACCCAGCCATTTACCTCAAACCCGGGTTTATTGATGGCGTTGATATCTTTAACATCATCAGCAGGTTCCACTTTCCAGACAACAGCAGGATTGGTATCATTGAGATAAACAAGCCCGGGTTGCGCCTGACTGCTTGTGTAAGCCAAAACACAAGCAAAGGCAAATAAAAATGGTTTATAATAACGGTGTATTAAACTCTTCATCATGAATAATTGTTTAGTTAAATGATGGCGGCGCTATTTTTGTCCCCCAGGTTAAATCAGGCTGATCTGATAAGGTGTAAGTAAGCGTCCCCCCATTTTTTATCGCGCCATAAGGTATCCAAGTGCTGTTCCACGGTTTGCCATTTATTTTGAGCGATGTTATATAAGGTGTATTTTCCGATCCGCCTTTTATCACCAGGGTTTTTCCCGTTCCCAGGTGTATTTTAATGAGCGGGAATGACGGGCTGTTAACTGAAAAGCCTGCATAGCCCGGTATCATGGGATACAAGCCAATGCCGGCAAATACATACCAGGCGCCCATGGCCCCAAGGTCATCGTTACCTGGCAATCCGTTATCATGATTTGAGTAGGATTCCGCCATAATCCGGCGGATCAACGCCTGGCCTTTATATGGCGCTCCGGCCCAATTGTATGCCCATGGCATCTGGAAATCAGGCTCATTGCCTGCGGCAAACCAATCCTGGCCATAATCGGCATTTAGTTTAGAAAAATCCTGATCCAGCCTTTCTTCTGCAAATTTCTTCCCACCAATTGTGTCGATCAGTGTTTTCAGGTCAAATGGCACCATCCAGAAATAGTTGGTATAACTGGATTCGCGCATATCATCATTATAATTTTTCCAGGTACCATCCGGGTTACGCGATTGCAGCCATTTTCTTTCCGGATTATAGATGTTCTTCCATTTTTCAGCACTTTGTAAATACTTGCTGTACACTGATTTATTTCCTGTGGCTTGTAAAGAAAATTGCCCTATTGCAAAATCCGCTGAATTATATTCAAGACTCATGGACGCCTGCGCATAGCCTTTGGTTAGGTACTGTTCCAATTGGGGGCGCGTTAACAGGCCCTGCGATGTGGTACCGGGCACCTCAGCCCCTCTGCGCATAATTTCAAGTGCGGCTTTAGTATCAAAGTTTTTTGCACCGTAAGTATAGGCATTAGCCACTACTATTGAGGTTGGGTCCCCCTGCATAATACCCGTCTCCATGTTTACCATTACCCATCTCGGAAACCCTCCGCCTGACTGCCGGGCAAATTTTATAAGCGACTTCATCATATCACCGGTTTCTTTAGGGGCCAGCATGGCGATCAGCGGCGTTTGTGTTCGGTAAGTATCCCAGTTGCTAAATTCGGTATAGTTATTAAAGCCGACGGCTTTTTTAACTTTATTGTCAGCGCCAATATATTCGCCATTTACATCATTTGATATACTTGGATGGATAAATGCGTGGTACAAATGCGTATAAAACTGCGTCGTCAAATCATCGCTGCCACCAAAAGCTTCTATTTTACCTAATTTGTTGTTCCAGGCATGTACCGCGTTATTTTTTACCGCTGCAAAATCCCAACTTGGGTTTTCTGCTTTTAAATTTTTCTTTGCATTTTTTATCGAAACGTACGATAATCCAAATTTATATTGGATGGTTTTGTTCGAAGGAACCTTAAAGGTAAAATACGCCCCCGAGTTTGCACCACTATCCGCAATTGATGAAATATTAATTTTACTGTCTTTCCACGTGCCTGATACGATGGGCACTACATCAAATTCGGCGGCAAAATAAATTTTATAAGCGGTGTTGATCCCGCAAAAGGAGCCGCCGTCAGCATAACCCTCGCATTTGCCAGGGCCGGTAATCGTTATATGAGCATCATTTATTTTTGTTGCATTTATTCCCGATCCGATAATAATCGTAGCATGGTTGGCGGTATCTGAAAACCGGTACTGCGCCATCCCGGTTCTTTTTGTTACACTCAACTCGCAATCAATATTGCTGTTGCCTAAATTCACTTTATAGTAACCGGCCATGGCCTTTTCGATGTGATATTGTGGATTAAAACCCTTCATATCGTTTGGTGAAACCACCAGATCGCCGTTTAAAGGCAGGGTGGGAAAATTGCCCATATGCGGACATCCGGCGCCGCTTAACTGGTTAACCACAAATCCCTTATTTTCATCAAAAAAAGTGGTAGTAAATTGCACCATGCCAAATGGGTAGGTGGCCCCAGGAAAAGTAAAGCCAGCCTCCAGGTACATTTCTTCCGGGCCTTTTCCTTTGCCCTTTGTGCCGATAACTGTGTTTACCTTTTCGGCATAATTGCCCCGGATCCGGTCTGGGTTTTTAGTTTGTGCACCGGCGGTAAAAATTGTGGCCGGCAGTAATACAACGATCAATAATAAAATCAGTAATCCTTTTTTAATTTTCATTTTTTGTAGAGAAGTAAGCTGTTCATCAGCCGACGATGAATACGGGTCGTTAGCAAATAAAATTTCATCACTTAAAAACCAGGCTGCCGGTTTTGCCGAGAAGCGCGCTCTTTTCTGTCTTGCCTAAAACCGCTTTAATGGTTTTATAAACATTTTTACCTGAGTAAGCGCCGCTTATTTTCCATGATAAGGTTTTGGTGGCATCGTTCCAGTTATAGGTTGTTGTCCGGGTATTGCCTTTAGTGTAATTATAGGACACGCCATCATCTTCAAACATTTTAAACGAACCGTTTTTCCCGGGGTAGATACGGATCTCAAGCGGAGCAGCGGACGTTTCTTCCGAATATTGAATAACAGGGCCAACGGGAAGTATGGTTCCCGCGCGTACATATACCGGTATTTCGTCAAGCGCCTTATCAACTGCAATAGTTTTGGGTCCCCTGATCACCTCACCTGTATAGTAGTTAAACCAGGTATCGTTTGGTAAGTATACATTTCTTTTACCGCCTTCATTCAATATTGGCGCAGCTAACAGGCCCTTTCCCACCAGCCATTCATCCCTCATGTTGGCAACTGTTGTATCTACGGGAAACTCCATTACCAGTGGGCGCATAATAGGAGCGCCAGTGTTATAAGCTTCGTGCCCAAGGCTATAGATGTAAGGGAGTAATTGATAGCGAAGATCAAGCGCTTTGCGCATGGCGGCTTCGCCATCGGTACCCCATAAGTACGGAAAACGGGCAGTTGTGCCTATATTGGAGTGGGAGCGCATGATAGGAAAAAACACACCTGCCTGGAACCAGCGAACCAGCATTTCTTTGGTGGGCGTTCCCTGGAAACCACCAATATCACATGAGCCGTAGTACATGCCGGCAAGGCTGAAGTTTAACAAATCCATAGGCACTTCAGCCAATGATGGCCAGTTTGAAGGAATATCGCCGCTCCATGTACAATAACCAAAACGCTGGGTACCCGGGCTAAATGCACGGTTTAAGGTAAAGTGGCGATAATTTGGCCTGGAGGAGGCCAGCAAATCGAACTGAGCAGTATTCCACCAATAATAGCAGGTATAATAGGATTCGCCTTCATCATCCCACCAGGCATAAACACCCGCTTTAATCAAAGGCCTGTTTTTTTCATCATACCATTTTCGCAGGGCGGCATTGCTAAAGTTTAAATCCCGGTTATCGGTTTTCGGGCTGATCAGCCAGCCGTTTGTCCTGGCTGTATCAAGCAAACTGGTGTTACCAAGCCTTGGTTTGCGAATGCCAATAAATTTTATGCCCTGGCTTTTTAAGTCAGCTACCTGTTTGGCAGGGGAAGGAAATACTTTTGGATTAAACGTAAAATCGGTAAATCCTGCTTTGCCATCTCTGCCTAGAGAATAATCGGGCGTGGTGGTGTACCACTCAAAATCGAAAATGAAAGCATCAACGGGTAATTTATCTGTGCGAAATTTAGTTGCAACGTTGGCTACATAAGTGCTGTCTGCCCAGCCCCATTGGCTCTGCAGGTAGCCGAAGGCCCACCTTGGCGGCAGCTTTGGCTTTCCGGTAAGTTTAACGTATCCCTTTGCACCATCATATAAAGTTTTAGCGGGCCACAGGTATAAATTTGCCTCCTTGCCGGCAAATTTCCAGATCAGATCAGTTTTACCCTTTGCGCGGTTCCAGCTTGCCGGATTATCGTCATTTGCCGAAACGCCAAACGCGCTGTAACCTGCGCTATTCCAAAAATAGGGAATATCAGCAGCGCCATTCCATACAGTTGAAGCTGACTGGTTTTTCTCCAGCTCTTTTGATGATCTGTTCCCCGATCCATACAACATTCCTTTCGCTGAATAATTAATCTGTATTGTATTGCCTTTAGAAGAGTAAGCACCATCCCGGATAAGTACCCGTCCGGCCGCATCGTATAACGACCACGTGCCGGTCCCGGTATTTATCATCAGTTTTCCGTACGACGTTTTTATCCCGTAGGAAGGAGCAGTAGAAATCACTGTAAATTGCGCTGTCGCCTTGTTGCTGTTATCTATAAAAACGCTTTTAATAGCTGAGGGCGCGATAGAGTCATTTAAGCTTAAGCAAAATGCTTCATCGTTGGCCGTCGTCAACCCTATTTGCCTACCGGCCGCTCTAACTAATATGCCGTGTGAAATTTTAGTGATTTGCGCATTGGCGAAAAAAACAGTGGCTGACTGTATTACAGCCATCAGCATTAAAATCAGTTGTACTTTTTTAATTTTCATTTTGGGGGAATTTAGCGTTGCGCCTGTTAGATTGTTTGGTAAATAATTGCTTCATTTTTTTTAAACTTAACATAAACAGCCCCGTTTTGTATAGTAAAAAGAGGTTGTATCATTCGAATGAGCTTCCAATTACTTGCATTGATTATTTCGATTTCAAGCGTTCCACTTTTACACAGGAACACCACGGAACACTATGAAACACGCTTATTATCAGTCTGTTTCATTTTTTTCAAATAACTAAATCTATATAAGCAATTGATAATCAACACTAATCCAAATACTGCATTTGACAATAATCGATGGAACGGATGATAATCAACGTGTTCCACTTTTATAATACCGGTGCCGATAATGAAAATGGTTTATCATCTGCGTTTAGCCCGCGTTTTAAATTGGGCTTGTCGCCCATTTCAAAATGAAGAACACCGCCATTCATTATATCAGTTTGCGTTATCCAGTTATGGGAATAAGGCTTTCCGTTTAGCGTAGCCGATTGGATGTAAACATTCGTTTTGCTGTTGTTACTTGCTTCTATCGTAAATTTCTTCCCGTTTTCAAGGGTGATGGTAATTTTATTAAATGCCGGGCTGCCGATGACGTATTGATCCGTTCCAGGGCAAACGCTGTAGATACCAGCAGCGCTTAAAACATACCAGGACGACATTTGCCCCTCGTCTTCATCGCCGGGATATCCATTTTCCGTAGCATTATACATTTTGTCCATCACCTCGCGGATATGCTGCTGTGCCTTCCATGGTTCACCGGCATAATTGTACAGGTAGATCATATGATGGATGGGCTCATTTCCCTGGGCATACTGGCCCATATTAAAGGCCGCCATTTCTGTCATTTCGTGGATCACCGTACCGTATCCGCCCACCTTGATCGTGCCGGGCTCAGTAAACACCGAATCGAGCTTTGCTGTGAAATTTTTGTTTCCTCCCATCAAATCTATCAGCCCTTGTGTATCATGAAAAACTGACCATGTCCAATGCCAGGCATTGCCTTCGGTGTATGGACCGCCCCAGTCTAAGGGATCAAACGGCTCAATCCAATTTCCGGCTTCATCTTTAGCGCGCATAAACCGCGTTTTCGGGTCGAACAGGTTTCTGTAATTATACATTTGCCGGGCAAAAACATCTTCATAAAACTTGTTGCCGGTTTGTTTGGCTAACTGGTAAGCACAAAAATCATCATAGGCAAACTCCAGTGTCCAGGCGGTTGCGCCCTGGGTTTTGGCACTGTAAGGAACATATCCGTCGACAAAATATTCTTTCCAGCCCGGCCTGCCGTTAGCGCTTCCCCAGGGGCCTTTATTGGTTGCTTCGTGATAATAGGCTTCGAGCGCCCTCTTCGGGTCAAAGGTCCGGATCCCTTTTACCCATGCATCAGCTAACAAGGATATGGAATGATTCCCCAGCATGCCCCCGGTTTCAGCCGGGAACGACCATGCAGGCAGCCAGCCGCACTGCTGCTGCGCATCCAGCAATGCCTGTACATAACGCCCTTCCATTGCAGGATGCATAATCGTGTTTAGCGGAAATTGAGCCCTGAAAGTATCCCAGAAGCCGTTGTCAGTGTACATATAGCCATCGTGCACTTTTCCGTCGTATGGGCTAAAATAATAGGGCTTACCCTCTTTGCCATACTCAAAAAACTGGTGCGAAAACAGGTTGGCATGATACATGCACGAATAAAATGTAGCTTTTTGATCTTCTGTTCCGCCTTCAACCAGCATCCTGCCAAGCAGTGTATTCCAAACTTTATCAGCTGCCTCATGCGTCTCATCAAAGGATTTGTATTTACCCAACTCCGTTTGGAGGGTGAGTTCAGCCTGTTCCGGGCTGATATACGATGAGGCTACTTTGGCTTGTACAGTCTCTCCATCTTTAAATTTAATATAGGCCCCTCTGCCCTCGCCTTCAGCTGACAGGCTATCGGGTGTGATCTTATTATTCTTATTCTCCCAGGTGCCGAAGCCGGTGAAAGGTTTATCAAAAACAATTACAAAATAGTTTTTGAAATTTGAAGGCGCCCAGCGGCAATTATTTACATAGCCGGTAATTTTTCTATGATCAGGATCGATCTTCACCATGCTCATTTTGGTATAACCATCCAAAATAATATAGGCAGATTTGGAGCGCGGAAATGTAAAGCGTAAATGTGCGCCGCGCTCAGTCGGGCTTATTTCTGTTGTAATGTTATTATCCAGCCTAACCTTATAGTAGCCCGGCTGTGCAATCTCATTTGCGTGATCAAATGATACTGCCCGTTCGTCCTCGCTTACCACAAGTTTGCCGGATACGGGCATTAACGAAAAAACCGCATAATCGTTTACCCATGAGCTGCATTGATGCGACTGCTGAAAACCACGGATAGTATGTACAAAATATTGGTATTTCCAGCCGTCGCCGTTTTTACCGGTTTGCGGCGTCCAGGTGTTCATACCGAAAGGCAGGGCGGTTGCAGGGTAGGTGTTCCCGTACGAAAACTCATATTTTGAATTTGTGCCTTGCCGGGTATTTACATATTTTACCAGATCATGTTGTTGTGCGGATAAAACGCAACTCGCACACATCAAAAAAATAAAAAAAAACAGGCATCTCTTCATGGGTCGTTTATAAAGTTACCGGTGAGGCAAATCAGAATTTATAGAAATTGGTTTCAAATACAAGCATCCTTAAAAAAAGGAGGTGCTCCCACCCCCTTTTTTAATCAACTAACGCAATTTTTTAAAACGCACTCAACGCAGCCGACTTCTTTGCAATGATCAATAAGCTTTGCTAAATTGTTTTAGCAAAAATATGTTTTAAGATTTAATTATCAAATTTTTTTTCGAAAACTATTTAAATCTAACCCTTATAAAGCGCGGCCGGTATAAATTGGGATCCACGTTTAAGTCTTTTATAAATTCTGTGGAATTGATGTTATAACTGATAAGCAACTCACCCGAATTGGATATAGCGGGATGTGCCTTGGCATTGTAAACTAAATAAGTATTTTTCAGCAGATCAGGCTTGCAATCCCACAATTTAATAACCGGCCCGAAAGGCCCGTAAGGTGTTGCACCTATTCTCATTCCAACAGTTGTGCTCATCCCATCCATCTGAAAAATCAGGGCATATCGTCCATCGGGCAGCGCTGTCAGGCTAAGCTCATTCGATACGTCCCTGGTAATATCAGCAACCTTATTCATATCGCTAACCCATTCATTCCCATTCCAATAGTTCCATTTATCAAAATGTTCAAATTCTTTAGGTAGTACCCTGGCAACCATCAGTCTTTTCGCCATTCCTCTTACCCCGTATACATAAATAAAGCCGTCGGGGCGGGGCGCTCCCGCTTTCTTTGTATTCACGTAAATTCCCGCCCCAAAAGATCCGCTGTCTCCTGCGTTATCTGAAAGAAAAAAGGGTGTGTCCATTTGTTGCTGGTTTAAGTATGGCGAGATGCTGCCTGCCGGTATTTTTATCAGCGTATTGCCCACTTCTTTAAATCCAAACGGGCCGTCACTCACATTACGCACCCGATAGCCGAAAATGTAAATAGCGTTACCCAGTTCCTGATTAACGAAACCGTCGCCAAGCCAATAATAATCGCCATTTTGTGTATGCTGCGTGGCGGGAATAAAAACAGATTCGGGCTTTCCCGCCGTATCCTTCGCCCATGAAAAAAGCATGTTGCCGGCAACCGGTTTGTTACCCCTTAGCACGGCTACTGAATTGTGGATCATTTTATAGCCGGGCATAAGGGTGTGGTCTCTGATCTCACCGATCATGCTGTCACTGAAAAGGAAAAGTATTTTGTCATTACCGGTTGCCGACCGGCCACGGACACCGTCGAGTCGCATCGTATAAATACCATCACCCCCAAACCAACCCGAATCTCGTTTTAACAGATCAGACCATTCCGGCGCCGGCTCAACAGCAAAATTTATATACTCCAGGTCTACAACCTTTTTATTGTTTAAAGCCTGCCCTTTTAAAGCAGAAAAATAAAAAACAAACACCCCGGTAAGAATTATTAAAGAAGGCTTTTTCATTGATTATTGGGAAAGAAACATGGTAAATTTAACTATTTTAAAGATGTTGGCGCCGGTCATTTTTTTATTTGGCGATAAATAATAGATGTAATTCCGGCAATGCCACCTGCGATCATCCCTACGGAGATCATTTCTGCCTGGGTTAGCTGCATACCTAAAACATTATAGCGCTCGTTAACGCGAATCATTTCTATAAGGATCCTTTCGATACCGCTTAAAATAAGGAACGAATAAAACATCAATCCCGGAATGCGGATGCGTTTGCGGAACAGCCACATCAATCCAAACAAGCCAATGCAAATCACTACCTCATAAAATGATGTCGGGTAAACGCCCGTGCGTAATTGCTCACAATGATCGCCAAAGCAACCATCTATTTTTATACCGGCGTCGATGGTATTGTGCGGAAATTTAAACGACCACATCCAATCGGGCAGCCAACTGAGCAACGCGGGTTTCGGGTGGTTGTTTACAATCCCCCAATCTCCGTCGCCGGCCAAATGGCATCCAATCCGCCCGATACCATAGGCCAGCATCATCCCGGGTGAGCCAATATCCGCCAGATGCACCAGCTTCATACCCTTTTTGTGGCAGATATACAAATAGGTGAGCGCACCAAATATCAGCCCGCCATAATACGTAAATCCATCTGCCGAAAACAGTGTATCGACCGGGTGGCGCAAAAACAAGGGAATATTTTCAACAGTATTAAATAATTTGGCGCCAATAAACCCAAAAAAACCCAACGCAAATGCCAGGTAGCCCATTAGCTGGTAAGGGTGAACTTCCTTTTCGACAATTTTTGGCTTTGGCAATTGTTGCTTTCTCCGGTCGATATAAATCCAAAAAGCAAAGGCTGCCGCGAATAGTAACCCGCCCCATAGATTTCCCTGCACCGAAAATATGAATGCGACAGGGTCGATTTTAAATACTTTATAATTGATAACCGCCCCCGATATCTTGAAACCCAGGATAAACCCCAGCAAACCATTCACCAGTAACTCCAGGAACGAAGCAGGCAAACCAACCATTTCTTTTTCTTTATAGGAAGAGATGAGCCCGTCTGCTTCTTTTCGTTTAAATTCCGATACAAACACAAAATAGGTTACAAAAAAAGAAAGCGCGACAAAAAAGCCAAAGGTTTGAACCGGGAAGGTAATATGTACATGAAAAAGATACTGCAGCAAATCGCCTATGGTTGGAAACATACCTCTAAATTATGCAAAAAGCTTTTCAAATTATGGAATTCTATAAGGTTCCATAATTTGAAAAGCTACGCAAGGTTAAAACAAATTATTTGAAATTGCTCTTCTCAACAGGACATTCAGCTCAAAATCCTAACTGTAAGCCCAAATTGATTACACGTTGATTAATATAGGCATCACCGGCTGTATTTGTCTGAATTTCAGGATCCTGCTGATAACGTTTATAATTATCCCAGGTAAACAGGTTATAAGCGCTCAGGTAAATCCTTGCATTATCCAAATGAAACGGAAGTGATTTGCTCGGAAACTGGTAGCCGATATCCAATGTCTTCAGGCGGATATAATAGGCATTCAAAAGCCAGTAGTCCGAAGGATAATAAGTTGGGCTGTTAATGGTTGACGGGTTGGTGGTTAACCGTGGAAATTGCGCGCTTGAAGCATTCGCCGGGGTCCAGGCCGCCAAATCAATGGGCTGAAACTGGCTTTGAAATGGTTCAATACCAGTACCAGTGATGCTAAAGCTATAATTAAACGCCCCCTGCAACAATACGCTAACGCTAAAACCTTTATAACCTGCGGTTAAATTTAAACCCAGCGTTGTATTTGGCAAATTAGGATGCCCGATAGCCTTTTGGTCAAAAACATTAATATAGCCATCATGATTCAAATCCTGGTACTTCAGGTCACCTGCCTGAATAACCTCACCATTATCAGGCACCGCTATCGGATCCCCTGTATTACTGCCGCTGTGCGCTGCTTTATAGGCATTTATTGCAGACACGTCACCTGCGGTATAATAACCTAAGAAATGATAGCCGAAAGGCTGGTTAATAGGTTGCCCTGTGCGTGCAAGCCACGGATATGCAGGCTGAGCCTCGCTTTCAAAAAGGATCTTGTTTTTTGCATACGAAAACACAAAATTAATACCATACTGAACGTCCCTTATGCTATTATGATAGCCGATCTGCCCGTCGAACCCATTATTTTGGGTACGGCCAAGGTTTATTGCCGGCAGCCCCACCCCTAAAACAAGCGGCACGTTGTTGGGAATGATCAACTGGTCGTAACGAACGTTATGAAAATAGTCGAATGTAAATGACAAATGATCTTTAAACATATTCACGTCCAGTCCCAGGTCTAGCTCTTTTTGCCGCTCCCAAACTACGTTCGCATTTGAAAGCGAGCCTTCATAGTATTGATTATAGTAATTGGGCGATGTACCAAAATTATACTGATTGGAATTTTGAATATAGTATTGGCTATAAATATAGGTATTACCCGGGGCTACATCCGAACCTACAATTCCATATGATCCCCTAAGTTTAAGCAAACTGAAAACTGAAGTGATTTTTTTAAAATAGTCTTCTTTGGTAATATTGTACCCGGCGCTTACAGCCGGAAACCAGCCATACCTGTGGTTTGCCGCGAAACGATCTGTTCCGTTGTATGCAGCATTGATATCAAACAAATATTTCCCCTCATAATCATATGTTCCCCTGGCTGAAATCCCCCTGAATTTAGCGGGTACACCTACCGATGTAGGATCAAGATAGGCATTGGCATCAAAGGTTTGTGACGATTGATTTAACAATACAAGCCCGGTGACGTGGTTTTTGCCGTTAAAAGTGCGGTCGTAGCTAGCAAATGCCTGCAGGTTTACATTGGTAGTGTAGATGTTTACATTCCCGGCATAATAGACCTGTGGAAACACGTAACTCCCGGCAGGATTCAAAACGGTCGCATTGGTGGTCGGATCAAAATGGTATGTCGGTATTGGCCCGTAATTCCCTGTAGAACGAGTATAGGCTTCGGTACTTGAGTAAGCGACGCGGCCTGTTACCGACAAGCCATTAGTAATTGCGTCAAGATTTTGTTTAATATTAAACAAAACGTTATAGTCGGTTCGCTTTTCATTTTGGTATCCTCCGGTCGCCAGCCGCGCATTCAATGTTGGTAAATGGCTCGGGTTAAATGGCGAAAATGCATAAGCGTAACTGCCATTGGGGTTTAAAAATGGCGCTGTAAAAGGCGTTTCCTGTGCGAAATTATATACATCGGAAAGGGTGCTTGAGGCAGATTCATTCGGCGAATTTGTACTCGAAAAACGGGTGGTTACATCCAGCCTTATGTCAAGTGTTTTATTTGCCTTTAAATCCAGGTTCGACCTGAAATCATACCGGCTAAAGTCGTAGTTGTTATTGATATTTGCCACAGGGTCAGTAAAATGCTTTACCAATCCGTTTTGCTGCAATATGCCGCCCGAAATAAAATACTTTAACTGGTCAGTTCCGCCAGATATATCAAGGTTTGAGTTTGCCTGATAGCTTACTTTATTGAATACCGCATCATACCAGTTTACGTCGGGGTGCCCATATGGATCCGAATGATTTTGAAACAAAGAGAGGTCATTCTGGCTGAATGTGATCGGTTTGCCATCGTTGGCATCAGCTTCGTTGACTAATTGTGCCGATTGATATGAATTCAGAAATTTCGGCACAATCGTAGGCGCCTGCAAACCAGCTTCATTCCGGAAGTTAACCTGGGGCTTCCCTGCTTTTCCGCGCCGGGTGGTTACCACTAAAACGCCGTTAGCACCTTTTATACCATATATAGCTGTTGTAGCGGCATCCTTTAAAACGCTTATGCTTTCTATTTCATTTACATTGATCTGCTGGAGCTGATCATAAGTATATTCGATGTCGTCGACAATGATTAATGGCTGATTTCCTGCAGGATTAAGTGAGCTTACGCCACGGATAAAAAAATCAGAGGCGTCTTTACCCGGCTGACCAGAGGTTTGCTGGGAAAAAAATCCCGGTATTTTGCCTGACAGCGCATTTTGAACGTTTGCCGTTGGAACAGTCCGGATATCCTGGGCAGAAATTGTGCTAACCGAGCCTGTGGTTGTAATACGTTTTGTTTTGCCAAAACCCACCACGATAACCTCGTTTAGATCCTGGCTGTTTGATTTTAAGGTAATGTCGATATTGTCAGCTTTACCGGCAACATTAACTTCCTGCCTTGCATAGCCAATAAATTGCACTACAATAATATTTGAATTGCCTTTTAAGGTTAATGTAAACCGGCCCCTGGTATTTGTGGTAACGCCATTGCCGGGCATACCTTTTTCCACAACCGATGCCCCCGGCAAAACTCCTCCGTCGTCTCTAACTACCCCCGAAACTACTTTATTTTGCGCATATAGTAATGCCGGAAGGATACTGAAGATGACAAGAAAGAAAAGTATTAATTTTCTCATAACTGCTTATTTAATAGTTAAATGACTATGATTTATTACCAACCCGGGTTTTGTTTCAGATTCGGATCTTTTAGTATTTCGTTGTATGGGATCGGGTGAAAATATTGCTTGGTGGTAAACGTCGTACTCAACACGTTAATCGGGTTGAAAGTTAAGTTTGAACCTGTTTTTACGATAGACACCCCCGTCCTTGGTTGATTCATTACTGTTTGCGCCAGCTTCCATCGTTTTATATCAAAATACCGATGCTCTTCAAAAGCAAATTCAATGCGCCATTCATTTTGTATAAAAGCCCGCATATCGGCAGTACTCATGTTTTGCGGCACCCCGTAAGTGCTCCCTGCTCCGGGGTCAATCCCCGCCCTTTTTCGCAAGGCATAAAGCTGTGCATAACAATCAGCCGGCGGCGAGCCTGCAGCTTCGTTTTCGGCTTCGGCAAGCGTTAATAATACTTCGGCATATCTGAATATAACCCAGTCTGACGAATGGCTGCTATAGGTGGTGGTATTTTCAAACAGGCCCATAAATTTGCGCATATAGTACCCTGTAACCGTTTGCTGGGTATTTATATCGGGTTTACTCTGGCCGCCTTCGTAAGTTTGCACGGCGGTATTCAGCCAGGTATGCCCATTGTAAAGAATAGTCCATGCTAATCGTGGATCGCGCTTAGGCGTTGAATTTACTGCGTAAGGATCTGCGGGGTTGAAGCCTGACGAAGGATCGGAAATTGCTAATCCGTTCTGCATCGGGAATGAATTAACCAACTCCTGCGTAGGGCTTGTATTGCCAACGGCTGAGGCCGCCTGAAAACCTACCGGACCATTGTTTGTTTCGATACCGATACTATTGCCGCCTGGTCTTACCATTATCCTTTCGGAATTATTTTGTGTTAAAAAGATATCGCGGTAGCTGGTATCCAATTGGTAGGAGCCTAAACTAATTACATCGCGCGCTGCGTTAGCTGCCAATGTCCAGCGGTTTATATCGTAATTTGTATAACCGGTGAGCGGGTTGGCTGCATCAATATTTCCACCGTTAAACAATGGGCTTGCGGCATATAACAAAACACGGGCTTTTAAAGCCAAAGCAGCACCCTTGGTTATCCGGAAATTATCGCTGGAGTTAGCCAATGGGGCAGTTATCAGGCTATCCTTTACCGCGTTCAATTCATTCACTATGTATGTTATACAGTCTGAAAAGCTGCTGCGTGGCACAGTTATCGCATCATTAACATTATATACCTTATTTCCCAGAAGAGGGACCCCCCCGTAGCGTTTTACCAGCTCAAAATAAAAGTACGCCCTTAAAAAACGCGCTTCGCTTTGCCATACCCAGCGGGTACCAACGCCGTTTGGCAACGTCCCTTTAACCGGAACAACCCCAATATTGTTAATAAATTCATTTGCCGAACGTATTCCGCCCCAAAATGAATTGGGCGGCCCGGCCGGGTTTGTCCCCTCCCATGGGTTCTCGGTAGAGGGGAACGATTGTGATGTTGCCGCATTGGTTGACATTAAGGTAACCTGTGCGGTACCGGTTTGGGATGACACCGCATCATCCGAAGCTGCGTCAAGGTAATCACTGCCTACCCGGTTATTGCCATTAGGTACTATCGCATATATCCCGTACAGGAACGACTGCGCATTAGCTCCTGCTGAATCGCGCGGATCGAACACATAGTTTGCAGTGATCTTATCAACCGGAAATTGTTCATACTTTTTACACCCATAAACAACACATAGTAGCATCATCACAGGCAGTATCTTATTTATATGATTTTTCATTTACTCTAGTATTTAATAATTACCACTTAAAGTTTAACTGTAATACCTGCATTAATCACCCGCTGAACAGGGTATGCTGTCATCGATGTTTCTTCCGGATCAATTCCTTTAAGACCTGCCAGCGTTGCCAGGTTTTCGCCATTAACAAACACCCTTAAACCGGCCAACCTTAGTTTTTGCGTTACACTAACCGGAAACGTATAACCAACTTCAGCATTTTTTATCCGTAAATAGTTGCCTGACCTTACATAAAAAGATGAGGTTAACCCGTTATTATTGTATGCTGAAACAGCCAGCCTTGGTAAAGTCGCGATTGAAGCCGTTTCTGGTGTCCAGCGCCCGGTTGCACCTGCGTAAGCCTGCTGGTTGATCGTCGAATAGTCAAGCCCGAACTGGGTAGCTACATTATTGTAGCCCACGTAGATCTGGCGGTTAGTAACACCCTGGATAATAACCGACAGACTAAACCCTTTATAGCTGAACCCCGGATTCAGGCCATAAAAAACAATTGGCTTTGTACCCCCTATTGCCGATTCGTCAAACTGATTAATTACGCCATCACCGTTAAGGTCTTTGTATTTAATATCTCCTGCCTGCGGTACGTATCCGGCAATATGCGGGCTTGTGGCTGCATCCTGCGCGGTTTGATAAAGCCCCTGGGCGGTATAGCCATAAATAACACCGTTAACAGGGTTACCTGTTTGCCTTGTCCATGGATAGGGTGAATTCAACTCATCCTGGTATACAATTTTTGAAGCCTGCAGATTGATATTGCCCGTAACGAAGTAATTAAAATTACCGGTGTGATCCTGGTAGGTAAGGCTCAGCTCTGCGCCCTGGTAAAGATTGATACCGATATTTTCCAGCGGGTATGGTGCGCCCAATAATGCTACTGAATTGCCGCGCAAGCCAAGTACATTGAAATACCTGTCGTGGTAATAATCGGCCGTGATCAGGAATTTATCCTTAAACAAAGAGATGTCCATCCCGAAATCTATCTTATCAGCGCTCTCCCAGGTGATATAAGGATTGGCCAGCGCATCTTCGTACCAGTAATAGTTAGTGACGTAGCCTGTTCCTATCTGGTATTGTTTATTAAAATTGTTGTTACTGTAAGTTTGCTGATAAGCGTAATATAATGAAGCCTGCTGGGCGATATTACCATTTCCGGTACGGGCATAGGTGCCACGCCATTTCCATGAATCGATCCAGCTGAAATTGTCTTTAATAAAAGTTTCTTTGCCCATTTGCCATCCAAGGCCGGCAGCGTAAAAGGTGCCAAATTGATGGCCCGGCGGATACCGGTTATTACCACTGCGATTTACTGCTGCTTCGGCAAAATATTTACCGTCGTAATTATAGGTGCCTTTTAAAGCGATATCGGTAACCACTTCAGGAAGGTCATAATTGGTAACCAATGATTTGCTGTCGTACAGCGCGATCGCATTAACCTGGCTTTTACCAAATTGCCTGTCGTAGTTTAAAGCCGCCTGGCCAAATGACTGGCGCGAAGTGTACGCTGTATTAAACACATTGCTTTGGGCTACAATAGCGCCATATTGCGAATAGGTACTATCTTTATTAAGGATAAATGAAGGATTTTGCAAACTGCGGTTAAGCGCGGTAATAGATTGATAGCTTAAATTACCTTTCAGTTTTGCTGTTAAACCCTTTAATACACTGTTTAAGTTATAATTAAGGTCGAGGTTTGCCAGTATATCATCGGTAAGGTTTTGAATATAACCGGAGTACTCCGTTTGCGAAAGCAGGTTATTACTGTAGGGCCCTGTATTACCGCCAATAATTGAGCCTCCGAATGAGCCATCGGGGTTACGCACCGGGTACGCATTATTGGGTGTATTATATAAAGAATTTAATACGCTGGTGTAACCACCGCCGTTATTTCCGCCTGGCTCGGTGGTTGTTTGTACCCTGCCAAACAATTGCAGGTCGACGTTCAAATTCTTATTTACCTGCACGCCTACGTCCGAATTAATAATGTAGCGGCTTAAATCGTTATTGGTATTATAAGGCACGTCACTTGCCGTGTTAAAGATGCCGGCCTGATCAAAATACCCTAACGAAATGGAGTATTTGGCCACGTTTGAACCACCGTTTACATTCAATTTATATTGAGTCATCGGGGCGTAATCGGTTAAAATCGTTTTAAACCAGTTTACATCAGGATGGCCGGTTGGGTCGGTATGATCGCGGTATGCATTAAAATCAGCGGCAGAATACTGTGGCAGCTTTCCGTCACTGGTTAACGTTTCATTGATGAGGTATGCATACTGATAAGCAGGCAAAGGTGTCGGCAGGCTCAATGATTTCTGCAGACCAGTCTCGGCGGTAAAAGTAATGCGCGGCTTGCCGGCTTCACCGCGTTTGGTGGTCACCAGCACAACCGGCCTTGAGCTGTTTATACCCAACAGAATAGTTGATAAACCGTCCTTTAACACCGAAATAGATTCAATTGATTCAGGATCAATAGACGAGATCTCCCGCTGAACACCATCAATAACCGTGATGGGCGTTTGACCACGAACAGTCACAGTCATTTCGGAATTGTCAGAAGTGCTATTGTTGTTTGATGCCGTATTCACAAGGTTTTGCCCGATAACGGAAGGTGATGAAATAGATGCCGTATGAAAAGAAGTAAACCCGCTCTGCTGCTGGGTGTACACACCTGCCAACTGCCCCGGAAAGGCATAAACAAACAGGGAAGCCGGCGTTGTTGTTAACTGATTGGTATATAAGGTTGAAATTGCCCCCAGCTCACTCTCCTTTTTTTGCGTACCATATAATATATCAATATTTTGCGGGTTCCTGAGATAGTTATCATCAAGCTTTACTGTTATTTTCCCATTATTTTTAATGGTCACTTCCCGCACCACGTGGTCAGGGTAACTAAACACAAGGGTAGCGCCAGGTGCTGCGTCAATTTGAAACTGACCAGCAGCGTCAGAAGTAGTAAAACCAGCTTTGCCTTTGATCTGGATCTTCCCCCCCTTTAAAGGCTGACTATATTCATCTAATACAATGCCGCTGGCCCAGCCAGGATGAACAGTGGCTTTAACCGTAGTATCCTGCTGTGCAACGGCAAAACTGATATTGAATACCAACAGCATCAGCATAATGATTCCCGTTAAGTATTTCTGTGAGTAGCAATTAAGCATAGAATCAGATTTAAATTGTTAATTTATTGAACATAATTTTGGCCGTCATACCTTGTGTTATTATGGTACAAAGGCTGCTTCAATCATTGTAAAATACTGTTAATTAGATTATTACTTTTAACCTAAGGTTTTTTATGTACACTTAAATTTATAGGTGAATGGTGCACTTGTACCGCCGTAACCTATCTTCGTCGATCCCGATTTATCGGTAATAAAATAAGTCATACTTATTACCGTCTGGCCCGTCGTCGCGCCGAACAACTTACGCGGCCAAAAAGTAAGCCGGTATATCCCACTGGTCGCCGAGGTTTGCGTGAGCATTGTTTGTGCGGATTGATCGCATACGGTAACCGTTTTACCGTCGCTCATGGTAGCGGTAGCGCATAAATAAACCGCAGAACTGTTTGCTAACAGCGCCGGCGTTACCACATTGTTATTGTAGGTAAGCGTAACAATATCATTGTCCAATGATTTCGGCGGATCTATTGTAGTTAACTGGGGGTTACAGAAGTCAACTAGGTCGCCGGTCCCGCCGGTAAGTTCAAAACAGCTGGGATTCACAAATTCATTATAATATTCTGTGGTAGGGCTCGAATCTCCGTCGTTGCCGTCAAATGTAAAACCGTTCTGGTCATTGGCAACAACATAGGCCAGTTTAACCAGGGTAGGATTGCCATCAGCGCCAATATTATTGATAGTGATGTTTATTGTACCGGTGATCTTATCTCCGTTATTGTAATTAACAGGCACATCGCTTTGATAAGCAACCCATTCAACGTCATCTATCAAATTTCCTGCATTGCCAAAAAAGTTTTTCATGTAAGTAGGCCAGTTAACGCCATTGCTATGAGCTGCGATAATAGTTGAATTGGCAGGGAGGAGCACCATATTTCCGTCGCCCTTGCTGCTGGAGTAAGTTACCTTAGCATTGTCCCCTGTTTTCCAACCCTTTGGGGTCAAAAATCCAAAAATAATACGCGCGGTGCCGCTGCTGTTACATGAGTTTTTGACATTAACGGTAATTTTAACCGTTGACCCGACAACAGCGCTGCCCGGCTGGTCTACACTATCAATGATCGTGTAACAGCAACTCAATACAATACACAATACAATCAGTGTGCATAGCCGCCATAAATTTTTTCCTTTTATATGTAAACGTACTTTCATATAGTTTGTATTTTTTGTCTGGATCAGTTAGTTTTTGATAATGTAAATACGTAAGTATTTTGTGAGCAACCCGGGCTAAATGTCATGATGATCTGCCGCGTTCCGTTTATGATCGGGTAATTAAAAGCGGTAGCAACTGGTGTGGCGCCTGCAGCAGTAAACGTAAGCTTATATGGATATTGCGGGTCATCCAATGAGAACTTACCGTCTGCCCCAACTATAAATGGCACAGGGTTAAGCAAATTATAGCTTCCGGTTGTAGCATCAAACTTGATACTGAACTGGGTAAAATCATAAATCGGAAGCAGGTTAGTTCCGTTGCGGGTTGCCTGCACAACTTTCCAGGTGCCGGTGAGGTCCTTTTTCGATTCCGTAACAGGGGCTATTCTTTCCATCTTGCATGATGTCCAGAGTAAAGCCATCGCCGCAATAAATAAATATGCCTGCTTTTTCAATATAAAATGATTATTCATACTTAATTCCTGGTTAAATTCATCAATTTTTTAATAGCCCGGGTTTTGAATCAGTGTAGGGGATTTACCCGTTTCGCTTATAGGGAATGGCCACAAATACATCGCCGGCCTGAAATTGTGTTTGGTGGCATTAAATGTATTATAGGTTATCGTACTGCCATTTTCATCCACTTCCATGCCTTTTGCCTGTATATTTTCAGTTAGAGGCGCAATTTTCCAGCGTCTTACGTCAAAAAACCTGTGCCCTTCAAAAGCAAGTTCTATCCTCCGTTCATTTTGGATATAGGTGCGCATATCAGCCTGGCTCAATCCTGCAGGCAACTGGTAAGGGGTTAAACCCGCGCGTTGCCTGATAGCCTGAACAGCATTGTATACATTGGCAGTTGGCCCCTCGAATTCGTTGGCTGCTTCGGCATAGTCCAGCAATATTTCGGCATACCTGATCAATGGCAAACAACGGTTTGACTTAAAGGCGATGGTAGCTGCAATAGCCGCAGGGTCGAGCATCTTATTACAATAATAGCCGGTAACCGTTCCCTGGTGAACAGCATCAGGATTCTGACCATTGTTATTTCCGAGATAAATATTAACAGGAGCCTGCCCGCTGATCAATCCGTTGCCGGTTCTTACGTTTAATATGGTTTGGTCGTGTATAATACTATAATTTAAACGCGGGTCGCGGTTATTATAAGGGTTATTAGGATCATATCCTGATGTAGGGTCGGTAATTAGTTTACCATTATTCATTGGGAAAGCATCCACAAGCCCCTGGTAGGGGAAGGCGCCATTGCCACCGCTTCGTGAAGGTGGCAGGAAAAGATCTTCCAGATCCGTATTTGGCCCTCGCATTAATTGAAATATATATTCGGTATTTACGCGTTGCGGGAACAAACCCTGGAAACCATAGCCAGGCGTAGCTGTTTGATAGGTATTTACTGTATTTAAAGTGTATGCTCCTGATGCAATTACTGCCTGGGCAGCATTTTCGGCAAGCTGCCAGCGCGCCGGGTCTGCCGCTGGGTATCCAACCAGGGACGGATCTACTGTACCGCTTGAACTTTTTCCGGCGTCGGCTGGCAAAGTAGTGCCATTAAACAAAGGACTTGCCGCATAAAGTAAAACGCGGGCCTTTAAAGCCAGGCAAGCACCACCGGATGCACGACCCCAGTTAAGCCCGTTTTGGGTAAGCGGAAGCACAGTTGCAGCAGCATCGCACTCCGTAGTTATATAGGTAACGCAGGCGGCATATGTGGAGCGTTTTACATTAATTGGCGTAGCATAAGTAAACAGGCTATCGCCAACAATTGGCACCCCACCGTAATGTTCAAGTAATATACTATAATACCAGGCACGCAGGAACCGCGCCTCGGCCAATACTCCGGCCTTATTGGAGGCCATCATTTTAGTGAGATGGATATTCGCCAACAATTGGTTTACTGCCCGTATCTGCGTATAACAGGTATTATAGGGTTCGTTGCTAACCGTTCCTGCGTTTATTGTACCTGTAGCAAACCCCGCAGCATCAGTACCGTAGGTATGTGAGGGCTCAGATTCATCACTTGCGGCATCCAATCCGCCGCAAATGAAATTGTTAGCAGAAAACCGCGATGGGCTGCTGCTAATCCCCGCGCTTGCATAAATATTGGCGAGAAAACCCTCGGTTCTTGAACTATCAGTAAATACGCTTGATTGCGTAAGATTGGTGGTGTTCGTTTGCGCAAGAAAACTTCCGCTTTTTTTGCACGACTGTGCAAATAAGATAAAGCTCAAAAAGGCTGAAAGAACAAAAAACTGAAAGTAAATTTTCTTCATATCAAGGCGTTTATAAACAATTAATCATCTATTTATTTATTGCTGAAACAATTGAAAAATCGTTTTAGCAAATCTTAAAAAAAAACACAAAAATTAATCTTTACTAAATTTTGCGGTTACTGTATAATTGGTTTTGTTTTTAGAATATCAATATTCCGAGTGCTAAATTACATTATAAAAACGATTTAGCAAATTTTTTTTAAAATATTTTTTCAATATAAAATATCGTATAATTTCATACTATCTGTTATTTTTCCTTATTAAAAAACCTGCTAAAAAAAAGCGCCTGGTAGTTAATTGAATTTCCCCAATAATCCCAGCTATGTGCCCCGGGCCGCACAGTAAAATCATGTGGAATATTCCTTTCCAGCAGTTTTTCATGCAAGGCTTTGTTGGCCCCGAACAGGAAATCAGATGAACCACAGTCAAATGTAATGGCCAGTGAGTTGGGTTTTAATAAATAAACCATATTGATGACGCTGTTTTGCTCCCACCGCTGCGGAAATAAGCTGTATTTACCCAAAACCTGCTCAATGCCAAAGCTATCCGAAAAAGGTCTAAGATCCACTCCCCCGCTCATGCTTCCTGCCGCACCAAATAGGTCCAAATGTTTAAAGGCCAGGTAAAGCGCCCCGTGCCCCCCCATGCTTAAACCCGTAATTGCCCGGCCAGACCTGTCAGTAATGGTTGAATAGTGACTATCAATATAACTGATCAATTCCTTTGAAATATAGGTCTCAAATTGCCATTCTTTGCTTACAGGGCTATCAAAATACCAGCTTGCAAAGCCGCCATCCGGGCAAACGATCACCATATTATATACGTCCGATAGCTTTTTAATAGAAGGAACTTTTAAAATCCAATCAGAATAATTGCCGCTAAAGCCGTGCAACAGATATAGAACCGGGAATTTTTTTGAGGCTGAATAATCATCAGGTCTGATTACCACCGCCTTAATATCTTTATTCATCGCTGTGCTATGCGTAAGTACAGTATCTACCGTGGCAGCATGTACTTTAAGCAAAGCGGCTGTCAAAAATATGAACGACAGCGTAAGAAATCTTTTATAAGTAATCATCTTTTCTATTCTTTTCAGTATTATTTCACTTGTATTAAAGTAATACGATGGATTTTGGGCTTGTTTATAGCGTATATTTCGTCTGTTAAAACGTTCATTTCTTTTTGCCAGGCGTCCCGTATGCTTTTGTAGCGGGCCCGTGAGTAATTATCCTTGTTGCCGTTTACAAAAATGTTTTTGGGCGCCTCTTTTTTCACGGAGTCCATAGCGGCATTATTATCCTTATAGAGCATATTTTTCCCTTTCAGGAAGTCGTATTCCATCCAAATATAATTTCTTAGCCGGCGCTCAATATCCCATCTTTCTTCATTCAACTCCCTTATTTGAATGGCCTGCTGGTATTGCGGCGTTGCTGTGATCTCAGCCATGTTTACGTCATCGGCAAATTGCTCATTTGTCCAGGTACCCATAAATTCGCCGTCGATCAATAAATTGTAGTTGCCACTTTTCAGGTTTTTTACAGATAATGTTTCCTGGTTAAATTCTTTCGTAAACGGGATCAGGTTCAACGCCTCCGCCTGTTTTTTACGATTACCCCAGCCACGCGGAATGGTATCTATCGGGTAGGGCAATGAATTTGACAGGTAATTGAATGTCACCGAATCTGTGTTAACGGCAAGTTCCGAAATCCGGCAGTTGGATGCTTTTAAAATCCTCTTCTTTGACACGTCGAGGCTAATATCGGCTACCGGCTTGTCTGCAAGGCCCTGGGCTTTTAAAAAAAAATAAGCCATCACCAGGTGCCCGTCGTTGTCAGGATGGATGCGGTCATTTGGCGTTAAGCTGAATAATGAATCTTTTACCTGCTCACGCTGCTCAATAGCCAGCATCGGATGAAAAAAATCAACCACTCCCCATCCATTTTTCTTTGCCGCCGCTGCCTGGAAATCAATGATCTTTGCTAACGCGATGCTTTTTTTAGGGTACAGGTTTTTTGGATTGCTTTTGGTGGTTTCATCATACGGCGAGCTCAGGATAATGATCTTCCTGATATCCGGCCTGCTCTTTAATTTATCTTCCAGCATACCGTAATATTTGTATGACCCGTCGATTCTTTTATCCATAACTGATTGCCCGTCAGGGTGGAACCATTCAAAATAACCGCTATCATTCATCCCCCATGTAAGGGTTAAAACAGTTGGTTTTTTGGCAAACACATCAGCGTCAAAGCGGTTGTATATCTGCTCTACTACATCACCGCCGACACCCGCATTAAAGCAAGTTATGCGCATATTCGGGAAATGTGTCATATAATACAGCCAGATATACGAATGATAATGCCCGCCGTCGGTAATGCTGTTACCTACAAAAGCGACTCTGTCGCCGGCATGAAATGGCGCTATCTTTTGCGCATAAACATTGGTTAAAAAAACCAAGCCGATTAATAATGTTGTAAATAGTTTTCTCATTTTTAATTAATTCCCCAGTTTTTATTTGGTGTATCCCCCATAATTAATTCAAGTGTTCCGCCTTTGGCAATTTCCTTATAATCGATATGGCATTTTTCATAAGGTTTGCCATTTAATTTGGCGCTCTGGATGTAAATATTGGCGGCTGAGTTATTTTGTGCCACGATGGTAAACGTTTTTCCTTTAGCGTATTTAGGGTCGAGCTTAAATGTTATTTTGTTAAACACCGGGCTGGTGATCTCCTGCCGGGTATCCCCGGGGCAAACCGGGTGCAGGCCACTGGCAGCCAATACATACCAGGCAGACATCTGGCCCACATCCTCGTTACCTACCAAACCTTCCACCGAGTTTTTGTATGCCCTGCGGCAAATGGCCCGGCTCCACTTTTGGGTAAGCCATGGCGCGCCAATACGGTTATATAAAAACGGAACATGATGCACCGGCTCGTTGGCCTGGTTAAAATAATCGTTCCACATCATGTTGTCAGGTGTCTTTTCAAACAGGTTATCCAGGTCGGCAATAACCTTTTCTTTGCCTCCCATTAGTTTTACCATACCATCCACATCCTGCGGAACAAACCATCCCTGCTGGTAAGGGTTGCTCTCGATAGTGCCATACCATTGTTTCAGCCTGCCGGAATCCGGCCATGGCAACCAGTTGCCATCGTTATCCTTCGGCCTGAACCAGCCTTTATCTTTATCAAAAATATTTTTATAATTTTCACTGCGGCCCGCATATTTCTTTTCATCCAACGGTTTATGAAGATACTTCGCGAACTGAGAAGTGCACCAATCTGCATATGCATACTCAAGCGTATACGAGATGCTTAATGGCTCCGGCGTATATCCTTTTTCAGCATTGCCAAACTTATTAACCGAGTTGATGCAAAGGCGATAAGCCTGGTCCACGTCATAATTCCTGATGCCTTTAGCGTAAGCATCGGCAATAACGGAAACGGCGGGATTGCCGATCATACATCCGCTATAAGCGTTCATCATTTCCCAACGTTCCAGGTAATCTTTTTTCTTTTCGTGCGCAAGTGTTACCAGCGAGTTGATCAGATCGTTTACCATTGATGGATTGATAATGGTTTGTAAAGGCATCTGGCTTCTGAAAACATCCCAGCCGCTAAATATGGTGCGTTTGTTAAAGTCGGCGGCAAAGTGGGCTTTTCCATCGCCGCCGGGATACCGGCCATCTACATCACTGATGATCCTCGGATCGATCATGGTATGATAGAGCGCGGTATAAAAAACAATACGCTCCTCAGGTGTACCGCCTTGTATGCTTATTTTGGATAAGGCCTTATTCCATAAATTCCGGGCCTGCTGGTGAACCGCATCAAAACCCCATCCCGGTATTTCCAATTCAAGGTTATTTTTAGCGCCGCTTATACTAACAAACGAGATGCCTGATTTTAACAATACCTGCTCGTTATCTTTAGCAGCAAACTCTGTATAAAACCCCAGATGCTTACCCTCCTTTTCTTTCACACCCTTTAATATGGCTGCATTGGCAATTTGCTTTTGATATTTTTCACTTTCCACATCTTCCCGTTTCCGGCTCCAGCCATCCGGGATATCGGCGCTCCATACGCCAAAGTTCCTAAGTGGTTTGCTGAATTCAGCATAGAAATATACAGTGTATTCGGCATGACCAGCACCATCACCCCATCCCCCCCCATCTGGCGTACACTTCATCCATCCTTCAATCGTATGGTCATTCACTACTTTTACGTATTGCAGCGTTGATGTGCCGCCAACCCTGCGGGCAAGGTCGATCTGGATCCGCGCTTGTTTATTTTGCGCGAAAGTAAACCTCAATATACCGCTGTGCGGTGCTGCAGTCATCTCAGCTTTAACTTTATAATCACTTAAATAGGCAGAATAATATCCGGCCTTCGCTGTTTCGCTACTTTTTGTATAACGCGACCGATAGCCCTCTTCCGGATGATCAAGGCTTCCCGCAGAAGTTTTTAATTTCCCCGTAGTAGGCATTACTAAAAAGTTGCCCAGGTCTCCGTACCAGCCTATACCGCTCATCTGCGTAAAAGCAAACCCTTCGATACTCGTATGCTCGTAACTATAGCCTGAGCCATTATCACCCCCGGTAATAGTATTTGGACTAAGCTGTACCATACCATAAGGCGTTGCCGCCCCGGGGAAAGTTTTGCCCAGGCCATGATAAACACCTGCATCGGCAGTACTGGTGCTGGCGCCGATAAATGGGTTTACTTCATCCGCCGGTGTTTGCGCTTTCGCAGCATCAGCCAGCAACAAAACCAACATGAAAGAAACAAATAGCTTTAGATTCATTTAGGTGTATATTTTTTAAAGTTGCACGTCATTTTCAAAGACATAATTGGTTAAAATGAACAGGAATACTATTGGCTGAGTAATCAGGTTATAAAATATAGGCCAAATTAGATAAAAAAAAACGATTTAGCAAATTTGTACTAAATTAATTGAAAATTTAAATTTTGTGTTCTCTTTAATATTTTAAGGCTTGTACACCCGTTAATTTTAAAGTCCTGATACCAAACCTCGGCATAGCCACGTTTATTAAAGTCTTTTTGTCACCTGCCGGCTCCATTCTGAGATCTCCTTCCGGTGTCCCCTTCAAATTAACCAACTGCACTTTTGCGATTTTACCATCGACAATGATTTTTCGGGATGACGCATCGCCTTCCGCGTTAAATATCCTTACCAGCAATGTATCACCGTGGCATGTCATCGAACTGATCTCGAATCCGGGTTTGTTAATAGTGATGAATGAGCGCGATACACTTTTTTGTGCCGGTGCTAAACTGGAAACAGTTGCTATCAACTGCTCCGCCCACACAGTCCCCGCGGTCCATACATGAGCTTTGTCCCATTTACCTGCATGTGGCAAAATCGAATAACTGATAGTAGTTGGCCCGTTAATTTTATAATCCCTGCCCCATAAGCCCATGCCTGAATATTGAACATCAAGCCCTAACGGGAAGTCCGCACCGTGAGTATAGCTGGTGGTATGATCGGTAAATAGAGCCAACCCATATTTACCCTGCTGATCGGTAACATCTACCCAATTAAGGATAACATTATTTTTTATACTATCCCAGCTGTCAAAAAAGGTATTGGACAGGCGGCTTTCGATCACGTCAAAAGGCGCATTTTTATAAACTTTCTGTCCCTTTAAATTCAATGGAAACAAGGCCAGTAATTTATACCGGTCGTCATAAAAAGCTTTCACAGGATTTTGCCACTTATAGGTTCCGGGTGGGGTATCAACACCAATTCCCGGGTTACCTTTCCAATCAATATCGACTTTTAAGTCAATTCTTTGCTGCCCCTGGTTTACGGTAAGGTATTGAGTGAAAGGATAGCTATCAATGGTTCCTTTAATAGCGATCACTATCTGCAAGGGACCGTTTTCTACCATCTGTACGGACGCAGGATGATCTTCGCTCGATTTAAAACCCCCGTCCTTATAAAAATTACCGCGTAATTCGTTAAAGCCTCTCGGATTGGCTTTGTCTACAAACTCTTTATTATTCAACTTTTTAGCGACAAGGCTCTCGATGACGCCGCCTTTCGCCGGATTTATCTTGATAGCGTACAAATCCGTTTCGATCTCATACCTGCCATCTGCAAGCTTTTTTACTGATGCGCCTTTAAATGTTGCCTTCGTGCCGGTTTGTAAATGATAGGTATTATAACCCATTGAAGGAACAGCCGCGTTAAAAATTACTTTTTTTGAAACAAGGCTCGTATCATCGAATGTTTGACTGGCAATTATTTCACCCTTGCTGTCGATAACACTAATTTGCTTGTTGGCAAGTTCTGCCGGAAGGGCAACAGAAACTATTTCATGTCGCTTAGTTGCCACCGTATTAAAAACCCTTACGTATGTGGCGGCTTCATTATTTACGTCTGATTGGTTGATTGAGGATGATTTTATAATACTGTCGCATTTATTATCGGTATAACTGGTCCACTCCAACACTTTATCAGCCCAGGTTGCACCGGGTTTTCCATTATAAGGCACTATCCAGCAGTCGTGATGCTGTGACAACAAAAGCGTGCGCCAGGCAGAATCGAGTGACGCAGCGGGATAAGCCTGACCGGAATAAACTTTTGCCAGCGATGCCATTTTTTCGGCGCTGATGATCATATTTTCAGCAACCCGTACTTGCTGCGCAATTTTTTGTGTAATCTGCGAGCCCCAAACAAGGTTTACCAACAGATCTTCCTGCGTTAGTTTCCAGGCTGGTTTACTGTCATAGGATGTTAGATTTTCAAAATAATTTCGCCATGTTGTATAGATGGTTTTTATGCCGAACCTGAGCATTGTACCCATAAACGGACCACCTTTCCAACCTGCGTCCTGTATGGTCATACCTACAGGGTGTTTTATCCCGGCCGCGTAGGCTGCATTAACATAATTGGGTGAATTTTCCCATCCTATAGTTTGCCAGGTTGATTTGTTTGAAAGCTTTTCGATAGTGTACCGGGGCACAGTGGTTATTCCTGTTCCGTCGGGACCAACCCAGGTCACCAATTCACCGCCATGTGCAGCGGCGTAACCACCGAAACAGGTATTTGGGTTTTTAAGCGATGCGAATTTAAAACCGAAAGAAGTTAAGATCTGTGGCAACGCGCTGGTAAAACAGGGTTCTTCGGACGAGTAAGTTGAAAACACAGCGTTTGGAAAATGCGCCCTTATCTTGCTCATGCCATAGCTAAATTGCCGGATAATGCTTTCGCCCGATATATTATATAAATAGCTTTGCGCGTAGGCTGGATTAATGAATTCAATGCGCCCCCCCGCAGATTGGTTGGCAGCGATTGCTTTAAATTGAGCATATGCCTCCGGATCGTCCTTTTGCACCTTATCCCATGTTTCGGGCTCTATCTCCAGGTTAATTCTCCATTCGGGATTTCTATTGAGCATGTCCACCAGGAATCCGGTGTAATTTTCGGGATACCCGCCGTAAATCCCTCCATGGTAACCATCAATATACCAGGCCGTTTGAGCTTCAGCTTTATTTAAAAAGAGTAAAGCCAATAAAACACCCCAAAAACAGGTATATCTAAACTTTTTTGATCTGATAGATAACATTTCTATTGTGATAAGGTAATTTCAAAATGGTGTTGCTTAGGCTTATTAACCCCGTAAATTTCGTCGGTAAGCAGTACCATTTCTTTTTGCCAGGCATCGCGCACTATTTTAAACCGCGCTTTTTGATAGGTTGGGAAAGTAATGGCTACAAAAAAATCTTTTTTTCCATATTTCTGAAGGGAGTCGGCGGTTGATTCGCTATCGTTAAACAATAACCCTTTTGGTTTCAAAATGGAATATTGTATCCAGTAATATTCGCGCAATCTCCGTTCAATCGACCATCTTTCCTCGTTCAGATGCATAACAGCAAGGGCCTGCTGGTATTCAGGAGTTGTTGTGATCAAAGCCAAGTTTATGCCTTTGTCAAAACCGGCTCCCGTCCATTCACCTATAAATGAATTGTCAATTTTAAGCTGATAGGTTGCTGTGCTATTAAGCTGCTTAATAACCAATATCTCCTGGTTATATTCATCTGTAAAGGGGATCAGTTTTAATGCATCCGACTGTGACCTGGCTGGCTTACCAAATCCACCGGGGATAGTATCAAGCGGGTATGGAAGCGAATTTGCGAGATAATCAAAAGAAATATGCCCGGCACCCGCGGTTAAATTTAATAAACTGCAGTTTTCTGCCTTCCCTACCTTTTTATCTTTAGCATTGATGGATATATCAGCTACTTTCCTGCCGGCTAAACCCTGGGCATTCAAAAAAGTAAAGGCCATTACCATTTGCCCGTCGTTGCTTGGGTGGATGCGATCAGGCGATTCCATAGTAAACGTGCTGTCGTTTTGCTGCCCCCGCCGGTTGATCTGGAGCAAAGGGGTATTAAAATCAATAAAGCCCCAGTTATTGCGTTTGGCCGCTTTTTGTTGTTCGGCCACTATTCGTAATATGGCAGCGTTCTTTTTAACCAAAGGTGCAAATTTTATTTTAGAGGTCTCATCATACGGCGGAGATGCCAGCATTATTTTTTTCACCTCCGAATATTTGTTCAGTTCAGCCTCAACCAATTTAAAATATTTTAATGATTCTTCCACCTTTGCGTTGTAAGCCGAGTCGGCTTTTGCCGGAGCGTAATATTGATAACCGGTATCATTCATACCAAAAGTGAATGTCATTACCGTGGGCTTTTTCGAAAACACTTCATCGTCAAGGCGCTCCAGCATTTGTTTGCAAACATCGCCGCCGATTCCGGCATTAACGATATTGATCCGCATATTAGGAAAATGTGTCATATAGTATAGCCAGATATACGAATGATAATGGCCACCATCAGTGATGCTATTGCCCATAAATACAACCTTGTCGCCATTTTTAAAAGGCAAGACCCGTTGTCCGCTGGCTAAACCTGAAATGACAACCAGGATAGTAGAAACAAAGCACAAACGGCGGAGGAAAAATGAAATTAATTTCATGGCTAAATTGATTTAGCAAATAAAAATCAAATAAATCGATTTAGCAAGTAATATTTTTGTTTTTCTGTTTTTTCACCATTACTACTTCAATTTTAACCCGTTCAGCATTTTTGAAACAACAAATAGTGGCGCACCTGGAGGCGGGTTTTCGAAATCATAATTATTTCCGGGTGTATCCGGTTCGTTTTTTATTGTAGCAATTTGCCAATAACCACTAAAAACTTATACTATTTAAACCAATACCGATACTATTTAAACGATAGTTTTTAATAGCTCAATTTTATTTTACAATTTGATATTTTAGCCTTACTTTGTGTTAAAATTACACCAACCTGTATAAACCAGTTTTACTTATAAATCAACGCTGTTACGATCATGAAAAATAAATTTTCCGGGTATTTAATGTTCGGCATTTTAATGCTGGCTGTTTTTAATTATGCCCACGCCCAATCAAAAACAGATAAAATAACTGAGGATAAGATCAACTCGATTATCAAAAAATTAACGCTCGAAGAAAAGATCTCCCTTTTGCATGCCAACGGTATCTTTTCTGCCGGAGGTATCAAGCGTTTGGGAATTCCGCACATCATGACCGATGACGGCCCTTTAGGCGTTCGCGAAGATGTTTTGGAAGGATGGGGATCGGCTAATTTAACTACCGATTCCGCTACATTTTTCCCCAATGGATCGGCCCTGGCCGCTACCTGGAACCCGGATCTTGCTTATCGTTACGGGCATGATATGGCCGAAGAAGCACGCGTACGTGGTAAAAACGTAATGCTTGCCCCTGCCTTTAACATCTGCCGCACACCGCTTTGCGGGCGTACTTACGAATATTACTCCGAAGACCCATTTTTGAACAGCCGTTTGGCGGTACAATCAGTACAGGGCATACAAAGCCAGCATGTAGCTGCCTGTGTAAAACATTATGCAGTAAATAACCAGGAGATTGAACGCGGCCGTGTCAGTGTTGATATTGATGAACGTGCACTGCGTGAAATATACCTGCCGGCTTTTAAGGCATCTATAACTGAAGGTAAGGCATGGACAATTATGTCGGCATACAACAAATTACGCGGCGTTTATTGCTCGGAAAATAACTACCTGCTGAAAAAGATCTTAAAAGGCGAATGGGGTTTTAAAGGGATCGTGATCAGCGACTGGGGCGGCACACACAGCACCGTAGCCGCTGCCAATAATGGCCTCGACCTGGAGATGGGCTCCAATCCCCCATACAATACTTATTATTTTGCCGATAAACTGCTCGACTCGGTAAAAGCCGGTAAAGTAAGTGTTAAGGTTATAGATGAGAAAGTACATCGTATGCTATGGGTATTGTATCATACTGATATGAGCGCCAACCTGCCAAAAGGAAGCATCAACACGCCAGCCCACAGCAAAACAGCCTATGATATCGCTGCAGAATCTATCGTACTACTAAAAAACGACAAACATTTATTGCCTTTAAATACATCAGTCATCAAAAGCCTGGCTGTTATTGGCGATAACGCTACCCATACCTTCCATTTAGGTGGTTTTGGCGCAGGCGTTAAAGCTAAATATGAAGTAACTGCCTTAGCCGGTTTGCAAAACCGTTTGGGTAAAACCATCGACATTAAATTTGCACAGGGCTATTCAGGTGTTTACAAGTTTGGCAATAATACTGAATTTAAGCCAGACCCGGCTTTGATAGCACAAGCCGTTGCCACTGCCAAAAGCACTGATATGGCCATATTATTTGTTGGCGGTAACCGCGATTATGAAAGTGAAAGCCAGGATCGTAAAGACCTTTCCCTGCCGTTTGCTGAGCAGGCTTTGGTAGATGCCGTTACTGCCGCCAACCCCAATACCATTGTAGTAGTAGTGGGTGGTGCACCTTATGATATCGGCAAGATCAAAGAAAACAACCATACCATTGTATGGAGCTGGTACAACGGATCTGAAAACGGCAATGCTTTGGCCGACGTTTTAATTGGCAAAATCAACCCATCGGGCAAAGTGCCGTTTACTTTCCCTGCGACACTTAAAGATTCACCGGCACATGCTTTAAATGCCTACCCGGGTGAAAATTTAAAGGTTGATTATAAAGAGGGTATCCTGGTAGGTTACCGCTGGTTTGATACAAAAAAAATCGACCCGCTTTATTGCTTCGGCTATGGTTTAAGCTATACAGGCTTTAAATATTCAGGCTTTTATACCAATAAAAAAAGCTATAAAGCAACAGACAATATCACGGCTACTTTAAAAGTAAAAAACACCGGTAAATATGCCGGTAAAGAAACCGTACAGCTTTACGTTAGCAAAACGGGATCGGTAGTTGAGCGTGCCGATAAAGAGCTTAAAGCCTTTAAAAAGATCAACATAGGCGTTGGCGAAACCGCAACTGTCATATTAAACATCCCTGTAAAGGACCTGGCCTATTACGACGTTAAAACCAGCAAATGGGTAGTTGAACCAGGTAAATATAAACTGCTTGCGGGTACCTCATCAAGGGATATTGAGCAAAGCGGGACTATTACGGTTGATTAATTCGTTAATGTGCAGATATGCAAATGTGCGGATGTGCAGATGATTTTTTGATGTAAGGACAATAATCACCTTTGGACTTATCCAAAGGTGATCATTCCCCATCTGCACATCTGAAATCCGCACATTTGCACATCTACTTATTTTTCAAAAGTTCCTCAATCAACCCCGATAAACTAACCGATGCACAGGCTATCAGTTCATCCGCTGCGCCGTAATAAATGTAGAGGGTGTCGCCTTGTAAAATAGTGCCTGTCGGGAAGCAAACGTCATCCACGTCTCCTTTCAACTCATAGTCCAGTTCGGGTTTAAAGAGTGGGTAAGGTAGGCGGGCTATCTCTTTAAAAGGTTCATCAATATCCATTAAAGCCGCACAGCACGAATATTCATATCCTTTTATGGCATCTTTAACGCCATGGTAAATGATCAGCCAACCGTGTTCCGTTTCAATTGGCGGACAGCCGCTGCCTACATAACTTACTTCGTGAGGGTATTTGGGGCAAAGAAAAATATGCTCGTCAAAATGCTTGAAATAGTTTTCCCAAAACTCCTGGGTAAGTTCGGCCAGCTCATTAACAGCGGTGAGCTGAATATCAGGTTTTATCCGGTGCAAAAAGGTTAATTTCCCCTTAATTCTCCTTGGGAAGAAAACCAGGTCCTTATCTGCTAAAATATGGGCGCCCCGGTTGTAGCGCAGGTATTTTTCATTTAAATCGCATTGCACTTTGGTAAAACGGTCAAAATCATCATAAGCTATTTTGGGTGCGATGATTCCTTGTTTGGTAAAAGTTTTCAGGTCTGTTGAAGTTGCCAGTGCGCCAAGCGCGTTGTCGCCATCAAAAGCCACATAAGTAAGATAAAAGGTATCGTCAATTTTAACTATCCTGGGATCTTCCATCCCATGTGATTCATAGTCAAACTCAGGCGTTAAAAAAGGCTTGTCCCAACGGTTTTTAACCGATAAAGGCCCATCCAACTCACAATAACCTATTGTGGAGTAATTGCGCTTATGCACCGCCCGGTAAAACATATAAATGGTATCACCCTGCTTTATTACTGCCGGGTTTAGCACGCTTTCATCCTCAAATTCAAAATCAGCTTGTCGTAGCAATACGCCTTCTTTTTTTACAGTAATCATGCTCAAAAGCCTTTCTTAAATTTGCCATTATCCAGGCATCCAATTATGCCTTCGATAATTTTTTTTGTTTCATCTGCTCCGCTGGTGCATACTGAAAATACCCCTGCTTGCTTTGCCGGGTAATCGTTACCGCCCGGAAATATCGCATCGCCAATAAAAAGCATTTCGCTGATCTTTATGTCCAAAACGTCCCGCAACTTATGGATGCCATATTTTTTGTCGATGCCATGTTTGGTTATATCGATAGAAGTTGCGCCGCCAAGGTTTACCGCAAATTCAGGGATCATTTTATCCAGCAGCGTTTTTATTTTTTCTCGCTTTTTAAAATCAGGATCCCATTTTTCCTTTTCATCCAGCGGCGCGTGCTGCCCCAGCGCCGAATAAGTTATCTGGCTGCCACGGTCCTCAATAGCTTCGCCCCAGGTTTTTTTGGCTTTAAAGCCCGAATCGTCAACTGCTTGATTTAACGAGGTGATGATCTTTACTTTTTGTTTGTCCGTAAAGTTCTCGGCATAAAGCAATTTCCAGCCCGATTGATACTGATAGAACTTTGTTCCGCAGGTAGGTAAAATAGACAAGCCCCGCAGTATCTTTCCCTTAGGCAAATGTGCGAGTACCTGTTTGTCAAATTGCGGCCAATCTCCGCCGGATATAACAGCAACTTTCGCTACCTTCAACAAGGCGGTCAGCCTTACCGACATTTCCTCATCAATGGCAGCTTTGCTTTCAGCAAGCGTTCCGTCAAGGTCAAATACAATTAGTTTCTTCACTGTTGGTTCACTGGTTTAATAGTTCATTGGTTCATTAGCGGGAATTTTTGAAGCCAGTTTTCGGGCTAAAGCACTGTTCGTTCGTTTTTTTCCTAAACAGTTTACAAACAAACGGACGGTTTCATTCTGCCGATCCTTAACCTTCCGGTAAGGCAACTTCCAGCAAAACCACTTTCCCCTTTGGCACAAAAGGGCATGAACCAACCGATGCCGGGAGCAGCATTACCTCGCCTTTTTTAAACGGGTACAATTCATCTTTGTATTCAATTTCCCCCTGGCCTTCAATGTTTACCAGTATGCGGCAGGTGGCCAGTTTCCCTACCATAAAAGGCAATTCGCTGGTTAGCCGCCAAACTTTAAAATGCTCATCCTTCAATAACCTTTCGCAAAGCGCATGGGCTTTATCTATTCCTTCGTCAATTTTTATGGGTGGCGATGGTTTTATGTCAATTTTACCAAAATCAATACAGGCAATTGCTTCTTCTACTTGTAAGTTGCGTGGTTTGCCGGTTTTTTCGTCTATCCTGTCCCAATCGTACAGGCGATAGGTAACATCACTGTTTTCCTGTACTTCAAATACCAATACATCGTTAAGGGTGTGTACCGTGCCTGCTTCTATCAAAACAGCTTCACCAATATTGGGTTTAAAGCTGGCCAGGTCGTCGCCAACCGTATGAGCATCCAGGTCCGTTCTCATCTTTTCTACGGTGGTCCCTGGTTTTAACCCTGCATAAATAAGGGCATCCTTACCGGTTTGCAGCACAACCCAGGCTTCTGTTTTGCCATTTTCGCTTTTGGGAATATATTTTTTAAGCCGATCAGCCGGGTGTACCTGTACCGATAACACCTGTTGGCAATCCAAAAATTTCAACAGCAGCGGAAATCGTTTAAACTTGTCAGCAAGCGGACCGAGGAGTTCGATATGCGACTTTTCTATTAGCTGGCTGATGGTTTTTCCTTGCAGCCTCCCGTTGATCACCTTACTGGGGTGATCATCACGGTCGCTTAAGATCCAAGCTTCGCCTATAGGGTCACTCGTTGGTAACGGTTTCGATAATAAATCAGACAATCTTCTGCCGCCCCAAATCCGGTACTGGTAAATAGGGTCGAATTTTAAGGGATAAAGTGCTGTTGGTGCCATTCAGGCTATTAACAACCGGCCATGCCTTAATGTTTGTAACAAGGTTGAAGTTTAGAATATCTGTTTAGTAAATTATTTTTCAGACAAGCATACAGGTTTTGTTATATTTGTATAAAGCTACACGTAATGTCAAACGTTTCACTCTATACACAGATATCCTCACTACCTTCCGATCTCAAGAAGGAAGTATCTGATTTTGTAGCTTTTCTAAAGAACAAATCAAAAAGCGAAAAAAAAATCAAAGAGCGCACTTTTGGTTACTCAAAGGATTTCTTTAAGGTGGCCGATGATTTTGATGAACCTTTGGAGGACTTCAACGAATATATGTGATGAACATTTTATTGGATACACATATATTTATCTGGTTTATAAACGGCGATAAATCCTTATCTGAAAAAATGATAGCTAAAATTAAAAATGTTGAAAATCAATGTTTTTTTAGCATTGCCAGTATATGGGAAATTGCCATCAAAATGAAGTTAAACAAACTTCAACTAAAATCAGATTTCAACGAGATTACTAAAATTTGTATTGAAAATGATATCGAAATACTACCAATTACATTCGACCATATTCAGGAACTAAATAAATTGGATCTTTTTCATAATGACCCTTTTGATAGACTAATTATTGCCCAGGGAATATCTGAAAAGTTAACAGTGCTCACAAAGGACGAAAACTTCAAGTTATACAAAGTAAAGCTTATCTTCTAGCATTATAGCCTGCGGAGCATTCAGATCAAATAAACACCTTCTCCATCTCCGGCGTATACTCACCCCGGCGGGCAGCGTTATCCAAACTGGCGCGATGGTAAAGCATTTTTTGGGCTGCTACTACATTTTCATCCATGCCTTTCCAAATTTCCAGAGCAGGTTGTTGTATGGCCCTGGCGAAGGAGAAAGTGAGCGCCCAGGGCAGTTTACCCTTAAACTTTACATGCATGGCATTAAGATGAGCGGTTGCCAGCTCCGCCGATTGTCCGCCTGATAAAAAAGCAATCCCTGGTACCATTGCAGGCACCGATTGCAAAAGACAATTTACCGTAGCCTCGGCCACCTTGTCTATACTTGCCGGCTTGGCGTTACTTAAACCCGGCAATACCATATTGGGCTTCAGGATCACCCATTTTAAATTAACATTTTGCGAATACAGCTGCTCAAACAAAACATGCTGCACCCTGGAAGTTACATCAAAGCATTTTTTTAAATCGTGTGCGCCATCCATCAGTACTTCGGGCTCCACTATGGGCACTATACCGGCTTCCTGGCACATGGCCGCATAACGGGCAAGGGCGTGCATATTAGCTTCAATTGCGCCTTTGCTTGGCAGCACCGGGCTGATGGAAATTACCGCACGCCATTTGGCAAAGCGAAGCCCCAATCCGTAATATTTGGCTAAGCGCTCCTTTAATCCATCTAACCCAAGGGTTATTTTTTCGCCGGGGAAACCAGCAAGTTCGGTAGTGCCTTCATCCACTTTAATACCCGCAACTATGCCTGCTTTTTTCAGGACATCAATAAATAACATTCCGTCTTTAGTCGCCTGGTGAATGGTTTCATCAAACAAAATAGCGCCGCTGATGCATTTACCTAATCCTGGTGTGGTAACAATCATTTCGCGGTAAGCCCGCCGGTATTCAATCGTTTGGGGAATGCCCGCTTCTTCAAAGCGCTTGTTGCAGGTACCTGTGCTTTCGTCCATGGCTAATATGCCCTTATCGCCTGCTAATAACAACTTGATGGTGTGGCTGAGTTCTTTTGTCTTCATAAATAACGATGCTTCCTTTTAGGGGACTGCGAATGCATCAGGCCCGTTTTATATTAAACAGATTTACGAGGAACAAGTTTACTCAATAATTATTTATTTAAGGTTGATTTTTAGCACAACGTCGAAGCTCCGCCAACAGCCCCATGCACCAATGACCCAATGACCCAATGACCTAATGACAAACCTAAAGCGTACCTTTCTTCATCTCATCCACAGCAAAATTGGCAGCCCTTGCGGTTAAAGCCATGTAAAGTATCGATGGGCTTTGATTGCCCGTACTGGTCATGCAGGCGCCATCGGTAACGAATACGTTTTTACAATGGTGCAGCTGGTTATGCTCATTTAACAAAGATGTTGCCGGATCTTTACCCATCCGGCATCCGCCCATTTCGTGGATATCAAGGCCCGGCGCCTGCTTATTTTCGCTGGTTTCGATGTTTTTGCAACCGGCTTTCTCCAGCATTTCGCGGCTTTGCTTTAAAAAGTCCTGTATCATGCGCTCATCATTATCATCATACTCCACCGAGGTAATAAGCAATGGGATGCCCCACTGGTCCTTTTGATCTTTGCTAAGACGTACATGATTACTTGCTTTGGGCACCGTTTCGCCCTGCATGTACATGTACAGGCGCCAGTTGCCGGGCTCGGTTAAAGCGTCTTTGTATTCGCCGCCGATCTCGTTGCCTGGTACCGTATCCGGATGGTTAGGCCTGTATGCGCCCATAAATGTAGTGAACCCACCAAAATAATCTTTTTCGTGCTGGTGCAGGTTGGTATAATTGGCCAGGATGAGCTCCGTTGGATTTCGCCCGAAATAGTAGCTATCGGCAAAGCCATCCACCGTAGCGGTGATAGATGCCCGGTAGTTCTGAAAGGCTACATACTTACCCAGCAAACCGTTATCATTACCCAAACCATTGGGGAAACGATTTGAAGTAGAGTTGAGCAGCACCAGATTGGTATTGAGCGCCGAGGCATTTACAAAAACGATCTTCGCCGAAAACTCAGTTACTTCTTTGGTATTGGCATCAATCACCCTTACGCCGCTCGCTTTGCCTTTTTGCTCATCATAAATGATAGAATGCACCACCGAAAATGGCCTTATGGTAAGGTTACCCGTACGCTTTGCCCAGGGCAGGGTGGAGCTGTTCGAACTAAAATAACCGCCGAAAGGGCAACCACGCATACATTCGTTGCGGGCATGGCATTTGGCGCGGCCCTGGTTAAGGTGGATCTGGTTGGGCTGCGTTAAGTGCGCCCAGCGTGCATGTACCAGGTGGCGGTCGGGGTAATTTTGTTTGATGCTCCGGCTCAAATGCGATTGCACCACATTCATATCAAAAGGCGGCAAAAACTCGCCATCGGGCATGGCTTCGATACCATCTTTATTGCCGCATACGCCGATAAATTTCTCTACATGCGAATACCATGGCGCTACATCCTTATAACCGATGGGCCATTCGATACCATAGCCATATTTGGCCGGGTTGGTAAACTCAAATTCACTCCAGCGCTGGCAGGCACGCCCCCAGGTGAGCGATTTACCACCCACCTGGTAACCGCGGATCCACTCAAATGGCTTTTCCTGTATATAGGGGTGATCTTTATCTTTTATAAAAAAGTGTGCGCATTCCTCGCCCAAACCCGCCGCTTTGCTGATGTAGGGGTTTTCTTTCAGGTACTCCAGCGTCATCTGTCCGCGGTGTTTAAACTCCCAGGGATCCATGGTAGCAGTGGGGTAATCTTTAATATGCTCCACATCCCTGCCGCGCTCCAGTACAAGGGTTTTTAAGCCCAGTTCGCAAAGTTCCTTGGCGGCCCATCCACCGCTGATACCCGAGCCGATCACGATGGCATCGTATGTAGTTTGTTCTGTTGGCATGTAGTTTAATTGGTGGGGTAAAGGTAGTTTTTTTGGTTGAATTGGCTGAATTGGTTGATTGGGTTGATTTGGTTGGATTAAGTTCAGGGAAGTCTTTTAAATATTCAAAGCTTAAGTTAACCTATGCTGATGGAAAATTAATACGCTATTCATGAGGCTGTCTCAAAAGTGAAATAAAGAAGGGTTATACAAAATTATATTTTGCGCTATAAAAACTCTGCGCCTCTCTGTGTCTTCTTCGCGCCCTCCGTGGTGAAATTTCACCAGTAGAGTAGAGCGGGGAAGACATAACGTCTTCCCTGCCCCCTCCTCAATCCGTACGTGCAGTTTTCCCGCATACGGCTTTCCTGCAAACTTCGTCATCAGCATTCACAGTTGCCTGCTTGGCTTTCTGATATAGTTCCC